>JBMOMW010000056.1:0-68542 GCA_049325255.1 Pseudomonadota bacterium | reverse complement strand
TATGATCGCGACATGGATGAAAATGGCCGCGTGGCGCGCACCGGCGCCATCCGCTATGCAGCGCTGACGATTGGCAATGAACGCAAGGAACTGTTCCGCTTTGCGCCCGGTGGTGACGCAGAACCGGGATATTTCGACCAGAATGGTCATGGCGCGCAAAAAGCGCTGATGAAAACGCCGGTGGACGGCGCGAAACTTTCATCGCGCTTTGGCATGCGCAAACATCCGATTTTGGGCTATACCCGCATGCATAAAGGCCTGGATTTCGCCACCGCAACCGGCACGCCGGTCATGGCGGCCGGCCAGGGCTTTGTCGAAATGGCAGGCTGGAATGGCGCTTACGGAAAATATATCCGTATACGTCATAATGATGGTTACAGCACCGCATATGGACATTTGTCCGGCTTCGGCAAGGGCATTCGCAAGGGGATGCGCGTCAAACAGGGCCAGATCATCGGCTATACCGGGTCAACCGGGCGTTCAACCGGCCCCCATCTGCATTACGAAGTGCTGGCCTATGGCAACCAGGTCAACCCGCAAAGCATGAAGCTGCCAACCGCACAGGCGCTATCGGGCAGCGAACTGACGCAGTTCAGAAAACTGCGTGACGCCGTCGGCAAAGAACGTGCGGCGCTGGCGCAAAAACCCTCGCAAACCGCCAGCCTGCGTTAGACCGTTTTCTGTTCAGCTTGAAGCGCAACCCTACCCGCCCGGCGCCAGTTCAGCCAGCAGCGCATCATCGGCCATGCGGCCGCCATCGGGCGGGATCGCCTGAATGCAGACATGGCTGGCGCCAGCCTGAAAATGCGCATCGATCCGTTCGCGGATTTTTTTGGCGTCGCCCCAGGCCACAATCGCATCCGTCACCCGGTCGCTTTTGTCATCAATTTCCTGCGCGCTATAACCCAGCCGCAGCAGATTGTTACGGTAATTGGGCAGCGCCAGATAAAAGCCGATGGTCTTGCGCGCCACATCGCGCGCCTTGACCGGATCGGTTTCGCCCAGCACCATTTGTTCCACGCATAGCATCGGACCCGCGCCCAGAATTTTGCGCGCCCGCGCGGTATGTTCGGGCGTCACCAGATAGGGATGCGCGCCCGCCGTATGGGTTTTCGCCAGTTCCAGCATTTTGGGGCCAAGCGCGGCGATGACCGTCAGTGGCGCCTCGGCGGGCGGTACGGCGCTAAAGGGCGCGCCGCCTTTCATGGCTTCCAGATAAGCCTTCATCGTGGCCACCGGCGCGCCATAGCTATGCCCGCGCACCCCTTCCACCAGCGGCGCATGCGACACGCCCAGCCCGAGCAGGAAACGCCCGCCAGATTGTTCCGCCAGTGTATTCTGGCCGCTGACCGAGGCGCGCGCGTCACGCGCATAGATATTGGCGATGCCGGTGGCGATGATCAGCTTTTTGGTGTTGGCCAGCAGCCAGGCCGCATGGGCGAACGGCTCGCGCCCGGTGGCTTCGGGAATCCACAGCGCGCCATAGCCCCATTTTTCAACCCGTTGGGCGAACGCCGCCGCTTCGGCCGCCGTCATGCCATCGGTAAACTGCCAGACGCCTAATTTTCCTAGCTGCATTTTGTGTTCCTCAGTTTGCCTTCCGCATGACTTCGGCCATCTTATCGAGCAGCGGCATGATTGTATCGGCCCCTTCTGACGGCAGCCCGAAAATCACCCGTTTCGCACCCGCATCGCCATAGGGTTTGATTTTTTCGGCGTCCGGCGCAACGCCAAATACGGTGATTTCAACCGAATCCGGGTCACGGTCGTTTTCGGCCACCATCTGGCGGAATTTCGGAATGGCGGCGATGATGTCGCCGCGCCCGGTTATCGGCATCCAGCCATCGCCATATTCCGCCGCACGCCGCGCGCCATGCGGATAGCCGCCGCCCACCAGCACCGGCGGGTGCGGTTTCTGCACGGTTTTCGGCCAGGTCATGAACGGCTCGAAGTTCACATGCTTGCCATGATATTCCGGCTTGCTCTTGGAGCAGATCAGCTTGATCGCCGCGATGCGTTCGCGCATCACATCCATGCGTTCCTCAAATTTTGTGCCATGATCGGCCATTTCCTCGGCATTCCATCCCGCCCCGACACCAAACAGAAAGCGCCCGCCGGACAGCGTGTCCAGGCTGCATATCTGCTTGGCGGTCTGGATCGGATCGCGCTGGATCACCAGGCAGATGCCCGTCGCCAGCTTGATCTTTTTCGTCACGGCGGCGGCGGTGGCCAGCGCCACAAATGGATCCATCACATCATAATAGGGTTTGGGCAGCTCCGGCCCGCCCGGCCAGGGTGATTTGCGCGACACGGGAATATGCGAATGTTCCGGGAACCAGATGGATTCTATGCCGCGCGCTTCGGCGGCAACCGCCAGATCGGCGGGGGTAATGGAGTAATCCGTTGGAAACATGGAAATGCCGTACTGCATGTTCGCCTCCCTGATATGTGGCTTATGGTTGCGTAAGGCTAGCACAGCGCCGTACACTTAATCAAAATAACACTAAATGGAGACAAGCATGGTTGAGGTCGGTATTTTTTGCAGCACCAGCGGCGCAACGCCGCCAGATCAGATAGCAGCCATGGGCCAGGCCATCGAGGAGCGCGGCTTTGCCGCCCTCTGGGTACCCGAACATGTATTGTTTTTTGAGGAATATGCCTCGCGCTATCCCTATTCGGAAGATGGCAAGATCACCGGCTTTCGCCATGGCATGCTGGACCCGTTTATCGCGCTGGCCTTTTTGGCCGCGCACACCAAGCGCATCCGCATCGGCACCGCCATCGCCCTGGTGCCGCAACGCCAGCCGGTCTACACCGCCAAGGCCGTATCGGATGTGGATTATCTTTCCGGCGGACGGCTTAATCTCGGCGTCGGCGTCGGCTGGCTGAAAGAAGAATTTGACGCGCTGGGCATTCCCTTTGCCGATCGTGGCACACGCACCCGCGAATGTATTGAGGTGATGAAGACCCTTTGGTGTGATGAGGTGTCGCAGCATAAGGGCAAACTGTTCACCCTGCCGCCCAGCCTGCAAAACCCAAAGCCGGTGCAAAAACCGCATCCGCCGATCTTCTTTGGCGGGGAAAGCGAACCGGCGTTAAAGCGGGTGGCCGATATCGGCCAGGGCTGGATAGGCGCCAGCCTGATGCCGGAGGATATGCCCGCCAAACTGAAGCGCCTGGATGAATTGCTGGCCAATGCCGGACGCAAACGCAAGGATGTCAAAATCTATGTGATGCCGAACGCCCCTGCGCGCGATGCCGATCGTTTCAAACGCTATGAAGATGCAGGTGTTGAACAGGTGGTGCATATGGTGGGCGGGCGCGGGCTGGACGAATTCAAAATCCGTCTTGACGGCATTGCGAAACTGGCCGGGGTGATGGCGTAGCTTAATGCGTCATCGCGAGCCGCGAAGCGGCGTGGCGATCCAGAGTCTCACGCAAAGGCCTGTGTTTGCGACTCTGGATTGCCGCGCTTCGCTCGCAATGACGAAGTGCGCGCCCCCGGTCTGAAATTATTATGGTCTGAAATTATTTTGATTAGAGGAAGTAACAAATGGAAAATTTCACCCCTATCAGCGCATTCATAGGCGGCAGTCTGATCGGCCTGTCGGCGGTTTTGTTCATGCTGCTGAATGGCCGCATTGCGGGTATCAGCGGTATTGCGGGCGGGCTGATTGTGCCGGTTGCAGGCGATTGGCAATGGCGGCTGGCCTTTGTGCTGGGGCTGATTTGCGGGCCGCTGGTCTATAAGGCGCTGGGTGGGCAGTTGCCCGATATTCAGTTTCCAGTTTCATTGCCATTTGCGCTGGCGGCGGCTGGCCTGATTGTGGGTTTCGGCACGCGGCTGGGCGGTGGTTGCACCAGTGGTCATGGGGTGTGTGGCGTCTCGCGTCTGTCGGTGCGTTCAATGGTGGCAACAGTGGCGTTCATGTTCAGCGGATTTGCGACGGTTTATATCATCCGTCATCTGCTGGGGGCGTGACATGAACAAAATTATTTCCGCCTTTGCAGTTGGCATAATATTCGGCATTGGCCTGACCATTGCGCAGATGGTGAACCCCGCCAAAGTTCTTTCATTCCTTGATCTGGCGGGCAATTGGGACCCCAGCCTGGCCTTTGTCATGGGTGGTGGCGCGGGCGTTGCCGCCATTGGATATCGCCTGGTGTTACGCCGTCCGCGCCCTGTATTGGCGGATGCGTTTCAGGTTCCCACGCGCACCGATCTGGATGCGCGGCTGATCCTTGGTGGCGGCCTGTTCGGCATTGGCTGGGGCATTGCGGGCCTGTGCCCCGGCCCGGCGCTGGCGGTGCTGGCGCTGGGGCGCAGCGAGGCGATCATTTTTGTTTTGGCGATGTTCAGCGGCTTTGCCCTGTATGAGCTGTATGACCGCGTACTGATGAATAAAAAATAAGAAAGGAACAGCAGATGCTTGAAGGCGTAAAAGTCGTTGAACTGGCAACCTATATGGCGGCGCCGTCCGCCGCCATGGTGCTCTCCGATTGGGGGGCCGATGTCATCAAGATCGAAGAGCTTGGCGGCGATCCCGTGCGCAAGGCGTTTCAGGGCGTTTCGCGCAACAAACTGACCGGTAATCCGATGTTCGCGTTTGATAATCGCGGCAAGCGCGGCGTGGCGGTCAATATCCGCGATGCGGCGGGCGCAAAAATCGTGCGCGAAATGATCGCATCCGCAGATGTGTTTATCACCAATGTGCGCCCCGCCGCCCTGCAACGCGCGGGGCTGGATTATGAAACCATTTCTGCTGCAAACCCCCGGCTGATTTATGCCAGCGTCACTGGCTACGGATTACAGGGCGAGGAAACCAACCGCCCCGGTTTTGACATTGTGGCGTTCTGGGCGCGCTCGGGCCTCGCGCGCATGATCGCGCCCAAGGGGGCCGATCCGATCCCGCTGCGCGCCGCCGTGGGCGATCATATCACCGGCATCACCACGGTCAGCGGCATTCTGGCCGCGCTTTATGCGCGCGACCGCTCTGGCCGGGGCATGCTCGTCGAAACTTCGCTGTTGCGCACCGGTATTTTCGCGCTGGCCTCCGACATGGCCACACAGATGCATTTCGGCAAGCTGTCATCGACCCCGCCGCGCGAACGCGCCGATGAAGCCACCCGCAATTTCTATAAAACGTCTGATGGCGAATGGCTGATGCTGATCCCGCGCGGCAACAAAACCGATTTTGGCGATATCTGCAAAGTGGTGGGACACCCGGAAATTCTGGATGATCCGCGCTTCAAAACGCCCATCGACCGCAAGGAAAACGCCGCCGTCATGGTGAAAATGTTCGACGAGGCCATTGCCAAACGCACCCTGGCCGAATGGGGCAAAATTTTCGACGACGCCGATCTGGTCTGGGCCCCCGTGCTGCATCCCAGCCAGGTGGTGAATGATCCCCAGGCGCATGCCTCCGGCGCGTTCATCGACGTGCCGGACGGGCAAGGCGGCACGGTAAAAGGCATCGCCTCCCCCGTGCGCTTCAACGGCGAAGCCATCATCCCCAAACGCCCCATGCCCGAACCCGGCCAGCACACATCCGAGGTGCTGGGCGAACTGGGCTATGACACCGCCGCCATCGAAAAACTGCGCGCGGGGGGCGTGGTGAATTAGGCCGGGATTGTGTATGCACAATAATGCTTGATATCCTCCAATGGTGTATGCACAATAATGCTGGAGATTATCTTCGATCCCGCCAAGGATGCCTCCAATGTAGTAAAGCATGGCGTATCTCTGGCCGAGGCGGGCGGTCTTGCCTGGGAAACGGCTGTGATTTGGCTAGATACAAGGCGCAATTATGGTGAGCTGAGAATGAGTGCAATTGGCTATATCCGGCAGCGATTATACTTTGTGGCCTATGTTGATCGTGGCGCTACGCGGCGCATCATTACCTTGCGCAAGGCCAACGATAAAGAGGAAAGACATTATGCCGAAACTTAGGCCAGACCATATCTACAACACCCCCGAAGAAGACGCCGCCATCACGGCGGCGGCCATGTCAGACCCGGATGCCATGCCCTATACCGACGAAGAATGGGAACAGGTTAAGCCATTTTTGCGCGTTGGCGGCAGGCCCATTGCCGCCGTCACCAAGGAACGCATCACCATCCGCCTGTCGCGTGACGTGGTGCAGCGGTTCCGCGCCACCGGCGCTGGCTGGCAGACCCGCATCGACGCGGCACTGAAAGACTGGCTCAGGGAGCATTCCTGAAACGTCTTACCTGAGACAATTCCGGCCCAGAAAGCGCCCCTTGCAGCGCATATGAAATCGCGTCATGCTGTCCTCCAATAAATAAAAGAAACGAACGATGTGAGGAACACCATGCTGACCGCCATCAATAGGAGGCTGCCTGGTACAGTCTGCCTCCTGCTCCTGATACTTATCCGGCTGGGCCAGCCGGCACTGGCGGAACCCGAACGTTATAATGGCGTATTACGCGGCAATAATCTGGCGCCGCCCGTCGAAACCGGCGGCCTGGGCAGTGTGCAGCTTGCCGTCATGGGCGAACAAATGTCCTGGATCGTAAGCTTTTATGATCTGGATAGCCCGCCCGTAGCCGTGCAGATGCACGGGCCAGCGAGCCCCGGTGAAAGCGCCCCCCTGCAAATCGATCTGGGCAATAATTGGGGCGATCTGGGCCGCAATAATTTGATGTCCGGTAAAACCGTGATCCGCCCGGATCAGCTGGCGGCACTTTCAACCGGTAAATGGTATCTGGTGGTGCGCACCCAGGCGCATCCCGAGGGCGAACTGCGCGCGCAATTGCAGCGCTTTAATTAAGCGGCCAGCGGGCGCGCGCCGGAATGTCCAATGGGTCGCCCAATGGGCCATTAAGGCCCAGAGCCAGGCGCTCGATCCCGGCCCAGCCGATCATCGCGGCATTGTCGGTGCACAGGCGCAGCGGCGGCGTGGCCAGCATAAAATCCTGCTGATCGCACAGCGCACTTAATGCACCGCGTAGCGCCTGATTGGCGGCAACACCGCCCGCGACAACCAGCGTGTGCGCCAGCCCCGCACCATGGGTTTCCCGAAACATCGCCATCGCATTTCGGCAACGATCAATCATGACATCGGCTGTGGCGGCCTGAAAGCTGGCGGCCATATCGGCCCGGTCCTGATCCGTCAAAACACCAAGCCCGGCGGTCATATGCCGCACCGCCGTTTTCAGCCCGGAAAATGAAAAATCACATCCTGACCGCCCCAGCATGGGCCGTGGCAGGGCAAAGCGTTTTGGATTGCCGCGCAATGCCGCCTGTTCCACCGCTGGACCACCCGGATAGCCCAGCCCCAGCAGCTTGGCGGTCTTGTCGAACGCTTCACCAGCCGCATCGTCCAGACTGCCGCCAAGACGCACATAATCGCCCACCCCGCGCACATCCAGTATCTGGCAATGCCCGCCCGACACCAGCAGCAACAGATAGGGAAACGCCACCGGCTGCACCAGACGCACCGACAGCGCATGCCCCTCCAGATGATTCACCGCCACCAGCGGAATATTGCGCGCCGCCGCAATCGCTTTACCGGTCACCAGCCCCACCATGACCCCGCCGATCAGCCCCGGGCCCGCCGTAGCCGCCACCCCGTCCAGCCCTTCCCAGCCACACCCGGCCTTTTCAATGGCGGCCGCAATCAGCCGGTCCAGCGTCAATATATGCGCGCGCGCCGCAATTTCGGGCACCACGCCGCCATAGGGACGGTGCGCGTCAAACTGGCTCAACACCAGATCGGACAGAATTTCGCGCGGCAGGTCTGGATGCCCGCGAATGACCGCTGCGGCGGTTTCATCGCAACTGGTCTCAATACCAAGCAGCGTAAGCGGTTTAAGGTGCATACAGGACGTAACTTTTATGAGAAAACCGGCGGTCTGTATTTGCCGGAACAACCGGCTTATAACATGATTTTTCGCCGCCTGTTCAGGAGCCAGAGATTTTTATGCTTGATGCGCTGCAATTGCCGGTCCGGATTGGCACGCGGGGCAGCCCGCTGGCATTGGCGCAGGCGGAAGAAACCCGTGCGCGCCTGCTGGCCGCCCATCCGGGGCTGAGCGCCGCACAGGTGGAAATTCAGGTCATCCGCACCACCGGTGACAGGGTGCAGGACCGCCCGCTATCGGAGATCGGCGGCAAGGGCCTGTTCACCAAGGAAATAGAAGAAGCCCTGCTGGCGCGCCATATCGACATTGCCGTGCATTCCATGAAGGACATGCCCACCATGCTGCCCGATGGATTGGCGATTGTCTGCCTGCTGCAACGCGAAGACCCATGCGATGTCCTGATCAGCCCGAAGGCGGCGTCAATAAAGGAGTTGCCAATGGGGGCGCGCGTGGGCACTTCTTCGCTGCGCCGTCAGGCCCTGCTGTTGCGCCTGCGCCCGGATCTGCGGGTGGCGCCATTTCGCGGCAATGTTGAAACACGGCTGGCCAAACTGGATGCGGGCGAGGTGGACGCCACCCTGCTGGCGCTGGCCGGATTAAAGCGGCTTGGCCTGGCCGGTATCACCATGTCTGTTATACTGCCGGACGAAATGTTGCCCGCCGTGGCGCAGGGCGCAATCGGAATCGAAGCACGCATCAATGACGCGCCCGCCGCGCGCCTGCTGGCCCCGCTAAATCATCCGCCAACGGAATATTGTGTGCGGGCCGAACGGGCGTTTCTGGCGGCGCTGGATGGGTCGTGCCGCACCCCCATAGCGGCGCTGGCGCAGATCATGCCCGACGGAAAGCTGCATCTGCGCGGGCAGATCGTCAAACCCGACGGTACACAATTGTTTGAGGCGGTGCGTGATGGTAGTCTTGCCGATGCGTCCCGGATGGGCTTTGATGCGGGGGTGGAGTTGCGCATGCGCGGCGGCGATGATTTTTTCACGGCCTTACCATAAAAAGGAAGATGACATGCGGTATCTGATCACCCGGCCCGAAGAAGACGCCGAACCGCTGGCCGAGGCGGTGCGCGCGCTTGGGCATGACGCATTGATCGATTCAATGTTGCGTATCACCCCGTTCGATGACGTGCTGCTGGATACCGAGGGTGTGCAGGCGCTTTTGTTCAGCAGCGCCAACGGCGTGCGCGCCTTTTCAGATATTTCTCTGAACCGGCGTGTGCCCGTATTCACGGTCGGCGAAGCCAGTGCGGCCATTGCCCGCGACATGGGCTTTCGCAAGGTATTTGCCGCAGGCGGCGATGTCATATCCCTCGCGCAACTGGTCGCGGCGTCCCTAAAGCCCGAAGAGGGCATTTTAATGCATATTTCAGGAACCGTCGTGGCGCGGGAACTGAAGGATCTGCTGCAAAAGGAAAACTTCAACGTCTTTCGCGTCCGTCTGTACGAATCCGAACCAGCCACGCGCCTGAGCGAACCCACCATTGCCCATTTCAGCAACGGTGAACTGGATGGCGTATTGTTTTATTCGCCCCGGACAGCGCAGATTTTTACCGATCTGATTATTGAAAACCGCCTGACCGAAGCCTGCCGCCGCATCCGCGCACTCTGCCTGAGTGAAGCCGTTGCCGAAGTGGCGGATAAACTTCCGTGGCGGACGGTGAAAGTTGCAGACGCGCCATCGCAGTCTGCAATGCTTGCCTTGCTGGCGCAGTGAATTGAACAGAGTGATGCAGGAAGCATTGGAAAAACTAGAAGCACATCCGTCAACTGGCTGGCGCGCATCATTGCGGCGGATCGCGCTTGGCCTGCTTGCCGCCGGCATTGTACTGGCTGGCGCGTGGGGCTGGTGGTCCTTGCGGCAAATTTCCCAACCCATATTGGATCTGCCGCCGCAATCGGCGGCGTTGCCCCTGCCTGCGGGGCCGCAAGCTGCGGTTACAGCGACCATGGAACGTGAGATCACTGTACCCGTTGCCAATGCACTGGCGCAGGTGACAACACGGCTGGCAGCGCTGGAAACGGAATTCGAACAGCTTAAATTCGCAGCAGCGGTTCCCGCAAACCCTGCTGATGCTGGCGCCATATCGCAACTGGATGGCGTGGTGCGCACAATATCCGGCAGCCTGGATGCGATCCACACCGCCATGACCGCATTAAATGCGCGCCTTGCCGCGCTGGAAGCCATTCAGGCGGCGCAGCCATTGGGCGGCGACGCAAAACGCATTTCCTATGCGCTGGGCCTGCGCGAACTGGAACGCGCGCTAAATGGTTCAGGGCCGTTTGCGGTGGAACTGGAAAGTCTGGACAAATTACTGGATGCCGCCCAACCCGATCCGTCGATTGCGCAATTACGCACCCGCGCCACAACCGGTATTCCGGCACGCGCCATTCTGCTGGCGCGCTTTAATACGGCAGCGGCGGCCATTGTGCGCGCCGATGCCGCATCAGATGTTGCGCCGGGCTGGGCTGGCCGCATCTATGCCCTTGTCATGTCATTGGTCATGATCCGCCCGCTGGGCGAGCGCGAAGGCCTGGACGCCCCATCGCGTGTGGCCCGCGCGCAGATGCGTCTTGAAGAAGGCGATCTGGACGCGGCTGTGAAAGAACTGGGGGAATTGGAGGATGCAGCAGCAAAGGCGGCGGCGCCCTGGCTGAGCGATGCCCGCGCGCGGCTGGCGGCGGAGCAGGCACTGGCGCAACTGAGCGCAACATTAACCCAGCGGCTGAATGAAGCGGCAACTTCCACGCCTGTGACGCCTGTTGAAAATGCGGGAGAATAGATCACCGATGATCCGGCTGCTGCGGCCGTTTATCCTTCTGGTGGTGATTGCCGCCGCCGTTGCGTGGCTTGCGGATAATCCCGGCCGGCTGGAGCTGGACTGGCAGGGCTATCGCATTGAAAGCAGCATTGCGCTGCTGCTGACGATTGGAATTTTGTTATATGCGCTGCTGCGCCTGCCATTCTGGGTTTATGACCGCTGGCGCGGGGCGCATGGGCAACTCACGCGCCAGAATAGCGGCATTGACGCGCTGACCCGTGGCATGACGGCGATTGCGGCGGGCAATGCGAATGACGCCAAACGCTATGCCGCGCGCGCCGCCCGGCTGCTGCATGGCGCGCCGCTTTCGTTATTGATGCAGGCCCAGGCCGCAGAACTGCGCGGCGATGAACCGGCGGCGCGGGGCTATTTTCAATCCATGCTGGCGGCGCCCGAAACCGAATTTCTGGGCCTGCGCGGCCTGCTGGCCCAAGCCATGCGGCAGGGCGACAGGGATTATGCCGGACGGCTGGTGGACCGGGCCATGAAACTGCAACCCAAAAGTCCGTGGCTGATCCGCCATAAATTCGAAATTGAATGCGCCGCCGGGGCCTGGCCGCAGGCGCGCGAAACCCTTGGCCGCGCCGTTCAGACCAAACTGATCACCAGGCCCGAACGCACCCGCCGTCAGGCCCTTCTGGCCTATGCCGAAGCCTGTCAGGCGCTGGAACAGGGGGCCGACATGCAGGCCCTGGCATCCGCACAGACCGCCCTGAAAGGCGCGCCCGATCTGACCCCCGCCGCCATTCTGGCCGCAAAGTTGCTGGCCCAGTCCGGCAAGCCGGACAAGGCGGCGCGATTGCTGGAAAAGGCCTGGGCGCAGGCCCCGCATCCTGATCTGGCGGTGGCCTATGCCGCGCTGATCCCCACTGAAACACCCGCCCAACGGGTGGTGCGGATGCGCCGGCTGATTGCGGCAAATCCTGAACATACAGAAAGCCGGTTGCTGGGGGCCGAGGCCGCCCTGGCGGCAGGCGAAACCGCGCGCGCGCGTGAATTGCTGAACCCGCTGTCCGGTTCAGACGCCAGTCAGCGTGTCTGCACACTGATGGCGCAACTGGCCCAGACGCAAGGCATGGGCGCACCCGAAGCCCAAAAGTGGCTGGCCCGCGCACCGCTGGCCACGCCCGATCCCGCCTGGCAGTGTCAGGCCTGCGGCAAACAGGCTCCGGCATGGCGCATGCAATGCCCGTCCTGTGGCGAATTTGACAGCATAAAATGGCTCGCCACGGGGAAAACGCCATCGGGAGAAATTTCCCGGGATACGGGATTGCTTGCGCATGCCGCTCCGGTTTGATAGAGCACGTTAACGGAACCAATCAGGCCGCCTTAGCTCAGCTGGTAGAGCATCGCATTCGTAATGCGGGGGTCGCGTGTTCGAGTCACGCAGGCGGCACCATTTTCTGCGGGTTTTCGAAGATATGACTAAACCCAAAAAAGCCTCGGTAACAAAAGAGCGAACGGTTCACACCTACTCTGAACTTTGGCATGCGTCATCTTGTGTCCTCGAAAAAGGATTATGCGAATCCGAAGCATCGTCATGGCAGTTTCTTTCGAGTGTAATATTAACTGCTTTTACTTTCGAGGCGTATCTGAACCATACCGGAGAGAAGATTTTTTCTTGCTGGAATGACATAGAAAGGCTTCCGCCCCTGGCAAAATTTGCTTTGCTTTGCGAAGAGTTGAAAGTGGATTTTCCACAAGGTAAAAGGCCACGCAGTACTATCTCTGAGTTATTTACATTCAGAGATTCAATTGCACATGGCAAATCCAGAACGATCAAAGATTCCTACTTACGTGATATTAACGACAAGCTGTATGATCATCTTGGTGAACGACTACTTTTAGATTGGGAGACAAAAATTCGAACCGCTGACTTTGCCAAACGCGTACGAGAGGATGTTGAGAGGGTACTAAAGAAACTCCATGAAGCACGTCCCGCCCCAAAGGAATATTTATTTACCTTTGGAATGGGTTCACATGGAGCAAAGTTGGAGTTTTACAAGTAACTATTCCAGCTCCTTAAACTGCGAAATATGCACCGGCGGGCTGCCGGGGAATTTGGCGATAATCTCCAGGCTGCCGCCCATCGCTTCGATATAAGAGCGCAGTGTGCTGACATACATGTCCGTCCGGCTTTCGATTTTGGACACCGCCGCCTGATTGATCTGCAATGTCTTCGCCACCTTCGCCTGGCTGCGGCGTTGCGCCTTGCGGATTTCCTGAAGGGTTGCTTCCTCCGCAATGAGTTCTGCGCTGCGTTTTGCAATTTCCGCCTGCCGCTTTTTCGGCAGCGACTTGATAAAATTATCAAAATCAATGGCCATTGTTTTTCTCCATGCTCTTTAGGTGTTGTTCAAATCGCGCATCCGCGATGGGAATGTTTTTATCGTACCAGCGCCTATTGCCCTGCTTATTACCGCCAGGCAATAAGATGCTGCGGCGCTTGGGATTGAAGGCGAACAATATGCGCCACGGCTGGCCTTTCCATTGGATACGAAGTTCCTTCATGTTGGTAAACTTCGAGCCTTTGACGGTATCAACACGCGGCCGGCCAAGCTTCGGGCCGTATTGTTTGAGAAGATTGCGATTGATCAGGATTTCATCCTGAAGGCCAATTGGCTGTCTTTCAAACCATGCCGCAAACTCCTCGTCAGCGAGAACTTGCCATTCCATACAGGGGATATATTCCATGGAGGGAATATAGTCAAGATACGTGATGGAAAATGGCGGGGGAGAAATTGCTTCAATTCAGACCCATTAGACTCTAGAAACGATATAAAGGACCGAGAAGCAGGACAAGGACAAAACATGAGCGGCACAGCAGCAACAGAACGCGAATTCATGGAATATGACGTGGTGATCGTCGGCGGCGGGCCCGCCGGGCTCAGCGCCGCCATCCGCCTGCGCCAGCTCGCCATCGAAACCGGCCAGGAAATTTCCGTCTGCGTTCTGGAAAAAGGCTCCGAGATCGGCGCGCATATTCTGTCGGGCGCGGTGATGGACCCGATTGCAATGAATGAGCTGTTCCCCGACTGGAAGGCGATGGGCGCGCCGCTCAACACGCCGGTGATCGATGACCGGTTTTACGTGTTCGGCCCGGCGGGCAGCTTACGCATTCCGAATTTTCTGCTGCCGCCAATGTTGAACAATCATGGCAATTACGTCGTCAGCCTCGGCAATGTCTGCCGCTGGCTGGGGCAACAGGCCGAGGCGCTGGGAGCGGAGATTTATCCGGGCTTTGCGGCGGCAGAAGTTCTGTACACTGACGATGGTTCGGTGCGCGGCGTCGCCACCGGCGATATGGGCATCGCTAAGGACGGCAAGCGCAAGGACAGCTATACGCCGGGGCTGGAGCTGCGCGGCAAATATACGCTGATCGCGGAAGGCGTGCGCGGATCATTGGCCAAGCAACTCATTCAGAAATACCAGCTCGACAAGGACAGCGATTTTCAGAAATTCGGCATCGGCGTCAAGGAAATCTGGGACATCGATCCGGCCAAGCACAAGCCGGGGCTGGTGATGCACAGTTTCGGCTGGCCGCTGGGCAACAGCACCGGCGGCGGCACGTTTCTCTATCACATGGAGAACAACCAGATCAGCATCGGCTTTGTCGTGCATCTGAATTACGCCAATCCCTATGTCTCGCCGTTCGATGAATTGCAGCGCCTCAAACATCACCCGGTGATCGCGGACATGCTGGCGGGCGGGCGGCGCGTGGCCTATGGCGCGCGGGCCATTACCGAGGGCGGCCTGCAATCGGTGCCGAAACTGACCTTTCCCGGCGGCGCGCTGATCGGCTGTTCGGCTGGCTTTGTCAATGTGCCGCGCATCAAGGGCAGCCACAATGCCATGAAAACCGGCATGCTGGGCGCCGAAGCCGTGTTCGCCGCCGTGCAGACGGGGCGCAGCCACGATGAACCCGCCACCTATGAACAGGCCTATCGCGATAGCTGGGTCTATAAGGACCTGTACAAGGTGCGCAACGCCAAGCCGCTATGGTCGCGCTTCGGCCTTATTCCCGGCATGGGTTTTTTCGGCCTGGATCTGTGGATGAACGCGCTGCGCATTGGCCTGCCGTTCACGCTGAAACATGGCAAGCCCGATCATGCCGCCCTAAAGCCCGCCGCGAAATTCAAACCCATCGCTTATCCAAGGCCCGACGGGGTGCTGTCGTTCGACAAGCCCAGTTCGGTGTTTCTGTCGGCCACCAATCATGAGGAAGACCAGCCCTGCCATCTGGTTCTCCGCGATCCGTCAATTCCGATCGCCAAAAACCTGCCGATATATGATGAGCCTGCGCAGCGCTATTGCCCGGCCGGCGTGTATGAGGTGCTGCGCGACGCGGATGGTTCCAATCCGCGCTTTCAGATCAATGCGCAGAATTGCGTGCATTGCAAAACCTGCGACATCAAGGACCCGGCCCAGAATATCAACTGGACCGTGCCAGAGGGCGCGGGCGGGCCGAACTATCCGAATATGTGAGGGGGCTGCAAGCCCTCTTCACTCAATCACTATCCGCGGCGCGACGCGGCCCGGCGCGTTTCTGGCGGCGTCGAGCTTGTGCGCCACCAGTTCGGCAATGTCGCGATAGATCAGGGCTTGCGCGCTGGCGGGGGCGCTGATGACAATGGGCGTACCTGCGTCCGAGGTTTCGCGGATGGACTGATGCAGCGGCACTTCGCCCAGAAAGTCGCAGCCATACTTTTCGGCCGTTGCGCGCGCGCCGCCCTGGCCAAAAATATAATGCTTCTCGCCGCTTTCGGGGCTGACGAAATAGCTCATATTTTCGATCACGCCCAGGATCGGCACATGGGTGGTCTCGAACATTTTCAGGCCGCGCCGCGCATCGATCAGCGCGATTTCCTGTGGCGTCGAGACAATGATCGCGCCCGCCAGCGGTACCTTCTGAACCAGTGTCAGTTGCGCATCGCCGGTGCCGGGCGGCATGTCAACCACCAGTATATCCAGCTCGCCCCACGCCACATCGTTCAGCATCTGGGTCAGCGCGCTCATCACCATCGGGCCGCGCCAGATCATGGGTGTGTCCTCATCCACCAGAAAGCCGATCGACATGCATTTGACGCCGTAATTCTGCATCGGCAGCAGCTTGTGCCCGTCCGTGGTCGATGGTTTGCCTTTCAGGCCCAGCATGCGCGGGATCGACGGCCCGTAAATATCCGCATCCAGCAGCCCGACCTTGCGCCCAAGGCCCGCCAGCGCCAGCGCCAGATTGACGGCGGTGGTGGATTTCCCGACGCCGCCCTTGCCGCTGGCGACCGCAATGATCGCCTTGATGCCGGGAATGGTCTGTTTTTCGCCTGCTTTCGCCGCCTGTTTCACGGCCGGCCTGGGGGCGTGGGTGTGATTATGACCCGGCGCATGATCATGATGATGCGCCTGCGGCTTCGGGGCGGCGCGTGAGGGGCTGTCACGGTGCGCGGTCAGCACAACGGCAACTTTAGTGACACCCGGCAGCACGCGCACCGCATCAATACAGGCCATGCGCAGCGGTTCCCTGGCCGCACCCTCGCTGGGCGAGACTTCCAGTGAAAAGCCCACTTCGCCGTTTTTGATGACCAGCCCCTGCACCATGTCAAGGCTGACCACATCGGCCCCCTTGTCGGGGTCAATGACCCGGGACAGGGCTTGCAGGATTTGCGCGCGATCAGGCATGTGATGTACCTATTATCCTATCGGTCTTGTTGAAATTCGCACAATCAAGCGCCACTTAGACCTGTGATGCGATTGCGTAGCTGGCATGTCTGTCATATAACCCGCATTAGTCTTAAAGCCAATACGAGCCTGGATCAGAACAGTGGAGCGCAACGCCTATGCCCTGGAATAATGACGGAAACGGTGATTCCGGAAATCGCGGGCCCTGGGGCAAGCGGCCCGGCGGCGGCGATGGCGGTGGCCCGCGCGGCCCGCAAGGCCCCCGTGGCCCCTGGGGCGGCGGTGGACCTGGTGGCGGACAACAGCCCCCCGACATCGAGGCCATGCTGCGCCAGGCGCAGGAGCGGCTGCAAAATCTGTTCCCCGGTGGCAAGATTGGCGGCAACGGCCTGGGTCTGATTGCAATCCTGCTGGGTGGGCTGTGGCTGGCGACCGGCTTTTATACGGTAAAAACCGACCAGCAGGGCGTTGTGCTGCGCTTTGGCAAATTTTCCGAAATTACCCAGCCCGGGCTGAATTATCATCTGCCATACCCGATAGAAACGGTGCTGACGCCGCCGGTGACGAACGTCAACCGGGTCGATGTGGGCTTTCGCCCGTTCACCGATGTGCGCAATCCCGACCGCACCCAGGACGTGCCACAGGAAAGCCTGATGCTGACGGGCGATGAAAATATCGTCGATGTGGATTTTTCAGTGTTCTGGCGCATCAGCGATGCAGAAAAATTTCTGTTCAATATGGCCAATGCGCCGGAAAACGTGAAATCCGTCGCGCAAAGCGCCATGCGCGAAGTCATTGGCCGCATGCAGATCACCCCGATCCTGACCGAAGCGCGCAGCCAGATCGAACAGGACGTGGTGTTGCTGACCCAGCAGGTGCTGGACAGTTACAATGCGGGCATACAAATCAGTCAGGTGCAGTTGCAGAAAGTCGACCCCCCCATCGCGGTGATTGACGCCTTCCGCGACGTGCAGGCGGCGCGCGCCGATCTGGAACGCCAGCGCAACGAGGCCGAAGCCTATGCCAATGACATTATCCCCCGCGCCCGTGGTGAGGCCGCGCAAATCGAGCAGGATGCCCAAGCCTATATGCAACAGACCATCGCAGAGGCCAATGGTGACGCGCAACGCTTTACAGCGGTCCATGACCAATATGTCAAAGCCAAAGATGTAACGCAAAAGCGCATCTATCTGGAAACCATGGAGAAGGTGCTGGCCGGCATGAACAAGATTGTGATCACCGATCCCAAAGGCAGCGGCATGGTGCCCTATCTGCCCCTGCCGGAATTGAAAAATAAAAACCAGACGGGAGAAGCACAATGAATAAAAGCCTTCCGCTTCTGCTGATCGCCGCCGGCGCCTTGGTGATGCTGGCATATTCAACCCTGTTTACCGTGCACCAGACCGAACAGGCGCTGGTGCTGCAATTTGGCGATCCCAGGCGCGTGGTCAGCGAGCCGGGACTTAACTGGAAACTGCCCTTTGTGCAGAACGTGATCTTCTTTGACAAACGCATTCTGGACTATGACATTCCCGAGGCGGAAGTCATTGCATCGGACCAGAAACGCCTGGTGGTGGACGCCTTTGCGCGCTTTCGCATTACCGATCCGCTGAAATTCCGCCAGACGGTGGTGACGCTGGCGGGTGTGGACGCACGGCTTTCCACGCTGCTGAATGCAGGCTTGCGGCAGGTGCTGGGCAAGGAAACTTTTTTCGCAATTCTGTCTGGTGAACGTGCGGCGCTGATGAATTTGATCCGCGACCGGGTGAATCACGAAGCCGCGCAATTCGGTATCGAAATTGTGGATGTCCGCATAAGACGGGCCGATCTGCCCGAGGCCAACAGCCAGGCAATCTACCGCCGCATGCAGACCGAGCGGGAGCGTGAAGCGCGAGAGGCGCGCGCCCAGGGTGCGGAAATTGCCCAGCGTATCCGTTCACGCGCGGACCGTGACAAAACCGTGCTGCTGGCCGAAGCCAAGCGCGATGCGGAAATCACGCGCGGTAAGGGCGATGGCGAACGTAACCGTATCTTTGCCGATGCGGTTGGCAAGGACCCGGAGTTTTTCGCTTTCTACCGTTCCATGCGCGCCTATCAGGAAGCTTTCAAGCCCGCCGACACCACAATGGTGCTGTCGCCAGACAGTGAATTTTTCCGCTACTTCATTGATTTGAGCGGCAAGGGCAGCGCGGCGGGAACACGATAAACACAAACAACCTGAATCACGCCGCACTTTTTCCTTATTCAGGAACTAAATATGTGCGGCGGGCTTGGTAAGCGATGGCAGTTAAAAGGATTATGAATATGCAGATGCGGTCATTTGGTCGGATGTTCAGCGTAGCGGCGGCATTGATATTCGCCGCAAATTTTGCGATGCCCGGCGCCGTCCATGCGCGTTCAGCCCCGGACAGCTTTGCCGATCTGGCGGCGCGCCTGTCACCCGCAGTGGTCAACGTCGCCACTTCACAAACGGTGCAGGGGCCGGAAGCGAATGAAATGCCGCAATTCCCGCCTGGTTCGCCGTTCGAGGATCTGTTCAAGGACTTTTTCGATCAACAGGGTGAAAAAGGCCTGGCCCGCAAGGTTTCCTCACTTGGTTCCGGCTTTATTATTGATCCATCCGGGATTGTCGTGACCAATAACCACGTCATTGGCAAAGCCGACGAAATCAGCGTGAATTTAAGCGACGGTACGCAATTCCCGGCAAAAGTTATCGGCCGTGACATGAAAACCGATCTTGCAGTACTGAAGGTAGAAGCCAAAAAACCCCTGCCATTTGTAAAGTTTGGCGCTTCATCGAAAATGCGCGTGGGCGACTGGGTGCTGGCAATCGGCAATCCGTTTGGACTTGGAGGTTCTGTATCGGCGGGTATTATTTCGGCGCAAAACCGCAATATCAATTCCGGTCCCTATGATTCCTTCCTGCAAACGGATGCGGCCATTAATCGCGGCAATTCCGGTGGCCCGCTGTTTGACATGGATGGCGCAGTGATCGGCGTGAATACGGCCATCATTTCGCCTTCGGGCGGCTCGATCGGTATTGGCTTTGCGATACCATCCGACATTGTCAGCAATGTGGTCACGCAACTGCAGGAGTTTGGCGAAACACGCCGCGGCTGGCTGGGCGTGCGCATTCAATCGGTCACAGATGAACTGGCGGAAAGTTTTGGCATGCTGAAACCAGGCGGCGCGCTGATTGCAGAAGTCACGCCGGGCGGCCCCGCAGCCGTTGCCGGCATTAAAGCAGGCGACGTTATCATCCGCTTTAATGGTCAGCCCGTTCCGGAAATGAGCGATCTGCCCCGCATTGTGGCGGAAACGGCGGTTGGCAAGGAATCCGATGTCATCGTATGGCGTGACGGCAAGGAAAAGAGCTTCCGCGTTGTGCTGGGCCGCCTGGAGGAGTTTGAAAAATCAGCCGCCAACGGGGAAACCGGCGGCAAACCCTCCAGCGAACAGCCCACAGGCACGGAGGTCAATGATTTGGGCCTGTTGCTGGCCCCCCTGAGCGCCTTGCTGCGCGAGCAATTTGAGGTTGGCGCCGATGTCAACGGCGTCGCCGTCGTTGCCGTTGATGATGCGGGTCCCTCACGCGAAAAAGGCGTGCGCCCCGGCGATGTGATCGTCGAGGTGGCGCAGCAGGAAGTGCGTTCCCCGCAAGAGGTAAAGGACAAAGTCGCTGAAGCAAAGAAGGCCGGAAAGAAATCCGTCCTTCTGCTGCTCTATCGCGGCGGCGACCTGCGCTTTGTCGCCGTGAAACTGGCTGACGAAGCCCCCGCCAAAAAAGACGGAAAATAGGCCCTACATCACCACCACAACGCGCCCGACCACTGTGCGGTCCTGGATCATGGCCAGGGCCTCATGGGCGCGTTCCAGAGGCACTTCGGCGCAGACATAGGGGTTGATCTTGCCTTCTTCCGCCCACTGATCGACCATGGCGATATTCTCGCGGCCCTTTTGCGGATCCTTGCGGCCATATTCACCAGCGCGCACGCCGACAATGGAAAAGCCCTTGATCAGCGGCATATTTACGGGCGCGGATGGAATACGCCCCGACGTAAAACCGATGATCAGCAACCGTCCGCCCCAGTTGATGCAGCGCACGGATTCATCGAACACATCGCCGCCCACCGGATCATAAATCACATCGGCGCCATTGCCGCCTGTGAGTTCCTTCACTTTTTCGCGAAAGCCCTTTTTGAAATCCGCGCCGTAATTGATCACATGATCGGCGCCGTATTTTGTGACCACGGCCAGCTTGGCATCGGTGCTGCCGGTGCCGATAACGGTCGCGCCCAGCATCTTGCCCACTTCAACGGCGGCCAGCCCCACACCGCCTGCCGCGCCATGCACCAGCAGGGTTTCGCCCGGCTGTAATTCGCCACGCCGGATCAGCGAGACCTGCGCCGTCAGATAGGCGGAGCGGAACGAGCATGCCTGGCCATAGCTGAGCGGCGTTGGCTTGCGGCGCAAACTGCCTTCATAGACATTCACCTCATCGGCGAAACCGCCCCCGGTCAGCATGCCCGCCACCACGGCATCACCAATTTTCCATTGCGTGACCCCTTCGCCCAGCGCCACCACGTCGCCGGCAAACTCCGTACCCGGAATATAGGGCAGTGGCGGCTGATACTGATATTTTTTCTGGATCATCAGAATGTCGGGAAACTGTGTTGACGCCGCGCGAATGCGCACCCGGACTTCCTTTTCGCCGGGCGGCGGCAGTTCCACTTCTTCCAGTTTCATCACTGACATATCAAGACTGTTTTCCCGCACCATCATCGCCCGCATTTTATTTCTCCCTGCTGGATATTATTCCCCCATTCCTACCACACGCAAAGGTGGCATGTAATTATCTTGGACAAGACGAATTAACCATGCTGTAATCCTGGGCACAGGGAAAAATTAACGAATAGAAGCAGGAGCCGGACATGACGGGTTACGCTGCCAGGTTTATCTTCCTAGTTTCAATGTTATGTACAGACGCAGCATTTGCGCAATCTTCGTCAGCCAATCTCAGACCTGTGCGCGACGCCGCATGGATAAATGTAGAGATGGGGGACGATCTGTCCGCCATCGATGCCGGACTGCACATCCTGGCGCAGAATGTCGGGGATAATTCGCCCAGCGCTGTAGCTGTCGGCAGGCACCGTGACGGGATTGGCGCGGCGGGCGCGCAGGCCAGCGCGCCAGCCATCAAGGCGGAAACCGGATTTGATCCGGTGCAGAACCATTCTGAACAGATTATCATCGTCTTTGATCAGCCTGTTATGCGGGCGGACGTGGATGTGACATATTTTTATCGTGGCGAAGCAGAGCAGGCCGGTACCGTTTATCATGAGCGTGGCGGATGGCGGGCCTATCGCGGCAGGCTTGAGATTGGGCAGGGCCTGTTTTTACCGGAAACGGCCGGCGGGACGCATCAGATCGTGATTACAACCCGCGAACCCTTTGACCGGCTGGAAATGTTCGCAACCCCCTATGTCACGGAAAGTGGTCTGGAAATTGAGCCAGGGCTGATCACCACGGATTCCAGTGATTTTCTGATCCGGCGCATAGCCTATAGGCCCCAGCACGAAGCCCATGCTTCCGCCGGGCATTGAAGGGGCGTCTGCGTATGCACATATAAGCGGCGGGCTGAACTAACTGGTGCACTCCCGGTGCTTATTGCGTTAGAAAGCGTAATGTCTTTTTTTCTTCGCCGTTTTTTACCGCTCATTACACCGCTCCTATTCATGGGCGCGTTCGCGCATGCCCCTGCATGGGGCCAGGGCGACCCGCTGGCGGGTCTGAACACACAGCAACGCGCCGATCTTGCCCGGGTAAACACCTATCTCAACCAGCTTGACCGGTTGCAGGCGGGTTTTATGCAGATCGCACCCGATGGCGCGGTCAGCCGGGGCAAATTCTTTCTCAACCGTCCCGGACGCATGCGCTTTGAATATGCGCCGCCCGAGGATTTGCTGATCATTGCCGATGGCACATCCGTTGCCGTGCGCGAGGGTGCGGACGCGATGATTGACCGCTATCCGATTGGCTCCACCCCGCTCAGCCCGATATTGGCGGACAAGGTAAAATTGGGATCAGAGCGTGAAGTGGTTGCGGTAAAGCGTGATACCGGACTGTTGCGCGTCAAACTGCGCGATCCGAAAGCCCCGGAAAAAGGCGAGATCACGCTGACATTTCTGGATCGTGGCGATGCAAATATCGAACTGCGGCAATGGGTGGTAATCGATGCGCAAGGGCTGACCACGCAGATCGGTCTAAGTGATATCCGCGCCACCGGGCCACTGGACCCGAAATTATTCATCCTGCTTGATCCCGCACCCGGTTCGCAGAATAAACGCTGAATCGCAACGACAAGACACGCACCATGCCGCGATCCAAAAAACGCCCCCCGATTGTTGGGGTTCCATGCGATTACCGGATAATCGGCGATATGCCGTTTCATGCGGTTGGCGAAAAATATATCAACGCCGTGCGCGATGTGGCGGGCGCCGTGCCGCTGCTGATCCCGGTTACACGCGAACCGCTGGATATTGCGCAAATTCTGGCGGCGGTGGATGGCGTTTTTCTGCCCGGTTCGCCGTCCAATGTCGCGCCGGAAAATTATGGCGGGCCACCGCCGCGCGCTGACAATCACGCTGATCCGCAACGTGACGCACTGACACTGCCGCTGATTCGCGCCGCCGTGAAAAAGGGCGTCCCCCTGCTGGCGGTGTGCCGGGGCATGCAGGAAATGAATGTCGCCCTTGGCGGCACCCTGCACCAATTCGTGCAGGAGCTGCCGGGGCGCCATAATCATCTGAACGGGCATATGGAAAACCCGGCGGCAACGCCCGAACGGCGCTACGAACCGGCGCATGACATTACCGTGCTGGCGAAAACCCATCTTGCGCGCATCATCGGCGCGGCGAAGTTCAAGGTCAATTCGGTGCATAATCAGGGCATCGACCGGCTGGCGCAAGGCCTGCAGGTGGAAGCCGTAGCGCCGGACGGCACCATCGAGGCGGTGTCGATTGACGGTGCGCCGGGCTTTGCACTTGGTGTACAGTGGCATCCGGAATGGCGGGCCAGTGAAAACCCCGCCTATGCGGCAATTTTCCAGGCCTTCGGCAAAGCCGTGCGGGCCTGGGCCAAACACAGAAAATAACAATCAGGGAGAACGAACGATGAAAATAGGCATTAACACAGCAGGCATCGGGCCGGAAGGCACCATTGACGGCATGATCGCCCAGGCCAAAAAGATCGAGCAAATGGGCTTTGACAGCCTGTGGATCGCCAGCATGTTCGGCCTGGACGCCATGATGTCGATGGCGCTGATCGGGCGTGAAACCAGCCGCATCAAGCTTGGCACGGCGGTCGTGCCTACCTATCCGCGTCACCCGCTGACCATGGCGCAGGAAGCCGCAACCGTGCAGGCAGCCTCCAACGGGCGCTTCACACTGGGCATCGGCCTGTCGCATCAGCCGATCATTGAAGGCGCATTGGGCATGTCCTATGACCGGCCTGCCCGCCATATGCGCGAATATTTGCAGGTTCTGATGCCCGCTGTGCGCAATGAAAAAGTGCAGTTCTCGGGTGATCTGTATAAAACCAACGCCATGATCACTGTGTCGGAATCCAAAGGCGTGCCCGTCGTGGTGGCCGCACTTGGCGACGTGATGTTAAAGCTGGCGGGAACTTATGCGGATGGCACAATCACCTGGATGACCGGCCCAAAGACGCTGGAAACACACATCATCCCGAAAATCAGCAAGGCTGCGATCGAGGCGGGCAAACCCGCGCCGCGCATTGTCGCGGGCATGCCGTTCGCACTTGTTGCGGACAAGGAGGCAGTGCGCGAACGTCTGGAGCGTGGACTGAAAATGTACGGCACTCTGAAATCCTACCGCGCCATGCTGGACAAGGAAGGCGCCGCTGGCCCAAGCGATTTTGCCTGTGTTGGCAGCGAAAAAGAAATCAGCGCAACCATCCGCCGCCTGCGCGATATTGGCGTCACCGATCTGAACTGCACATTGCTGGGCGTGGGCGACCGGGATCAGACGCTGCAATTCCTGCAAAGCGAGTTGAAGACGCCCGCAGCTTAAGCCGCAGAAGAGGACGCCGTTGGTTCCGTGAGCAGCGCATATAATGCGGCGCGCTCACGCGAGCCGCGCAGCTTTGTGCACAGTTCCTGATTGCGCAACAGCCGCGATACGCGGGCAAGCGTACGCAGATGTTCTGCGCCACCGGCTTCGGGTGCGATCAGCAGAAAAATCAAATCCACCGGACGGTCATCGATGGATTCAAAATCAATCGGCTGTTCCAGTCTTGCGAACAGGCCTACAACCTTGTCGGCTTCGGCGAACTTGGCGTGCGGGATGGCGATGCCCTGCCCGACGCCGGTGGTGCCAAGGCGTTCACGCTGCAGCAATTTATCGAGAATATGCTGCGCCTCGAATCCGCACAACTTGCTGGCGACAGCGCTAAGCTCCTGCAATGCCTGCTTTTTGCCCCGCGCCTTCAGATTGGCGATTATCCCTTCAGGCTTCAAAATATCCGCAAGCGACATAAATTTCTATCCTTAACATCTCGGCTGCGAACATGCAGGTCAAAACCTGGTGTCCAGTCAGCCGGTGTAAAGTTGCTGTTGAAAGGCGCTACAGTTCAAAAACCCCAGCAGCATTTCTCCAAATTATCCGCATAAGATCCCACCGGATAGCGCGTTTTGCCCACGAAAGCAAATTTCAGGTTAACTACATGATATTATTGATAGTTTAAGCGCGCATCTGTTTCGCGCGGCGGCGTTCGACAGACGAGGGAATCCGCAGGGCTTCGCGATATTTCGCCACTGTCCGCCGCGCAATGTCCATTCCCGATTCGCGCAACAAAACCACCAGCCTGTCATCGGACAAAATTTTACCGGGGAGTTCGGCGTCGATTAGCGCCTTGATCTTGTGACGCACGGCTGCGGCGGAATGCGCGTCGCCGCCTTCGCTGGACGCAATGGACGCCGTGAAGAAATATTTCATATCATAGACGCCGCGATGGGTGGCGATATATTTATTTGCGGTTACGCGGCTGACGGTGGATTCGTGCATTTCAATCGCATCTGCAATGGTGCGCAGATTTAGCGGCTTGAGATGTGACACGCCATGTTCGAAAAATCCTTCCTGCTGACGCACCAGTTCAGCAGACACTTTCAGAATGGTGCGGGCGCGCTGTTCCAGACTTTTTACCAGCCAGTTGGCATTGCTCAGACATTCTGAAATATAGGCCTTGTCCTGCGAACTGATTTTCTGTTTCACGACGCGCGCGCAATATTGCGAATTGATCAGCACTTTTGGCAGCGTGGCGTTGTTCAGCTCCACCATCCAGGCGCCATCGGCGCCTCTGCGCACAAATACATCCGGCACCACCGGTTGCGCGGGCTCAAAGCCAAAGGTCAGGCCCGGCTTGGGATCCAGCGCCTTGATTTCCGCAATCATGTCGGTGAGGTCTTCTGCGTCAACGCCGCAGATTTTTATCAGGCCCGCGCGGTCATGGCGCGCCAGCAGCGGCAGATTTTCCAGCAATAACTGCATGGCCGGATCCAGCCGGTTGCGTTCACGCAATTGCAGCGCCAGACATTCCGCAAGATTGCGTGCGCATACGCCGGTCGGATCAAATCCCTGCAGAATTTTAAGCACCGCCTCCACATCGGCAAGCGCCGCCCCCTGACGCGCAGCGATCCGTTCCAGCGTTTCAACAAGATAGCCTGCCTCATCCAGCATATCGATGATCTGCGCGCCAAGCACCCGGGCGCGGGGATCGCGAACACCCAGATGCAGTTGCCCGAGCAGATGGTCGCGCAGGCTGACCTGTGCGGAAATACGATCTTCGAGATTATATTCGTTTTCCTGAAAGCTGCCGCCACCTGTGCCGGCGCTGGCCCAGTCGGAATTAAAGGGGGGCTCGCTTTGATCAGCCGTTGCCCGGTCGGCCCCGCTATCGCCGTCATACAGATTGTCATAATCCGTATCCAGACTGTCTGTGGCGGATACCAGAGAGGTGTCATCGCGCAATTGCAGGTCGTTCTCAGGCCCTTCGGAATAGACCGTCTCTTCAGAGGGCCGCTCGACCGCATCTGGCTTGTGGGCAGATTCGTCGCGCTCCAGGAGAGGATTACGTTCCAACTCCCCCTCCACATAGGCTTCAAGCTCAAAATTTGACATTTGCAGCAGCTTGATCGCCTGCTGCAATTGGGGGGTCATCACCAACCCCTGGCTTTGCCTGATATCTAAACGCGGCGAAAGTGCCATGGTGACCTATACAGCCCTGTTGTACCGATTCTTGCATATGCTTCCAGCATAAGAATAGGCAGTAATGGTTTCAATAGGTTAAAGGCTGAAGCGATCGCCCAAATAAACCCGCCGGACATCTGCATTGCCGACGATCTCATCCGGGCGGCCTTCCATAAGTACCTGTCCTTCATGGATAATATAGGCCCGGTCGATCAGGTCCAGGGTTTCACGCACATTATGATCGGTAATCAGAACCCCGATGCCGCGCGCCTTGATATGCCCGACAAGCTCGCGAATATCCCCAATTGCAATAGGGTCAATGCCCGCAAAGGGTTCGTCCAGCAGCATAAAGGCCGGACGGGTGGCCAATGCGCGGGCAATTTCCACCCGGCGGCGCTCGCCACCCGAAAGCGCCAGCGCCGGGGTGCGGCGCAGATGGGTGATGGAAAATTCCCCCAGCAGATCATCCACAATCGCCTCGCGGCGGGACACGTCGGATTCGACCATTTCGACCACGGCGCGAATATTCATCTCGACAGTCAGGCCCCGAAAGATCGAGGCTTCCTGCGGCAGATAGCCAATGCCAAGCCGCGCGCGGCGGTACATTGGCAGTTGGGTGATATCGTGCCCATCCAGGGTGATCACCCCATAATCCACAGGAATAAGTCCGGTAATCATATAAAAACAGGTGGTTTTACCCGCCCCGTTGGGCCCCAGCAGACCAACCACTTCGCCGCGCTGCAAGTTCAGGCTGACCCCGCGCACCACAGGGCGTTTATTGAAACCCTTGCCGATCCGGTCAACCACCAGACCCGAATTTTCCAGCACCAGACGCGGGCCGCCTGCCGGGTTTTCTTTTTCTGCCTGATTGGCGTGTGTCATCGCTGCACCCTTAATCTCACTATGGCTTCTTGTTCGGCACGAACAGGCCTTTGACGCGCCCGCCATTACCCTGTTTGCCCACGATACGGCTTTGCCCGCTTTCCAGATCAATCACCAGTTGTTCACCCCGCAACACATTTTCACCCCGCGTCAGCACCACATTTCCACCCAGCGTAATCTGGCCCGTATCCACATCATAGACCGCCCATTCACTGGTTGCGGTTTCACGGGGTGAACTGACCGCGACGGCGCCGATGGCGTCCAGCTTGGAAATCGCACCCTGCGCCGCCGTGCGCGCGTCACCACCCCGATAATAAACCCGCAGATTATCAGAACCTAGCCGCAATTCACCCTGTATCGCCACGACATTGCCAGAAAAAATTGCCGTCTGATCCGCCTGCGCCACATCCAGCGTGTCGGCGGTAATTTCAATCGGCTGGGATGAATCATGCTTGAAATCCAGCCCGGCTGAACTTTTGGCCTCCTGCGCATCAACTGGCGCGGCGCCGGACGTCAGCAGCGCACACATCACGCACAGGACATAAAAAAATCGCATGGTGAAAGCTCCCATCATCCGGCCCCACCGGATCGTGGAAAGATAATGACTTTGACATCGCCTGCAAAATGCAACCGCTGCCCCTGTTCTGTGGCGCGCATGGTTTTGGCGCGCAGATGGCCGTATGGGCCCTGTAGCCGGACAGGTTGATCCGAATATAAAGAACCTGCCTTCAAATCGATCCGTGCGCTTTGCGTATAGAATGCATAACCGAAATCGGAATAAGCCTCGATCTGTCCGTCCAGTTGCAGGGTTTGCAGGCCATTATGCATCAGCCCGTTTTTGGCGTTGACCGAAAGCCAGGATCCATCTGTCATGGAAAGATCGGCCTGCAACGCCTCCAGCCGCACCAGTTCATGATCGTTCAAATCCTGCACGGCGGCATCGGCCGTGACCCTATAAGGACGGTTATCTGCGCTCATCCCGGTAAAGCGTGGGCTGCTCATGCGCAAATCGTCTTTTACTGCAGATATTTCGGAAGTGGTCAGTTCGAACTTGCTTTCTTCCCGGAACAGCCGGGGCCACGCGACCATCAGCGCCAGAAAAATCAGTGCAACCGCAGGCAGCACAAATTTCACCAGCCGCATGATCAGACGCCGGCGGGGCTCCTCGCCACTGCCTGGCAGGGGGCGCGCGCGATGCCAGTCCTGCGGGCCGCCGGTAATCGTGTTCGCCATCAAATAACGCCCGCCCGCAAGCAGTCATGAATATGCACAATGCCAATGGGCGGCTGCGGAACGGTTGCAGATTCCGCAGTGACAAACAGACAGGTGATTTTATCCGCCATCAATCCCAGCGCCTCGGCGGCAAGCGCACCCTGATGAATGGTTTTGGGGGTTTTGGTCATGACCTGCGCCGCAGTTTTTTGCAGCAGATCCCCGGTGATGGTTTGACGGCGCAAATCCCCATCAGTGATAATGCCCGCCAGATTGCCATCATCCGCAATAATTCCGGCGCAGCCAAAGCGTTGCTGGGTCATCACCATCAGCACTTCGCTCATCGGCATATCCAGATGCGCCAGCGGCACGGCGTCGCCCGTATGCATAATGTCCCCCACGCGCAACAGGGATTTACCGATCTGCCCGCCCGGATGCAGCAGCCTGAAATCATCAGCGGAAAACCCCTTGCGCTCCATCAGCGCCACCGCCAGCGCATCGCCCAGCGCCAGTGAGGCGGTCGTCGAAGTCGTCGGCGCCAATCCCATCGGACAGGCTTCCGGCGCTGGCGGCAATACCAGCGCCACATCCGCCGCGCGCAGCAGCGTACTGTCTGGATTGCGCGCTATCCCGATCAGCGGAATGGCGAAACGCCGCGTATGTGCGATGATGTCACCCAGCTCTGGCGTCTCGCCGGAATTGGACAGCATCAGGCAGGCGTCAGCCCGGGTGATCATGCCCAGATCGCCATGGCTGGCCTCGGCCGGATGAATGAATTGCGCAGGCGTGCCAGTGGAAGCGAATGTGGCGGCGATCTTGCGGGCGATATGGCCGCTCTTGCCCATACCCGTAACGATCACCCGGCCCCTGACCGCGCCCAGTATATCCAGCGCCGTAATAAATGCCCCATCCAGCCTTTCGGCCATGGACACTAACGCCCGCGCCCCGGTTTCCAGCACCCGGCGCGCCGCCGCCAGTTCCGGGGAATGGGCAGGCGCAGGGAGTTGTTCAGGCACTGTCTTTTCTACACTCAAGATCGGTTTCCCATATCGGGTAAAGCTGCACTCGCAGTCTGATCAAACCGAATCATACACTAATGCGAAAAAATATCCATTTCCGGCCAGCCGAGCAGATCAAGTTCCGCGCACCCCCTCTGTATCGCACCATAAAAACCAGTCAAATTTAGAACAATAAAAGAACATAATGTTGACGATAACCAGGCATCATGTCAGAATCACGGCCATGGGTAAATTTTATGAATTTTTTGCTGGCGGCGGCATGGCGCGAATGGGACTTGGGCCCGGGTGGAACTGCCTGTTCGCCAATGATTTCGACCATAAGAAAAGCCGTATATATCGCCAGAACTGGGGCGATGACGGCATTCTGAAAACGGCGGATGTTCGCGCTCTGAAGGCGCAGGAATTGCCCGGCCAAAGCGATCTGGCCTGGGCGTCGTTTCCTTGCCAGGATTTGTCGCTTGCTGGCGGCGGCGCAGGGCTGAAGGGTGATCGGTCGGGAATGTTCTGGCCGTTCTGGGAACTGATACAGGTGTTGGGTAATGAGGGCCGCGCGCCCCGAATCATCGCTATCGAGAATGTTTGTGGAACGCTCACCTCGCATGGTGGCAAGGATTTCGCCGCCATTTGTTCTGCACTTGCGCATGCCGGATATCGTTGCGGCGCTGTCATTATTGATGCGGCGCTTTTCGTTCCCCAATCCCGCCCCCGGCTGTTTATCATTGCGGTTCGCGGCGATCTTGACGTGCCGCGCCATCTGATTAGCCTTAGCCCATCTCCCCTATGGCATACGAATGCGCTTAGAAAGGCTTATGGAGAATTGGCGACCCTCGTCAAGAAAAATTGGATTTGGTGGGCTATGGCCACACCTCCAATACGCAATACCCGGTTTGAGGATATAATTGAGGATCAGCCTGTGGGTGCACACTGGCATAGCGCAGATGAGACACGGCGGTTACTTGCTATGATGAGTGCCGCGAACATAGCGAAAGTGGAGAAAGCTAAAGCGGCAAATGGCCGTATTGTAGGAACAATTTACAAGCGTACGCGACCTGATGAAAAAGGCCACAAAGTGCAGCGTGCGGAAGTCAGGTTTGATAATATGGCGGGCTGTTTGCGGACACCTGGAGGTGGATCCAGCCGCCAACTTATTATGGTCGTTGATGGAAAGTCTGTAAAATCGAGACTTATTTCGAGCCGGGAAACAGCCCGCCTTATGGGGCTGCCGGAGGCATACAAACTGCCCACGAATTATAACGAAGCCTATCATCTGACCGGCGACGGCGTTGCTGTTCCCGTGGTGCGGTATCTGACAGAGCGTATATTTGAACCCATAATCTCATATCGGGTTAACGGCAACCAGCGGGCCGCATGACATGGCTAAAGGTTTTGCCTTTAGGAGGAACGCGGTAAGAACGCTGACATCGCAGATCGGCGTATATGTGCTTTGCGATTTGGACAACACCCCCGTATATGTTGGGCAGTCAAGTGACGGAATCAGGCAGCGGGTTCAACGTCATCTCACTTCCGCGCGCTCAGACGTAATTGCCAATCGACAAATAGATGTTTGGGAAATTGCTTTTGTTTGGGAATATCCAGTGATGGATAAGGCTGAAATGAACCCGCTTGAAGCAATGCTTTTTCATCACTTCAACCCTCATTCACGTTTGATGAATGGCACAGTTCCATTACAACCGGTTTCAGTAACCCGCGTTCCTGAACCATCAAAAATAGTGCAGGTTATGAGCGACGATGAAATTGCTGAAAAAAAGACCGTAGAGCTTCGTTTACCGCGTCAGGCGGACCACTACGCACAAATCGTTGGTCATTTTCTCGTAGTTAAAAATTCCAACCAGATAGCCGCAGCTATGGATGCGCATTTTGCGCGTTTGTCGAAATACCACTCCGTTATGCTTGGACTCGGCTCAGACGAAGAAGGTGAATGACTGACCTCGTGCGGCGCCGGACGATGCAGGCGGTGAAAAGCAAAGACACAGCACCGGAGATGGCCGTGCGCCGCATGGCCTTCGCCATGGGCTGCCGCTACCGGCTGCACCGTAAAGACCTTGCGGGGAAACCCGATCTGGTTTTCGCATCCCGGCGCAAGGTCATCTTTGTGCATGGCTGTTTCTGGCATGGTCATGACTGCCGCCGGGGGGCGCGGACACCCAAAACCAATCGTGATTACTGGCAAGCCAAGATTGCGCGCAACAGGGCCCGGGATGGCGCAACGCGCGTGGCGCTGGCGGAGGCGGGTTGGGAGGTGTTGACGATTTGGGAATGCGAGACCAGGGAGCCTAATGTGTTGCGGAATACACTATCCAGGTTTCTCAAGTGAAAACCTGCTTCCCTATCCCGTTAATGTGAAAAAATATCCATTTCCGGCCAGCCGAGCAGATCAAGTTCCGCGCGCACCGGCAGGAAGTCGAAGCAGGCCTTGGCCATGGCGGTGCGGCCTTCGCGGGCCAGCATGTCGTCCAGTCTGGCTTTTAGCGCGTGCAGGTGCAGCACATCGGATGCAGCATATTTCAACTGCGCCTCGTTCAGGTTCGGGTCGCCCCAGTCCGAGCTTTGCTGCTGTTTGGAAACCTCGTGGCCCAGCAGATCCTTGACCACATCGCGCAGGCCGTGGCGGTCGGTATAGGTGCGCACCAGCTTTGAGGCGATCTTGGTGCAATAGATGGGTGCGGTGTCCGCGCCCAGATAATGTTTCAGCATGGCCACATCAAAGCGGGCGAAATGAAACAGTTTGATCACATTTTTGTCGGCCAGCAGGCGCACCAGATTGGGGGCGTTATAATCGCCCAGATTAAAGCGCACCAGATGCGCCGTGCCGTCGCCCGCCGAAAGCTGCACCAGGCACAGCCGATCGCGATGGGGGTTCAAGCCCATGGTTTCGGTGTCGATGGCGACGCAATTCCCGAAAGAGATATTATCCGGCAGATCGCCAATATGCAGATCAACATTCATGTGCGACGCCTTAGTTGAACCGAACCAGTCCCCCTACGCTCACTAAAGTTGAGCTTCGGGCGACACTCCCACGCCCAAGATGCGGTTCCGGGTGGCTTTGCCACCCGAAGCCCACAGGGCGTAGGGTGGTGCCCAGGAGAAGACTCGAACTTCCACGCCCTTGCGAGCGCTAGCACCTGAAGCTAGTGCGTCTACCAATTCCGCCACCTGGGCACATTAGGGGCAGTAGAGGCGTTGAGGTAGCCATGCAGGGCCGGAATGTCAAAGATTATTTGGGATTATTTGTGCGCTTCGTGGAAAATAGTGCATTATTCAATGCTATACCTGCACTGGTGGATTAGGTTAAAAGGGCTGATTCAACCGCATGCAACAGGCGAGATGACCCGATGGCGAATGAACTGATCACCGTTTTTGGCGGCTCCGGCTTTATTGGCCGCCACGTCATCCGTGCACTGGCCAAGCGCGGCGCGCGGGTGCGCGCGGCGGTGCGCCAGCCAAATCTGGCGGGCTATCTCAAGCCCATGGGCGATGCCGGACAGATCGAGCCGGTACAGGCCAATATCCGCTATGAAAGCTCGATCAAACAGGCGATGCGCGGGGCCGACAGGGTGATCAATCTGGTCGGCATTCTGCATGAAAGCGGGCCGCAGAAATTCAAACGGGTGCAGGCGGAAGGGGCCGGAGCCATCGCACGCGCAGCTTCGGCCGCAGGCGTGCGCAAGCTGGTGCATGTATCGGCCATCGGCGCGGATGCGGCGTCCTCTTCAAGCTATGCGCGCAGCAAGGCGGCAGGCGAAGCAGCCGTGCGCGAACATTTCCCCGCCGCCACGATTATCCGGCCATCCGTGGTGTTTGGACCGGAAGATGATTTTTTCAACCGCTTCGCTGGTTTGGCGCGCCTGCTTCCGGCCCTGCCGCTGATCGGCGGCGGCCATACAAAGTTTCAACCCGTCTATGTCACGGATGTCGCCAACGCCATTGTGCGCGCGCTGGATGATACCACAACCGATGGCAAGACCTACGAACTTGGCGGGCCGCACATTTACACCATGAAACAGGTCATGGAGATGGTGCTGGAACAGACCGGGCGGCGGCGGCTATTGCTGCCTTTGCCGTTTTTTGCCGCACGCATTCAGGCGGCGCTGCTGCAAATCCTTCCCAATCCGCTGCTGACAGTGGATCAGGTGCGCCTGCTGGAAACGGATAATATCGTCTCCGAAGGCGCGCTGACGCTGAAGGATCTGGGCGTTACCCAGCCCACATCCGCAGAAGTGGTGCTGCCCAGCTATCTGTACCGCTACCGCCGCACCGGCCAGTTCGAAGCCAGCAAACCGGCCTAGAAATATGTCCAGATCAGCAGGCCCGCGCCTAATAGCATGCGGTACACGACGAAGGGCGTAAAGCTGGAGGCTTGCAGCCAGCGGATCAGGACCGTTATGGCGAACAGGGCCGTAAAAAACGCCACCGTGCCGGAGATCAGCGCATTGGTTTGAAGTTCCAGTTCGCCGCTCTGGATGATTTCCAGCGCCCCCATGCCGCCCGCCGCCATGGTGACCGGGATCGACATCAAAAACGAAAAGCGCGCGGCCTCGGCGCGTTCCATACCCAGGAAGCGCGCCGCCGTCATGGTGCTGCCGGAACGGCTGACGCCCGGCACCAGCGCCATGGCCTGGGCCAGGCCGATAAGCGCCGCATTCAAATAATTGACATGTTCCAGCCGGTGCAGATGCCTGCCATACTGGTCAGCCAGATAGAGCAGCACGCCAAAGATCAGCGTCGTCCAACCGATCAGTTCGACATTGCGCATCGCCTCGCTGCCGCCCAGCTTGACAATCAGCGCGCCGGCCACAAAGGCCGGAATGCTGGCTAGGCTGATCAGCAGGAACAGCTTGGCGTCCTCGTTGTAGCGCCCGCGCAACAGCGAGAGGCCCCCCAGCGTCATGCGCCACATCTCGGCGCGAAAATACAGCACCACCGCCAGCAGCGTACCTACATGGACCGCCAGATCGATTAGCGGGCCCTGATCCACCCAGCCCATTATCTTAGGCGTTAAAATCAGATGCGCCGAAGATGAAATCGGAAAAAACTCGGTAATGCCCTGCACAATGGCCAGCACAACAAGATGCAAAATCGGCACGCCCGCAACCCCGCTTCTATTTACAGTAACCGGCACATAGCACTGCGTCCGGGTCGACAACAGTAAAATAGTGGCCTTGTTGTTTTGATCTTGGCGAAAATTAATCTACAATCTGTCAATGCGCCGTTTATATCATATCCCGCTTTCGCCATTTTGCCGAAAAGTGCGTATCGCCCTGGCCGAGAAAGGCCTGGGCTTTGAATTGCGCACGGAGTTGCCGTGGGAGCGGCGGCCGGAATTTCTGGCCCTGAACCCCGCCGCCGAGGTGCCGGTGCTGGTCGAGGAAGGCGAGCGGCTGGTGATCTCCGACAGCCAGGTGATCTGTGAATATCTGGACGAGGCTTATCCGGACCGCCGCCTGATGGGCTTTGACCCCGCATCGCGCGCCGAGACACGGCGATTGATCGCCTGGTTTGACCATAAATTTCAGCGCGAAGTCACCGCATATATTCTGTATGAAAAAGTGAACAAACGGCTGACCAGCCAGCCGTCCAATCCCTCTGGCGACACGATCCGCGCCGGTCAGGCCAATTTGCGGGTGCATATGAATTATATTGCCTGGCTGGTGGAGCGGCGGCGCTGGCTGGCGGGCGAGGAATTTGGACTGGCCGACATTACGGCGGCGGCGCAATTATCGTGCCTGGATTATCTGGGCGCGGTGCCGTGGGATGATTTCCCGGCCGTCAAGGAATGGTATGCGCCGGTAAAATCGCGGCCAAGTTTTCGCCCCATTCTGGCGGATCGTGTCGCAGGGCTTACACCGCCTGCGCATTATCTGGATCTGGATTTTTGAACGGCGCGGACGGGTCTGCACTGAAATCAGCCTTGCAGGCGCAGGCGGCTGCTGCGGGCTTTGACGCCATCGGCATTTCTGCGCCGGACGGTCTGGGTACAGCCAGCACGCGGCTCCAGGAATTTCTAAATCTGGGCCGCCATGGCGACATGGACTGGCTGGCGGCGAAAGCTGACCGGCGCGCCGATCCATCTGTGCTGTGGCCGCAAGTGCAGAGCGTCATTATGCTGGGCATGAATTATGGCCCGGATGAAAACCCGATGGAGAAACTCCGTTTACGGAGTAATGCCAATATTTCCTGTTATGCGCATGGGCGCGATTATCATGATCTGATCAAGCGGCGGTTGAAACAGGTTGCCCGCTGGCTGCATCGCGAATCCGGCGCGGGCGTAAAGGTGTTTGTCGATACGGCGCCGGTGATGGAAAAACCGCTGGCAGCGCGTGCTGGGCTGGGCTGGCAGGGCAAGCACACCAATCTGGTATCAAAGGAATTTGGATCGTGGCTGTTTCTGGGGGCGATCTTTACGGAACTGCGGCTGCCGCTTGATACGCCGGAGCGAGACCATTGCGGTTCCTGCCGGGCGTGTCTGGATATTTGCCCGACCCAGGCGTTTCCCGGCCCGGGCATGCTGGACGCGCGGCGCTGCATTTCCTATCTGACCATTGAACATAAAGGGCATATTGACCGCGAATTTCGCGCCGCCATGGGTAACCGGGTTTATGGCTGCGATGATTGCCTGTCGGTGTGCCCATGGAACAAATGGGCGCAACAGGCGCGCGAAACGGCATTTCATCCGTCTACGGATATATCAGAAAACACCCTGGCGGAGCTGTTGCGTCTGGATGATGCGGCGTTCCGGTTGCGTTTTTCCGGATCGCCGGTCAAGCGCACCGGACGCGACCGGTTTATACGCAATTGCCTGATTGCGGCGGGCAATAGCGGTGATGGCGCGCTGCTATCAGTTATCACACCCCTGCTGAAGGATGCGTCACCGCTGGTGCGCGCCATGGCGGTGTGGGCGATCCGGCAATTGGCGCCTGCGGAAATGATTGCGCCATTACGCGCGCAAACCCTTGGGCATGAAACCGATCCCGCCGTCCGCGCGGAATGGGAATAATTTACTCCGCCTTCATATCCAGCTTTTCCAGATTTGCGCGCGCGGCGTCGGCGGCCTTACCTTCGGGTTCAAGCGCCAGCACCGCCAGCCAGTCCTTGCGCGCCAGATCGGGTTGTTGTTTCAGCCGATACACAATGCCGCGTTCCAGCAATGCCGCCGGGTTTTTTTGACCCAGCGCCAGCGCAAGCTGCAAATCCTCCAGCGCCAGATCAAGTTTGTTTTCCATGCGCCGGGCGGTTGCGCGAAACAGATAGGCGTCCGCGCGTTCGGGATCAAGCGACAGCGCCTTGCTTAAATCGGACTGGGCTTCGCCCCAGCGTTCCAGTGCCGCCATTGCGCGCGCCCGGTCAATGCGCAAATCCGCCTCTTCCAGCGGCGCCAGTTCTTTTGATCCCGCACTTAACGCAGCGCTTAACACGCTAATGGCGTTAGAGGGAAAATCCCCCAGCAGCCAGGCATTGCCCGCCTGCCCCAGCAATGCCGGCGCCATGGCGCGTCCGCCCGGCGTTTCGGCCAATGCCGCAAGGCGCGTCGCGGCCTCGGCATATTTGCCCAATGCGACAAGCGCCACCGCCGCGCAGTGCTGCGCCGGAACGCCGCCGCCCCGGTCACGCCAAACCAGCGCATCGTCATAGGCGGCGTCCGGATTGGTTTCGGTTTTTCCCAGGCAGGCGCGATATTGCGCGGCTTCTGTCGCATTTACCTGCGCCGCGTTTACCTGTGAAATGACGGGGCGCACGGACGCCGCCGCCAATAATGCCGCCAGAACGAGAGCTGCTTGTGGTATGTGCTGCATGGGCCTAAATAGTCATCCTATGACTGTCCCTGCAAGTGCGCTTTTCTGTTTTGGTCTTGGCTATAGCGCCAAAGTTCTGGCCGCGTGGCTGCGGCGTGACGGCTTTGCCGTGATGGGCGCCAACCGCACCCCAGTCAATGACCCGCAGATCAAGACTTTTGGTCCCCAGCATCCCTTTGCGGATGCCTGGCTGGAGGGGACAACGCATCTGCTGATCAGCATTCCCCCCGATGCGCAAGGCGACCCGGTGTTGCGCGCGGCGGGCGAAAGCCTGGCGCGCCGCGCAGGGCAATTTGCCTGGGTGGGATATCTGTCCACCACGGGTGTATATGGCGATCATGGCGGCGGCGCGGTGGATGAGGACACGCCCGTGCAACCCGGCCCCGGACGCAGCACCTGGCGCGCGCAGGCGGAGGCCGGCTGGCAGGCGCTGCATCGCGCACACGGCTTGCCGCTGCATATTTTCCGGCTGGCGGGCATTTACGGACCGGGGCGCAATGCGCTGGTGAATGCGCTGGCGGGAACCGCAAGACGGATTGATGCGCCGGGACAGCTTTTCTCGCGCATACATGTCGAAGATATCGCCACCGTGTTGCAGGCATCCATCGCAAAGCCCAATCCCGGCGCCATTTATAATGTCTGTGATGATGAACCGGCGGCGGGTGCGGATGTCACAGCCTATGCCTGCGCACTGGCGGGCGTGCCGGCGCCGCCGCTGATCCCGCTGGCCGAGGCGGATCTCAGCCCCATGGCGCGCAGTTTTTACAGGAACAACCGGCGGGTGCGCAATGACCGCATCAAACGCGAGCTGGGCGTGCAGCTGGCCTATCCCACTTACCGCGAAGGGCTGGCGGCCTTGTGGGCGGAGATGCGGACATGACTGAGCGCCACTAAAATAATGCCCTTGGCCGCCGTCACGATCCAGGCCGGGGCCAGCAGCAATGGCAGCAGCACATAGCTCCATAATTGCGGCAACACATAGCGTTCCACAATCGCCTGTAACAGATTAAGGCTGGGCGCATGCCAGTAGTGCCAAACTTCCCCCAGCGCCGCAGGGCGATAGTCCAGCCCGCCGCCGGTGATGTGCAGATCGGACAGCAGCATCAGCGCAGCAAAGGCCAGCGCCAGCGCCCCAATAAGGCGCAAAACAATACGCCAATGCCTGAAAATAGCGCTCATAATTGTCCCCTTGCCTGTGCCATCAAGCCCATTCGGCCAGAATAGTCCAAATGTTACCGCCGATTGTGGAAAAAAACATTCTGGCGTAATGCCGGGTTGCTTCCGTGCGCATCCCCGCTATAGTGCCGCCGCGCCTGATCGTAGCCATGACGATTATGAACGCTGAGGAGAGGTGGCCGAGTGGTCGATGGCGCACGCTTGGAAAGCGTGTAGGCGGGAAACTGTCTCGTGGGTTCGAATCCCACCCTCTCCGCCACCCTACGCCCTGTCCGGGCCGGACAGGGAAGGAGGTGGTGCCCAGGGGCGGATTCGAACCACCGACACGCGGATTTTCAGTCCGCTGCTCTACCAACTGAGCTACCTGGGCATGCATCCGTCATGAAGGAAAAGTGACAGGCGGCGCGGTTATAGGAAACTTTGACCGCAATGTCCAGTTGCGGGGTTAGCCCACCGATATTTCGTGGCGTTCGCGTGGAAAACCGGGGCGCGCCTCAATCGTGACGGAAACCCCCAGGCGGCGGGTCAGGCGGCCCAGCAGGTCATCCTCGCTATCGCGCAGCCAGGCGGCAATGTCGCCTGCGGCGCTGACCCTGATCTGGCGGCCGGGTTTGGCGGCGCTTTCGCGTTCAATATGGCGCAGAATTTCATTGCCAATGGCCACTACGGAGCGATTGCGCCCGATGCCGCCGCAGGCGCCGCAATCTTCCGACAGCAGACGGGCAAGCGGTTCACGGATGCGCTTGCGGGTCATTTCCACCAGGCCAAATTCCGACATGCCGGAAATCTGCGTGGGGGTGCGGTCATTGGCCAGACCCGTATGCAGCACATTTAGCACGCGCGCGATATTTTCGGCGCTGCTCATATGAATGAAATCAATGACGATGACGCCGCCAATACCACGCAGTTTCAGTTGCCGGCAGATTTCTTCCGCCGCTTCCAGATTGGTGCGCACGCTGGTTTCTTCCAGACCCGTCGCCTCGGTGTAGCTGCCGGAATTGATGTCGATCGCCGTCAGCGCCTCGGTGGTTTCGATCACCACATACCCGCCGGATCGCAGAGGAACAATAGGATCGAGCGCAGTGCGCAAATCATCTTCCACCCCGAACAGGTCAAACAGCGCGCCGGGGCCCTGATAGCGTTCCAGCCGGGGCAACATTTCCGGCATGGTTTCATCGCAATAGCGCCGCGCCACCGCATAGGCTTCGGCGTCATCGATCAGCACACGTTTTGTATTGACACCCACACAATCGCGCAGCGCCTTTTTAACCGGATCAATATCGTAATAGACACAGGTGGCGGGTTGCGCGGCCAGACGGATTTTTTCAATGTCGCGCCACAGATCATTGAGGCGCGTGGCGTCCACCTCCAGCTCGCTCAGATGCGCGCCGATGGCGGCCGTGCGCACAATATAGCCGCCAGTCCTGATCGGCCTGTTGCCGGAATTGGCGCCCGCCGTATCGGCATTGATCTGTTTCATGCGCGCGATCATGGCTTCACAGATCTGCGTCAGGCGGGCGCGCTCCGCTTCATCTTCAATGCGGCGCGACAGGGCCACGCCGTCCTGATTGGGCACCAGCACCAGAAGGCGCCCCGGCAAAGTGACATTCGCAGACAGGCGGGCGCCCTTGTCGCGGATCGGGTCTTTCACCACCTGCACCAGCAGGGCCTGACCTTCGGTGACGCATTGGCTGATGGGGGGCAAGGCTTCTTCCCTGAAGCTGGGCAGTTCGCTCAGGCAGCGCGCCTCACGCGCGCCGAGGAAACCGGCGCGTTTCAGGCCGACCTCAACAAAGGCCGCCTGCATGCCCGGCAAGACACGCTGCACCCGGCCCAGATAAATATTGCCCAGCAGGCTATGCCCGGAACGGCCCTGTTCGGCTGATCGGGCGCGTTCCAATATTAACTGATCCAGCCGGCCATCGACGACGGTCGCAATGCGGGTTTCGCCGATACCGGCATTGATCAGCACTTCTTCGTTCAGGACTTCATCCATGCGCCATGTTCCAATTATCCTTAGGCCAGCCAGGATATCATTAAATACGCGGTATTAAATCAGGTATTTCGCGGCCCGCAGCAGGTGCGCCGTTTCCAGCAAAGGCAGGCCCACCACATTGCTGTAGCCGCCGTTCAGGCTGCGCACAAAGCAATCCGCATAGCCCTGAATGGCGTAACCGCCCGCCTTGCCGCGCCATTCGCCGAGCGCCAGATAATGTGCAATTTCATCGCTGTGCAGCCGCCGGAAAGCCACGCGCGTCACCACGGCGCGCTGGCGCAACACACCCTCGCCATCGATCAGGGAAATCCCGGTGAGAACCTGATGCTGGCGGCCCGACAGCAGTTCCAGGCATTGGCGCGCCTGAGGTTCCGTTTCGGCCTTGGGCAGGATGCGCCGCCCGCAGGCCACCACCGTGTCGGCGGCGAGAACAAGGCAGCCCGGATGACGCGCATGCACCAGTTGCGCCTTGGCGAGCGACAGGCGCGCCACAAGCCGGCGCGGCAATTCGCCCCGCTGCGGGGTTTCATCCAGATCGGCGGCGTCGGTCAGATCAGGGATGACGCCGATCTGCGCCAGCAGATCGCGGCGGCGCGGTGAGGCGCTGGCAAGTACCAAATATGGATGTTGCGGCATCGGATGCGTGACGCCTGTGCCGGTGCGTTATTTGAAGCGGTAGGTGATGCGGCCCTTGGTCAGATCATAGGGCGTCATTTCCACCAGCACCTGATCCCCCGCCAGCACGCGAATGCGGTTTTTACGCATCTTGCCCGCAGCGTGGGCGATGATCTCGTGCCCATTTTCCAGTATAACCTTGAACGTGGCGTTGGGCAGCAGTTCGCTCACCGCGCCAGGCATCTCGATCAGTTCTTCTTTAGCCATGCATCTCCCAAACTTTCTCCATGCAAATGGATGTGAACTGGCAGAAAGCAAAAATCGGCGGAAAAATCAAGGTAATCCTGCCGGGCAATGGAAATCGGGGAGTTTTTTTGGGATAAACAAGGCCTATTATGATTTGAAAAATCAGGCGACCCGGCTCCCTGGCAGACGCACATCCACGATGATCTCTGAATAAGGCGCGTGCACACAGCCCTTTTCGTCTTTCTCAACAGCGCCCCATTCAATCAGCCTTTCCACGTCACCATAGACGTTCTTGTAATCACGTTTCAGACGCCGGGCGAGTTCGGCAATGCGCATCGGGCCGTCCTCACGCAGGGCGCCAAGCAGGCCCCAACGGCGCGGGGTGAAGACAGCCAGAAGCTGGCCCATATCCGAAAATCCAACGGCAAAATAGGGTGCGGGCGTCTTACCGCGCTGCAAGGCTTCCAGGGTTTGCACAGCCCGGGCCATATTGGACTCCAGTGGTTCGCCCACTTTTACATGCAGGACACGCTCTTTCATTTTGTGGCTCCTTTCACATCAGCCATAAAATCCGCGATCAGTGTCGCCACAGTTCGCAGGCCTTGCCGTCCCTGTCCTCATCGTGTTGGGGCCAATACCCTGGCTCTCCCTTGTTTGAAGGGGCTAAACCAAGTGCGCGGGCTGCATCGCAGTTGGGAAAGGCAGCAATGTGTTTCAGTAGAACCATCGGAGGAAACGGACTTAAACTCATTAGTCCGGATATCAGGATTGATAGGCCTATGGCAACCAGCACCGGAACTTTGGCGGAATGATAGAAGTGACGGAGTTTTATCGCGCGGTCGTGGCGGCGGCGTACAGCACGAAAACGACCCTGCAAGAGGCGCAACTCCTTTTCAGGATCGCGGCCTTGATGAACACGCCAACCTTTAGACAAAGCCCGTATGCGGTGCCACGAATTGAAGCTAACTATATTGCCACCTTTCCCGGTAAATCCGGAACGCGCACAGCATGTATCACGCCGCCGACAACCACCGCAATACCAAGCTACCGCACCGTGTTGATATAAAAGCGAATGCCGCCCTTCTTACGGTGTGCCCTCACCCCTTCGCGGGGGCCAGCGGCCCGAAGCGGTCCTTGATTTTGGCCATCAGGCGGTCGCGGACCTGGCGGTAGGCGTCGAGCATCTGGTCGCGGCTGCCGGTGGCCGCCGTCGGGTCGGGGGTGGGCCAATATTCCACATCGACGGACATGGTGCGGGTCATTTCCATCGCGCGGTGCTGCGCCTCGGGCGTCAGGGTGATCACCAGATCAAACGAGGTGTCTTCCAGATCGTCAAAAGTCTTGGGTTTGTGTTTGGCGATGTCGATGCCGATTTCATCCAGCACTTCGACGACGAACGGATCGAGCGGCTGTGCGCGCACGCCCGCTGAATCCACATAGACGATATGGCCGTACAGATATTTCATCAGCGCTTCGGCCATGGGCGAGCGCACGGAATTAAAGTTGCACGAAAACAGCACCGCCGACGGCATCTGCGCGGGTGCGAACGGGCCGGGCGCTGTATCGGGCGGCGCGCCGTTCATGTGCGTCAGGCCCGGATATGCAGTACACAGATCAGCGTGAACAGCCGCCGCGACGTATTGTCATCAATCTCGATCTTGCCGGCGAGGCGTTCGCGCAGCAGTTCCGCCCCGTCATTGTGCAGGCCGCGCCGCCCCATATCGATGGCTTCGATCTGCGATGGCGGCGCATGCTTGATGGCGTCAAAATAGCTGTCACAGATCGCGAAATAATCTTTCACGATGCGCCGGAATGGCGACAGCGCCAGCATCACCTTGCCAAGCGCGCTATCGTCTTCGCGCCGCACATCAAACACCAGGCGGTTATCGGCGATCAGCAGATGCAGGCGGTACGGGCCATGCGGGCTGCCCACCGGCTCAAAAAAATTATCTTCGAGCAGATCAAAAATCGCCACGCGGCGTTCGTGATCTATGTCCGCGTTGAGACGCACAATATTGGCTTCGTCCAGCACAATGTCGATGACCTTGTGCGTTGGCGCGGCCTGTTCCTGCACGTTCATGTTTGACCGCGCGCATTGAGGCGGATGGAGATGGAACGCCCATGCGCCTCCAGTCCTTCGCTTGATGCAAGCGTGGCGGCCGCAGGCGCCAGCGCCGCCAGCGCCTCAGCCGTGCAACCGATGATGGTGGTGCGTTTCATGAAATCGAGCACTGACAGGCCCGAGGCGTAGCGCGCCGCGCGCGCCGTGGGCAGCACATGGTTGGGCCCTGCAATATAATCGCCAATGGCTTCGGGCGTGTGACGGCCCAGGAAGATCGCCCCGGCATTGCGCACCTTCGCCATTAATGCTTCGGGATCATGCACCGCCAATTGCAGATGTTCGGGCGCGATGCGGTCAATCAGGGGCGGCGCATCATCCATATTCTGTACAAGGATGATGGCGCCATTCGCATCCCAGCTTTGCGCGGCAATGGCGGCGCGCGGAAGGGTTTGCAGATGCACGGCGATCGCGGCCGCCACCGCATCGGCAAAGGCGGCGTCATCGGTCAGCAGGATGGATTGCGCACTGACGTCATGTTCAGCCTGGGACAGCAGGTCGGCGGCGATCCAGGCCGGATCATTGGCCCCGTCCGCCACCACCAGAATTTCCGAAGGCCCTGCAACCATGTCAATGCCAACGGCGCCAAATATCTGGCGCTTGGCGGCCGCCACCCAGGCGTTGCCGGGACCGGTGATTTTATCGACGGATTTGATGCTCGCGGTGCCATAGGCCAGTGCCGCCACCGCCTGCGCGCCGCCGATGCGGTAAATTTCATGCACCCCCGCAAGACGCGCCGCCGCCAGGGTCAGCGGATTGAATTTACCATCAGGTGTAGGCATGACCATGACGCGGCGGGCCACGCCCGCCACCCTGGCCGGGATGGCGTTCATCAGCACCGAGCTGGGATAGGACGCGGTGCCGCCGGGCACATACATGCCCACCGCGCCCAGAGATGTCCAGCGATGGCCAAGCCGCACCCCGATATCATCCGTGTACAGATCATCATGCGGCAGTTGACGGCGGTGATAGGCCTCGATCCGCGCCGCCGCCAGTTCCAGCGCATCGAGCGTGGGACGGTCACAGGCGGCAATGGCCGCGTCAATTTCCGCCGCACTAAAGGCAAGCTGCGCTGGCTGCGCCGTCAGACGGTCAAAGCGCGCGGTATATTCCAGCAACGCCGCATCGCCCCGCAAAGCCACATCCGCAAGAATGCCTGCGACGGTGTGATTAACGTCTTCTGATGTTTCACGCTTGGCGCCAAGCAGCGCCAGAAACGCATCCTCAAAGCCTGCGGCGCTGCTATTCAGCCTTACTGGCATGGCATGGTCCGATCAGTATTTTCCCTACGCCGTCATCGCGAGCCGCAAAGCGGCGTGGCGATCCAGAGTCACAAACTCGGGCTTTCTTATGAGACTCTGGATTGCCACGGCGCGTTCCGCGCCTCGCAATGACGAAAAATGGGTCAGGTTTCCATCAAAAATGAGCATACTTTAATGTTCCGGCCGCCCGGATGCTGGCCATGGCTGGCTGAGGTCTTCAAGATAGCCATCCACGCATTCCGCTTCCAGCAGCATTTCAGGCCCCCCGGCGAATAATAGCTGTATGCGCACCGTGCCGTCGCGCTGTTCCTGCGCCTGAATGGCCAGCAGGTCCAGCAACTGTTCGGGATTGGCCTGATTTATGTTGCGGTGACGCACAGATGTGACCCCATCGAAATGCACCGCACAGCGCACCCGTTCCGGTGTGCGCAGGCCCAACACCCCACCCAGACTTGGCGCCGCTTCATTTTCCCAGCGGAAGCGGTTGAACAGAATGGCGAAGCGCCGCCGTTTCGGTTCATAGGCCGTATCGGCAACCCGCCCGATTGCATCCTGCAGACAGGCGGAAATCACCGCCAGATCTTCCACGTCCAAAGCGGTCAGTTTCAGCGGTTTTTGCACGTCAGCTCCAATGATCTAGTCCCGGATACGGCTGATATCGGCGCCACAGGCGCTGAGCTTGGCCTCAATCCGCTCATAGCCGCGATCCAGATGATATACCCGATTGACGGTGGTTTCATCCAGCGCTGTCAGGCCGGCTATCACCAGACTGACCGAGGCGCGCAAATCCGTCGCCATCACCGGCGCGCCACGTAACACATCCACACCGCGCACCAATGCCGTGCCGCCATGCAGATTGATATTGGCCCCCATGCGCATCAGTTCCGGCACATGCATGAAGCGGTTTTCGAAAATGGTTTCGCTGATCATCGATGCGCCGTCAGCGGTAATCATGCAGGCCATGAACTGCGCCTGCAGATCGGTGGCGAATCCCGGAAAGGGCGCGGTCATGGCGTCCACGCCTTTCAACCGGCGGGACGGATCGCGCCGGACGCGCAATGTGTCTTCGGTGCTGTCAATCTGCGCGCCTGCCAGGACGAGCAGCTCCAGCAGTGCGCCCAGCGTATACGGACTGGTCTGGGTCAGCAGCACATCGCCGCCCGTTGCCGCCGCCGCCAGCGCATAGGTGCCAGCCTCGATCCGGTCCGGCAGCACGATATGATCCGCGCCATGCAGTCTGGCGACGCCCCGGATGCGGATGGTTTCCGTTCCCGCCCCTTCTATCTTCGCGCCCATGGCGATAAGGCAGCGGGCCAGATCGCCGATTTCGGGTTCACGCGCCGCATTTTCCAGCACGGTTTCGCCGTTTGCAAGGGCTGCCGCCATCAGCAGATTTTCGGTCGCCCCCACAGACACGATGGGAAAACGGAAATTGGCGCCCTGCAGACCCTTTGGCGCCTTGGCGTTGACATAGCCCTGATCCAGTTCGATCTTCGCACCCATGGCCTCCAGCCCCTTCAGGTGCAGATCGACGGGCCGTGTGCCAATGGCGCAACCGCCCGGCAGCGACACCCGCGCCTGACCATGGCGGGCCAGCAACGGCCCCAGCACCAGAATACTGGCGCGCATTTTGCGCACCAGATCATAAGGGGCGATGGAACTGGTGATTTCAGGCGTGCTCAGGGTCAAAATGCGCGCGCCGTCCTGCTTGCGCAGGGTGATCTCCGCGCCATGCTCGCTCAAAACCTCGCTTAGGGTGGTAATATCGGCCAGATCGGGAATGTTGCGCAGGGTCAGCGGATCCGGGGTCAGCAGCGTGGCTGTCATCAATGGCAGGGCGGCGTTTTTGGCGCCGCTGATGGCGATTTTGCCCGAAAGCGGCCTGCCGCCGCGCATAACCAGCCTATCCATTGGGTTTCTCCGGTTTTTGCTCCTTATCTGCCTCAGATAAGGGGACCGTTTTACCAGCAAAAGCTTTACGGCGGCGCAGATTGGCGCGCAAGGCCTCGGCCTGACGGGATTCGCGGTCCGTTTTGCTGGTGATGTTCCGGCTGGAATTGTCTGGATTTTTCATATTCACAGTTTAATTACAGGGGTAGGCGGGAGCGCCAACCTAGCGTATAGCATACCCGCCCCGTTACGGCACCCCCCTGTTGCAACCATTAAGGGCTTAATGAGCAAAATGACGATCCCTGATCTGCTTCTGGACGGCTACCGCCAATTCAAGGATGCGCATCTGGCCGAACAGGCCGCATTATACCGCCGCCTGGCACAGGGCCAAACCCCGCAAGTCATGATGATAGCCTGCGCCGACAGCCGGGTTGACCCTGCGACCATCTTCAGCGCCGGACCGGGGGAGCTGTTTGTGGTCCGCAATGTGGCCAATCTGGTGCCGCCTTATGAACAAAATGGCGGCTATCATGGCACATCGGCAGCGATAGAGTTTGCCGTTGAGCATCTGAAGGTGAAGGACATTGTGATCATGGGCCATGGCCTGTGCGGGGGCATTGCCGCCAGCCTGTCCGCCCGGCCGGTTGGCCAGTTTATAGCCCCCTGGGTGGATATGATATCCGAAACCCGGAATAAAGTCCTGGCGGACAATCCCAACGCAGACGCAGCCACATTGCAGCAGGCGCTGGAGTTTGGCGCCATTGGGCACTCGCTGCAAAATCTGCGCAGCTTTCCATTTTTGCAGGCGGCGGTGGATGCAGGGCGCGTGCGCCTGCATGGGGCCTGGTTCTCTATTGCCAGCGGCGAGCTGCGCTGGCGCTCACAGGGCAATCAGTTCGAAAAGATTTTATAGGGCACTCGCACGGCATAGCCAGGTTGCGCACCGCTTTATACTTGATGTTGTGACTCAATTAGTTATTGATACAATCCACACCCCCGGTGTCACCGAGCTTGTCCTCGGGCCGGCCAAGGCCGGTCCCGGGGGCACTTGTTGCGGGGTCCAGGGTAACAAACTCAGGCCTTTGCGTGTGGCTCCTGGACCCCGGAATAAATCCGGGGTGACAGGCCGAGGACTGGTCTGGCGTTAAACTTAACAAAAAAATTGCTCAATAGTGGAGAATATTTCCCATGTCCTTTCTTGCCCATTCGCTGTCACGTATCAAGCCTTCGGCCACCATGGCGGTCAGCCAGCTTGCCCGTGAATTGACGGCGCAGGGGCGCGACATTATTGGCCTGGGCGCGGGCGAACCGGATTTCGACACGCCCGACAATATCAAGGCGGCGGCGATTGCCGCCATTCAGCGCGGCGAAACCAAATACACCACCGTGGATGGCATTCCCGAACTGAAGCAGGCGATCTGCGCCAAGTTCAAACGCGAAAACGGCCTTGAATACAAACCCTCGCAAATCTCGGTCGCGCCGGGCGGCAAGCCGGTCATTTTCAATGCCATGTTTGCAACACTCAATCCCGGCGATGAGGTGATTATTCCCGCACCCTATTGGGTGTCCTATCCCGACATTGTGCTGATGGCGGGGGCCACACCGGTATTTGTGGAAACCAGCATTGCGGCCGGTTTTCGCGTCACGCCCGAAGCGCTGGAGAAAGCGATCACGCCAAAGACCAAATGGCTGATTTTCAATTCACCCAGCAACCCATCGGGTGCGGCCTATAGCCATGCGCAGATCAAGGCGCTGACCGATGTGCTGGTGCGCCATCCCAATGTGTGGACACTGGCCGATGATATGTATGAGCATCTGCTGTTTGACGGCATGAAGTTCGCCACCATCGCCCAGGTAGAGCCAAAATTATACGACCGTACACTGACGATGAACGGCGTATCCAAGGCCTATTCCATGACCGGCTGGCGTATTGGTTATGCGGGTGGCCCGGAAATTCTGATAAAGGCGATGGCGAATGTGATGTCACAATCCACCTCCAACCCGTCTTCGATCAGCCAGTGGGCCGCCGTGGAAGCGCTGAATGGAACGCAGGATTTTATTCCGGCGCGGGCGAAAATATTTCAGCAGCGCCGCGATCTCGTGGTCTCGATGCTCAATCAGGCAACCGGCATTCAATGCCCGATACCCGAAGGCGCGTTTTATGTTTATCCAAGCTGTGCGGGCTGTATCGGCAAGAAAACCCCAGATGGGAAAGTGATCGCAACCGACGAGGATTTTGTCACGGCATTGCTGGCGGCCGAAGGCGTGGCGGTTGTGCAGGGATCGGCCTTTGGCCTGGCGCCGCATTTCCGGATTTCCTATGCGACATCCACCGAAGCGCTGACCGCGGCCTGCGAGCGCATCCAGCGGTTCTGCGCGAGCTTGCGGTAGATTTCACAGAGACAAAACCGCTTACTCGGCGGCTTTGTCTTCGCGCTGATAGACATCTTCGAAGCGTACGATATCGTCTTCGCCAAGATAGCCGCCTGACTGCACCTCGATAACGCTAAGCGGCAGCTTGCCGGGATTTTCCAGGCGATGGCGGCAGCCCAGCGGCAGATAGATGGATTCGTTTTCCGCCAGCAGAACAATTTCATCGTCGCGGGTTACACGCGCCGTGCCGCTGACCACGACCCAATGTTCGGCGCGGTGGTGGTGCATTTGCAGGGAAAGTTTTCCGCCCGGTTTCACCATCAGATGTTTGACCTGATGCCGGTCGCCTTCGCCAATACCTTCATAAAAACCCCAGGGCCGGTATACCCGGCGATGGGTGGCATGTTCATCGCGGTTGCGCAATTTAAGTTCGTCCACCATTTCCTTGACCAGTTGGGTCTGGTCACGCGGCGCCACCAGCACCGCATCCGTGGTTTCGATGATCACCAGATTTTCCACGCCAATGGCGGTGACCAGCCGGCTTTCGGAGCGAATATAACTGTCGCGCGAACCGCTGGCGATGACATCACCCTGCAGCAGATTATTGTGGGCGTCCTTTTCACCGATTTCCCACAATGACGCCCACGACCCCACATCGCTCCACCCCATATCCACGGGAACCATAGCCACATTGTCGGCATGTTCCATAACCGCATAATCGATGGAATCGGATTCACATGCACTGAATGCGCCCGCATCCAGCCGGAAAAAATCCAGATCATGCTTGCCTCTGGTGACCGCTGCGCGGCAGGCCTCCAGCATGGCGGGGCGCAAACGGCCCAGCGTCTCCAGAAACAGGCCAGCCTTGAACATGAAGATGCCGCTGTTCCAGAAATATTCCCCGGACTTCAGATAATCTTCTGCCGTCGCCAGATCCGGTTTTTCCACAAAGCGATCAACCTTGTGCGGCGCTATCGCGTCCTCAAAACCAGAAATTTTTGGCCCCTGTTTCAGATAACCAAAACCGGTTTCGGGTTTATCCGGTTTTATTCCGAATGTGACGAGATGGCCTGCCCGCGCCGCCACGGCGCCCGTTTCAATGGCCTTGGTAAACGCATCCAGATCCGCAATCGCATGATCAGCGGGCATCAGCAGCAAAATGGCCTCCGCATCGCGCGCCTGCAGGCATAAGGCCGCCACGGCCGCAGCAGGCGCCGTGTTGCGCCCCACAGGTTCCAGAATTTGCAGGCTGGGGGGAATTCCGGCTTCACGCAATTGCTCGGCGATAATAAAGCGGTGTTCGTGATTGCAAATGATTACGGGGCCGGGAAAGCGGCTGGCGTCGCCAAACCGCAGGGCGGTTTCCTGTATCATGGTATGGCCCGATATCAACGGCTGAAGCTGCTTGGGATGCTGACTGCGCGACACAGGCCACAGGCGGCTGCCCGACCCCCCGGACAGGATCACCGGATAAATCCGCCCGCGCACCCCCTTAATTTCGGTCATATCTGGATTTCAGTCATATCTGGTTATTCCCGTACGCATAAATCATTATATCGCAAACCGTTAAATCATCGCCACCCTACAATGGCACGCACACGCAATAGGGCAAGATGTTTTACGGGTCCATTCCGGGACAAATTGTGACGCCCGTCACAAATATGCTGGTTGAATCCAAATATAACTGGCCCCTATAGCCGAAACCGGAATAAATTGTTAAGCGATTGTTAAACAGATATTAATTATTGATATTACATCGCCGAATCGCGGCACACTATCAGCGCGCCTTTAGTTAAGTGTTTGATTATAAGCTGTTTTTACCTAGCGTGGCTCCGGCGTGGCGGGTTGGCGTGGTTATGCCATCGGCCGTCGTCTTCGTGACGCGGGTCTTTTTGGCGGACAACAGGCAGGGATTATGACATGGCGTTTAAGGTAAAATTCTGGGGGGTTCGCGGCAGCATTGCGTGCCCCGGCGCCAACCATATTCAATATGGCGGCAATACAAGCTGCCTGGAAATTTCCTGCGGCGGCGAACGGATTATTTTCGACGCCGGCACCGGCATGCGTAATCTGGGTCACTGGCTGCTGAAAAAAAACATCAAACGCGCTACTATTCTGATGTCGCACACGCACTGGGATCATATCAGCGGGTTTCCGTTCTTCGCGCCTGCATTTCATCCCGAATATGAATTTGAAATCATGGCCGGGCATCTGCGCAGCGATCTCACTATCCGCAATGTATTTTCCGGCCAGATGACGCATCCGTTTTTCCCGGTGCCGCTTGAGGTCATGAACGCCAAAGTCAACTATACGGATTTCAAGGCGGGTGAAAGTTTTGCGCTGAGCCCGCGTATCAATATCAAAACTGCCCTGCTGAACCACCCGGACGGGGCGACCGGATATCGCATTGAACATCGCGGCAAATCGGTGTGCTATGTTACCGACACCGAGCATGTGATTGGCAAGCCGGACCAGAACATTCTGGCGCTGATAGAAGGCGCCGATCTGGTGATTTACGACAGCACCTATACGGACAAGGAATTTCCGGGCAAGATCGGCTGGGGCCATTCCACCTGGCAGGAAGGGGTGCGCCTGTGCAGGGCCGCCAATGTCAAAAGCCTGGCGATCTTTCACCATGATCCCGAACATGAAGACCGCTTTCTGGATGAGCTGGAGGCGGAAGTGCGCACCACCTGGTCCGGGGCCTTTCTGGCGCGCGAACATTCCCGGCTGAACCTGCTGTAGATCGTCCGGTTCAGTCCTATTTCCACCCCTTGTCAGACTGCGCAAACAGGCGCATGATCGTAGCGTTGGGCCAGTGTAAACGGCCTGATAAACCTGACCACAATGACAGGAGGCGCACATGTTTGTAGCCGACATCTTGAGGGACAAGGGGGGTGAGGTCATTTCCGTCGGGCCGGAGGATTCGGCCCTATCAGCGGCGAGGACACTCTCAAAACGCGGCATCGGTTCGGTGCTGGTGCGGGCCGGGAACGGCGAAATTCTCGGCATCCTTTCCGAACGCGATCTGCTGCATGGCCTGGCGCGCGAAGCAGGCGCGGTGCTGCACTGCCGGGTGCGCGACCTGATGACCCGGGACATTGAAACCTGCACTCCCGGCGACACGCTGCATTCGGTGATGGAACGCATGACCCGTGGCCGTTTCCGGCATCTGCCGGTGGTGGAAAACCGCAAGCTGCTGGGCATCGTCTCCATTGGCGACGTGGTGAAAAGCCGCCTCGCAGAACAGATCGCCGAAGCCGAGGCGCTGAAGGCCTATATCACTTCGGGCTGACATCAGACGTCAATGCCGGCAGCGTCGGCGATCTCCGGTCAGGAAGCCGTCCCGCGCAGCGTAGGCTGGGATATGGCATTGCCCCCCGCGCCACAGGTTTTTCTCTCGGCCTGTGCGCTTTGCCCGCTGCCATTCACGCCGGAGCAGATAGCGGCCCTGGGATCCGCAACGGTGGTGGCGAAACCCGCCGCCTGCGCGTTTGCGCCAAACAATACTGCGCCGATTATGATCGTCTGTTGCAGAATGGTTTTCATTTTCATTTCCCCCGGAATTGGTTGATATTCGTGTCGTGGTGAAGATCAGTTAACCATGCAGCGCTCCAATAAACAGTGACGCAGCGCACATAGTTGCGGGAAATAAGTAAAATGCGATACTGGCAGATGCGCTTGTTAGAATTAACCAGGCTATTTCGAATCAAATAGTCCGGGGCTGAAAAATGACAGAGAAAGATTACGCGTGTGTTTCACAAAAATTAAAATCAGTAATGCGAAACATGGAAGCTCCCGCCGCAGCAGAATTTATCGCGCAGTTCAGCGGCCTGCTGCTTGTTCTGTACCATGACGCCATCATATTGCCGCCAAAAATTGCCCTGCGCCAGCACATGCCGCTAATTCAGGGGCGCAGCAAGCTTTTGGCCGATCAGGTGAGCGAGCAACAGACGAAGGTTGCCAATTATTCCGTGGGCGGATTAAGTTTCAAGGCAATCGCCCGGCTGATGGATTTATCACCGGCAACCATACGCTATTACCTCACCATCATCTATCGCAAGCTTGGGGTGAAGAATAAAATTCAGCTTGCGGAGATGTTACGCGACGCGGAATAGGGGGCGGTCCATGGCCCGCGCCGGCTAAACTCCTCTATTCCGCTGCGCGGCTAACCTTGCCAACGACCGGCAGGCGCTTGCCGCTGGCGGGCAGCGGGCGCGAGCCGGGTTTTACTTCGTCGGGGCTGGTAAGGCCCAGTTCCTTGGCGTATTTACGCATTTCGGGCAGCACCTGCGTGCCAAGCAGCCGCAGGCTGGTCATGGCGTCTTCCTGACTGACCGCGCCGCCTTCGATGTGCCAGCAGATGAAAATGCCGGGGCGGATCGTTTCCATGACATGACGCAGTTTGGGCAGCACGGATTTCGGGGTGCCGATGATAAACTGGTTGCTGTCCTGGAAGCCCTGATAGGTTGCCAGGGTGGCGCGCCTGGCTGCCTCGACATCGATATTTTCGCTATAGGTCGCAGCGGCCAGCGCCACATCGCCGGTTTCGGGATTGGTGAAGGCCTTGGCCAGGCGCGCCGTCGCCGCCTTGCTGTTATAGCCGGACGGGAACATCCATTCCGGGCGCGCAAAGGCCGGCTGGCCGCCGCCATAGAGCCAGGCATGCCCCAGTTCCTGGGCTTTTTCTTCGGTTTCGGCGACCACGATTTTTTGCAGATAGCCAAAATTTTCCGGCCCGGCCTGATAGCCCTGGCGTTCCGCCTCGTCGGCATACATGTCCCACATTTCCATGGTCGGCTCCAGAAACGTTGCCAGCGCCAGATAAGGATAGCGGTGTTGCGCGCACCAGATCACGGTTTCCGGGCTGACCAGGCCGGGGATCCAGCATTCCGGAACCGGTTGCTGATAGGGCTTTTGCCACGGATTGACATGCCGGTAATGATAATGCTTGCCCTCATAACGCCAAGGCCCGGGCCGCGTCCAGGCCTGCTGAATGAAATCATGCGCTTCGTTGAAACGCTCGCGATTATAGGCGGGGTTGACATTATTGGCGATCTGTTCGGAGCCCGCGCCGCGCACCCAGCCTGCAACCAGACGCCCGCGCGAAATCATGTCGATGGTCGCCAGTTCTTCGGCGAGGCGCAGCGGGTCTGTGATCGGCAGCGGATTGCCCATCAGCGCAATCTTTACCCGCTTGGTGCGCGCCGCCAGAATGGCTGCTTCGACATCCATCACCGCGCCCATGGTGAACGGATTGGCGTGATGCTCGTTCAGCATGATCACGTCAAAGCCCAGATCTTCCGCCGCCACATTCTGATCCAGATAGCGATGATACAGATCCGCGCCCACCTTTGGATCGAAATGTTTGTTGGATACGCCAAAGAAACTGGCGTTACGATAAACTTCGTTTTCGGCAAGGCTGGCGTAAGGACGCTCTGTAAAAGTTCCGATATGCATGATGGTCTCCCTATCTGGCTATTGCGCGAGAAACGCGGTTAGCTTGGCAAGAAACTGGTCTTTCTTTTCGATTTCCGGCATGTGGCCGCATTTGTCGAACAGTTCCACCTTTGCGCCCGCAATCGCGGTCGCGTACACATCGGCGGCGCTGGGCGGGATGATCTTGTCATCCTTGCCCCACAGAATAAGTGTCGGCAGGCCTTTTACGCCTTGTAACAGATGCGGCAGGCTGGGATTGAACATATAGGGCGCCCAGGCCAGACGTGCCGATTCGGCACGGGCGTCTTCCCACATTTCATATTGCTTCGCGCCCGGTTCGCCATACAGTTTGGAAAGCTCCGGCGCCCCGACGGGATCAAACATGCTGGCGTCGATATAGTTCTGCGTCGGTGTCGCAAACAGATCGCGGATTTCACCTGATGGCGGGCGCACGCCAAACGGCGCCACCAGCGCCATATGTTTGAACTGCGCCGCATTATTCACCGCCATTTCCGCAGCGATCCAGCCGCCTATCGAAAAGCCCAACACGTCGATAGGGTTTAGCGACTGTTCCTGTAGAAAGCGCGAATAAAAACACGCCTGATCGCGCATGTTCATGATCCAGTCAATACGATCACCCACGCCAAAACCCGGATGAAATGGGATGATCAGTTTGCGGGTTTTCGATAATTGCTCATAGGCGTCGGTCCAGCCGGGAAAGCCCAGTTCCCCATGCAGCACCAGCAACGGCGCACCGCTGCCCCCCTCCAGATATTTCAGCGTCGCGTCACCCACCCGCGCCGATTTTTCGCTAACCGCCATGCCCTGTCTCTCCCCTGTTAATTTCTTTGCCTTATTGAGCCACCACTCAGCAATAAGTTCAACATAAATCGACTTGCGTCATTACGGTCGGATTTGGTGTTATCTGTTGGGCGTTTTGGGATCAGTTTGATACCTATCCACCCCCACATTGTCATTGTCCACCCCCACATTGTCATTGCCCGATTTATTCGGACAATCCAGATACAATGGAGGCATTCGTGGGAGGCATTCGTGCGTGGCCCCCGGAACCGGCCCTGACCGGCCCGAGGACGATTACCCGGACAAGCCGGGCAATGACAATATGGGTGTGGCAAAGCTAGATGGGTGTGGCAAAGCAAGGGCATGACAAAAACATCTCCCCTTTTCCTGCGCTTTTTTGCGATCACACTCTTGCTGCCCCAGATTCTCATGACAGCGCCCCTGCATGCCGCCACGCTTTATGTGGTTCATCATGGCTGGCATACGGGTCTTGTAATCCGGCGCGGTGATATTCCAGATGGGCTATGGCCCGAACACCGCCAGGCGCCACCGGGGGAATATCTGGAAGTTGGCTGGGGCCAGCGGGAATTTTACCAGACCCGTGACCCAAGCCTATTGCAGGCCCTGGGCGCGGCGCTCTGGCCTGGTTCCAGTGTGCTGCATCTTGTGGGCTTTAACGGGCAGGTCACGGCGAAATTTCCCAATAGCGAGGTGATCGGCTTACGGCTGGATGCACCCGCCATGGCGCAGATCATGCGATATATTTCAGACGCCTATGAACGCGATGCAGATGGCAACGTCAAACGCATGGGGCAGGGCCTGTATGGCGACAGCCGGTTTTTTGCGGGCAGCGAAAACTTCCATCTATTCAGAACCTGCAATGTCTGGACCGCGCGCGCGTTGCGGCTTGCAGGCTGCCCGGTTGGCGTCGGCATTACCGCAGACAATGTCATGAAATCTGTGGCGAAATGCGCCGCAGCGGGCGCGCCGCACCTTGCGATTTATCCGGCAAAACCCAGCACATCGGCCATGGAATAAAGTCCGGGCCGCTTGCCCTGGCCCCATTTTGCGGCGGCAACCGCGCCGCGCGCAAAGATCGAACGGTCCGATGCGTGGTGCCGCAGTTCGATGATTTCATCATCTGCGGCGAACAGTACGCTATGTTCGCCAACCACGCCGCCGCCGCGCAATACCGCAAAACCGATATCGCCTGTCTTGCGCGCGCCGGTTATGCCGTCGCGCCCGCGCGCGGCGACATCGGACAGTTTTACGCCGCGTCCCTCGGCTGCCGCCGCGCCCAGCAGCAATGCGGTGCCCGATGGCGCATCCACCTTGTGGCGATGGTGCATTTCCAGAATTTCAATATCGAAGGCCGTATCCAGCAGTTTCGCCACCTGCTTGGTCAGTTGCGCCAGCAGATTGACGCCGAGCGACATATTGCCCGCCTTGATGATGGTGGCGTGGCGTGCGGCGGCGGCAATGGCGGCTTCGTGTTCCGCCTCAAATCCGGTCGTGCCGATCACATGCACGATGCGGGCCTGCGCGCACAGCGCGGCATGTTCAACGGCGGCGGCGGGTGATGTAAAATCCAGCACCGCATTGGCTTTGGCGATCAGCTCCAGCGGATCATCGGTAATCGCGACACCCAGCGGATCAATGCCCGCAAGCGCGCCCGCATCGCGGCCCAGAAATTGCGATCCCGCTGGCTCAGTCGCCCCGGAAATTTCACAGCCCGGGGTTTGCGACACCTGACATATCAGCGTGCGCCCCATGCGGCCCGCTGCGCCCACCACGACAATTTTGATATTCGACATTCTGTTCAACCTGCATTCGCACGTCCCCTCCATTGTCATTGCGAGGCGCGTGCGCTGTGTGGCAATGACGCAGCAGAAGTCAGCGACTCGCTCTTGACGGAAAACGCCCTGATTAATACACCATCCATGCATAAACACTACAGCGCAGAAGATTCGCCGGTTAATATGACCGGAGCAGGCTGATTTTGTCACATCCAGCTTGATCCAGATCAAACCATATGGGGCAAGCTTGTTTTATCTGATTGAAAAGGCTGGATTAATCTATCGCAGTTGAAAAGGGCGCTGCAATCCTGATAGATACTGATCTAATCATAAAATTAGCCAGGGAAGATGAGGGAAGACCATGTCCACAACACCACAATATGACGCTATTATCATCGGGGCCGGCATTGCCGGCATGTATCAGCTTTACCGCCTGCGGGAACTGGGAATGAATGTGCGGGTGTTCGAGCACGGCAGCGATGTCGGCGGCACCTGGTACTGGAACCGTTATCCGGGATGCCGCTTCGATTCCGAAAGCTATACCTATGGCTATTCCTGGTCGAAGGAACTGTTGCAGGAATGGAACTGGAAGGAGCATTTCTCGGCGCAGCCGGACACGATGGAATATCTGGACCTTGTCGCGAGGAAATTTGATCTGCGCAAGGACATCACCTTCAACGCGCGCGTCAGCAAGGCGACCTATGACGAGAAGGCCAACGAATGGGAGATTGAAACCGAAAAAGGCGAACGCGCCCGCGCCCGGTTCCTGATCACCGCCGTTGGCGTGCTGTCGGCAACCCAGATGCCGAGAATTCCGGGTGTTGATAAATTCAAGGGCGTTTCGTTCCACACCTCGCGCTGGCCAAAAGATGAAAAAGGCTTTGGCGGCAAGGATATCGGCATGAAAGGCAAGCGTGTCGGCGTTATCGGCACGGGCGCGACCGGCGTGCAGCTGATTCAGGAAGCCGCCAAGGTTGCCGGGCATCTTACCGTGTTCCAGCTTGCGCCGGAATTTTGCGCGCCGTTGCGCAATGCTCCGATCACGGATGATGAGATGGCCCATATCAAGGAGAACTATCCGGAAATATTCAAAAAATGCAGGGAATCCACCGCAGGCTTCATGCATAATTTCGTCATGAAGTCGGTTTTTGAAGTGTCCGACGAGGAACGCGAGGCGTTTTTCGAATATCTGTACAACAGGCCCGGATTTGAAAAATGGCTGGGTAATTATGTTGACACCATGATCGACCCCAGGGCCAATGCGCTGCTTACCGAATTCATGGCGAAGAAAATTCGCGGCCGGGTCAAGGATCCCGTGCTTGCCGAAAAGCTGATTCCGAAAAATCATGGCTTTGGCATGCGCCGCGTTCCCATGGATACCAATTATTACGAGGTTTACAATCAGGACAATGTGACGCTGGTTGATCTGCGCGAAACGCCAATCGAGACCATCACCGAAAAAGGCGTCAAGACCAGCGACAAGGAGCATGAGCTGGATATTCTGATTTACGCCACCGGCTTTGACGCCGTCACCGGCTCATTTACCCGGATTGATATCACGGGTGTGGGCGGCAAGAAGCTCAAGGACAAATGGGCAGATGGCCCGGTCACCTATCTGGGGATTGGCGGTCATGATTTCCCCAACTTCCTGACCCTGGTCGGCCCGCATAATGGCGCGACTTTCTGCAATATCCCGCGCTGCATCGAACAGAATGTGGAATGGGTGTCAGACCTGATGAAATATATGCGCGACAAAAAACTGACGCGCATCGAGCCAACAGTAAAAGCCGAAAATGAATGGACGGAGCATGTGGCCGAGTCCGCGCAGAATTCGCTTTTCACCAAGACCGATAGCTGGTTCATGGGTGTCAACATCAATATGCCGGAGAAGAAGCGCACCTTCCTGCTCTATGCGGGTGGCGCCCCGGCCTATAAGGCCAAATGCGACGAAGTCGCGGCCCATAATTATGAAGGCTTTGTGCTGAATTAACACAAGCTTTCCCGCACATTCCGGTCTGTTTGATCTTCGGGATCGGGCAGGCCGGGGGTTGTGCTGTGAATTAACCAATCCCGGCGCCGTTTTTCCCGCAACGCCTGCATAAAATGATACAGGTGCACGGGCCTGTGCAATATATTTGCACATTGACCGTTTTATTAATAACACCTAGAATCAACAGGCTTTTTATTTAATAGACGCGCCTTTATTGAGGTTGCACATGACCGTCGCTGTCGAAACGCTCAAGGCGCTTCCGCTTTTTTCAAATCTGAGCAAGGAAGAAGGCGCGCTCCTGATTCGCAACAGCCGGATCGGCCAATGCAGGCGCGGCAGATTTCTTTTCATGCATGGCGACGCCATCACGCATTTTTACGTGATCTGCCGGGGCAGTGTGCAGATCTTCCGCGAAACGCCGGACGGACATGAGGTGACGAGCAATATTCTGATTGCCGGGGATGGCGTCAACGCAGACGAAATTGTCTCGGGTCAGAATATTCATCTCTCAAATGCGCGCGCCGTGGACGACGTGTCCATGCTGGAAATCCCCATCACATGGCTGCGCGAACATCTGAAGGATCTTGGCAATTTAGCCGCGCATCTGATGATGGACCTGTCGGACCGGCTGCGCGGCGCCGAAATGGAGGCAGAGCACCTGACCACCATGTCTGCGGCGCAGATCGTGGCCTGTTATCTGCAAAAGATATGTGTACTGTATAATTTTGATCCGCATGGGTTCGAACTGCCCTACACCAAGACGCTTATCGCGTCGCGGTTGCGCATGGAGCTGGAAACTTTCTCGCGCACATTGCAAAAAATAAAAGATCAGGGCGTTATTGTCACGGGCGCCCATGTTTCGTTCACCAATGTGCGCAAGGCCAAGCATTTCGCCTGTGGTGAATGCTCGATATCGGAAGAATGCACGACGCATCAGATTTTGCATGCGAAACTGGATAAACGCTCCGGACACGGAATATAAGCCGCGGTTCAGCCGCAACGCCTGCCCTCAACTTCCTGCGGCAAGCCTTGCCATCTGGGCGGACTGCGCGCCTGCACCCGCTACACTGGCCTTATGGATCAAGCCGGATACGCCGTCCAGTGCGCCAGGAACCAGCTCAAAGGCAAGCAGCCGGGCGGGGTCAACAGGGCCTGGCATGCGCAAGCCGCGCGTGGCTGCCGCAGAAAATCCAACGCGCGCGTAATAGGGTTCATCGCCCACCAGAACGACAATCCTGTGGCCTATCCCGGCTGCTTTCGCCAGCGACAGTTCCATCAGGCGCAGGGCAATGCCCCGGCCCCGCTGATCGGGGTCCACGGCAAGCGGGCCCAGCAACAGGGCAGGCGTGCGCAAATTACCAATTTCGACCGGCCAGTAGCGCAGCGCGCCGCGCATGACGCCATCTTCCCAGGCCACCAGCGACAGTTCGGGAATGAAATCCGTCCCTTCACGCAGCCGGTACGCGGTCTTGGCAAAGCGCCCGGGCCCAAAGGCCCTGTCCAGCAAATGTTCAATCTGGCCCGCATCCACGGGCCGCTCGCAGCAATAATCGATCATGATAAAACTCCCCGGCGAAGGTGTATGAAAACACTTCAGCGCGCTACCGCGCCTTCCGCTTTGAATGTCCATTGGCAGATGGACGGGGGAGGGTGTGGCGCGCGCCTAACGTCGCGCCCGGGTTTCGAGCGCGATGAGCGTTCTTCGTCGTGAGGACAGAAAAATCATATTCACCACAGCACCATCAGTTACAGAGTCCGGCGTATAATACCCATTTCCCCTAACGTCCAGTCTATTTATTGGCTGGCATGGTTAATTCCGGATGGTCTGCCAGCAACTGGGTGCGGACCGTGCGCCAATACAGCGCCGAACGGTTCTGGTCATAACGTTCGCCCGGCCGGATTGCCAGGTGATAGGCCGATAATGCAGGATCTTTTTGTTCTGCGACCAGATGATCAAGCTGGCTGATATTACAGCCATCCAGGGCTATGGGTGCGGAACCATTGCGCACCACGCCGCCGGGCGACAGATGCACACACACCGTCCCGGCCTTGCGCGCCAGACGCAAATGTTTCTGGTCCAATGACCGCAAACCGGCATCATCAAGGGGTATGTCTTTGACACTTGCGGCGGTTTCGGCATATGCCAGGGACGGGCCAAGCAGCATGACGAAAGCAAGCCCTGCCGCTATAGTCAATTGCCGGAGCTTCATGGATATCGTCCTTTGCGTTTTTATGAGTAGGGCCTGCACATTCCAACCTGCATATGGGGCGAAACTGAGGCAAATTCCACAATAATAAAGTGACCCAATCACAGCCATGCGGCCAGATAGCACAACTGCCCCACAAAACCCCGCCGGTACGCCTTCCCTGAAGCCCCCCGTTTCTGCGCGGTTCTGGTATCTGGCGGGCATGTGCCCGTATTTCTGCGCCATCGGAGTGCAGAATGTGGTGTTCATTTGGCTGATGACGCAGGTGCTGCACGCCAGTCCGTGGCTGGTGGGGCTTTCGCAGATGCTGACCATGCTGCCCATGCTGACGATTATTTTATTGGGCGGCGTCGTCGCCGACCGGCGCGAGCTGCGCACCTATCTGATTATTTTGCAGGTGGTCATGGCGTTACTGCCGCTTTCACTGGCGGGCGGTATCGGGCTTGGCTATCTCAGCTATTGGGGACTGGTGTTTATCAGCGTTTCAATTGGCGTTATCGGGGCGTTTGTCGTGCCGGCGCGCGATGCAATGCTGAGCCTGGTGGATGATGGGGAAATTCAGCATACCATAACCGCCATGACGGGCCTGCAATTTGCCAGTCAGATTGCCGGTCTCCTGCTGGGCGGGTGCGCAAGCTGGCTGGCGGGGCAGGTGGGTGCGGGCGCCTCCGATCCCGCCGGGGCGCTTGGACTGCTGGTGTTGCAGGGCGCGCTAATATTTATCTCTGCATTTTTCAGCAGCAAATTACCGGTAGCCAAACCACAATTGCCAGCGGGGGGCGGGGCGCTGGTCAATATTGCCGAAGGCTTTGGCGCAGCGATGCGCAATGCAACCATCCGGCCCATACTGCTGTTTATGTTCTGTATCGGGACATTATTCACGGGCGTATTTCTGGTGCAGATTCCGCTGATGGTGCGCGATGTGTATCGGGGCAGTTCTGCGGAACTGGCGCTGCTGAATATCAGTTTTATGGTTGGCACAACCCTGGTGGTGCTGGTCCTGCGCCGCATGCATCCGGTGCGCCGTCAGGGGCGTACGATGCTGCTGGCCAGTTGCGTAAGCTGCGGTGTGATTGGTTTGATATCGCTGGCGCCGTCATTGCTTTTTATGTGTGTGCTGGCTGTAATCTGGGGCGCCGCCGGGGGCGTCACCATGATTATGAGCCGCACCCTGGTGCAGGGTGCGGCCCCGCCGGAAAGCCGGGGGCGCATCCTGTCGATTTTTCAGCTTGCCTATGTGGGCGGCGCGCCGCTGGGCAGTTTCGCCATGGGCCTGCTGATTGACGGGCTGGGCGTGGTAAAGGCGCCGCTGGTTCCCGCCACCGGATTGGCGCTGGTGATCATGACGGCCTATTTCACATCCGCGATCTGGCGCTTGCGGCAGTGAAGCATGCGCTGCGCAGATCTATCCCCGCACCGGTTCGGACCCCAGCACGCCTTCCTTTACCAGCGCGGCAACATCGCCATCCGTCATGCCGAGATAATCGCGCAGCACCTGGGCGTTGCTTTCGCCCAGAAAGTCGGCCTGCAGGTCAAGTGTTTCGGGAAAGGCGGAAAATTTCAGCGGCATGCCCGGCACCTTGACCGGCCCGAAGGCGCGATCCGTCACGGTGCGGACGGTCTGACGCTGGATCAGATGCGGATGCGCCATGGCCTGCGGCACGCTTAACACCGGGGCCACCGGCACATGGTTTTCCTGCAATATGCGCACGGCTTCGTCGTCACTGGGGGTGCTGCGCAGCCAGTTTTCGATAGCGTCGACGATCAGTTGACGGTTCTGGGTACGCACCGCATTGTCGGCAAAACGCGGATCGCTCAGCATGTCTTCGCGGCCCATCACCTGGCAAAGATTAATCCATTGCTGACCCAGCGCGATGATCACCAGCCATTGTTCCTTTCCCTTGAACAGGCCGATGGGGGCGACCGCCCCGTGATGTGCGCCGGTGCGGCTGGGCACAAATGCGCCGCCGCTGCCATCATAGCCCTGCACATTGATTTCATGGCAATGAAACAGGCAGTCCAGCAATGCAATATCCAGATATTGCCCCGGCCCGCCACGCGCGCGGTGAAATAGCGCCGCACTGACGGCGCCAAACGCATGTGCGCCGGTGGACACGTCGCCCAGCCCCAGCCCCGCGAAATAGGGCGAACCGCCCGGTTCGCCGATCATGTCAATAACGCCCGCATAGGCCTGGGCGATATAATCAAACCCCGGCAGGCTGCTTAATGGCCCGCTTTGTCCGAAGGCGGAAATTGAACACATGATCAGATTGGGATTGAGTTTGCTCAGCCGCTGCCAGTCAATGTTCATGCGCTTCATGACGCCGGGGGTGAAATTTTCCACCACCACATCCATCTGCGGCACAAGGCGATGGATAATGTCCTGCGCCCTGGGGCTGCGCAAATCCAGGCAGAGCGATTTCTTGCCCCGGTTCTGCTGAATGTAATAGCCGCTGCGGCCATCCTTTAGCGCGGGCATGGTGCGCACCATATCACCGGCGAGCGATTCCACCTTGATCACCTCCGCCCCCAGTTCCGCCATCAGCCTGGTGCAGGTCGGCCCCGCCAGCACATGGGTGAAATCCAGGACCTTGATCCCCTCCAGCATAAGTTTCGGCGCCATCAGAGCTTCCTCCCTGTTAGAAAAATACGGCTATTTTGCCGCTTCACATCATGATCAAACCGCCATCCACATTAATGGACTGGCCGGTAATGTTGCGCGCTGCGGGCGATGCCAGAAACACCGCCATTTCGGCAATATCATAGGCCTCGTTCATGCGCCCGATGGGAATGCCCTGGACGGCCTGGGCTTCGATATCCGCAAGTGAACGGCCTTCCTTTTCCGATTGCAGTTCCATAATCGTCTGGGCCAGTTCCGTGCGGGTCACACCGGGACAGATCGAGTTGACGGTAATATTATACCGGCCCAGGGCGCGCGCCGCCAGCATGGTCAGGGTGATGACAGCGCCCTTGCTGGCCGCATAGGCGGCGTTTGACGTGCCGGGATAGCCGCGCCCGGCGATGGAGGCCGTATTGATAATCACCCCTTGCCGGCGGGGGATCATTTCCTTTGCCGCGCGTTGCAGGCAGAAGAACACCCCCTTGGCGTTGACCCGGTGCACCTGGTCCCACAACGCCTCATCAATATCCATGAAGGCGCAGCGCCGTGTGACGCCGGCATTATTGACCATCACGTCAAGCTGTCCGAAATGCGCAACCACGCTTGACACCATGCGGTCAATTTCGCCCAGATCGCCCACATCCGCCGTAACGCCAAACGCTGCGCCGCCCAGTTCGGCAACGCGCGCTTTGACTTTTTCGCGATCAATATCGGCAATGGCGACATGCGCCCCTTCCCGGGCCATCGCCTGCGCCATGGCCCAGCCAATTCCGGAAGCCGCGCCGGTGATCAATACTGACTTGTCCGCCAACCGCATCTGCGCCTCCCATCCCGTTATGCTTATTTCTTCAGCCTATCAGATACGAAACAGCGGCCTGCTGGCAAGCCCATTAAATTACCGCCGCCAGAACCGGGGCAGGAACAATACATAGACCGTCAGCAGTTCCAGCCGGCCCAGCAGCATGGTAATGGTCAGCACCCAGATTTGTGGCGGGCTTAGGGTAGAGAAATTTCCCGCCGGACCGACTATCGGACCCATGCCCGGACCAGAATTGCCCAGCGTCGCGGCGGCGGCTGAAAATGCAGTGGTCATGTCAAGGCCTAGCACAGCAAGAATTAACCCGGAACCGGCAAATGTGAGCAGATAAAGAAACAGAAAACCGGTCACCGAGCTGATAGTCGCGTCAGGAAGCGACCGGCTATTATAATGCGCTGTGAATACGCCGTCGGGGTAGAGCACCCGTCTGGTCTGTCTGACCATCGCCAGATACAGAATTTGCACACGGAATATTTTCAATCCTCCAGCCGTCGAGCCGGAACAGCCGCCCAGCAGCATGACACAAATGAACATCATGGTAGCGAATGGCCCCCATAAGCCATAGTCTGTATTCATGAAACCGGTACTGGTGATCATGGAGACCGTACTGAACGCTGCATAGCGCAACGATTGCCATCCGCCATGAAGACCGTCGGCCCATTGAAATACAGTCATGATCGCAATGGCGGCGGCGGTGATCATGAAATAGGCCCGGACCTGAGAGTTGCCAAACAGAACCATCGGTTTGCCGCGCACGGCAGGCCAGAACAGCATGATGGGAAGGGCGCCAAGAAACATGAACAGGATTGCCGCCAAGTCCAGCGTTACGCTGTCCCAAAGCATGAAGGATTTATCCGAGGTGCTGAAACCGCCGGTCGAGACCGTCGCCATCATATGTACAATGGCGTCAAACGCGCTCATGCCCCCCCCCCAGTAAGACAAAGCGCAGGCGAGCGAGAGGCCAAGATAGATCACCCCGGTGGTCCGCGCGACCTGGGTCATGCGGGGCAAAATTTTCTCTTCCGATTTATCGGATGATTCCATATGGAATAGTTGCATGCCGCCAACCTGCAGCATTGGCATCACGGCAATGGCGGTTACGACAATACCCACGCCACCCGCCCATTGCAGGAGACCCCGCCACAAAAGGGTTCCGGGGGAGGTCGTGTCAAGGCCCACAATGACCGTTGACCCGGTGGTGGTAAAACCGGACACAGCCTCGAATATGGCGTCAGGAATGGTAAGGTCAACTTTGACAAACATGAATGGCAAAGCGGCAAATACAGAAGTTACGATCCAGGACAGCGATGTCAGCAAAAACGCCTGCCGCAGATTAAGCCCCGGAAGCGACTGGCCCGCTGGCGCACGGCCTGCAAGAGTAAGCGCAAATCCGGTAAACAGCGTTAATGCAGCAGACAGCAGAAATCCCTGCCAGTCTTTATTGCCGGCGGCAAAATCAAACAGCGCGGGAATGGTCATGGATGCGCCAAGCGCGATCAGCATAAAGCCGATCACCAGCGATAAGGGACGAAACTCAAGCATGGATATATATGCTGTTCAGGTATCGCACCTGTTCAGTGGACGATCACAGATTGATGCGGACTATCGAGCGAAAAGGTGGGAATTTCCACGTCAAACTGCTCGCCTTCGCCGGTTTGCATCTGGTACGCGCCACCCATGAAGCCCGACGGCGTCGGCAAGGGTGTGCCGCTGGTATATTCGAAACTTTCACCGGGTGCGAGCAGCGGCTGTTTGCCGACCACCCCTGGCCCGCGCACTTCCTGCACCCGCCCGGCTGCATCGGTGATGCGCCAGTAACGGCTGCGCAATTGCACGGGCGCAACACCGTCATTGCTGATGGTCACCCGGTAGGCCCAAACATAGCGGTTCTGCGAAGGCTCCGATTGATCCGCCAGAAAATGCGGCTCGACTGCAACCCGGATGCCGCGTGTGACTGTCTCATACATGGGCCTGGTCCTCTGTTCGCGCTAGTTTCGCGCAGCTTTGGCAGCCTGGTCAAGGTCCGCTTCTATATCGGCCACGTCTTCCAGTCCAACAGAAAGCCGCACACAGCCCTCGCCAATGTCCAGTTCCGCGCGCGCCTCGGGGGTCAGGCGGAAATGCGTGGTGGTGGCCGGATGGGTGATCAGGCTTTTGGTGTCACCAAGATTGTTGCTGATCTTCACCAGTTTCAGGGCGTTCAGAAAACGGAATGCCGCCGCCCTGGCGCCGCTGCCACTGCCCATATCAAAGGCGACGATATTGCCACCCATCTGCATTTGCGCCATGGCGAGCGTATGTTGCGGATGATCCTTGCGTTCGGGATACAGAACCTTTGATATGCCCGGAAGCGTGCTTAGAAAATCGGCAATGCGCGCGCCATTGCGCGAATGTTCGCGTACCCGCAGATCCAGCGTCTCCAGCGATTTCAGCATAACCCAGGCGTTAAACGGCGACATGGCCGGCCCCATATGGCGCAGCAGGGGTTTGACCTCGTCGTCAATATAGGATCTGGACCCCAGGATCACGCCGCCCAGACAGCGGCCCTGGCCATCAATATGTTTGGTGGCGGAATAGACCACCACATCGGCGCCAAATTCCAGCGGGCGTTGCAGGATCGGCGTGGCGAACACATTGTCCACCACCAGCCGCGCGCCCGCCGCATGGGCAATGTCCGCAACGCCACGCAGATCGCTGACCTGCAAATTGGGATTGGTGGGCGATTCCAGAAACAGCACCCTGGTATTGGGCCGGATTGCGGCCTGCCATTGCACCAGGTCGCGGCCATCGATCAGTGTCGATTGAATGCCAAAACGCGGCAGCATTTCATCGACAATATAGCGGCATGAACCAAACATCGCTTTGGCCGCCACCACATGATCGCCCGCGCGCAGCATGGCCAGCAGCGCACTGGATACCGCCGCCATGCCCGTGGCCGTCGCCCAGGCGGCCCCGGCCCCCTCCAGCGCCGCCATGCGTTCTTCAAACATGCCAACGGTGGGATTGGAAAAACGGCTATAGATAAAGCCATCATCCTCGCCCCGGAAACGCGCCGCCGCTTCTTCAGCGGAGGTGTAGACATAGCCAGAGGTCAGGAACAGCGCCTCGGACGTTTCGCCAAACTGCGAACGTACGCCGCCACCATGCACCGCTTTGGTGCGCGGGCGCCATTGAGAGGAGGTTTCTTTAGATGTCGTATCAGGCATTGATTTATCTCACAAAAAAGCCCCGACCTATGATGCGGGGCTAGAGCTATCATCTCTGCGCCCGACCATTTTAGCGAATAGTTTAACGTGGCCGCAAGCCGGTCGGCACAAATCACCACGTAGCCTTGGGATAGACCTGCAAGCGTTCCGCGTCAACCGTAAAATTTGACTTTCACGGTGCGCACGACGCGCCGCCCAGCACACAGAATTTGGCGCAATGCGGATGGTTCAGCGTGACCGGGCCGCTGGCGCCAGCCAGAGTTTCGCCCATTTCAAAACGCGCATCATAGGGCAGCAGGGTGCAGGCGAGAACCGCAGGGCGCGCCGCACCCTTGCGTTTCACCACCATGCGGCTGCTTGCGCACATGACATCATCCGGGCTTTTATCCAGAATGCCCCAGCAGGCAGTGGTG
>JBMOMW010000055.1:0-7393 GCA_049325255.1 Pseudomonadota bacterium | reverse complement strand
GCGGAATATTGCGGCCCTTTACCGGGGTGATGGCCAGTTGCAGGCCGGCGGCCATGGCCCCGCCGCGCAGGACGATATCAGCGGGCGCCGCACCGGGCCGGGAGGGCGCGAACGCCGCCGCCAGCACGGCGTCATCGGCCGCATGGCGGGCGCCCAGGCGGCCGTCGATCAGGCTCAGCACGCCGCCACCTTCCAGCAACTGTCCGGCGCCTTTGTTCAGCATCAGAACCCGCCCCGAGGCGTCCAGCAGAAACGCCGCGCCCAGCGCATCGAACGCGGCCTCGAACAGCCCGGCTTTGCCGCGCAGCCCCTCCAGTTCGCGGTACATTTGCAGACCCCGATTGAGATGCGGGGACAAAGTTGCCAGGAGTTCTGATTCTTCTTTCGTAAAATCCTCACTGGATAGCGGACGATGCAGTTTAATATTCGCTAGAGAAAAACTATCATTGCCAATGATAGAGATCATACCTTTGCAAAAATCGTAATGCCTGCCGAAATCGCGATAGAATTCGCAGTTAAGATACTCAGATAACGGAATTAGATCAGAACTTGGGAAAACCCCCCGTCGCGCAAACATATCAATATTTTCAAGAACATCATGCAGCCCTGGCTCAACCGCATGGTAATAATTTTCAAAATCATTGACACAAGATTGGTCGGAAATTGTTGATATAGCGAACATAGGCGCCGCGTTAAGTTTGTTCGACATTAGTGAGGTTACGCTTGCCGCATGAAATTCCGTGCGCAGGGTTTGCAACACAGAATCCCAGCCGTCTTCCTCGAAGGCCGAGGCATAGATGGTCTCGATCAGCGTTCCAATCCGGGCTTCATCCATGGCAATCCCCAAGAGCGGTCCCTAATGGTATGATAGTGGGTTTGTCTCTATCCGCACTCACTTTGTCATTGCCCGGTTTACTCGCCTTGGCGAAGCCGGAGCTCTCGCCGCGCACCAGCCTTCGCCAGAAGGCTACGGCCTGGCAGGAGCGCTGGCGCAGCGGGTCGCTACAGTGCAGCCAGGTCCGGGCAATCCAGATAACCTATCAGGGCCTGACCATGAGGCATGGATTACCCGCCTGAAGCGGGTAATGACAGCAATACGGGACGTGCAAACCTAAAGTCATACCGCCCCTAATGTCTCCTCAGAGGAATTGTGTCAGAATAAAGGCCTCCTGTCATACCCAGGATTAGGTATGTGGGATTAAAAATTTATGATTTTTTTAATATTTCCATGATTAACGCGATTGGGCCGCCCCCTTGTTATCCTGAGCCGCCGCCCTCTTGTCATGCTGAGCCGAAGGCGAAGCATCTCCATCGGCGGAGTTCCCACGCGGGGGATTCTTCACTTCGTTCAGAATGACACAGTATGGGGGAGATCCTTCGCTCTCTCCGCGCTGGCTTGCCGCCATGCGCCGCCTGTGCAAGAATTGATCAACAATAATCCGAATCTGGAACCTCAGGGGAACCGCCTATGGCATTGCCGCAAAATCCGAATATTTTCGCAAATAACCCGCTGGACCGGGTCAGCCATAAACGCACCGATGCGGACTGGCTGGCTGGGCGGCTGCTGCACAAGGACAGCTTCATGCTGCCCATGTATAAAGAAAATATTTTCACGCTGCCGCCTGCCAAACCCGGCGGGGCGCCCGAGGTGGGCTTTATGCGCCCCAATATGTTTGCCGACGCGCTGGCGGGCGGGGCGACGGTGCTGTTTCTGGGGCTCGACAAAAAGGACCGCGCCTATTTCGCGGTTGATCTGCCCGGCGATACCGACCCGAGCAAAAGCGGCCCGCTGAAAGGTTTTGGCGAGTTTGGCGATCTGCGCGGCCTGGCCATGAATATCGATGCGCATGACGCCGCCATCGCCGCGCAGGCAAAGGCGGTGCTGAAATGGCACAGCACGCATAAATTCTGTTCCGCCTGCGGCGCGCCATCGGTGATCGCCGAGGGCGGCTATCGCCGCGACTGCCCTACCTGCAAGACGCAGCATTTCCCCCGCACCGATCCTGTGGTGATCATGCTGGCGACGCTGGGCGATAAGGCGTTGCTGGGCCGCCAGAAAATTTTTCCCAAGGGCATGTATTCCGCGCTGGCCGGTTTTGTCGAGCCGGGCGAATCCATTGAAGAGGCGGTGGCGCGCGAACTGTTCGAAGAAGCCGCCTGCCGGGTGTCCTCCGTCACCTATCGCTTCACCCAGCCCTGGCCCTATCCGATGTCGCTGATGATCGGCTGCACGGCTGTGGCCGACAGCGATGCGATCCAGGTGGACGGCGTTGAGTTGGAAGAAGCCGTTTGGGTCAGCCGCGCCGATCTGCGCGACGCGCTCGAAGGCAAAGGCAATGGCAAGGTCATGATCCCGCCGCCGTTCGCCATCGCGCACCAGTTGGTGCGCCAGTTTGTCTATGGGTAGGGGGTTGGCGGCTTAATATGACATTGTTTCAACCCTATTCCGGGATTGACAGGGGGCGTCTGCGCAACTAGTGTCCGGCGCGATTGCTGGCGGTTCCTTTTTCGGGGCCGCTGTGTTGTTTCGGGGGCTTGTATTTTGCGGGCGGATAATGGCCTTATCGGCTATGACTGATGAACCGAAGCCCCCGTCCGATGGCAGTTTTGAGGCCCGGCTGGAAGCAGCAAGGCGCGCCAATGCGCCGCAACCGGCGCATGGTGCGCAGGGCGGCGCCATGGGAACGGCATTCCGGCTGAGCGCCGATCTGGTTTCCGCCGTGGTGGCGGGGGGCGGGCTGGGATGGGCTCTGGACTGGCTGTTTGGGACGGGTCCGTGGTTATTGCTGCTGTTCTTCTTTTTGGGGATCGCAGCGGGGATATTAAATGTTATACGCACGGCGAATGAAATGAACGCCGCGCAACAGACGGATCCAGCGATGTCTGATACAGGTGCGCGGGAAAGTCTGGAAAAGGATAGACAGGAAAACGGTCTTGAGCACTGAAACGCATAACCCATTTGCCCACAGCCCGATGGCGCAGTTTGAAATTCACCGCTTCATTCCGATGGAAGCGGGCGGCATTGATGTGTCCTTCACCAATTCCAGCCTGTTCATGGTGATTGCGCTGACCGCGATTACCCTGTTCCTGTCGCTTAGCATGCGCCGTGGGGCGCTGGTGCCCAGCCGCTGGCAGTCGATGGCGGAACTCAGTTATGAATTTGTCGCCAATATGATGCGCGACACGGTGGGCACGTCCGGCCAGAAATTTTTTCCGTTTGTATTCACCCTGTTCATGTTTGTGCTGTTTACCAACATGCTGGGGATGATTCCCTATGCGTTCACTGTCACCAGCCACATCATCGTGACTTTTGCGCTGGCCAGTCTTGTTTTTATTGGCGTGACGGTGCTGGGCTTCATCAAACATGGCGTTGGCTATCTGAAACTGTTTGTGCCGCACGGGGTGCCCAGCCTGCTATTGCCGCTGATTGTGGTGATCGAAATTATCTCTTATTTGAGCCGCCCGATCAGCCTGTCGGTGCGTCTGTTCGCCAACATGATGGCGGGGCATACCATGCTGAAAGTGTTTGGCGGCTTTATCGTCATGCTGGGTTTTCTCGGCGGCTGGTTGCCGCTGGCGTTTTCGGTCGCCTTTATCGGCCTCGAAATACTGGTCGCATTTCTGCAAGCCTATGTGTTTGCGGTGCTGACCTGTATCTATCTCAACGACGCGCTGCATTTGCATTGAGGAAATCGCACGTCACTGGATCAGCAATGCCCATATTGGGTGGTTTACTAAAAGGATTTTAGTCATGGAAGCAGAAGCAGCAGCACTTTTGGGTAAATATATCGGTGCCGGCCTGGCCGCTATCGCGCTGGCTGGCGCGGGCGTTGGCATTGGCCATATTTTTGGTAATTACCTGTCCGGCGCGCTGCGCAATCCGGCCGCTGCGCAACAACAGTTTCCGAACCTGCTGCTGGGTTTTGCGCTTGCCGAAGCAACTGGCCTGTTCGGCCTGGTGGTGGCGCTGATCCTGCTGTTCGTGGTCTGACGCCACTCATTTAGGAAGCTGGGCCGATGCCGCAATTAGTCTTTGCCGATTTCGCACCGCAACTCGTGTGGCTGGCGATTACGTTTACGCTGCTCTATCTGATCCTGGCGCGGGTGGCCTTGCCACGCATCGCCACGACACTGGAAAAGCGCCGTGATGTGATCGCCAATGATCTGGATGAGGCGGGCTGTCTGAAGCGGCAGGGCGAAGACGCGCTCAAGGCCTATGAAGCGGCGCTGGCCACGGCGCGCGCCAAGGCGCATGCCATCGCCGCCGAAACCCGGCAGCGCCTGACCGAAGAAGCCGACCGTGAAAAAGCCGCGCTTGCCGCCAGCACGGCGAAACGCGCGGCAGAGGCCGAGGCGCGCATCGCGGCGTCAAAAGCTGCGGCAATGGCCAATGTGCGCCAGATTGCAGCCGATACGGCATCCGCGATCACCGGTAAATTGATCGGCGGCAGCCCGGATAGCGCGGCTGTGAATGCCGCCATTGACGCAGCATTGGCCAGGGGCAAGGACTAGATCATGGACGCATTCTATGAACCCGCAAATTGGGTAGCCATTGCCACGCTGTTGTTCGTGGTTCTGGTCGTATATCTCAAGGTGCCCGGCATGGTTGGCGCCGCACTGGATGCGCGCGCCAGGGAAATAGCGAATGAGCTGGACGCTGCGCGGCGTCTGCGCGATGAAGCGCAGGCACTGCTCGCAGGTTATCAGCGGCGCACGGCGAATGCCGAAAAAGAAGTTCAGGAAATTGTCGAGCTTGCCCGCGCCGAGGCCGCGCGGCTTTCCAGCGAAATGCAGGCGAGTCTGGCGGCCCAGGCCGAACGGCGCAGCAAAATGGTGGAAGAAAAAATTGCCCAGGCGGAAGCCCAGGCCATTCAGGAAGTGCGCGCAGCGGCTGTGGATGCGGCAATTACAGCGGCCCGTACCCTGATTGGCTCTCAGCTAAGCCCGGAAAAGGCGCGTGAACTGATCGCGCAAAGCATCAACGACGTGCGCGGCAAGCTGCACTGATTGAAGCCGTCCCGGGCGCGCCTTGCGCCGGGGAATTCCATACGGCCTGTAAATATATCCAGCGTGCTTGCAGAATCACATGAAACTGTAAAGAATTACTGCGAAAAGGTCATTTTGAAGCTATATTCAAATGGCTAACTGGTGTCGCGGCATCAAAATTCGCAACCGCATGCAGGTTTTGCGGGGGTTAGGGTTTGCAGCCAAAGTGGCGCTGATTGGGCCGGGGTGGGGGCGGTTTTGCTGCTCCACCCGGTCCGGTAATGGTCTGGTGGGATTGTGCATGTTGATGAACAATACCAAGTCATTGGTCGATGCTTGCCCCGCGCTGGTTCTCAACGCAGATTTCCGGCCGCTCAGCTATTTTCCGCTTTCGCTCTGGTCCTGGCAGGACACGATCAAGGCGGTATTTCTCGATCGTGTCAATATTGTCAGCGAGTACGAGCAAAAGGTGCACAGCCCCACTTTCGAAATGGCGCTGCCCAGTGTGGTTTCGCTCAAACGTTATGTAAAACCGGCGCGTTATCCGGCCTTTACCCGGTTTAATCTGTTTCTGCGGGACGGGTTCACCTGTCAATATTGCACCAGCCGGGAAGAACTTACCTTTGATCATGTGGTGCCGCGTTCGCGTGGCGGGCGCACGACCTGGCAAAATGTGGTGGCCGCCTGTTCATGCTGTAATTTGCGCAAGGGGGCGATGCTGGATTCGGAATGCGGCATGCATTTGCGGCGTCAGCCATTCCGCCCGACGAACCAGGATTTGCAACGCTCGGGCCGCGCTTTTCCGCCAAATTATCTGCATCAGAGCTGGGTTGACTATCTGTATTGGGACAGCGAACTGGAATCCTGAAAGATTTCTGTTCTTATTGCTTGACACATTCCATGAACCAAAATAGAACAGAATCGCAAGTTTCTATTTTGTTCCGGGAGGGTGCGCCATCCAATGCTGACCAACAAGCAATATGAATTGCTGATTTATATCAATGACCGGATCCGCGAATATGGGGTTTCGCCGTCATTCGACGAAATGAAAGATGCGCTGGATCTGAAGTCCAAATCGGGCATCCACCGCCTGATCAATGCGCTGGAAGAACGTGGCTTTATCCGCCGCCTGCCCAATCGCGCCCGGGCGCTGGAAGTTTTGCGCCTGCCCGAAACCATGGCCCAGTCTGGCGGGCGTGCGCGCGGCTTTTCGCCCAATGTGATCGAAGGCAGCCGCAGCGCCTTTACCGGCGTCAGCGCCCCCGCAAATGCCGGCAATGAAAATACAATCATCAACATACCCATGATCGGGCGCATCGCCGCCGGCACGCCCATTGAGGCGCTGGAGGACCGCTCGACCATGATGGGCGTGCCCTCCGACATGCTGGGCGCAGGACAGCATTACGCGCTGGAGGTGCAGGGCGATTCGATGATCAATGCGGGCATTTTTGACGGCGATATCGCCATCGTCAAACAATGTGACACCGCAGAAAATGGCGCCATCGTTGTGGCGCTGGTGGATGGGCAGGAAGCCACCCTGAAACGGCTGCGGCGCAAGGGCGCATCCATTGCGCTTGAACCCGCCAACCCCAATTACAAAACCCGCATATGCGGCCCCGATCAGGTCGCGGTGCAGGGACGCCTGGTCGGTATTTTCCGTAAATATCATTAGACAAGTGGGGGGCCTGCAGAAGAAAGCAGGCCGCCTGATAATAAAAATCGGCTTACTTTAACCAACTGCTGCAATAATTGGCTTCTGCTTGTGGGTAGTCAGGCCATAATGTTCGGGCATTGCGCGATTGTGGTGGAATTTGTCCAAGCAGGCGCACCTTGTTCGGCGCGTTCCAGCCAAGCAGCCAGATATCCGCCACACCGATGATCGGTGTTTTTAGCATATTCGGTCGATGGCATAGCAATGTGAGGACCCCGGCGGCGCCAAGCGTATTTTTGAGATCACTGGATTGGTTGCGCCACCCGGCGGTGCGTTTGTCGATCAGCATTTGCCAGCCAAATGTATCGAGCCATGCATCCAGCAAGCGCGCATCAATACGGGGCGCGTCTAAATCAAAAAACCGATAGGAAACACCGCGTTCTTCCATCCAGCGCAGCGCCCTTTGGCTGGCGCGGCTGTTTTTCCCTCCAAAAACTCTTACCATTACCCGCTCACTGTAATTACTGCTGATTTTGATACAGGCAGTCTCACACAAACCGGGTGCAAATAGGTGTGACAGCGGTCACAATTATGCTTAACCGCCATCAACCATTTGTGGATAAGTTCGTTAGACCATTTTTTGACCTGACTGAATCGATTTGGGATTCCCAAATCAGGTGATTTCTGATTCAAGATACTGGCTGGGGAGGGAGGCCAGTATGTATGACACGAGCCTATTCATCGGATTTGCGTGAC
>JBMOMW010000054.1:11984-69663 GCA_049325255.1 Pseudomonadota bacterium | reverse complement strand
GTACCGCACTCAGGTTGAGGCACACCCTGCCCCCAGTCTGTCACCCCGGGCTTGTCCCGGGGTCCAGGGTTACAAGGGAAAGCCTGTGTTTTTGTCCCTGGACCCCGGATCAAGTCCGGGGTGACACTGTGGGTGGGGTAACTCAAGCTAATTGCGGGCTGTTCTAATGGCGTCAGGCTGGACTGGAATTCCGCTAAAAACAGCTAATTAATACTATTTTTCTGGCGTAAAACCGGAAATCTAATACACTCTGAAAATGAAGCTGGGTGCATATTTATGCCATGTTCCCAACGAAATTATGGTTATTTTAGTGAATTTCTGTTCAGAGTTCCTGATAAAAAACCGCCGTAATTTTACAGAATGTGCTGAAGCTAAAATGTCCGAAAAATGGTTTTCAGAATTCAGGATGATGCTTGCATGTGCAGCTTTTGGATTTGCCGTGGCTGTAAGCCTGCAGGACGCGCATGCTTTATACATTGAACAGAAATATGCCGCCCCGCTGGAAAACCCGGACCATGGTCCCGCCACATCTTCTGATTATTTTTTCATTTCTTTGGACAATATTTCTTTGGGCAATATTTCTTTGGGCAATATTGCTATCTCCAGACCATTACAGAGCCTGGACTCTAAAATGGGATCCAGATCCAGACCCGGACCTGCAAACGGCGTCCCCGCGCTGAATGGTCAGGTTCGGAACAACCCGTCAAATTTGGCCAATACATTCCGATTGCAGTTTGATGACGAAAAGCAGCTTTCGAACACCAATATATCTGATATCAAAACTGAGGCCGCGCCTTACCTCAACATCGACAATAGGCCATCCGCGCTCGAACAAGGGTTTTTCATCCTTGCTGAACAAAGCGCCTATATGGACAGGTATATTATAGATTTTGTGAGGACAATCACGCGCGATAACGAGATCCACGTTCATGCCGTCTATAGGAATGTCAGCGCCGCTACCTATCCACTATATCTATTTGACTCAGGATTTTCCGGAACCCGTGATAATTCCTATGGCGTCAATTCAGACCAGCCGGAGGTCGTCGAACATACGCTAATCAGCAAAATGCTGTTTTCGTTGCTGAATTCATTCAGTGATGGCAGTTTTTACATGTATTTTGCGTCATTCTACATCGTCATGCTTGGGCTAAAAAGTTTAGTGGAAAAATTCATTAAAAGTCACTAATACAATGGCCAAACATGTTGAATGATTGCATCAACTGCGCCAAAGGCCCGCTGGATGCTTCAAACTAAAATCATATCGCCTTAGATTGCTTATCCTTATTCTATCAAGCCGGTGAAGACTGGCTAACGCAAGTAAGTTTCCCAATTCAATGAACGATATCCACGATGCCATCGCCGCGCGGCGCACTTTTGCGATCATCGCCCATCCTGACGCGGGTAAAACCACGCTGACCGAAAAACTGTTGCTGTTCGGCGGCGCCATTCAGCAGGCGGGGGCCGTCAAGGCGAAGGGCGAACGCCGGCGCGCGCGTTCCGACTGGATGAAAGTCGAACAGGAACGTGGTATTTCGGTCGCCTCGTCGGTCATGACATTTGTATACGAGGATCGCACCTTCAACTTGCTGGATACGCCGGGTCACGAGGATTTTTCCGAAGACACCTATCGCACACTATCCGCCGTGGACAGCGCCGTAATGGTGCTGGATGCGGCCAAGGGTATTGAAACGCAAACACGCAAATTATTCGAGGTGTGCCGGTTGCGCGACGTGCCGATCATCACCTTTATCAACAAGCTGGACCGCGAGGGGCGCGAGCCGTTCGATCTGCTGGATGAAGTGGAACAGGCGCTGGCGCTGAGCGTTACCCCCGCCAGTTGGCCGATCGGCATGGGGCGGGATTTTCTGGGCTGCTATGATCTGTTAAACGACCGCCTGCTGCTGATGGGCCGGGGCAGCACCGATATGGGCGAGGCCTGTAACGGTATCGATGATCCCCGTCTGGATGAACTGCTGCCCGCAGCGGCGGTTACAAAATTGCGCGAGGACATTGCCATGGTGCGCGGCTTGTGCCCGCCATTTGATGCAAAATCTTTCCTGGAGGGGCATCTGACGCCGGTATTTTTCGGCAGTGCGGTGAATAATTTCGGGGTGCGCGAATTGCTGCACGGCTTGGCCGCCTATGCGCCGCCGCCCTGTCCGCGCCCCGCACTGGAACGGACTGTGCAACCGGATGAGGCCTCCGTGACCGGCTTTGTATTCAAAATTCAGGCCAATATGGACCCCAAACATCGCGACCGCATTGCTTTTGTGCGGCTATGCTCGGGGCATTTCAAACGCGGCGCGAAACTGAAACATGCCCGGTCCGGCAAAATCATCAATGTGCATAACCCGGTGCTGTTCCTGGCCCGCGAACGCGAACTGGCGGAAGAAGCGGTGGCGGGCGACATTATCGGCATTCCGAATCACGGCCAGTTGCGCATCGGCGATGCGCTGACCGAAGGCGAGGTGCTGCATTTTACCGGCATTCCCAGTTTTGCCCCGGAAATTCTGCGCCGGGTGCGGTCCGATGACCCCATGAAAGCCAAGCATCTGGGCCGCGCGCTGGTGCAATTGGCCGAAGAAGGGGCGGGCAGCGTATTCAAGCCCCTGATGGGGGCGGACTGGATTGTCGGGGTGGTGGGCGTACTGCAATTTGATGTCTTGGCGGATCGTATCCGGACAGAGTACGCTATGCACGTGCGCTTCGAGGATGCACCCATTCATACCGCGCGATGGGTACAGGCTGAGGATGCACAAAAGCTGAAAAAGTTTGTTGAAGACAACTGGGCCGCCATGGCCGAAGATCATGATGGCTGTCCGGTATTTCTGGCGCGTAACGCATGGCATCTTGAGCGTGCCGCAGAGGACTGGCCTGATATACGCTTTTTAAAGACGCGGGAACAAACACCAGGTTGAGACAAGCATGAGCAAGAAAAAATCGGGTACTGTCAGTTTGCAGGAATGGAAGGCGCGGCTGCTGGCCTTGCGCGCCGATATCGAGGCGTTGCTGGCTACCCATGAGGAACCGCGTGCGCAACCCGAAAGCGATCAGGAAGTCGGTGATCGTTCGGCCCGCGCCGAAGCGGTGCTGGACCATGAAATGGCAGCCGAAACCACCCGGCGGCGGCACACGGAAATTCACCGCATCAATGCCGCGCTAAAACGCCTGGAAGATGGCGTGTTCGGCGATTGCGTCACCTGCGACCAGCCCATCAGCCCGGAACGCCTGGCGCTCGACCCCGCCACACCGTTCTGCATCTCCCACGCGAAATAGAGCGGACGGCTTTTTCTCTCATTGATCTGGTTGAGCGCTGAGACAAAGGGCGCTATTTAGGGTGTTTCGTCACCAAAGGTTCCCAATGACCGATCATCTGAAAATAGCACTGGTGCAAGCCAACCCTACCGTGGGTGATGTGGCGGGGAACGCCGCATTGATCCGTGCGGCGCGGGCCCAGGCCGCTGCTGCTGGCGCCGATCTGGTGCTGTTCAGCGAACTGTTTCTGATCGGCTATCCGCCGGAGGATCTGGTGCTGAAGCCCGCCCTGCAGGACGCCATTGCCCAGACCATGCAGACGCTGGCGGCAGAGACAAAAGATGGCGGCCCGGCCCTGCTGATTGGCGCGCCGTGGCGGGAGGGCGATGCGCTGCATAACGCCATGCTGCTGTGTGACGGCGGGCATATCGCCGCCATCCGCTACAAGCATGATCTGCCCAATTATGGCGTGTTTGATGAAAAGCGCGTGTTCACTGCGGGGCCGATGCCGGGGCCGGTGAATTTTCGCGGCGTGCGGCTGGGCGTTCCAATTTGTGAAGATATCTGGCAGCCCGATGTGGTCGAATGCCTGGCGGAAACGGGCGCGGAAATTCTGCTGGTTCCCAACGGTTCGCCCTATGAGGTGGACAAGGCCGATCAGCGCATGAACCGCGTCGTGGCGCGCATCACCGAAAGCGGTCTGCCGCTGGTCTATGTCAATCAGTATGGCGGGCAGGACGAACTGGTGTTTGATGGCGGCTCATTCGTGCTGAACAGCGATTGTTCGCTGGCCGTGCAGATGCCGCACTGGCAAGAAGGGCTGGTAATCACGCACTGGTCGCGTGAAGCAGGCGGCTGGCGCTGTGCGGCTGGCGAGCGCACCGCGCCCCCTGAAGAGATGGAAGCCATCTATCAGGCGATGATGCTGGGCCTGCGCGATTATGTGAACAAGAACCGGTTTCCTGGAATATTGCTCGGCCTTTCCGGGGGCATCGACAGCGCGCTGAGTGCAGCCGTCGCCGCCGATGCGCTGGGCCCGGACCGGGTGCGCTGCGTGATGATGCCATACATCTACACGGCGCAGGAAAGCCTGGATGACGCCGCCGAATGCGCAAAATTATTGGGTGTGCGCTATGACATCGTGTCCATCAAACCGGCGGTGGAATCATTCAGGGAAATGCTGGCGCCATTGTTTGCAGGGCGTGACCCGGACATTACGGAAGAAAATATGCAAAGCCGCGCGCGCGGACTGTTGCTGATGGCGCTGTCCAACAAGTTCGGCGAAATGGTGCTGACCACCGGCAACAAATCCGAAGTGTCGGTGGGTTACGCCACGCTCTATGGCGATATGTGCGGCGGCTATAATGCGCTGAAGGATATTTATAAAATGACCGTTTTTGCGCTCAGCCGCTGGCGCAATCAGCATCACCCTTTGGGCGCGCTTGGGCCCAGGGGCCGCGTCATTCCCGAAAATATCATCACCCGCCCGCCCACGGCGGAACTGCGCGCCGGCCAGAAAGACGAAGACAGCCTGCCCCCCTATGCGCAGCTTGATGACATTCTGGACTGCCTGGTCGAACGCGAAATGAGCGTGGCGCAGGTGGTGGCGCGCGGCCATCCGGTTGATGTGGCGCGCCGCATTCAGCATCTGCTCTATATCGCCGAATATAAGCGCCGCCAGGCCGCCCCCGGCGTAAAAATCAGCCGCAAGATTTTCGGCCGGGACCGGCGCTATCCCATCACCAACCGTTTCCGGGACACATGAAATCGCCATGCGGAAATTTTTCCTGTGGACAGGCGGGATCACGCTTGGAGCAATTCTGATTGCGGCGGCAATATTACTGCACACACTGGTTTTTGCCGGGCAGTTCACACAAATCGATCCGCATTTTTCAGGAAAATGCCGGACCATCGCTGGTGTAACCGGTGGCGAAGATCTTGATATCGATCCAGCATCAGGAACCGTCTATATCTCTGCATATGACCGGCGCGCCGTGCTGGCCGGTGCGGCGATTAATGGCGCGCTCTACCGATTTGATTTATCTGATCCGGAAGCTGAACCCATCCCCCTGTGGCGCGGTGAAGGCGATGGCGATTTCCGCCCGCACGGGATCAGTCTTTATCGTTCCGGTGATGGAAAACAGCGGCTGTTTGTGATCAACCATCCGGCGGATGGACACCATCGTGTTGAGGTGTTCGATATTGCGGATGGCTGGCTGAGCCATATTGAAAGCATCAGCGATCCGCTGTTTGTCAGCCCCAATGATCTGACCGCGACCGGCTGGCGCGCATTTTATCTTGGCAATGATGTGATGAGCCAGAACATGGCCATGAAACTGGTGGAAATGCTTTTGCCGCTGGCCCGGTCCACACTGGTTTATTTCGATGGCGAAAAGGCGTCGGTTGTGGCGGAAGGCCTGTCATTTGTGAACGGCACGGCCCTGTCCAATGCTGGACGGAAATTTTATGCAACGGAGATGGCGGGTAAAAAACTGCGCATCTATGAACGCAACAGCATGACAAACGCCTTGACGCCTGCCGGTACAATCGCGATTGACAGTTTCATCGACAATGTCACGGTCGATGCGGATGACCGTCTGTGGATTGGCGCGCACCCAAGACTGACGGATTTTCTGCGTCATGGCACGGATCAGGCCGTCATGGCCCCTGCGCAGATTTTCAGGGTCACCCCCATACGCAACGCCAAAAGCCGCGTGGAAGAAGTCTATCTGAATGCAGGAGAGCAGATTTCCGCCGCATCCGTTGCACTAAAGCATAACAGGCAGCTTATGCTTGGCCCGGTTTTTGATTCCAGGCTTCTGGTATGCGATGCACCGTAGGGTAGCGCCCCTTCCGGTATCGGCATTGACGCAGAGAGAGTAGAGAGAGTTGTGGTGCAATTCGAACAGAAAATGTTCTATTGTCCCTCCGGTATCATGATTGAATAGCAACAGGATAAGCACATGGCCAATAAAGCGCGGCCCCGCCGCAGTGTTCTGTACATGCCGGGTTCCAACGCACGGGCAATGGAAAAGGCGCGTACAATCCCCGCAGACGCATTAATTCTTGATCTGGAAGACGCCGTCGCCCCCGACGCCAAGGACGCTGCGCGTGGACAGGTTTGTGCCGCACTACGCGAAGGCGGCTATGGCAAACGCGAAATGATCGTGCGCGTCAATGCACTGGATACGCCGTGGGGGCTGGCGGATTTAACCGCCGCCGCCGCCGTGAAGCCCGATGCGGTTCTGATCCCCAAGGTAAGCAGCCCCGCCGTCCTGCATCAGGCGGAAGCCCTGCTGGATGCGCATGGCGCCCATGACACCGCCCTGTGGGCGATGATGGAAACCCCGCTGGGAATTCTGCATGCGGAAGCCATTGCCAGCGCGACCCCACGCCTTGCCGTGTTCATCATGGGCACCAATGACATCGCGAAGGAAGTGCGCGCCGCGCACACGCCGCTGCGGCTGCCGATGATCACCAGCCTTGGCCTGTGCCTGCTGGCGGCGCGCGCCTTTGGGGTGGGCGTTATTGATGGCGTTTATAATGACTTCAAGGATGAAGAAGGCTTTGCCGCCATCTGCCGCCAGGGACTGGAACTGGGCATGGATGGCAAGACATTAATCCATCCCAGCCAGGTCGCGCCCTGCAATGAAATCTTCAGCCCCGCAGCTGCAGAAGTTGAAATGGCGCGCAAGATCATCGCCGAATTCGCCAGGCCGGAAAATGCCGGCAAGGGCGTGATCACCGTTGATGGACGCATGACCGAACTGCTGCATGCGGAAATGGCCAAACGCACCGTCGCCATCGCTGACGCCATTCGTGAACTGGAAGCGGCGTAAATTTTTAACGTAACGCTTAACCCGCACGCCGCGCGGTTTCGGCCGCCGCCGTTTGCTGGCCAGTCAGGGTCATGGCGATACGCCGCTGTGCGGCCTCTATGATCATGCGCAGCATATCGGCATAGCGATAGCCGCCAAAGCCCGCCATCAGGTTAAGTTTCCCGTCCCAGCACCAGCCGGGATTGGGGTTAACCTCCAGCAGCTTGACCTCGCCTGCGCTATCGGCGCGAAAATCAAAGCGGACATAATCGCGGCATTCCAGACGTTCAAACAGCGCGGTGGACCAGTCGATCATGCTGCGGCGCAATTCATCGTCGAGACTGGCTTCACGATAGCGGATTTGCGTCCAGTAGGGCGAGGCCGGATCCCATTTGGATTCATAGCCCAGAATTTTTGGCAGTTCCGGCGGCAGGCCGCTGTAATCCACTTCCAGCAGGGGCAGCACTGTAAAGCCAATGCCGGGATTGCCGATAATACCAACGCTATATTCATTACCGGAAAGAAATTCCTGCACCAGTACCGGCCGCCCTGGCAATATGCGGCGCAATTCGCTCAGATAACTGACCGCTTCGGAAGGATTATGCACCACCGCATCCTTGGTGATGCCGATGCTGCTATCGCCCATACAGGGTTTTATCAGCGCTGGAAAAATCGACGGGATGGTGGCCGCCTGATCATCGGCGTCGAAATAAGTTTCCAGCGGTACCGGCACATCGCAGGAAGCTGCAATCGCGCGTACCTGCGATTTATTGTAACACAGGCCAAGCGCGGCAGGCCCCGAGCCGCTATAGGGAATATTCAGCATTTCCAGAACTGCGGGCACATGCAGCTCCATCAGCGCATCATTATTGAAGCCTTCGTCGCACAGGTTCAGCACAAATTTCGGACGCTGCTCACGCAGCGCGTTCCACAGCGTGCTGTGATTGTCGATATAGGAAAATTTATACCCCGGCACTTCCAGCAAGGCCATTTTCAGGCGCGCGATGGTCTCAAAATCTTCCGCATTGAAGGCGCCCGTTAATTTCACACTGTCCGGCAAACGCGGATCGCCCATCAGCACGGTGACTTCGGGAATAAGCACGCCACCGGTCCGGCGCGTTACCGGTCTTTCCGGCGCGTGCGCGGTGATGAACAAACGGCGCGCCATCATGCCCAGATCGGCGCCACGGGTGGAAAGCGCCTCGACCTCGCCATGAATGCGGGTGTTCCTGAAACCCGCGCGGGTCAGCAGATCCTCGATGCGCGAACGCGAATAGAGCCGTTCGGCATAAAACTGATCTGCAATCACGCCCTTTTCGGCATGCACCACCACTTCGCGCGAAATCAGCCGGTCCCCGTCCGATGACAGGGATCGTTCACGGCAGACAAACTGCTGCTCATCAATCCATTCCCAGGATCGCGCTTCGAAATGGGTGCGCATCCAGTCGCCATCGGTCAGATCAATGATCAGCCGCCCCTGGCTGCGCAGGGCGCGCTTGATGGCCGACAGCACGGCAAGATCGTCTTCCTCGCGGTCAAAATATCCAAACGAATTGCCCAGCAGCATAACGCAGTCATAGCCGCTTTCGGGCGCCGTAATCTTGCGCGCCTCGCCCTCGCGGAAACGTATGTCAAAGCCGCTGGCCCTGGCCCGGCGGCGCGCCAGACGGATCAGATAGCGCGAGCGGTCAATGCCGGTAATATGGCGAAAGCCCCGGCGCGCCAGCTCCAGGCTGTGACGGCCCTGCCCGCAACACAGATCAAGAATTCTGTCGTTTGGCTCCAGCCCTGCCGCAGCCAGCAGAAAATCAATTTCCTGTTTGGTGTTGGCGTCATTTTCCACCACGTCGCCATCGGTTTGCAGATAGACCGCCGTAAACAAGGTGCGCCACCATTCCGAAGGCAAATGGCGCTCCAGATCTGAGACCGGGCCCAGGGTGCGATGCGGCAAGCCAGACGGTGGCGCTGATTTCATTAAAATTTCCCCTTGCATTTGAGGCTGGCATGGACGCGGCGAATCGTCACCAGAACACCCCCCATAGATGTAGGGCCTGTAACCACCTTCAACCAGTTTGAAAAGTAAATTTGTAAAGCGTTGAAAATAAGGCCCGACCGCAACGATGCATTAACCTTATCGGCCTTATTCTGACGCCTGTTATCCATATCCGGCATGATTTCGGTTCTGCGAAATCCATACGATATAACCAATTGGAGGCTTTATGAATAGCCAGGCGCCCGGGATAGAACCGTTAAGCTGGTCCGGCGATTTAATGAAAGACACCTTTATCTACCGGTTCATAGATATCAGCGTGACATTGCTGGACCTGGTCATGGAAAATCAATCCGTAGCCGATCATTATATGAGCTGGATTGACGACCAGGAAAATATCCTGGACAGCGGCGAAGACCAGACGATTACACCGCTTGCACTGTCAGAACTGCGTAACGCCTCCGGATCGCACATTCTGATCCTGGCGCTGCCGACAGGTGGACAGTTCCTGGTGGTCTTTCAGGCTGGCGCATTCAACGCCAAGATCATCATCGCGCAAGATCAGGAAACCGCCATACTCCAGGCCGCCAGCGTCACCGAATTTACCGGTGATCTGCATTACGCCATCAATTGGGGCAAAGACTTCCTCGATCGTATTGATGAGGACATGATCGCCGCCGGCATGTAGCCGGCGGCGAATTCACTTAGTGCACACTTACCGGAAGCATATTGTGCTGACGCGCGGCATAAAAAGCCGCATCCCGATTGCCCAGCACCGCCAGCGGCGCACCTGCCTCCGAGTGGATGGCATACACGATGGTTCCAGGCGGAACCCCCTGTAATCCCTGCACCTGCGAAGAATCAATGGCCTTTATATAGACCATCGACCCCGGCAGCAGCGTTACGGCCGCCGCCACGGTTGCGTCAGTTGGCGTGCTGTTGTTTTCTTCATTCTGATTATTCATCTGTCTGGTTCCTTTCAGCCGTATTTATTGCGGATCGACGGTTGTGGCGTCGACCTGTTGGGCTGCGCCACTATGGGCCTGGCCGCCTTTGGGCTGACTATTGGTGATTTCAATGTTGCGCGTCACGCTGGCGGGTTTTGGACGCTGCAATTCAATATGCAGCAGGCCATTGTCCAGCCGCGCGGCGCTGACCTGAATGCCCTCGGCAATCACAAAGCTGCGCTGAAACTGGCGCGCCGCAATGCCGCGATGCAGATAGACCCGGCCAGGCTCCTCGACCTGCTTGCCGCGAATGGTCAACTGATTGTCCTCCAGACTGACGGTAAGCTGGTCCAGCGTAAAGCCCGCAACCGCAAGGCTGATGCGCAGGCTATGTTCGCCAATCTGTTCAATATTATATGGGGGATAGCCGTCATTGGCCGATTTGGCGACACGGTCGAGCATCCGCTCGACGCGATCAAAACCAAGCAAAAGCGGGCTGGAAAAAAGCGATACATGCGACATGGGGTCAAGTCCTCCTGTAAGCGACATTGACAGCCCGGATCCCGTAGGGCACCCGGCGACTGAAGGTTACGGCCCGATCTGGCGCCGCATGCCTATATTTAGAACGTTTTTGATCCGGATCAAGGGGGGTGGGGCAACGAACGCCATCTTCCTGATTTAACGGTAATTTCTGGGAAGTTTAATGGCAATCTCCATTCTCTAGCGGGCTAAATGGCCACATTCAGATAAAGAGGGGATTCCCAAAGCCTAGAAATTGTGCGATTCAGATAACTCTCGAATAGCCAATAGAGTTATGAAGAATAAGTCATGTTTTACAGGCAAAAAATATTGCTGGCGCTTATTGAGGCATTTGGAGGCAGGCTTAATAGGCTTGATCTCCAAAAGTACCTGTTTTTGTTTACTCAGGAGTACCAGCAAGAAAAAAGTTATGATTTCGTGCCTTATAAATATGGCTGCTTTTCATTCCAGTCTTACGCAGATAGAAGAAATCTGACTGCTTTGCGCTACTTGACCGCCGAAGATGACTGGCAACTTCGTGACACTGGACACATGAACAATGTAGGCAACAGCGACGGCCAGAAAATTGGCCATTTTCAAAGGTGTTACAAAGGCATATCAGGGGATAACCTGATACGTGAAGTCTATCGGCAATATCCATATTATGCGATTAACAGTGAAATGGCAGAGCGTCTATTGTCTGCTCATGAACTGGCAATAATAGAAGCAGCAAGACCGAAAGCTGATGGTTACTGTTTTTTTACGATAGGATACGAAGGTTCCAGCTTTGAAAGCTACCTGAATCGCTTGATAAAAAATAACGTAAAGATGCTTTGCGATGTTCGTAAAAACCCCATAAGCCGCAAATACGGATTCTCCAAGCTAACCTTGGCAGATACGCTAAATAAGCTGGGGATCGCTTATAATCACATCCCGGCGCTCGGTATTTCCTCTGAGAAGCGTCGAGGCTTAGACACTCAGGCTGATTATGATCGTTTGTTTGATGAATATGAACAAACCGCCCTATTAAAGAGCGCTTCTGATATTGCCGCCTTGTACGAATTATTCCTCGAACATAGGCGAGTGGCCATAACCTGCTTTGAGGCTCAGCCCCGCATGTGCCATCGCGGAAGGGTTGCTAAAGCGCTTGCGGCGCTGCCAGAGTGGGACTATCCAATCCAACACATATAGGTAACCTATGGCAAAGCAGCGTGTTCTCATAGCAGTGAAAACCTATCCCACGCTCTCCGAAAAATATTCGGAACTTGCCTGTACCGCTGGATTCCGTGAAGACGGCTCGTGGATCAGGCTTTACCCAATACCGTTCCGTCTACTGGAACATGATAAGCGCTATAAAAAATATCAATGGGTCGAAGTAGATATTGCTAAAAACAAAAGTGATCAACGACCGGAGAGCTATAAAATCATCAACACAGCAGAGATAAAACTGCTGGATAGAGTATCAACCGAGCGAAATTGGGCGGAGCGTAAAAGGCTGATTCTTGATAAAAACACGATCCACACAAAACTCGGTGAAATCATAAAACAGGCACATTCTGACGTTCTCTCCCTTGTAATATTCAAACCGAAATCGGTAGATAATTTTATAGCGGAAAAAACCACAGATGACTGGCCCAAAACGAAATTGGAGGCGGTTTTGGGTAGGCTTAAGCAAGCCGACTTGTTTGAAAAGGGGCAAGATATGGCTGAATTTATGGTAATGCCCAAATTGCCATACAAATTTTCATACAAATTCAAGGACGCTGACGGCAAATCCAGTACTTTGATGATTGAAGATTGGGAGATTGGCCAGCTTTACTGGAATTGTGTCGATAACTATGGCGAACAAAATGCTGTTCAGAAAGTCCGAGAGAAATACTTTGATGATTTTGCCAAAAAGAAAGATTTATACTTGTTCTTGGGAACTACCTACGAATGGCATGTTAGAAGGGCAAGAAATCCTTTCGTAATCATTGGCACATTTCATCCACCAATAGAAAAACAGACATCGCTTTTCTGAAATAGCACTGCTGCTTTCACACCCCTTGGCCAAACCCTCCATCGGTGCTAAAAGCCCGCTCACATGACAAAATTATCGCATATCCGTAATTTCTCCATCATCGCCCATATTGATCATGGCAAGTCCACTTTGGCGGACCGGCTGATTCAGGTATGCGGGGGCCTGGCTGCGCGCGAGATGAAGGAGCAGGTGCTGGACAGCATGGAGCTGGAGCGCGAGCGTGGCATTACCATCAAGGCGCAGACCGTGCGGCTGAATTACAAGGCCAAAGACGGCGAGACCTATGTGCTGAACCTGATGGATACGCCGGGGCATGTGGACTTTGCCTATGAGGTCAGCCGGTCGCTGGCGGCGTGCGAAGGCTCGTTGCTGGTGGTGGACGCCAGTCAGGGCGTCGAGGCGCAGACGCTGGCCAATGTCTATAAGGCGATGGACGCCAACCACGAAATCGTGCCGGTGCTGAACAAGATCGATCTGCCCGCCGCCGAGCCGGAACGCATCCGCCAGCAGATCGAGGATGTGATCGGCATTGACGCCTCGGATGCGCTGGAAATTTCCGCCAAGACCGGCATCGGCATCGATACGGTGCTGGAAGCCATTGTCACCCGCCTGCCGCCGCCTGTCAGCCCCGGCGGGCCGGACGCGCCGTTAAAGGCGCTATTGGTGGATAGCTGGTATGACACCTATCTGGGCGTGCTGATTCTGGTGCGCATCATCGAGGGCACGCTGAAAAAAGGCATGCGCATCCGCCTGATGGGAACCGAGGGGGTGTACATTGCAGACCGGGTGGGGGTGATTACGCCCGCGCAAAAGCTGGTGGATGAACTTGGCCCCGGCGAAATTGGCTTTATTACCGCCAACATCAAACAGGTGGCCGACACCCGCGTGGGCGACACCATTACCGATGACAAGCGCCCCACAGCGACGGCGCTTCCGGGCTTTCGTGCGGCGCAGCCGGTGGTGTTCTGCGGTCTGTTCCCGGTCGATGCGGCGCAGTTCGAAGAATTGCGCGAGAGCCTGGGCCGGTTGCGCCTCAATGACGCCAGCTTTGAATATGAAATGGAATCGAGCGCCGCGCTGGGCTTTGGGTTTCGCTGCGGCTTTCTGGGCCTGCTGCATCTGGAAGTCATCACCGAGCGGCTGGAGCGTGAGTTCAATCTGGAGCTGATCACCACCGCGCCCAGCGTGATTTATAAAGTGCAGCTTCTCGATGGCAGTAAAATCGAAGTGCATAATCCCGTTGATATGCCGGACCCGGTGCGCATCGAACATATTGAAGAACCCTGGATTACCGCAACGATTTTAGTTCCGGACGAATATCTGGGCGCGATTTTGAAATTATGCGAGGACCGGCGCGGCGTACAGAAACAGCTTACCTATGCGGGCGTGCGGGCGATGCTGGTGTACCGCCTGCCGCTCAACGAAGTGGTGTTTGATTTTTATGACCGGCTGAAATCTGTCAGCCGTGGCTATGCCAGCTTTGATTATGAAATTGACGCCTATGAGCCGGGCAAACTGGTGAAAATGTCGATCCTGGTCAACGAAGAACCCGTCGATGCGCTGTCGATGATTGTACATGCCGGGCGCGCCGAAATGCGCGGGCGCGATATTTGCGAACGGCTGAAAGATTTAATCCCGCGCCACATGTTCAAGATCCCCATCCAGGCCGCCATTGGCGGCCGCGTGGTGGCGCGCGAAACCATTTCCGCCATGCGCAAGGACGTGACCGCCAAATGCTATGGCGGCGACGCCACCCGCAAACGCAAGCTTCTGGACAAGCAAAAGGCCGGCAAGAAACGCATGCGCCAGTTCGGCAAGGTCGAAATCCCGCAGGAGGCGTTTATCGCCGCCCTGCGCATGGGCGATGAATAGCGCAGGCAAATTACCGCGCCTATTCCTTTTCGAATTTCAGCGCCGCGCCATTCATGCAAAAGCGCAGGCCCGTGGGCTTGGGGCCGTCTTCGAACACATGGCCCAGATGCGCATCGCAGGTGGCGCAGATCACTTCGGTGCGCCGGGAAAACAGGCCACGATCTTCGCGAAAGCCAACCGCATCTTTATCGATGGGCGCGAAAAAGCTGGGCCAGCCGGTGCCGGAATTATATTTGGTATCCGATGGAAACAGTGGCGTGCCGCAACAGACACAGCGATACAGGCCCTGCTCCTTATTATCATGGCCATTATCACTGAAGGCGCGCTCGGTCCCCGCCTTGCGCGTGACATTATATTGCAGCGGGGTTAGCTGCTGCTTCCACTCCGCATCGGTCTTTACCACTTTGGGTTTATTTTCCTGTCCGCCATCCGCCATGTCCCAGCCTTCCTTCCAAATACCTGCTTGCCTTCAGTATAAGGGAACCTGCATTAAAATTTCAAGGAAACGCTATCATGATGACCTCGGCGATGCAGGCGGGGCGTTCCTGGCCCTCGATTTCCAGCACCATTTCATAGTTCATGGTGGCGCCCTTGCCCTTCAGCTCGACCGACATAACCTTCAGCCGCCCCCGCACCCTGGAGCCGGTTGGCACCATATTGGTAAAGCGCACCTTGTTGGCGCCATAATTGATCATCTGGCTGATTCCGGTGATTTCCAGCAGTTCGAACATGAATTTCGGGATCAGCGACAAGGTGAAATAACCATGCACAATAGTGCCGCCGGTGGCCATTTCACGCTTGGCGCGTTCCACATCGACATGAATCCATTGATGATCGCCGGTGGCGTCAGCGAACTGGTTGACCTTGGCCTGATCCAGCGTCACCCAGTTGGAGACGCCAATTTCCTTACCCGCCAGCCCGGACAAATCCCCGTATGCGACACTTAACATTGCGTTCTCCATCACATTGATACGCTGCCGTCTATTTGAACGCCGGCAGCACTTTTTCGCCAAATAGCTTCAGGGACTTCATGACCAGATCGTGCGGCTCGCCGCCCTGAGCCACCTCAAAGATCAGATAGTTGGTGCCGTAATATTCCTGCGCCCACTTGATCTGGTCAATGCAAAAGGCCGGGTCGCCGATCATGAACTGGCGCGCCGGGTCTGAATTTCCTTGTGGCGCCCCGGCGAAGGCCCGCGAAATGCCTTTGCCGTGCTTTTCAAAGTCCTTCGAATCGTGCGCGGCCCGCTGATCCAGCCCGCCGAAGAATTTGAAATAATTCATGGCGTACTGCGTGCCTTCGCGCACCGCCTGCTCCTGGGTTGGGGCGCAGTACATTTGAAACACGCCGGAAATTTCGCGTTCTTCCGGTTTGAAGCCGTGCGCGCGCAAAGTCTGGCGATACAAATCAAGCACATCCTTGACCCTGGATTGTTGCGGCACAAAAAACGCGCTGGACAGGTGAAACCCATGCTGGCCTGCCCAGACCGCACTCTCGGGCGTGACGACAGCGGACGCATATATTGGCGGATAGGGCTTCTGCAACGGTTTGGGAAAGAACGTGTAGTCCTTCAATTTCCAGAATTTCCCGTCATAAGAAAATGGGCCATCGGCCGTCCAGGCCTTCACAATGATGTCGGTTCCCTCGTGATAGCGGGCGACATTTTCATTTTCGTCAATTCCGAACACCTCGTGGGAATATTTCAGAAAGCCACGCCCGATGCCATATTCCAGCCGCCCGCCGCTGAGCACATCGAGCATCGCATATTCTTCCGCCAGACGGATGGGGTGATTGAGCGGGATCAGCGACACGCCAGTGCCCAGACGAATGCGTTTGGTGCGCGCCGCAGCTGCCATCGCAATAACCGGCGGGGAACCAAACGAATAGCCGGAATAATGATGCTCGCCAAACCAGACCGCGTCAAATCCCAGCGCTTCTTCCAGTTCCACCTGGGTTAATATATCCTCATAATATTGCGCCGCTGATCCATGCGCCTCGGGGTAATAGTCGGTATTGTAAAGAATGCCAAACTTCATGCGCCCTGCCCCTTTATCGTTATTTTGTGAGGTTTGAAAGCCACCTGTGGCGAGCGTAAAAGCCGCAAGCGGCAATAGCAAGGCGCTTCGTCCGTAAAGTTATGTCAGGCCGTGCGCGCCGCCTTTATCATGTCTGCGGCTTTTTCGGCAATCATAATGACCGGCGCATTGGTGTTGCCCGACACCAGATTAGGCATGATGGAGGCGTCGATCACCCGCAAATTCTGTATCCCATGCACGCGCAATTGCGCGTCCACCACCGCCATCGGATCGCTGCCCATTTTGCAGGCGCCAACCGGATGATAGATTGTGTTGCCGCGTTCGCGCGCGAAGGCCAGCAATTCATCATCGCTTTGCACATCTGCGCCCGGCTCCAGTTCCGCGCCACGAAACGGATCTAGCGGCGCTGCGTTAAACAGGCGCCGCGCGATCTTCAAGCTTTCAACGACGGTTTCCTGATCCAGTCTTGCCGACAAATAATTCGCGCGAATTGCGGGATATTGCGTTGGTATGGAAGACTTGATGTGAATGGAACCCCGGCTTTCCGGGCGCAACTGACATGGCGCGCAGGTCATGCCGGGAAACGGATCAAGGTCCAGTTTACTCGATGCAATACTTTGCGTCATGCTGGCTGGCAGAATATGATATTGCACATCGGGACTATCGAGTTCGGGCCGTGTCTTCACGAATGCGCCAATATGCGCCGCACTCATGGCCAGCAAACCGCGCCGCGACACGGCCCATTTCATGGCTTCGCGCGCCAGTGACAGGCCACGCGACAATTCATTTACCGTAATTGGCAGCAAAGCCCTGTAAGCGCAGCCAACTACATAGTGATCCTGCAGGTTTTCACCCACACCGGGCAGGTCTTTCACGACTTCAATGCCATGCGCGCGCAATAATGCCGCAGGGCGAATACCTGACAGCTGCAATAATTGTGGTGAATTAACCGCCCCGCCGCACAGTAAAACTTCGCGTCCCGCCTTGGCGTAGCATTGCCGCCCGCCCCGGCTATAGGCCACCCCATCGGCCCGCGCGCCTTCAAGGAAAATCCGGAACGCTAATGCGTCGGTGGCAACGGTCAGATTGCGCCGAGCACGGATGGGTTTCAGAAACGCCTTTGCCGTGCTGGCCCGCAGGCTGTTGCGCGCCGTCATGTGGTAATAGCCGATGCCTTCCTGGTCCAGCCCGTTCAGATCATCGCGTCGCGGAATGCCAAGCTGCTCACCCGCAGCAATGAAGGCGTCGCTGATGGGATGCCGGTCCGGCGCCACAGACACTGCAAGCGCGCCCCCCACACCATGCAGCGCGCCGGGTTCAGCATGATCGGCGGATTTTCTGAAATAGGGCGCGACATCATCCCAGGACCAGCCAAGATTTCCCAACTGCGCCCAACGGTCATAATCCTGTGTCTGTCCGCGCACATACAAAAGACCATTGATGGAGGACGAGCCGCCCAGCACCTTGCCGCGCGGCCAGACAATGGAGCGGTTATTGGCGCCCGGTTCCGGCTCGGTTTCATACAGCCAGTTGACCTTCGGGTCTTTCAGCGTGCTGGCGAACCCCGCCGGAAGATGGATCATCGGGTTGCGATCTTTTGGCCCGGCTTCCAGCAGCAGCACGCTGACCCTGCGCCTACGATCACATAGTCATAGGCGGCATTTTCACTCACGCGATAAATTTTCTCAAAATGGCATTGGTTACATCCGCCGCTTCATATTGCACCCAGTGGCCCGCGCCAGGAACAATATGAAACTCCGCCTCCGGATGAACGCTGGCAATCACTTCGCGCCGGTGCTGCAAATGCGGCGAGGAAATATCAAATTCGCCCCAGATGCTGTTGACCCGTGCTGGAATTTCGCGCAACGCATTCAGCAGTTTTTCACTCAGCGCATGTTCGGGACTAAGAATACGGGTGCGGGGCGCATTGGCCGCCTGCATATGCATGGCGATATCATCAATTTTTGCCGGGTCATGCAGCATGATCGCCGCCAGATTATGCCGGTGCGCGGCTGCCATTTGCTCTGGCGTTCCGCCGAGCGGCAGCTTTACCGGCGGCCGGATATTGCCGAATTTCCCGCCCAGCCCGCTCGGTCCCATCAATGTCAGCGTGCGCACCCCCGCGCCGTGCAGCCTGGCTATCAGACCACTGATCATGCCGCCAAACGAAAAGCCCGCCATGTCAAACGGCACACCCGGCGGCAGCACCTGATGCAGGCCATTGGCGGCGATTTCGGCTATGCTTTCGGGTGTATAGGGTTTGGGAGGGGATGCAGAGGAGCCCAGGCCCGGCAGATCCGGTGCAATCACCATGCGATCCATTTCAAATTCCGGAATATTGCGTATCCAGTGCGACCACGCCCCGGCCCCGCCATGAATAAACACCAGCGGCGCGCCTTCACCCCATATGCGCCATACCATATTGCCATCGCCACAAGGCGTTTCCACACGGCGGCAGCGCGCGTCGAACCTGTCAAAAAAAGCCGCGGCATCCATTATTTCTTGAAGCCCTTTAACCCTGGGTCCAGTTGCACACCAAATGTATTCAATGCCATCGACACCAGATTATATTGGCCGACCGCAAACACCAGATCCATACGCTGTGCTTCATCATATCGCTCAGACAATTTGGCCCAGGTCGCATCGCTGACGATCTTGTCTTTATGCAGTTCATCTGCGGCGCGCACGATGGCGGCGTCAAATGCATCCCAGCCAGGCGCGTCCGGCCCAGCGGCGATACGGTCAATTTCTTCGTCCGTGATGCCCGCCGCCTTGCCGATAATGACATGCTGCGCCCATTCATATTCCGCCCTGCACAGCCAGCCGATGCGCAAAATCGCAATTTCGCGGTCGCGCGCCGAAATGCTGCTGCGCTTGCTCAAAATATAATTGGCGAATGTCAGCCAGTTTTTGAACAGAACCGGATGATGAATCATGGAACGGAAAATATTAAACACGCGGCCATTTCGCGCCAATGGCTTCATGATTTCCTGCTGTTCGGCGTTAAGTTCATTATCCTGCAATGGCTTAACCCGTGGCGCTGCTAGCCGCATTTCCCCTGCTCCCGTTCATTTTTCTGTCCGCGCATAATATCAGATCAAGCGAAAAAGGCATACTTTCAGTGCGTGCGCAATCCGGGAGAAAAATTCACAGCACGATGCTTCCATCTGCCTGCCCGTGCGGCCGCGCGGCTTAAGATCAGGCATAATGCCGTCGTCCCGCGCCCTGATGTTCCGGTTAACCATACTTTCAGCCCAACATCAGAATTTATATGGTTTTTTGTTTCTTCTGCGCATATTCATCCGGCATTAACGCACCCGGGTTAATATGCCAGCCGGACCAAATATAGAGGCTAGGTATGTCAAGCGGCCAAATCCATTATGAAATCTATATCAAGGCGCCACGGGGCAAATGGCAGTTTTGCGGGGCGATTGAATCCCGTGACAAGGCGCTCAAGCAGGCAAAAGAGCTTGCGGGCGGGGGCGTCTCCGTACAGGTAATGAAAGAAACCCTCGGGGCTGATGGCAATTATCTGTCCGTGCGCATCTTCCAGGAAGGTGACTGCGGCGACGCCCGTCCGAACGCCGGCAAAACAGATTCTTTTGAGTCACTCCCGTGTTTTCAGCCGTTTGATCTTTATTCCTATGAGGCGCGCAAAACAATCGTCCGCCTGCTGCAGGATAGCCTGAACCGCTGGAAAATTACCTCGCTTGAACTGCTGCATAGCCCGGTTAATCTTGAATTGCTGGAAAGCACCGGCACGGTGTTGCAGGCAGCCGTGCAAAAAATGGCCATTGCGCAGGCGCAGGCGGGCGAAGGCACCGTAGGCGAGCGCGTAAAAATACTGCACAAGCTGGTTAGCGACGCCATGGTGATGGTTTATGTGGACCGGGATAAAAACCGCATACCATCGTTAAAAAATAAAACTATCGGTGAACTGGCGCGTCAGCTTGTTGGCGATTCCCGATGCGAATATCTGCTGAATTCCGCCATCACTGCATGTCTTCAGAATTGCAACGACTGGGATAGCAAACTTGTGGTCATGCTGGAGTTCATCAAAGACGTTCCCCATGATGATTCTACTTTGCGTAAATTCTGTCTTAGTATTATCGATGGCTATGTGTCGGAAATATTATCCTCATCCTCAGCCATCAAGGATGTGGTGGGTGAACAGAAGGATCTGGGCGGCGCCCTGCAGCGGATGGTCGAACTTTCCAGCGGCCTGCTGAAAGAGGAGGAAATCACCTCTCCCGGCATTGCTTCGCTTAACTTTCATTTTGGCGCAGGCGAGCTTCCTGAAACCCGGACAGCAATCATCCGCCGGGTTCTGACGGAGCTGGAAGGGCCAAAGCGGCTTACGCAGGATTCGTTGGCTGTGGAAGTTAAATTTTTGCGCCGTCTGGCGTCAAAGGTTGCGCTCGCCTGTGGCAATCTCATTCCCAATGATGAAGTCCTGGCGGCATTTCGCACACGATCTGAGCGCCTGATATCGCCCGATGCGCTTGACGCCTATCTGGGTGAGGCCGCAAATCCCGCCGAAAAGGCGGAGCGCCTGCTATATATCGGTGATAATATCGTTGGTGATAAAAACAAGCGTAAGCTTACCGCCATTTTGCTGGCGATGCTGGAAGCCCCTATTTTCAATCAATATTTTACATCTGCGGAAGTGCCTGTATCCAACCGGTTACGGCTGCTGTGTGATCTGCAAAACAAGGTTACACAATCGGAACTGGATGCGGCCCATAAACAATTAATTTCCCAGCAACTGGACACAATATGTTTTGCAATTATTGAAACCAATAAACTGTTTGACCGCGTCACCGGTGGCCAGGATAACCCGCTGAATAAATCCATGGCGTTGCTGAAACTTGCATCTGCAAATATCCTGACCCGGGGTAAATCCCGCGATACGGCGCAACGCCTGGCCCTGGGATTTATACAGCAACCCGGTGTCCTGAAAAATTATCTGAGCAATAGTGCGGATTCCGATGTCCCCACAAAAGTCGAGGAACTGCGCACCATGTTGCATGATGCGGGAATTGACCCTGAATCGGTGCTTGGCCGCCACGCGGCGTAAACAATTTCAATGCGCCTGTCCCCAATTGTCGCCGGCCTTGGCGTCAACTGTCAGAGGCACTGACATCGCCAGTGCCGGCATGGCGGCCTGTTCCATCACCCGCGTGACCACGCGCATGGTTTGCGCGATCTCTGCATCGGGCGCCTCGAACACCAGTTCATCATGCACCTGCAACAGCATGCGCGCGTTCAGCCGCGCGGCGCGCAACGCATCGGGAATGCGGATCATGGCGCGGCGGATAATATCCGCCGCCGACCCCTGTATTGGGGCATTGATCGCGGCACGTTCACTAAATGCGCGATGCGCGGGATTTTTCTGGTTGATGCCGGGGAAATGAATTTTGCGTCCAAATAAAGTTGTCACATAGCCCGTATCACGGCAGATTTTTCTGGTCTCATCCATATAGGCGCGAATGCCGGGAAACTTCTGGAAATAGGCCGCTATATAACGCTGCGCCTCACTTTGCGGAATGCGCAACTGATTGGCCAGGCCGAAGGCGGAAATGCCGTAAATAATACCGAAATTAATCGCTTTGGCGCGGCGGCGAATGGCGGGGTCCATATCCTTTACCGGCACATCGAACATTTCGCTTGCCGTGATGGCGTGAATATCATCGCCCCGGGCGAAGGCCTGTTTCAGGGCATCTATATTGGCGATCTCGGCCAGAATGCGCAGCTCGATCTGGCTGTAATCGGCGCTGATCAGTTTATGGCCAGGGCTTGCGATAAACGACTCGCGCAGTTTGCGCCCTTCTTCGGTGCGGATCGGAATGTTCTGCAAATTCGGATCGTTCGATGACAGCCGCCCGGTCGATGTCGAGGCCATCGAATAGGATGTGTGCACCCGCCCGGTTTCGGGATTGATGTGGCCCTGTAACGCCTCTGTATAAGTACCGCGAAGTTTGGATAATTGCCGCCAGTCAATCACGCGCGCAGGCAGGTCATGGCCCTGCGCCGCCAGTGTTTCCAGCACATCCGCGCCGGTGGACTGATCGCCCCCCTTGGTTTTTCTATCGCCCATCATGCCCAGTTTGCCAAACAGGATTTCACCAAGCTGTTTGGGAGACGCGATATTAAACTTCTCGCCCGCCAGCGCATAAATCTGATCCTCATATTCCGCCATACGCTGTGCGAATTCCGATGACAGGCGCGACAGAAAGGGCGCATCCACCCTGATGCCCGCGCGCTCCATTTCGACCAGCACCGGCGCCAGCGGACGCTCCAGCGTTTCATACATGGTGCTCATATGTTCGGCAATCAGCCGGGGTTTCAGAATATGAAACAGACGCCCGGTAACATCCGCGTCTTCGGCGGCATATGCGGTCGCCTTGTCCAGAGGCACGCGGTCGAATGTGCGCTTTTCCTTGCCGGTACCCGTCACTTCCTTGAACGCAATCGGCGTGTGGCCAAGATGCAGTTTGGATAATTCATCCATGCCGTGGCCATGCAATCCCGCATCCAGCGCATAGGATAGCAGCATGGTGTCATCAATCGGCGTCAGGCGCACATCGTAGCGTGACAGCACCAGCATGTCATATTTCAGATTCTGCCCGACCTTCAGCACACCGGGATCTTCGAACAAGGGCCGCAGGCGCGCCAGAACCTGTGAGCGCGCCAGCTGCTCCGGCGCGCCGCCGCCAAGCGACAGGGCGCCGTCCCCATCCGGCCCCGTATGCCCAACCGGAATATAACAGGCCTTGCCGGGTGCGGTTGAAAGCGAAATTCCCACCAGATCGGCGCGCATCGCATCCAGCGAAGTGGTTTCCGTATCAACAATCACGGTCCCGGCTTTGTAAGCCGCCGCGATCCAGCGGTCCAGCGCTTCCATGCTGACAATGGTTTCATACCTAGACGGATCAATGCGCGCATCCAACCCGGGAATGATCGCGCCCGGAGCGCCGCGTTCGCCCTGCGGCACAACATGCGCCACAGCATCGGCAGACGCGATTGGCGTGGGCTGCGGCGCCTCCACGCGCATCTCTGCGCCAATACGGCGCGCCAGCGTGTTAAACTCCATGTCCGTAAGAAAGCCCAGCAATTGCGCAGGATCGGGATGCCGGATTGTCATGCTGTCAATGTGGATGTCCGATTCAACGTCATCGCGCAGACGCACCAGATCGCGGCTGACCCGCGCCATTTCAGCATGTTCCAGCAGGCTTTCGCGGCGCCTGGGCTGCTTGATTTCGCCCGCGCGCGCCAGCAGCGTGTCCAGATCGCCATATTCCTGAATCAGCTGCGCCGCCGTTTTGACGCCAATGCCGGGAATGCCCGGCACATTGTCCGACGAATCTCCCGCCAGCGATTGCACATCTACAACCCTGTCCGGACCGACGCCGAATTTTTCAAACACCTGATCGGGGCCGATATGAATGTTCTTCATCGGGTCAAGCATATCGACGCCATCCCCCACTAGCTGCATCAGATCCTTGTCGGATGACACAATTGTCACCAGTGCCTGACGCGCACGGGCCTGACGCGCAAAAGTTGCGATCAGATCGTCCGCTTCAAAACCCGGCTGTTCCACCGCCACCACATTAAAGGCGCGCACCGCATCGCGAATGAAAGAAAATTGCGGGATCAGATCTTCGGGCGTCTCGCTCCGATTGGCCTTGTAGGCCGGATAAATTTCGTTGCGGAAGGTCTGCCGGCCGGAATCAAATATCACCGCGATATGGGTCACCGTCTCGCCGGATTTGGTGTCTTCGATCAGCTTGTACAGCATGTTGCAAAAACCGCTGACCGCCCCTACCGGCAAGCCATCGCGCTTGCGCGTCAGCGGCGGCAGCGCGTGATAGGCGCGAAAAATATATCCCGACCCGTCAATCAGATAGAGATGGTCGCCGGGGCCAAGCGGTTTGGCCGCAATTTGCGGGCTTTGCTGTGACTGCATAAGATTATATGAACTCTCCGTTGACCTGGCTTGGCGCCCAATGATACCCATTCCTATGTCTAACACGAAAGCATCCATCGAAGAAAATGTGCGCGCTGGCGAAAACGCCATCGAAGCCCGCAATTTGCAGAAATTTTACCGCAGCCAGAATGGCGGGCCGCCCAAGCACGCCCTGAAAGGCATTGATCTTGATATCCCGCGCGGCGCGATCTTTGGCCTGCTCGGCCCCAATGGCGCGGGAAAATCCACCTTTATCAATATTCTGGCCGGGCTGGTGATTAAAAGCGGGGGTCAGGCCCGCATCTGGGGTTTTGACATTGATAAAAATCCGCGCAAGGCGCGCGCATCCATTGGCGTGGTGCCGCAGGAGCTGAACATCGATCCGTTTTTCACCCCCGCTGATCTGCTGGATTTGCAGGCCGGCATGTATGGGGTGCCCAAGGCGGAACGGCGCACCGCAGAAATTCTGGAAGTGCTCGGCCTGAGCGACAAGGCGCAGGCCTATGCCCGTACGCTGTCGGGGGGCATGCGGCGGCGCCTGCTGGTGGCCAAGGCGATGGTGCACAGCCCGCCCGTTCTGGTGCTGGACGAACCCACGGCGGGCGTCGATGTGGAGCTGCGCCAGCAGCTTTGGGAATATGTGCGCACCCTGAACGCGCGCGGCACGACCATTGTGCTGACCACGCATTATCTGGAAGAGGCCGAGGCGATGTGCGACCGCATCGCCATCATCAATCATGGCCAGGTCATCGCCTGCGAACCAACCCCGCAACTGCTGGCCCGCATCAGCGACAAACGCCTGGTGATCACGCCCGCCCATGCCGTGGCGCAGGTTCCGCCAGGCCTTGCCGGTCTCAGTGTGGAGCGCCTGCATAATGGCAAACTGGCCATACTCTACAATCCCGCCGACACGCCGGTGATGATGCTGATCGAGCGCATAAAAGACGCCGGCATCCCGATTGCCGACATCTCAACGGAAGAATCCGATCTGGAAGACGTGTTTTTGCAGTTGACGGCGAAGTGAAGCCGATGCACGCCCGTCGTCCGTCATGAAGCCTGCGATAAAAGCTCCGTGACCCATGCGTTGATGCTTTTGCCGGAGGCCTCGGCCAGCATTGCGGCGCGGGCGTGCAGTTCCGGCGGCACCCGCAGCATCAGTTTACCCGAATAGGGTTTTTGCGCCTTGCGCCCCAGCTTTGCGGACATGGCGATATATTCATCGACAGCATCTTCAAAAGCGCTGACCAGATCGTCCACCGTTTCTGCATGAAATGTCACAATGTCGGCAATGCCCGCAATGCGGCCGAAGAAAATACGGTCTTCCGCATCAAAGCCGATCTGCGCCGCATAGCCTTTGTAGGACAAACTTTTACTCATGAGATGACTCCCGCCAATTGTAAAAATTCCCGCGCCGCGCGTATTTGATAGCGTTTGGCGTTTTTGTCCGGATGCGGACGATGAAAATCCGCGCGCACCCCATTGATCAAGAAGGCAACACGTGATCCCTTGCCTTCAACCCTTTGAGCGCCTAACGCGATAAACAGCGCTTCAGTCCTGCGCCACCCCAAAGCCGCCGGAACCGGATTGGAAAAAATGGCGTCCAGCGTTTTGCGATGGGTGCTGTTCATAAAAGCGAATGTAGACCCGCCGTGATTAAAATGCAATCATTTTTTGATATCAGTTATGGCTCGGTACAGTCCGGGGAAATAGGCGGCGAAGATGCGGCGAAGATACTGTGCCGGTGAAGCAAATTACGGCAAATTCGTATTAAAAGCCGAATCCAAAAATTTCATTTCACCTGATTATACTTAATTGTTCAGCCAAATCGGATATTGGGCTATCCTTTGCTGGAACCTGACCCTGAAACAGTGCGAGGCGGTCATTCACAGCGTTATCAAAGAGCGGCGCGCCGGACTTGAGGCCATATGCCGAAGATATAATGTCGTCCGGCTTGAAGTTTTCGGCTCGGCCGCACGCGGGGATGATTTTGATCCAGTCCTGAGCGATGCGGATTTTCTTGTCGCGTTTCACCCCGATAGCGGCCTGCGCCCGCTGGAGGAGTTTTTTGGCCTGAAATCCGCGCTCGCGGCGCTACTTGAACGCCCGGTTGATCTGATCGAGCCCGCGGCAATCAAGAACCCATTTGTGCTCAAAAGCATCAATCAGTCGCGCGAGATTGTTTATGCTGCGTGATGCCCGCGCTTATTTATGGGACATCCGCGAAGCGGCGGATGCCATCCAGTCATTTATCGCAGACGTTGACTTTAAAACTTATGAGGCAACCCCGCTGATTTACTCGGCTGTCGAGCGAAAATTTGAGATCATTGGCGAAGCGCTGAATTTACTTTCAAAAGCGAACCCGGAATTGGCCCATCGCATACCCGAATATGCGGAAGTGATTGCATTTCGTAATCAGCTTATTCATGGCTATGCGGCGGTTGATCACGCACGGGTTTGGCGGATCGCACAAATCTCTCTTCCAGGCCTGCGAACCGTTACCGCAGCGCTTCTGGATGAATTGGGGCCTGTCTAAAATTCCCGTTGCAGTCGTTTCTGGGAATCAAGTGCGCTTCAACGCGATCAGTCACCTGTTTTTCTTTCGTTCGCCATCAATGCCCGATTTCCTCTGGCGCGCCACCAAAGCGCAATAGATTGCCGTGCGGATCATGGATATAGAATTCCTTCATGTTCCACGGTCGCACTTCAAAATCGGATAACCCCGTAACGCCGCGCGCGCGAAACTCATCATATAGCGCCACAATCTGGCCGCCGCGAATATAGCACGACGTATTTTCGGGATGGATCGCCTTATCGGTAAGCCAAAAATGAATTTCCATCCGGTCACGCCGGACAATCAAATAATCGTCGCCATAAGTCACAGCCTCAAAGCCTAATTGGACTGAATAAAAATCGCGCGTCTCGGTAATATTGAGCGATGCTAGGATTGGAATGCAGTATGCTGGATCATCTTCTGCGCGCGCCATGGTGTGTCTCCTGTAAAAAAAGCCGAACATTACGCCCGGCCCTTTTGAGAGAATCCAGTCGTTGCCATTCTGAGCGAAGCGAAGAATCTCTCTTTGCGTCGAGGGGATCCTTCGCCTTAGGTCTCAGGATGACAGTGCAGTTCTTTGTGATCTAAATCACAGCACCTCAAACAGCCCGGCCGCGCCCATGCCGCCGCCGATGCACATGGTGACGACGACGTTTTTGGCCTTGCGGCGCTTGCCTTCGATCAGGATGTGGCCGGTCAGGCGTGAACCGGTCATGCCGAACGGATGGCCGATGGAAATCGCGCCGCCATTGACGTTCAGCCTGTCGCCGGGAATGCCGAGCTTGTCCTTGCAATACAGCGCCTGGCTGGCGAAGGCTTCGTTGAGTTCCCACAGATCGATGTCCTCGATCTTGAGGCCGGTGCGTTCCAGCAGTTTGGGAATGGCGAAGACCGGGCCGATGCCCATCTCTTCGGGCGAACAGCCGCCGACGGCAAAACCGCGAAAGCGGCCCATGGGGTGCAGGCCGCGGCGTTCGGCCTCTTTGGCTTCCATCAGCACGCAGGCGGAGGCGCCATCGGAAAGCTGGCTGGCGTTACCCGCCGTGATGAAATTGCCAGCGCCACGCACCGGCTGCAACGCCGCCAGACCTTCAAGCTTCGTGTCGGGGCGGTTGCAGTCATCCCGGTCAACAATGGTTTCCTTCATGGTGACTTCGCCGCTGTCCTTGTCCTTGACGGCCATCATTACCTTCATCGGCACGATTTCGTCTGCGAACTTGCCGCCCTGCTGGGCCGCAGCCGTGCGCTTCTGGCTTTCCAGCGAAAATTCGTCCTGATATTCGCGCGACACCTTGTAGCGTTGCGCCACAATATCGGCGGTTTCGATCATCGGCATCCACAATGCGGGCCACTCAGCCGCCAGCTTGGGATCTTTGGGGTCCTGCTTGACCTGGCCGCCCATGGAGATGGTTTCGACCCCGCCGCCAATGGCGATATTGGCCCCATCGACGATGATGTGCTGCGCCGCCATGGCGATGGATTGCAGACCCGACGAGCAATAACGGTTGATGGTGACGGCCGACACCGAAACCGGGCACCCGGCCCAAAGCGCGGAGCTGCGCGCCACATTCGCGGTCGAGCCGCCGTCCGGGGCGACACAGCCCATATAGACGTCGTCCACTTCGCCTGGCTCAATCTTGGCGCGCGCGATGGCGTGTTTGACCACATGGCCGCCCAGGGCGCCGGAATGGGTGGCGTTGAACCCGCCCCGGAAGCTCTTGGCCAGCCCGGTACGTGCGGTGGATACGATAACTGCTTCACGCATTGCTTTCTCCCTGCAGTGTTGGTTTCTCTTGACTAACGGTGGTTCCAGCATAGAGGGTTTCATGCCATCTGGCATCAAAAATCAGGATCATCAGGACAGGGAAAAATGCGGCAACAATTTGATACATTGGCTTTAGAGACGCCCGGGCCGGGCCTGTTATGCGTGACGCTGAACCGTCCGGATTTCCGCAATGCCCTCAATACCCAGATGGGGCGCGACCTGCGCGATCTGTTTCAGAACGGGCTGAACCGCGATGCGGGGGACGTGCGCTGTGTGGTTCTGACCGGCGCGGGCGGCAAGGCGTTTTGCGCGGGCGGCGACCTGAAGGAACGCGACGGCATGAGCGATGAAGCCTGGCGCGCCCAGCATGTGATTTTCGAAGAAGCCATCTATGGCGTTATGGACTGCCCGCTGCCGGTGATTGCGGCGGTCAACGGGGCGGCGTTCGGCGGCGGCTGTGAAATTGCGCTGGCCTGTGATTTCGCCTATGCGGCGGCGGGGGCGCGTTTTGCGCTGACCGAAGTGACGCTGGGCATTCTTCCGGGTTGCGGCGGCACTCAGAATTTGCCGCGCGTGGCGGGCAGCCCGCGCGCCAGGGAAATTCTGATGACCGGCCGGCCCTTTTCGGCAGCCGAAGCGCTGGCATGGGGCATTGTCAACCGCGTGTGCGAACCCGCCAATTTGCTGGACGAGGCGCTCGACACCGCGCGCGCCATTTGCGCCAATGCGCCGCTGTCGATCAAAAACGTCAAGCGGGCGGTGAATGGCGGTCTACAAACCGATCTCAAATCCGGATTGAAGCTGGAGCTGGCCGCCTACGACGCCGTCTATGTATCGCAGGACCGCCGCGAAGGCGTACGCGCCTTCAATGAAAAGCGCAAGGCGGAATTCAGAGGGATGTAAAACGGCCCGTTAATCAGGCAGTCATATGCGGGTTCAGATTAATCACACCCAGCAGCATTACATCGCCGCCATTCGCCAGATCAACCTGTAGCGCGCTATCGCCTGCATTCATGGCCACGCCATTCAACTGGCTTTCTTCCACAAACAGCACATTGTTGGTGAAAGAAAAAATATCAAGCGGCAGGTCGTCACTGTCGAAAACCACCACGGTCAGGGCTTTATCCCCTGCCCAATATTGCTTCAGCAATTCAGGGAAGCTGGCGGGGACAGAAAATTTGCTGTCCGTGGAATTGACAAAATCCGTGATCAGATTAAGCCGCGCCAGCGCCACCGGATCACCACCTGCAAACACAATATCAGATGCGTTCAGCGCCTGACGGACAGTGCTGGAAGGAAAGCCGACCTGACCGTCAGACAGCGAAGCCATGGCGCCAGCTACAGATGACAGTTCATTTTTACCGCCAGAAATATCTCCAATACGGAAAGTAACACCGCTGGCCGGTATTTCTGTGGATTTACCAAAAAATATTTCAATCGCTTCCTTGCTGATTTCAGTGAAACTAATGCGGTGATACTCTCCACTCGCCTTGAGTTCAGCAACCTGAAATACTACTTCTTTTTGTTCGACCGGCTGCTGGCGTGCAGGTTCGGCTTTGGGCGCATCGGCTTTTGCTTCCGGCGCTTCTGGTTTGGCCTGCAATATGCCAGATCCGGTGTCGGCAAGAATGATTTTGTCTGCTGATTCTCTTTGCACAGCGTAGGCGGAACTTTCATCACTCGCGGCAACGCCACCTGATTTTTCAACAGGTCCAGACTTTTCCATCGCGCCCGATACGGCTGCATCGCGCGGGGCTATTTTTACCGGAGCAGGCTCTCTGCTTTCGGCAACCCGGTCAACAGCGCCCGCATCCGCTTGCACCTTGTTTTCCGCAACCTGCGGCGCGCCAACGGGTCCGGCAGATTTTTTTACCGCCGCATCAGAAGAATCGGCAGGCAGCGATGCACGGCTCGCAATATCCACCTCGTCCTGCAACCACGAACCCTGGATCACCGATATTGCGAATGCCACCACCGACGCCAGCGACAGATTACCAAGCCCAAGACCAAGGGCCGTAGACTGCGCATACTCGGCAGATGCTTTCGTATCAATCGGGCCCGTGAAACCCCGCAGCACCAGGTTCAACGCATCCATAAACGCGGTTTTCAGTGTCTCCGAGAATGTAGCTTCGGATACCGTGTGGACAACAGCATCTGTCACATCATCAATTGCGGTAATATCCTGACCTTCCCAGCTTTTCATCTGCGCCAGCGTGGTGGCGACCAGCGCGGTCAGAATGACCGACGGATGCAGGAATAATTTCTGGCCCGAACTGGGCGCGGGCAGGATCAGCGGCTGACGATTGACCAGCGCCTCTGCGACGCGGCGAAAATTATTGCCGCGCATCACCGCATCGGTGGCGGCGCTAACCGCAACAAACTGGCCATCAATGCGTGAGAAGTGGACGATGACGTCGCCAGTATCGGCGCGGCAAAAGGCAAACCAGGGTTCACCTTCATCGGACAGCCCCATATCCGTATCAATGGCTACCCCGGCGCGGCTGAGAATATCCACAACGCGAAACAGTTCGGCCAATTCTTCATTGGTCCAGTTCTGATCCTTGTGTGGATGCCGGAAAGCGAGAATAGCCGCCATGATATTTATATGCCCATTTTCCCCAAGTCTGGCCCTTCATGTTCTGCAAAATCAGAACGTTGACGAATGACAGGCTAGCAGCGAATCGGGGATTCGGCCAGCCGCAATATTCAACCCTGTCTATGCGTTCGCGAACAGCAAACGATAGGTTTCCGGGTCATAATATTTCATTAATTCCTTCACAAAAACCGTTGTATCGACATTGAGCGCCTGCGCCCAGCGTTCGTAACGGTCCGGCGGTATCCGGCCCCGGCCCGATTCAAGCTGGGAAACAAAGGTGTAATATTCAACACCCACCAGCGCCGCCAGTTGCCGCTGCGTAAGATTGTTGGCTTCACGCAGTTCTTTCAACCACTTGCCAGCCTGCTGGCGCAGCTTCTGAACATCATGCCCTGCACTATGTTGCGGATGAGAATACATGTCTTTTAACCCTGGTTTGCGTGCCGTATGGAGAAGAAATTGCTCCTTCAGCATTCGGATAAAAGCCTATCATAAATAACTACAAAGTACAAGAGTTACTGTACAAGAAAGCAGCGCTATTTGTAATCATTATGATTAGAGCGCTATCCTGGACGGGCGCCAGAAACAAGCCTCAATATGTGGTGTTTTTACCACGGCGGCGGGCATTTATCAGCCGGTTTTTTCAAGTTTGCCGTCCAGCGCCTCTAGAAGCACATTCTCGATGCGCCTGAGTTTTTCTTCGGAAGTAATTTTCAGGCCGAACGCATCGCGCACATAGAAAGTGTCAATGGCTTCCTCGCCATAGGTCGTAACATGGGCGGAATTGATCGACACGCCATTTTCAAACAGCGCCCAGGTCAGATCATGCAGCAGGCCGGGCCGGTCGCGGGCCGTCACCTCGATCATGGTTGCGGTATTGGACGCCTCATTATCGAACAGCACCTGGCTGCGCACGGTAAAGGCCTGTTCGCGCTTGGGCCGTTTTTGCTTGCCCGCCAGCACAATATGCGGACGATGGCGGCCCTCCAGCGTCTTGTGCAGAATTTCCGACAGGCGTTGCAGTTTTTTCTCTTCCGTCAGCGCCCCGCCCTCCGCGTCCTGCACCAGGAACATGTCCAGCGCCATGCCATCGGATGTTGTGAATATTTTTGCGTCAACAATATTGGCGCCGATGGATGCGAACGCCCCGGCCACACGCGCGAACAGGCCTGCATGATCGGGCGCAAATAATGTGACCTCGGTAACGCCGCGCGCCGTATCGGTTTCATATTTCATATGGAATGGCCCGCCTTTTGCGCGCGCATCCATGACAAACCTGGCATGTTTTTCGTGCAGGTCCGCATCCCCCGCCAGCCAATAGGGCGGATAATGCATGGCCAGAATGCGTTCGCGTTGCGCGGGCTCAATATCCGCCAGCCGTTCCGCCAGTTGCGCTTTGGCGGCAGCGATCCTCTCGCCGCGCCCGGCGGTGCGGTGACCGCCCGACAGCAGGCTTTCAGCCTCTTCATTCAGCTGGCGTAACAGCTGTCCCTTCCAGCTATTCCACACACCAGGGCCAACCGCGCGAATATCCACCACCGTCAGCACCAGCATCAGGCGCAGCCGCTCCTGGGATTTTATTTCTTCAACAAATTTTGCAATGGTTCTGGGATCGGAAATATCGCGTTTCTGCGCAACGTCACTCATCAGCAGATGATTTTCCACCAGCCACGCCACCAGTTCTGTATCCGTATCGGACAGGCCAAGACGCGGGCACAGTTCACGCGCCACAGCAGCGCCTGCATGCGAATGGTCATCGGGACGCCCCTTGGCGATATCGTGCAGCAGCACACCCAGATAAATCACTTCGCGTTTTTTAATGCGCCGTATGATTTCACTGGCCAGCGGATGATCGTCCGTCAGTGTGCCCGCCTCGATCTCCGACAGAATGCCGATGGCGCGGATAAGATGCTCATCCACCGTATAATGATGATACATGTTGAACTGCATCATGGCGACGACACGCCCGAAATCCGGTACGAAACGGCCGAACACCCCGGCCTCGTTCAGGCGGCGCAGCGTGGTTTCCGGATCTTTGCGCGAACACAGCATTTCCAGGAACAGGCGGTTGGCTTCCGGATTGGCGCGCAGGCGGTCATCCACAAGATCAAGCGAACGGGTTACAAGACGCAGCGCCTTTGGATGAATATCAAGATCATTGTGCTGAGCCGTGTGAAACAGCCGCAACAGATTGACCGGATCAAAGACAAAGACACTGTTATGAACAACATTCAGACGGTCGCCTTCGGCCTTGAAATCTTCAAAAATTCTCGCGCGGCGGCCAAAACGAGGCAGAAACCGGCGCAATCCCACCGGCTTGCGATGAATGTCTTCCAGCAGCGCGCAGAAGATGCGCGTCAGATCGCCAACTTCCTTGGCGGTGCGGAAATAGTCTTTCATGAACCATTCCACTGCCGACAGGCCGTCATGATCCTGATAGCCCATCCGGTTTGCAATCAACTGCTGCACATCGAATGACAGGCGCTCCACTGGACGCCCGGTCACCAGATGCAAATGGCATCGCACCAGCGACAGAAAATCTTCCGCATGCAGAAAGCTGTCATATTCGGCCTGTGTCAGAATGCCCCTGGCGACCAGTTCGCGCGCATCTTCGACGCCATAAATATATTTGCCGATCCAATACAGCGTGTGCAGATCACGCAGGCCGCCCTTGCCGTCCTTGACATTGGGCTCCACCAGATAGCGTGTTTCACCCTGGCGCAGATGCCGCTGGTCACGCTCCGCAAGTTTGGCCTCGACAAAGCTGGACGATGTGTCGGCGGCAATATCGGCGGTGTAGCGTTTCTTCAGATCACTGAACAATTCCTGGTCGCCGCAAATATAGCGGCTTTCCAGCAGCGCCGTACGGATGGTCGTATCGCCTTTGGACAGGCGGATACATTCATCGACAGAGCGTGTGGCGTGCCCGACCTTCAGCCCCAGATCCCACAGCACATACAGCATGAACTCAACCACGCTTTCGCCCCAGGGCGTTTGTTTGTAGGGCAGCAGAAACAGCAGATCGATGTCCGACTGCGGGGCCAACCCGCCCCGGCCATAGCCACCCACGGCGGCAACGCTTAAGCGTTCCCCGCTGGTGGGATTGGTCGCCCGGCTGACCCAGCGGCTGGCATACTCAAACAGCGCCGAGATGATATTGTCCTGACAGTTGGACAGCGCCTGAATGGCCTGCAGCCCCCCGGCGCCTGCGGCCAGAGCCTTGTCCAGTGATTCCAATGTGCGCGCCCGCGCGTCCTTTAACAGCTCCACCAGACGCCGGTTGCGCTCGGAATCGCTGGCATCCTCATCCGCGCCAATGGCGCGCAAGCCGGCGGCCAGCACATCGTGCGGCGTTACCGCGATTTCCGGTGCGGGTTTCAGAGCTTCTAGAACAGTGCTGTCAGGCATAAGGAATATCGTATCCGGTAATGATGACACGGGTTGGTCATGCTTACTCTAAAAGGCCACGTAATTGGTATATGATTTGCAACGCTTCTTTTGGCGACAGTTCGTCGGGATTAATGGCCCGCAATGCAGCGGCCAGCCTGGCGTCCAGGGTTTCTTCTGGCGTCACGGGCGGGGCATTGAACAGGGGCAGGGCGTCTATCATCTGCGCGCCCCGGCCTATCGCTGCCTGACTTTCCAGTTGCGCCAGCACGGCCTGCGCCCGGGCGATCACCGGGGCGGGCAATCCCGCAAGTTTCGCCACCTGTATGCCATAGGACCGGTCCGCCGCCCCCGGCACGACCTCATGCAGGAAAATCACATCACCGCGCCATTCGCGCACCCGCATGGTGACATTGGCCATGCCCGGCAATACCGCGCTGAGCGCCGTCAGCTCATGATAATGCGTGGCGAACAGCGACCGGCATCTGTTGGTTTCGTGCAGATGTTCGAGCGCTGCCCAGGCGATGGACAGCCCGTCATAGGTTGCCGTGCCGCGGCCGATTTCATCCAGTATAACCAGCGACCGCGCCGTCGCCTGATTAAGAATGGCGGCGGTTTCCACCATTTCCACCATGAAGGTGGACCGCCCCCGCGCCAGATCGTCGGCGGCCCCCACCCGGCTGAACAGCCGGTCGACAATGCCGATATGGGCCGATTGCGCCGGCACAAACGCCCCCATTTGCGCCAAAATCGCGATCAGCGCATTTTGCCGCAGAAATGTTGATTTCCCCGCCATGTTCGGCCCGGTCACCAGCCACAGGCGGCGGCTAGGGGAATCCGCGCCCCCATCCGCGCCGAGATCGCAATCGTTGGCCACGAACACGCCCGCATTCTCCTGTAGCGCCGCCTCCACAACCGGATGACGCCCGCCCGCAATATGAAACGCCAAACCCGCGTCCAGCATTGGGCGCACCTGACGCGCGCGATGCGCCAGGTCGGCGAGTGCGCTAGCGACATCCAGTTCCGCCAGCGCCGCCGCCACACGCAATACCGCCGCACCGCGCCCCATCACTTCGCCCAGTAAATCTTCCCACAGCGCCAGTTCGATCCCCAGCGCCTGATTGCCCGCCTGATCGATCTTGCGTTCCAGTTCGCCCAGCTCCACTGTGCTGAAGCGGGCGTTACTGGCCATGGTCTGGCGGTGAATGAAAGTTTCATTCAGCGGGGCGCGCATCAATCTGTCGCCCTGCGCCAGACCCGTTTCCAGAAAATATCCCAGCACCCGGTTATGTTTCACCTTCAGGCGGTCAATACCGCTCAGCCGACGGTATTTTTCTTCGAGCGATGCGATCACCCGCTTGCTTTCGCTGGCAAGCCCGCGCAATTCATCCAGTCCCGGATGATAGCCCTGCGCAATAAATCCGCCGTCACCGGTCAGCAAGGGCGGTTCGGGTTTCAGGGCCTCGCTCAGGCGCGCAATCAGAATTTCCTGATGGTCCAGATCAGGCAGCAGCGCCGCAAGGTCTTCCGGTAAACCGCCAAGCGGGTGCGACGCCTGCTGCAGGCGCTGTTTCAGGCTGGCCGCAACCCTCAGCGCATCGCGCACCGCGAGCAGATCGCGCGGACCGCCGCGCCCCACTGACAGCCGCGCCAATGCGCGTTCCAGATCCGGCGCGCGGCGCAATTCCACGCGCACCGCATCGCCCAGATCCCGGTCATCATAAAAATGCTGCACCATATCCTGACGCCGCCGGATGGCCGTCACATCCGTCAGCGGCGCATTCAGCCTTGCTGCCAGCAAGCGCGCGCCTGCCCCCGTGACAGTGCGATCAATGGCGGACAGCAGACTGCCCTTGCGCGCGCCGTTCAGCGTGACGTTCAGTTCCAGATTGCGCCGGGTCGCCGCATCGATCGCCATGATGGCGCCCTGTTGCTGGCGCGAGGGCGGGCGCAGCAGCGGCAGCCGGCCCTTCTGGGTCAGTTCCATATAGGCCGCCAGCGCGCCGCAGGCCGCCAGTTCCGCACGGCCAAAGCCGCCAAAGCCATCCAGCGCGCCAACCCTGAACAGCGCCATCAGGCGCCGCTCGCCCGCCTGGCTGTCAAAATATCCGGGCGGCAGGGGGGTCAGCGCCGCGCTCTCAATGGCAAAGCTGGCGAGCAATTCCGGCTCTTCCAGCAAGCGTTCGGACAACAGCACTTCACGCGCCGCAAGCCGCGCCATTTCCGCCGCCACACGCTCCTGCGGCAGCGCCATAACCTCAAAACTTCCGGTGGAAATATCGCACCAGGCCAACGCCCATTCCCGGCCCGCGCCCGCACCCGCCGCCGCCAGCGCCAGCAGATAATTATGCGCCCGCCCATCCAGCAGGCTGTCCTCGGTGAGGGTTCCTGGCGTGACCAGGCGCACCACTTCGCGCGCCACCACGGATTTGGAACCGCGCTTGCGCGCCTCCGCCGGGTCTTCGATCTGTTCGCACACGGCCACCTTGAAACCGCTGGCGGTCAGGCGCGCCAGATAGCCTTCTGAGGCATGCACCGGCACCCCGCACATGGCGATGTCCTCGCCCAGATGCCGTCCGCGCTTGGTCAGCGCAATGCCCAGCGCCGCCGACGCCCTGAGCGCATCGTCAAAGAACAGTTCGTAAAAATCCCCCATGCGGTAAAACAGCAGATAATCCGGATGCGCCGCCTTGATCGCCAGATATTGCGTCATCATCGGCGTGGTTACGGCCAGCACCGGCGCAAGCGGAAACAAATCCGGCGTTTGCGGCGGATTCTGATAGGTTTCCGATTCGGTCAGGCTGTCATGCATGGGCCGAAAATAACATAAAATCCAGATAATGCGCGGCTTTTCGGGTGACAGGGGCGCACCCAATCGCCTACAACGAACACTTCGCTCTCTAACCTTGGTAAAACGATGAACAGCCCGAAGCCGCCCGCCGACAAACGCCCGCAATTCACCGATGAAGAAGTGCTGCTATTTCATTCGGAAGGGCGCCCCGGCAAGATCGAAATTATCGCCAGCAAGCCGCTGGCGACCCAGCGCGACCTGTCGCTTGCCTATTCGCCCGGTGTGGCGGTGCCGGTACGCGCCATCGCGGAAGACCCATCTTTGGTCTATGAATATACCGCCAAGGGCAATCTGGTTGCGGTGATTTCCAATGGCACCGCCATTCTGGGGCTGGGCGATCTCGGCGCGCTGGCCTCGAAACCCGTCATGGAAGGCAAATCGGTGCTGTTCAAACGCTTTGCCGATGTGGATTCGATCGATCTGGAGCTGGACACTAAAGATACCGATGAAATGATTGCCGCCATCCGCTATCTGGGGCCCAGTTTTGGCGGCATCAATCTGGAAGACATCAAGGCGCCCGACTGTTTCATCATCGAACAGCGCCTGCGCGAGCTGATGGATATTCCGGTGTTTCACGATGATCAGCACGGCACGGCGATTATCTCGGCGGCGGCGCTGATCAATGCGCTGCATCTGGCCGGCAAGGATATCAAAGACGTCACCATGGTGGTCAATGGCGCGGGCGCCGCAGGCATTGCCTGCATCGAACTGATCAAGGCGATGGGCATGCCGCACAATAATGTCATTCTGTGCGACACCAAGGGCGTCGTCTTCCAGGGCCGCACCGAAGGCATGAACCAGTGGAAATCCGCCCATGCGGTTGTAACCAAGGCGCGCACACTGGAAGAAGCCATGGAAGGCGCGGATATTTTTCTTGGCCTGTCCGCGAAAGGCGCGGTCAATGCAGCAATGGTGCGTTCCATGGCCCCCAATCCAATCATTTTCGCCATGGCCAATCCGGACCCTGAAATTCTGCCCGAAGAAGTCGAGGCCATACGCGGCGACGCCATCATCGCCACCGGCCGTTCGGATTACCCCAACCAGGTCAATAATGTGCTGGGCTTTCCCTATATTTTCCGGGGCGCGCTGGATGTGCGCGCCAGCACCATCAATGAAGAAATGAAAATCGCCGCCGCCACCGCGCTGGCGGAACTGGCGCGCGAGGATGTGCCCGATGAGGTCGCCGCCGCCTATGCCGGTGAACGCCCCAAATATGGCCGCAAATATATTATCCCGGTGCCATTTGATCCACGCCTGATCAGCCATGTGCCGCCCGCCGTCGCCAAAGCCGCAATGGATAGCGGCGTGGCGCGCCGCCCGATTGTCGATATGGACGCCTATAAGCATCAGTTGCGCGCACGCCTGGATCCGATCGCAGACACGCTGCATCCGGTGTTTGAATATGTGCGCGCCAACCCCAAACGCATCGTGTTCGCCGAGGGCGAGGAAGAACAAGTTATCCGCGCAGCGCTTTCGTACCGCAACAGCGGCTATGGCGCGCCCATTCTGATCGGGGTGGAGGAACGCATCCGCGCAAGTCTGGCCGCAAGCGGGCTTGACCCCAACGAAGAACTGGAGATTCACAATTCGCGCGAACCCGCGCTGGTCGCCAAATACCGTGACTTTCTGTATGGCCGGTTGCAGCGCAAGGGGTTCTTGATCCGCGATTGCACGCGGCTGGTAACCTATGACCGCAATATTTTTGCAGCCGCCATGGTGGCGTGCGGCGATGCGGATTGCATGGTCACCGGCGTGACCCGCAATTCGGCTGTCGCGTTACAGGATGTGCGTCACGCCATTGACACCAAACCCGGCCAGCGGGTGATCGGCGTGAGTTTAATGCTGTCGCGCAAGCATACCGTGTTTGTCGCCGACACCACCGTGCATGAAATGCCCACCGCCATTCAGCTTGCCGACATTGCCGAACAGACCGCGCGCCTTGTGCGGCGCATGGGGCACGAACCGCGCGTGGCGCTGCTGGCGTCCTCCACCTTCGGCAATCCGGCGACCGAACGCTCCGATGCGCAGCGCGAAGCCGTGGCCATACTGGAAAAGCGCGGCGTGGATTTCGAATTTGACGGCGATATCGCCGCCGATGTCGCGCTGAATATGGATCTGATGAAATTATATCCGTTCTGCCGCCTGACCGGACCCGCCAATGTGCTGATCATGCCCGCCGTGCACAGCGCCTCCATCAGTACACGGATGGTGCAGGAACTGGGCGGCGGCACCGTTGTCGGCCCGATTCTGATCGGCCTGTCCCACCCGGTGCAGATCGCCCATATCGGCGCAAAAGTATCCGATCTGGTCAATATGGCCGCACTGGCGGCCTATGATCTGTCGCGGTGATAAGTGTGCTGCGGAAAACCCATTTTGTCATGCTGAGCGTGGCAATACACAAACATAAGGCTAACTAAGCCTGCATACCGTTAAACTGTTACGATATGGCCTTTCTGAATTAATGACGCACAAGTAACGTTTTCGAAAATTTCGCCATTTTCTAATTGATACTGATTAATCGGCAGACCGCCAATGGACTGGATGTGGGACACATAGGCAATTTCTGTTCCATCAATGCCTGTACTATTTATAGCAAAAACGTGACCATTGCTGTCAAACACGGGTCCGCCACTTGTACCGCCCTCGATGCCTAAATCGGTACGGTAACAAGGGCCAGGAAGCATTATTCGGTCGCGCCCTTCTCTGTGCTCCTCAAGAATTTTACCAGAATAAAGTTTTGGAAAAATACTTACAGAACCTATTGTTCCCTCGTGAGTCGTCAGAGCATTTGGATAAGCCCATGTATGAATTTCTGCATCTAATGAGGGTATCTGCTTTGTTAAAATAAGGACTTTATTTCTGAGGGGTTGTCCGGTTTGGGGGTTTATTAAAGTTTCTAATGCCCCCACAGCAACGTCCGCCCTTTCATGGATAGTGGCCTTTGAAACTTTGCGCATGATAAACGTAATCGGCGGAATAAAATGTACGACTAGAAGGCCAGACATGATATTTGTTGTGGAATCTAAAGCGTCACGAAATACATGAGAAGCAGTAGCAAAAATTCCTGAAGTAGAGACATAAAAGCCTGTCCCAATACAGATAAATCGCCGGGGATTATCTGTAGCCTTCAGAATCGGTATGACAGCTTCCTGACCTTGGACAGTATGATCTGAACCATTCCTAATATTCGCTACACCTTCAAGATTTGACGCTATAATTTGCATTAAGCCTCCTCCGTTCCCACCCGGATATGGTATTATCCTAAATGATTTCAACCACACTCAACCGCGATGCGGACATTGAGCGCGCGCAGGACGGCGGCGATGGTTTCATAACGGGGTTTTGAGCCATGCCTCAGCGGCATATCCAGCATATTACTATTCTTTTCCATTCTCCTGCTTCATTTCCTCGCATCTTGACAGGACTCCCTTTTAGATATACATTAGTCTTGACGTATATCATGGAGGCTGTCATGCAGGTTGCGAAATGGGGGAATAGCCTTGCGGTGCGGCTGCCTGCGGCGGTGGTCGAGGCGCTGAGACTGAAGGAAGGCGATGATATTGAAATTCATGTCGCGGACGCCCGCACCTTTGGCGTGTCGCGCAAGCCCGATTCACAGGAGCTTCTGAAACGCCTGCGCGCCTTCCGGGGCCGCCTTCCCGCAGATTTCAGGTTCGACCGGGAAGAGGCGAATGCCCGGTAGTTTTTTTGATACGAACATTCTTTTGTATCTTGCCGGCCCCGATGCGGCGAAGGCGGACAAGGCGGAAAGCCTGATCGCGGGCGGCGGCGTGATCAGCGTGCAGGTTCTCAACGAAATCGCCAATGTGGCGCGGCGCAAGATGCAGATGTCATGGGACGAGACCCATCGTTTCTTGTCGCTGGTGCGCGGGCTGCTGCGCGTGGAGCCGATGACGGTTGAAACCCATGATAGCGGCCTTGCCCTGGCCGGACGGTATAATCTTTCGATCTATGACGCGATGATCGCCGCCGCGGCATTGCAGGCCTCATGCGATAATCTGTGGTCGGAAGATATGCAGGATGGCGTTTTGCTGGAGGGGCGGCTGCGCATCACCAATCCCTTCCGTCCCTAAGCCCGTTTCACCGCGCACAGCATGTAGTTGACATCCATGTCCGGGCTGAGCGCCCAGCGGCTGGTGAGGATTTGATAGCTGACGCCGGTGCGGCCGGTGACGTGCAAGCCTTGTGCAGCGAGCAGGGCGCAAAGTTCCTCGGGCGTAATGAATTTGTTCCAGTCATGGGCGCCGCGCGGCAGCCAGCCGAGCACATATTCTGCGCCCAGTACGGCCAACCCATAGGCCTTCAGGGTGCGGTTCAGGGTGGCCAGAATCATGATCCCGCCTGGTTTCAGCAATTGCGCACAGGCGGCGAGGAACGCGCCCCGGTCGGCCACATGTTCGATCACTTCCAGATTAAGCACAATGTCGAACGGTTCGCCCGCCTCGGCCAGCGCCTCGGCGCTGGTGTGCCGGTAATCAATCGCCAGACCCTGCGCCTGGGCATGGGCGCTGGCGGCGCCGATATTTTCATAAGAAGCGTCGGCCCCGACGACCGTTGCGCCCAGCCGCGCCATCGGTTCGCAGACCAGCCCGCCGCCACAGCCAATATCCAGCAGGCGCAGGCCGTTCAGAGGGGCAGGCGCGCGTCCGTCGCGTCCAAAATATGTGCAGAGACGGTCGCGAATATAGCCAAGCCGGGCCGGATTGAACTTGTGCAGCGGGCGAAACGGGCCGTCCGGATCCCACCAATGCGCCGCCTGGGCGGAAAAACGCGCCACTTCCGCGGGGTCAATGCTCGGGCTGGTCGTCATCAACAGGTAACCGATTGAGAAATATTATAGGCTTGCCCGCCTTGCGCCTTGCAGGTCAATTCAGTATGGATAACCAGCATTTACGCGGCGGGGTGCTGCGTATCCCTAGCATAGATGAATGGTTGGTGAAATGGCCCGTTTGGTCATGAAATTTGGCGGCACATCGGTGGCGGATCTGGACCGCATCAAGCATGTGGCCGCGCGCGTAAAGCGTGAAGTGGATGCAGGTCACCAGGTGGCGGTGGTGGTGTCGGCCATGTCCGGGACGACGAATCAACTGGTGGCCTGGACCAATCAGGCGGCCCGCATGCCGGACAAGCGTGAATATGATGTGGTGGTGGCGACCGGTGAACAGGTGACGGCGGGGCTGCTGGCGCTGGCCTTGCAGGAAATTGGCGTGCCGGCCCGGTCGTGGATGGGCTGGCAATTGCCCCTTGCCACGTCGGATGCGCATGGTTCGGCGCGCATTCTGGATATTGACGCCAGCGTGCTGGAAGCGGGCTTTGCCCGGGGCGAGGTGGCGGTAATTGCGGGCTTTCAGGGCATTGCGCCCGGCGCGCGCGTCTCGACCCTGGGGCGCGGCGGATCGGACACCAGCGCGGTGGCGATTGCCGCCGCCGTCAAGGCGGATCGCTGCGATATCTTTACCGATGTGGACGGGGTTTACACCACCGATCCGCGCATCGTTGCCAAGGCGCGCAAGCTTGATAAGATTACCTATGAGGAAATGCTGGAAATGGCGTCGCTTGGGGCCAAGGTCTTGCAGACCCGCTCGGTTGAGTTGGCCATGGTGCATAATGTCCGGGTGCAGGTGCTGTCCAGTTTCGAGGACAGGCCCGGCACCCTGGTTGTCGATGAGGGAGAGATTGTGGAACAGGAAGTTGTCAGCGGTATTGCCTATTCCAAGGACGAGGCAAAAATCACCCTGCTGCGCGTCGCCGACAAACCCGGCGTGGCGGCCAGCATTTTCGGACCCCTGGCGGATGCGAACGTCAATGTCGATATGATCGTTCAGAACGTCTCGGAAGACGGTTCCTCCACCGACATGACCTTTACGGTAGGCCGCGCCGATCTGGACCGGGCGGTAGCGGTGATCGGCGGCTTGCAGAAAGCGCTGAATTATCGTCAATTACTGAGCGACGCCAATGTGGTGAAGGTGTCGGTCATCGGCGTTGGCATGCGCAGCCATGCGGGGGTTGCGACCCGCATGTTCACGGCGCTGGCGGAAAAGGGCATCAATATTCAGGTGATTTCGACATCTGAAATTAAAATCAGCGTTCTGATTTCAGCGGACTATACCGAACTGGCGGTGCGCGCCCTGCATACGGCGTTCGGGCTGGATGCGGAATAGGGGTGGCACGATTTATGCTCGGACATCTTAAACAGGCTACGCGAAGGGAAACAGGTTAGTGGCGCAGGGCTCCCCAGGAGGTCCGCGTGTACTGCTTCGGCGTCTGCGCGAAATCATGGCGGAGCCGAAGGACACGCAAACCCGACTCGACATGGTTGTGCGCGCTATTGCCGCCAACATGGTGGCCGAGGTGTGCTCGCTCTATCTGCTGCGCGCCAATAACCAGTTGGAACTGTTCGCCACCGAAGGTCTTAATCCCACAGCCGTTCACCAAACCCATCTGAAGGTCGGTGAAGGTCTGGTTGGCTTGATTGCGCAAACCGCTGAGTATGTTTCGCTGCCCGACGCCCAGGCGCATCCGCATTTTGCATACCGGCCGGAAACCGGTGAAGAAATCTTCAAATCGCTGATGGGCGTGCCGATGCTGCGCGGCGGCCGTGTGATCGGGGTGCTGGTGGTGCAGAACCGCACCATGCGCCATTACGAAGAAGAAGAAGTTGAAAGCCTGCAAACCATCGCCATGGTGCTGGCGGAAGTGGTGGCGTCCGAAGCGCCGCCAGAAGCAAAAGCGGATGTTGCGGGCGGCGCTCCAGGTATCGGCGCGGTGCTGGCCGAAGCGCGCAGCCACCGTTTCCTGGGCCGGGGTCTGGCGGAGGGGATCGCATTCGGCGCTGTGGTGCTGCATGCGCCGCGTGTGGCGATCACCCATTTCATTGCATCGGACCTGAAGGCGGAACGGGCGTTGCTGGATAAAGCGTTGCAGGCTTTGTTAAAGGAGCTGGAAGTGATGCTGTCCAGCGACAAGCTTTCCCGCGCCGGCGAACATCGCGATGTGCTGGAAGCCTATCAGATGTTCGCCAAGGATCATGGCTGGACGACACGCCTGCGCGAAGCAGTAGAGTCCGGCCTGACAGCCGCCGCCGCCGCCGAGCGGGTGCAGATGGAAAATCGCGCCCGCATGCAGCGCGTGAGCGATCCCTATCTGCGCGAAAGGCTGCAGGATCTGGATGATCTTTCCAACCGGTTGCTGCGCCATCTGACCGGGCAAATTCATGCGCCGGGTACTGCGCAGTTGCCGCACGATACGATTGTCGTCGCGCGCAGCCTGGGGCCCACTGAATTGCTGGATTATGACCGCAGCAAACTTGCGGGCGTGGTGGTGGAGGAAGGCAGCGATACCTCCCATGTGGCGATCGTTGCGCGCGCGCTGGAAATTCCCATGGTGGGGGGTGCGGCGGACATTCTGGACTGGGTGGAGCCCGGTGACAGCATCATTCTGGATGGTGAACTGGGTGCGGTCTATGTGCGCCCGACCGATGATGTGGTGGCCGCCTATATGGAGCGCATGGAGGTGCGTGCGCGTAAACAGGCGCAGTTTGACGCGCTGCGTGGCGTGCCTGCTATTACCAGAGATGGCGTGACAATCAGGCTGGATATTAACGCTGGACTGATTGTGGATCTGCCGCATCTGGATGATACGGGCGCCGATGGCATTGGGTTGTTTCGCACGGAATTGCAGTTCCTGATCTCGGCGCTGTTTCCGCGTTTTGATGCGCAGCGTAATCTGTACGCCCGTGTTCTGGATGTGGCCGGTGAGCGCCGGGTGATTTTTCGCACACTGGATGTGGGGGCCGACAAGACCCTGCCCTATCTGCGCCAGCGCGGCGAAGAAAATCCGGCATTGGGCTGGCGCGGCACACGCCTGGCGATGGAACGTCCCAGTCTATTGAAATATCAGGTGCGCGCGCTGCTTGCGGCGGCGGCGGGACGTGAATTGAATTTGATGTTTCCGATGATCAGCGAGATTGATGAATTCAGGCAGGCCCGCGCCCTGGTGGATAAGGAAGTGGAACGGATGCGCCGTCTGGGGCAGCCTTCCCCGGCCAGCCTGCGCATCGGCACAATGCTGGAAGTCCCCGCGCTGGTGTGGCAGTTGCCGCATCTTTTGCCGCTGGTTGACTTCATTTCCATTGGATCGAATGATCTGCTCCAGTTTTTCTATGCCTATGACCGTGAAAATCCGAAATTTGCCGGCCGCTATGATCCGCTGGGCGCGCCTTCATTGCAACTAATGCGGTATATTGTGCAACAATGCGATGCGCATGGGGTGCCGGTTGGCATTTGCGGCGAATTGGCCTCAAAGCCATTGGAAGCCATGGCGCTGATCGGCCTGGGCTATCGCGCCCTTTCTATGTCGCCAGTGTCGATTGGGCCGGTGAAACTGATGGTGATGAACCTGGATGCCACCAGGGTGACCGCGCTGATGGATGAAGCGCTTGCCGCCAATCGGGGGGATGTCCGCGCCCGGCTGCAAACATTTGCCACGCAAAATAATATTCCGTATTAGTGGTATATTAACCTTATTCGCTTTTGATGGAATCCGGGCTATCCTGCATCTTATGATTGTGTCTGATCTTGCAGGATTTGCAACGCTTTTGGGGTGTTGACCGATTCAAGGATGCTTCATGGATCGGATGCTGGGCAAGAGGCTGGGCGATGGATGAAGCCGACGAAGTAAGAGATTATACCGGTGTTGGCCGCCATTTGCGGGCGGCGCGCGAGGCCGTGGGGCAACAGATTGCGGATGCGGCCAAGGCGTTGCGCATTGCCGCCTATCATCTGGAGGCGCTGGAATCCGGCCGTTATACGGATTTGCCGGAAGCCGTATATGTGCATGGTTTCGTACGGTCCTATGCAGGCTATCTGAAGCTTGATCCCGATGAGATGGTGCGCAGGGTCCGGCTGGAGCTGCTGCCGGCGATCATACCCGATGATCTGCATTTTCCTGCTGCGCCGCAGGATTCGCCAAAACCAAGCCGTAATTTGCTGCTGCTGGCGTTAATCCTGGCGGTGGCTGTGATTGGCTTCTGGTATTTCAGCATGCGCTTTGAAACCACACCAGAACCGGCGGCGACAGAACTTCCGCCGCAATTACAGACTGATCAACCCGCAATACCACCACCTGCCCCGGAAGCAGCCGCGTCTCCTGAACCCGCGCCCGAACTGGCCGCAGAAGCGCCGGAAATTCCGCCGGTGGATGAACTGGTCAGCCAAAATCCTGCTGTGGCCCCGCCGAATATGGAAGCCGCCCCCAAGGCGGCAGAGGATGCGTCCCCGTCGAAAGGGTCCGATGCTATTCTGGCGGAAGAGATCGGCACACCTGAAATTACATCGAAGGCCGCGCTGGCTACTCTTGATCCTCCAGATATGCCTGCGGGCGCCGCTGCGCTTGAACCCTCGCCCCCCTTAAAGGCGGAGCCTGCATCAGAAGCCGCAGCGCCCGTTCCGCTGGAAGCCCTGGCCAAAGCGCCCGTTGTCCTGCGGGCGTCTTCGGATACCTGGATGCAGGTATCGAATGCAAATGGGGCGGTGGTGAAATCCTGGATCATGCGGGCGGGTGAACAATATGTCCCACCTGCGGATCAGGCCGGATTGAAGGTCATGATTGGCAATGCGGGGGCGTTAAGCGTGTTTGTGGATGGCGTGGAATTTCCGCCATTAGGGGCGCAAGGCGCTGTGATCCGCGATCTGCCGCTGGATGCTGCCGGATTAAAGACCAGATTTAACCGCTAATATTCCGGCCTGTCTGTCTGATCGCTGGCGCTATCTTCCCATGATTGCTATATAGCAGGAACAGCCAGCAGCGAATTACGGGTTATACCAAGCCATGAGTCTACGCCCATATCGCGATATTCAGCGCCGCAAATCGCGCCAGATTTTTGTAGGCAAGGTTCCGGTAGGCGGCGATGCGCCCATAACCGTGCAGTCCATGACCAATACCATCACCGGTGACGCCAGGGCGACGCTGGCGCAAATTCACGCGCTGGAAATGGCGGGCGCGGATATTGTGCGGGTGTCGTGCCCGGACGAAGACGCAACGCGCGCGCTGAAAACCATTGTGCGCGAATCCAATGTGCCGATTGTCGCGGACATTCATTTTCATTATCGCCGCGCGATTGAAGCAGCAGAAGCCGGTGCGGCATGCCTGCGCATCAATCCCGGCAATATCGGCGCCAAAGAACGGGTGCGCGAAGTGATTCAGGCCGCGCGCGATCATGGCTGCTCGATACGCATTGGCGTGAACGCCGGATCGCTAGAAAAAAATCTGCTGGAAAAATATGGTGAACCCTGCCCCGAGGCGATGGTTGAAAGCGCACTATATCATGCCGGCATTCTGGAAGAACATGACTTCCGCGAATATAAGATCAGCGTCAAGGCTTCGGACGTGTTTCTGGCCGTCGCCGCCTATCAAAAGCTGGCGGAAGCGGGCGATTTCCCCCTGCATCTGGGCATTACCGAGGCAGGCGGATTGATGACCGGATCGGTCAAAAGTTCGATCGGCATGGGCATGCTGTTATGGGCAGGCATCGGCGACACCATCCGCGTGTCGCTATCCGCCGATCCGGTTGAAGAAATCAAGGTTGGATTTGAGATGCTGAAGGCGCTGGGCTTGCGGCACCGGGGCGTCAATATTATTTCGTGCCCATCCTGCGCGCGGCAGGGCTTTGATGTGGTGAAAACCGTGGCGGCGCTGGAACAGCGGCTGGCGCATATTTCGCAGCCGGTTACCCTGTCGATCATGGGCTGCGTCGTGAATGGCCCCGGCGAGGCGCGCGAAACCGATATCGGCTTTACCGGCGGCGGCGCGGGATCGGGCATGGTCTATGTGGCGGGCGTGCCGGATCACAAGATGGAAAATGCGCGCCTGGTCGATCATATTGTCGAACTGGTTGAAGCGAAAGCAGCCAGCATGCAGGCCGCCAAAGCGTCCGCGCCAAATTAAATTCAGGTTATAGAAGAAGTGTTGATACCCGAGACGAAACTCAAGGAAGTCGTCACGCGCCATCAGGAATTGGAGGCGCGCATGGCAGGCCAGTTGCCGCCTGAAACCTTTGTGGCGCTGTCACGCGAATATGCGGAACTGTCACCGGTGGTCGAGGGTGTGCAGGCGTGGAACATGGCGCGCGATGAACTGGCGGGGCTGGAAGCACTGATCGCCGATCCCGCTACCGATACGGAAATGCGCGAGATGGCGCATGACGAACGCGGTGAAGTGCAGGCGCGCCTGGCGGATCTGGAAAATAAACTGCTGATCCTGCTGGCGCCCAAGGACGAGGCCGACCGCAAAAACGCCATACTGGAAGTGCGCGCCGGCACCGGCGGCGACGAGGCGGCGCTGTTTGCCGGCGATCTGTTCCGCATGTATCAGAATTACGCCGCCGCGCAGGGCTGGAAAGTGGACGTGCTTTCCGCATCCGAAAGCGAAATGGGCGGATACAAGGAAATCATTGCGTCGGTTTCGGGCCAGAATGTGTTTTCCCGGCTGAAATATGAATCCGGCGTGCACCGGGTACAGCGGGTTCCGGAAACCGAGGCGCAGGGCCGCATTCATACCTCGGCTGCGACCGTTGCCGTGTTGCCCGAAGCGCAGGAAGTTGACATCCATGTGGATGAAAAAGATTTGCGCGTGGACACCTACCGCTCACAGGGCGCGGGTGGACAGCATGTCAATACGACCGACAGCGCCATTCGCATTACCCATGTGCCGACCGGCGTCGTGGTGCAGTGCCAGGACGAAAAGTCGCAGCACAAAAACCGCGCCAAGGCGATGATGATGTTGCGCGCCAAACTGTATGACAATGAACGCCAGACCCAAGACAAGGCCCGCGCCGCAGATCGCAAAGGCCAGATCGGCAGTGGCGACAGGTCCGAGCGCATTCGCACCTATAATTTTCCGCAGGGCCGCGTCACCGATCACCGCATCAATCTGACCCTATACAAGCTGGAACGGGTGATCAGTGGCGAAGATCTGAATGATCTGATCGATCCGCTGATTGCCCATGACCAGGCCGAACGCCTGGCCGCGATGGGTGAGGGGGCGTAACCCGTGCCGGGAATAAGTGTGGCGCTTCGCACCGGTGCGGCGCAGTTGCAGGCGGCGGGGGTGGCGCAGGCGCGGCTGGATGCACGGCTTTTATTTTCGGCGGCAACAGGTTTATCCCACGAAGACATCATCCGTGATCCCGATGCCGCATTATGTCCCGAGCATGCGGCGGCCTACGCCGCCATGATCGCGCGACGGGTTGCGCGGGAGCCGGTGTCGCGCATTCTGGGGCGCCGCGAATTCTGGAGTCTGGATTTCGAAATCACGCCGGACACACTTGATCCCCGCGCCGATAGCGAAACCCTGATCCGGGCGGCGCTTGAACTGATCGAAGATCACAACCGCCCGCTGCGCATACTGGATATCGGTACGGGCAGCGGATGTTTGCTGCTGGCATTATTGTCGGAATTACCCTGCGCGCAGGGCGCGGGCATTGATATTTCTCAGGGCGCGCTGGAAGTGGCGCATCTCAATGCGGTGCGTCTGGGGTTTTCTGAACGTGCGCGCTTTATTGCGTGTGATGTGCGAAGCGCCAACTGGATGCATCAAATTGGGGGACCATTTGATATTATAATCTCTAATCCGCCCTATATTGAGAATACTGTCATTTCGGGCCTGGCTCCGGAAGTGACCCTGTTCGACCCCTATGCCGCCCTTGCCGGGGGCGAAGATGGCCTTGATTTTTACCGGATGATAACCACTTCGTTGGTACATATACTGTGTCCTGACGGTTTGGTGGTTTTTGAAGCCGGGGCCGGGCAGGCAGGCGCCGTACGGGCGCTGCTGCATAAGGCCGGGCTGGTAACATTGGACACGCACCCGGATTTGGGTGGCGTTGCCAGAGCCGTAACAGGGCGGTTCGAGGGCTGATCCGTCACATAAGATTAATGTTGGAATCAGGAGCAGAAGCGGCTATTGTCCGCATAGCGATTGAGTATTGAATGCTCTCGCGGTTATCCATTGCTGTCACGGCATCCAAACGGTTCCAGGTCGGATCGGGCCAGCAGGTGGTGTTTTTAACGTCGGCTGGGAAGAAGAAAATTCACTTCCGGGCGGCGTTTCATTCGGGGAACAGGGCTGAAGCCGAAACTTGCTTTGATAGCGTTTGAATGGCTGCCGGCAGCTTTATACAAGCTGTTTGCGGCATTGCTAAAGGGTGCAATATGGATGGTGGAGGTCGCACAATCAGGATCACACAATCAGGATCAATGGAGAATTTTTACTAATGATGAGATGTAAGCGAATGATGCAAGAGTCAGTTCACGCATGAGACCCGTTCAGCAGAGCAACATGAACAAACAACGCTCACGCGGACGGGGGCGCGGTGGAAAACCACATAGTGGCGGCGGCGGCGGAGGGCATATGGGGGCGAACGCCGGTGGCGCCGTAAACCTCAACCGCACCCTCGACAGCAATGGCCCGGATATTAAAATTCGCGGCACCATCGCGCATATCCTCGAAAAATACCAGAATCTGGCGCGGGACGCCAATTCCCAGGGCGATCATGTAGGCGCCGAGAATTACCTGCAGCATGCGGAACATTATTACCGTCTGCTGGCCGCCGCAAATCAGGCGCAGGCCGCCGCACGCGAACGCGATGCTGTCCGCCAGAATGGCAGCCGCCGCTTGGGGCAGTCTGAAAATGGCCAGGAAAGTGGCGAGCCGGGGCAGGAATCATCTTACGAAGGCGTCTCCCACGAAGGTTCTGCTGAGACGTCCTACGAAGAAAATGTGACCAATTAACCCTGGCCCACCGGTTAACGGATATTTTATCTGCTGCCCCGGTCTTGCGCCGGGGCCTCTCGCATCCCACATGTCCCTTGCGGTAGGGCGCTTCCTCGAAGGCCGTATCGTTTTGGTGCAATAAGGCGTTGCCGGGCAGCTCTAAACGGGGTGTCCATATTTGCGGCATATTCTGCCGTCATATGTTTGCGGCATATTCTGCCGTTAAGGGCGAACGCGCTTGGGAGGTGTCTGATGCAATTTGAAAAATATACGGAACGCTCGCGCAGCTTAATTCAGGCGGGCCAAACCCTGGCCAGCCGCAGCGGTCATGGCCAATATACCCCCGAACATCTGCTGAAGGTTCTGCTCGATGACGCAGATGGCCTGGCGGCGAATTTAATTCGTAGCGCTGGCGGCGATCCGGCGCTGGCGAAACAGGGCGTTGAACAGGCGCTGGCGAAAATGGCGTCGGCCAGCGGGCCGGGCGCAGGCCAGCTGCATCTCAGCCAGCCGCTGGTAAAGCTGTTTGAGCAGGCCGAAGACCTTTCCAAAAAAGCCGGTGACGCCTTTGTCACCGCCGAACGTCTTCTGCTGGCCACCGCCCTTGCCAAAGGCAGCGAGGCGGAAAAGATTTTACAGCAGGCGCGCGTGACGCCAGAAAATCTGAACCGCGCCATCAATGAAATGCGCAAGGGCCGCACGGCGGATAATGCGTCAGCGGAAGATACTTTCGAAGCGCTGAAAAAATACGCCCGCGACCTCACGCAGGCCGCGCGTGACGGTAAGGTTGATCCGGTTATCGGACGTGACGAAGAAATCCGCCGTACCATTCAGGTGCTGTCGCGGCGCACAAAAAACAATCCGGTGCTGATCGGCGAACCCGGTGTCGGCAAGACCGCCATCATCGAAGGGCTGGCGCAACGCATTGTCAATGGTGACGTGCCGGAAAGCCTGAAAAATAAAAAACTGATGGCGCTGGATATGGGCGCGCTGATCGCGGGCGCGAAATATCGCGGCGAATTTGAAGAACGCCTGAAAGCCGTGTTGCAGGAAGTGACGGCCGCCGCCGGTGAGGTGGTGCTGTTTATCGACGAGATGCACACCATTGTCGGCGCCGGTGCGGCGGAAGGCTCGATGGACGCATCCAATTTACTGAAACCCGCTTTGGCGCGCGGCGAGCTGCATTGTATTGGCGCGACCACGCTGAATGAATACAGGAAGCATGTGGAAAAAGACGCAGCCCTTGCGCGGCGCTTTCAGCCGGTGTTTGTCAGTGAACCAACGGTCGAGGACACGGTGTCGATCCTGCGCGGGCTGAAGGAAAAATACGAACTGCATCATGGGGTGCGCATCAGCGATGCGGCCATCGTGTCGGCGGCGGCCCTGTCGAACCGGTATATTTCGGATCGTTTTCTGCCGGACAAAGCCATTGATCTGGTGGACGAAGCCGCCAGCCGCCTGCGTATGGAAATCGATTCCAAGCCCGAAGAACTGGACGAGTTGGACCGGCGCATCCTGCAATTGAAGATCGAGCGCGAGGCATTGCGCAAGGAAACCGACGCCGCCTCGATGGACCGGCTGGGCAAACTCGAAAAAGAACTGGTGGAACTCGAACAAGGCTCGGCTGATCTGACCACGCGCTGGCAGTCTGAGAAGGCGCAGCTTGCAGACGCGCAAAAAATAAAAGAGCAGCTGGATCAGGCCCGTAGCGATCTGGCGCAGGCGCAGCGCAGTGGCGATCTGGCGCGTGCCGGTGAAATCGCCTACGGGCTTATTCCCGGGCTGGAGGAAAAACTGCGCGCCGCCGATGAAGCGGGCGAACGCGCCAGTCTGGAAGAAGCCGTCACCGAGGAACATATTGCGGGCATCGTGTCGCGCTGGACCGGTATTCCGGTGGACAAGATGCTGGCGGGCGAGCGCGACAAGCTGCTGGCCATGGAAACCAAACTGTCCGAGCGCGTGATCGGCCAGGACGATGCGTTGCGCGCCGTGGCCCATGCGGTGCGCCGCGCGCGCGCCGGCTTGCAGGATCCGCGCCGTCCCATCGGATCGTTCCTGTTTCTGGGGCCAACCGGCGTGGGCAAAACCGAACTGACCAAAACCCTGGCGCAATTTCTGTTCGATGATGAAAATGCGATCCTGCGCATGGATATGTCGGAATATATGGAAAAGCATTCGGTCGCGCGCCTCATCGGCGCGCCGCCGGGCTATGTCGGCTATGATGAAGGCGGCGCGCTGACCGAAGCGGTGCGGCGCAGGCCCTATCAGGTGCTGCTGTTCGACGAGGTTGAAAAGGCGCATCCCGATGTGTTCAATATTTTGCTGCAGGTGCTGGATGATGGCCGTCTGACCGACGGGCAGGGCCGCACCGTGGATTTCAAGAATACCATTATTATTCTGACGTCCAATCTGGGATCGGAATATCTGGCAGCGTTGAAAGATGGCGAACCGGCGGAAAATGCCCGTGCGCAGGTGATGGAAGTGGTGCGCAATAGTTTCCGCCCGGAATTCCTGAACCGTCTGGATGAAATCATTCTGTTCAACCGGCTGTCCCGTGCGCAGATGGATGGCATTGTCACCATTCAGATCCGCAGCCTGCTGGGCCTGCTGGAAGGGCGTAAAATCACACTGACGCTGGATGATGCGGCGCGCACCTGGCTTGCCAATGCGGGCTATGATCCGGTCTATGGCGCACGTCCGCTAAAGCGCGTCATTCAGCGCGCCCTTGCCAATCCGCTGGCGGAGCAATTGCTGGCGGGAACGATCAGGGACGGCGAAACCGTGCGCATCAGCGCAGGCGACAAAGGCCTGATCATCAACGGCCAGGAAATGCAGGCGGCGGCTTAAGGGGCGGCTTTCGTGCCAGACGGCGGCTTTCGGGCCGCCGTTTTTGTGTGGGAAGTGAGTGGATTACCCCCGCTGATCTGATATAGTGTTTGCGGGAGGCTGGCGGTGGGCGCAATTCCCGCCAACCCGGTCAGGTCCGGAAGGAAGCAGCCGTAACGGATTCGTTGCGCGTCGCCGTTCAGTCTCCCACCTATCCGCACCCCCACCTGAAACGGACGGCTGACCCGCAGCAATGGATGAAACGGCTTTTCCAGGCACGCCAGAAGAAGAACCGGCTTTCGGTCTGGAGGGCGGCAGTTTGCCGGTAAAGGCGCCGGTAAAAGTGGAGATGCCCGCTTACCGGGTGCTGGCGCGCAAATACCGGCCGCGCAGCTTTGCCGAACTGATCGGCCAGGAGGCCATGGTGCGCACCCTCAGCAACGCCATCGATAGCGGGCGGCTGGCGCATGCCTTTATTCTGACCGGCGTGCGGGGCGTTGGCAAAACCACCACGGCGCGCATTCTGGCGCGCTGCCTGAATTATGAAACTGCGGATGGCCTGTCCGGCCCCTGCATCCAGCCCCCTAATGACGGAATACATTGCGCGGCGATTGCCGAATCGCGCCATGTGGATGTGATCGAAATGGATGCGGCCTCGCGCACCGGCATCGACGACATCCGCGAGATCATCGAAGGGGTGCGCTATCGCCCGGCCAGTGCGCGCTATAAAATCTATATCATCGACGAAGTGCATATGCTGTCCAAGGCGGCGTTCAACGGCCTGCTGAAAACCCTGGAAGAACCGCCAGAACATGTGATTTTCATTTTCGCCACCACGGAAATCCGCAAGGTGCCGGTGACGGTGCTGTCGCGCTGCCAGCGTTTTGATCTGCGCCGGGTCAGCGTGGCGGAATTAAGCGCCCATCTGGGGCGCATCGCCGCACTGGAAAACTGTGTGCTGTCGCCTGGCGCGCTGGGGCTGATTGCGCGCGCCGCCGAGGGTTCGGTGCGCGATGCGCTCAGCCTGCTGGATCAGGCGATTGCGCACGGGGCGGGCGATGTGACCGAGGCCCAGGTGCGCGACATGCTGGGGCTGGCCGACCGGGGCCGGGTGTTTGATCTGCTGGAACATGTGCTGCGCGGCGACCTGCCATCGGCGCTGGGCGAATTGCAGGCGCAATATGATGATGGCGCCGACCCGGTGGCGGTGTTGCAGGATATGCTGGACATTGTGCATTGGCTGACCCGCATCAAAATGGCGCCGCTGGCGGCCGAGGATTTGAGCCTGCCCGAGGCCGAGCGGCAGCGTGGCCGGGACATGGCGCAGCAACTGACGGTGCCGGTGCTGACGCGGGCCTGGCAGTTTTTGCTGAAGGGCCTGACAGAAACCCGCGAGGCGCAGCACAGTCTGGCGGCCGCCGAAATGGTGCTGGTGCGGCTGGGCTATGCCGCTGATTTGCCCAGCCCCGCCGATCTGATTGAACGGCTGCGCACCAGTCCGGCCACGTCGCAATCCGCCGTCCCTGCCCCACGCCCGCGCGGCGGCGGCGGGCCGCAGGCGATGATGGCGGACGCACTGCCGCAGGCGGTACCGGCCCCCAGCGCCAGTGCTAACCCGATGCCGCAAGGCTTTGCAGATATCGTCAGTCTTGCAGCGCAGCACCGCGACATCAAATTACAGACGGCCCTGACCCGCGATGTGCATCTGGTGCATTTTGAGGCGGGCCATATTGAATTTCGTCCCGGTCCCGCAGCCCAGCCGCAACTGGCGGCGCAATTGATGGAACGGCTGCTGCAATGGACCGGCACGCGCTGGATCGTCAGCCTCAGCAATACAGGCGGCGCACCCAGTATTGACGAACAGAATCTGAGCCGCGCACAACAGCGCGAGGCCGAGGCCCTGTGCGATCCGCTGGTGCAGGAGGCATTGAAATTTTTTCCCGGCGCGGAAATTGTCGCGGTGCGTGATTCAGGAGAGACGCTATGAAAGATATGGGCAAGCTGTTCAAACAGGCGCAGGAAATGCAGTCGCGCATGGGCGAAATGCAGGCCAGGCTGGAGCAGATGGAAATGCGCGGGGTATCGGGGGGCGGCATGGTGGCCGTCACGCTGAACGGCAAGAACATGATGCAGAAAGTGGAGATCGATCCTTGCCTGTTGCGTCCGGAAGAATCGGAAATTCTTGAAGACCTGATCATGGCTGCGCATAATGACGCCAAGTCGCGGCTTGATGCAAAAGTGCAGGAAGAAATGTCCAAACTGACCGGTGGAATAAGTTTGCCGCCGGGCTTCAAACTGCCCTTTTGATGCGTAACGATCCTCCATCCCACGTCATTGCGAGGCGCGGAACGCGCCGCGGCAATCCAGAGTCACAAATGAGGGCTTTCCCATGGGACTCTGGATCGCCGCGCTTCGCTCGCGATGACGGCAATAGTCATGGGCCTGCATCACTCTATTTACAAATCGCACCAGGCTCACCTTTTGATGCGTAATGATCCCACCGGGGCGGAAATTTCCCGCCTGATTACGCTGCTGGCAAAATTGCCCGGTCTCGGTCCGCGTTCAGCGCGGCGCGCGGCGCTGTATCTGATCGAGCGCAAGGAAAGCCTGTTGCGTCCGCTATCGGGCGCGATGCATGAGGCGGCGGAAAAAATCAGCCCCTGTCAGATGTGCTATAATCTGGATAGCATTGATCCTTGCGCGATCTGCACCGATCCGCGCCGCGACCGCACCCGCATCTGCGTGGTGGAACAGGTCAGTGACCTATGGGCGCTGGAGCGTGCGGGCGCATTTCCCGGCCTCTATCATGTGCTGGGCGGCACCCTGTCAGCGCTGGATGGCGTTGGGCCAGAGGAGCTGAACATTGCGGGGCTGCTGGCGCGCATCAGCACGGGCCAGATCGGCGAAGTGGTGCTGGCGCTGAACGCCACCGTCGATGGGCAAACCACCCTGCATTATCTGAATGACCGGCTGGCCAATCGCGGCCTGCGCGTATCGGGCCTGGCGCATGGCGTGCCGGTCGGCGGCGAGCTGGATTATCTGGATGATGGCACCCTGGCCGCCGCGATGCGCGACCGGCGGGATTTTTAGTTTCAGCTAAACAGCGACACCACCACCAGCATCGCCACAAAAAAACCTGCAATCCCCCAGACACCCATAGAATGACTCTGGGCGCTATGCCGCATTCCGTCCATCACCGTCTCCCCAGGCTTTCGCATATTCATATGAAACAGATAGGGGATACATGCCCCCGTGACAGAGACGAATATCACAGCCGGGTAACTATTTTTTTAAGGAAACTGGTTAATCCGGCGGTAATGTGCGCGCCGTCACAGATCCGATTGGCAGTTCTTCCGCCGCCGCGCCGTCGTCGCTGATCTGCACCTCTTTGATGCGGTCGGCGCGGCGGATAATCTTGTCGGCGGAAATTTCGATTTCACGCACATCGCTTTCCACATTGCCGAAATGCTTGCGCAGATTTGTGGTGC
>JBMOMW010000054.1:0-11884 GCA_049325255.1 Pseudomonadota bacterium | reverse complement strand
GCGCCGTCGTCGCTGATCTGCACCTCTTTGATGCGGTCGGCGCGGCGGATAATCTTGTCGGCGGAAATTTCGATTTCACGCACATCGCTTTCCACATTGCCGAAATGCTTGCGCAGATTTGTGGTGCGTGTGCGCAGGCGGTTCACATCTTCGAACAGTTCCATCACTTCCTTCTGAATGACGCCCGCCTGTTCGCGCATGCGCACATCTTTCAGAATGGCGCGCATGGTATGCAGCGTCGCCCACATGGTGGAAGGCGACACAATGAACACGCGCCCCTTGTGACCATATTCAACGACCAGCGGAAAATTTGCATGCAGTTCCGCATAGACCGCCTCGGACGGCAAAAACATGATCGCCATTTCCGCCGTTTCGCCCGGCACAATATAGCGCGCGGAAATATCATCCACATGCTTGCGCACGTCCGTAACGAAGGCGCGCGCCGCCAGTGCGCGCGCCGCATCATCGCGCGCCTCGCGCAGCGCACGATAGGCCTCCAGCGGAAATTTGGAATCCACGGCGATGGAACCCGGCGGGTTTGGCAGATTGATCAGACAGTCGGCGCGCCTGCCGTTGCTGAGTTGCGCCTGCAACTGATAGGCCGATGGCGGCAGCATATCACGCACCATGTCGCCAAGCTGCACTTCACCAAAGGCGCCACGCGCCTGTTTGTTGGACAATATATCCTGCAACGACACGACCTGCCCGCTGAGTTCGGTCAGGTTGCGTTGCGCCTCGTCAATCACCGCCAGACGTTTTTGGAGATCGGTCATGGTCCGGGTGGTTTTTTCAGTGGTCTCGATGAGGCTGTCGCCCACCCGCTTGCCCATGGCGTCCAACCGCTCGTTCAAGGCCCTGGCAAGGGTCGCCTGCGAACTGTTCTGGCTTTCCAGCATGTTTGCACCCAGCGCATCGAGGCGTTCGTTCAGCGCCCTGGTCAAGGCGGCCTGCCCCACTGTGCTGTCAGCCGAGATCTGCTTCATCTGCCCCGCCAGTTCGGCCTGTGTCATGGTCAGGGCCGCAAGTGTGGCCGCCAATTGTGGATCGGGGGCCGCCTGGCCTGGGCGGGCCAACCGGAACACGATAAAGCCGATGCCTGCCAGCATCAGCAGCCCCACGATCCAGACCATGCTTTCCACGCGCCATTCCCCATTGATTCTGCAATGCCATACTATAGCACGGGGGGTACGCTTGACGATCCGCTGCGAAAACCATATGTCATGCCTGTCATGGCAATTTTACCCATATTGATCGCCCCCGATGCGCGCCTGAAAATGGTCTCGAAACCCGTAGATACGGTGGATGACGGGGTGCGCGCGCTGATGGATGACATGCTGGAAACCATGTATGAAGCGCCGGGAATCGGGCTGGCCGCCATTCAGGTCAATGTGCCCAAGCGCATTATCGTCATGGATCTGGCCCGCGAAGGCGAAGCCCCGCAGCCGCGCCATTTCATCAACCCGGAAATCACCTGGTATTCCGGGGAACTGACGGTTTTTTCGGAAGGCTGTCTTTCGTTCCCGGAATTTTTCGATGATGTGGAACGCGCCAGTTCGGTCAAACTGCGCTATCTGGATTATCATGGCAATCCCCGGGAGGAACTGGCGCAGGAGCTGTTTGCCGTCTGTATCCAGCATGAGATGGACCATCTCGAAGGCGTGCTGTTCGTCGATCATCTGTCGCGCCTGAAGCGCGATGCGATTTTGCGCAAGCTGCAAAAGGCCCGGCGGCAGTCCGCCAGCGCGTAAGCGCGTCCTGTTTTAACTGAAAGTTCCTTGCATGCGTCTGGCCTTTATGGGAACCCCGGAATTTTCTGTGCCCTGCCTGCGGGCCCTGCTGGCGGCAGGGCATGAGATCGCCGCCGTCTACAGCCAGCCGCCACGCGCCAGCGGTCGCGGCATGAAGCAAACCAAATCCCCCGTACATCTGTTTGCCGAAGCCCAACGGATAGAAGTGCGCACACCCGCACGCCTGAAAGACGCGGCCGAACATGACGCCTTTCGCGCGCTTGATCTCGATGCGGCGGTCGTCGTGGCCTATGGCCTGATTTTACCGGAGGCGATATTGCAGGCGCCCCGGCTGGGATGTTTCAATGTGCATGCGTCATTACTGCCGCGCTGGCGGGGGGCGGCCCCCATTCAGCGCGCCATCATGGCGGGGGATTTGGAAACCGGCGTAACCATTATGCAGATGGATGCAGGGCTGGACACCGGGCCGATGCTGGCATCGGCGCGCGAACCCATCGGCCCGGAGGATACATCCGGCGCACTGCATGACCGGTTGAGCCGGTTGGGCGCGCGGCTGATGGTGGAGGCGCTATCCAGAATTGCAACCGGCTCCATCACCGCGCAGGCGCAACCCGAAACCGGCGTCACCCATGCCGCCAGGATCAGCAAAGAGGAAGCGCGCATCGGCTGGCGGCGCCCGGCGCGGGAACTGGATTGTCATATACGCGGGCTGACTCCCGCGCCCGGCGCATGGTTCACTGTGCAGCAGAACGGCAGGGATGTGCGCATCAAGGTGCTGCGCGCATCGCCTGTGGCCGGTGCAGGGCCAGCGGGCATGGTTCTGGATGACCAGTTTACGATTGCCTGCGCAGAAGGCGCGCTGAGAATTTCGCAGGTGCAGCGCGAAGGCAAGGCGCCGTCCGATGCGGCATCGTTTCTGCGCGGCTTTGCATTGCCGGTGGGAACACAGCTTGACTAACCGCTACAAACTTCTGATTGAATATGATGGCGGGCCCTTTGTGGGCTGGCAGCGCCAGGACAATGGACCGTCCGTACAAGGCGCAATCGAAGAGGCGATCTTTCTGTTTTGCGGCGAACGGGTAACGCTGACCGCAGCGGGGCGCACCGATGCGGGCGTGCACGCGCTGGGCCAGGTGGCGCATTGCGATCTGGCAAGGCCCACGACACCCGGCATATTGCGTGACGCGCTGAACGCGCATTTGCGTCCGGCACCGGTCAGCATTCTATTGGCCGAACATGCCGCACCGGAATTTCACGCGCGCTTTGACGCCATCAATCGCGCCTATCGCTATGAAATACTGGACCGGCGCGCGCCGCCTGCGTTGCGCCGTGGGCATGTGTGGCATGTTCCGCGCGCGCTGGACGCGCGCGCCATGCACGAGGCGGCGCAGCATCTTATTGGCCGGCATGATTTCACCACGTTCCGTGCGGCGCAATGTCAGGCGAAGTCGCCGGTGCGCACGCTCGATCTGCTACAGGTGAAGCGCGAGGGTGAAATGATCGTGATTGAGGCCGAAGCGCGATCCTTTCTGCACCATCAGATACGCTCCATCACCGGCAGCCTGAAACAGGTCGGCGACGGCAAATGGCCACCTGAATATATGGCGCAGATATTGGCCGCAAAAGACCGCACCGCCTGCGGCCCGGTGGCGCCGCCGGATGGGCTATATCTGATGCGTGTGGAATATAAGCAGGACTGAAGTCTAATCATAATAAATTGCGTGGCTTTGAGTCCTCGGCCCGGATTTCACTCCGAAGCTTACCATTCTGTGCGTTCAGCTTTCGCTTTCACGCAACCGCCTGCAGGCCCTTTTTAGCCACCAGCGTCAGTAATTTTAACGAGGCGCCGCGTGGGTGCTTTTCTCCGCGCTCCCATTGACTGACAAGACCGGTGGTGACGTTGAGATAGCGGGCGAACACAGCCTGACTTGCATTTTCGCGCAATCGAATCTGCCGGATCTGTTCTCCAGATAAATCTTCGACCGGCGTTAGACACATTTCGTCAAACGCCTTCATGGTCTGTTTGCTCATGACGCCCGCATCATGCAAGCCAAGCGCGGTCTCATGCACGGCTGCTAAAGCATTGCTGCGATACTGCTTACCCATGGCATGTTATCTCCGTTATCGTTCCATTACGCATTGCCCTTGTCAGGGCCAAATCGTCTAAAGCCAACATTTCCTGTGCAAGTCTGCGGAAGGCTTTTAATTCATTCCGGCTGATATTGTCCTGCTCACTTTTGGCGAAACCATAAACGAAAAAGGCCCTTATCCCGCGCCGGAAAAAGATGATTGTGCGATAGCCGCCGGACTTGCCCTGGCCTTTCCGGGCCACGCGCTGCTTGATTACGCCGCCGCCCAAATCGGCGTCAATCAGCCCCTTTCCCGCCCGCAGAATGGCTTCACACAGAATAACCTCATCAATCCCCTCATGTTCAATGAAACGACCGAATGGCTTGGTCAAAAAAAATGCGCATTCAAGACGCCCACTTTGTATAACACTAAGAACTATATCTCTTAGTGTTATAATTTACAACAGAAATAATATCTCCTTAAAGATCAACGGTTTCGACCGCATCGGGCGCAATCGGCGCGCCGAAAAAAGTGGGGCCGACGCGGGTGAAGCGTTCGGGCGAATCGGTGACCATGAAATTGACAAAGCCGGGATTTTTGCCGGTGCGCAGAAGACCGCGCGCGCCAAGTTCTGTCGTGACTGCTTCGGCCGTTGTCTGCGCGCTGTCCACAAGACGCACCTGCGGCCCCAGCAATTTGGCAAGGGCGGGCGCCAGCACCGGGAAATGCGTGCAGCCCAGCACCAGCGTATCGGGCGCATCGGCCTGCCCCGCGAATAGCGGATCGAGATAGCGCTTTGCCGCACCCTGCACGATGGGACCGTCGATCCAGCCTTCTTCCGCCAGCGCCACGAACAGGGTGCAGGCGGCCTGGCTGATTTTCAGACCTGGCCGGACCGCATGAATGGCGCGCATATAGGCGCCGCCGCGCACAGTGCCTTCGGTGGCGATAACCGCAATATGCCCGTTGCGGGTGGCGGCCACACCGGCGCGCGCACCGGGTTCGACCACACCAATCAGCGGCACGGGCGCAAGGTTCTGGGCCAGCGGTTGCAGCGCAACGGAGGAGGCTGTGTTACAAGCGACCACCACCATCTTGACGCCGCGCTGCACCAGCAGGCGTGACGCCTGTAGCGCATAGGCGGTCACGGTGGCCGCACTTTTGGTGCCATAGGGCAGCCGCGCGGTGTCGCCGAGATAGAGAAAATTTTCATCCGGCAACCGCGCGCGCAGGGCGCGCAGCACCGTCAGCCCGCCAATGCCGGAATCAAATACGCCAATAGGCCTGGCGTCGCTCACACCTGCTCCATGAAATAGCGCTGCATCACGGCTTCATAAATATCCGCAAGCCGGGTGATGTCGGCGATGGCGGTGTGTTCGTTCGCCTTGTGCTGGGTCAGGCCGACCAGGCCGCATTCCACCACGGGGCAATGATCCTTGATGAAGCGTGCATCCGATGTGCCGCCGGTGGTGGACAGTTCGGGCTGCGCGCCGGTGACGCCTGTAATGGCGCCGGCGATCAGCGTGCTGAACGCGCCGGGGGGCGTCAGGAACGATTCGCCGGTGACGCTGATATCCATGCGGTAATCGCCGCCCAGTCTTGCGGTGACAGATTCGCATTCCTGGCGGATCCACGCGATGAGGGATTTGGACGTGTGCATGTCGTTGAAACGGATATTGAGGCGCGCCACCGCCTGCCCCGGAATGACATTGGTGGCCGGATTGCCGACATCAATGGTGGTGACTTCCAGATTGGAGGGCTGAAAATGTTCGTTGCCACTGTCCAGCACATGGTCCTGCAACCGGCGCAGACATTCCAGCAGGCGCGGGATTGGATTATCCGCCTGATGCGGATAGGCCACATGGCCCTGCGTGCCCAGAAAGGTGAGCGTGACATTGACGCTGCCGCGCCGCCCGATCTTGATCATGTCGCCAAGCATACCGGCGCTGGTGGGTTCGCCCACCAGACAGTGATCGAGTTTTTGATTATTCCGGCGCAGCCAGTCCAGCATTTTGGCGGTGCCATTGATGGCGGGGCCTTCTTCATCGCCGGTGATCAGCAGACTGATGGACCCCGGCAAATCCGCGCCATATTTGCGGATGATGCGTCCGGCAGCCACCGTAAACGCGGCGATGGCGCATTTCATATCGGCGGCGCCGCGCCCATAGAGCAGACCAGCTTCCATGCGCGGCGCAAACGGGTCCGACGCCCAGGCCGCCAGATCGCCGGGCGGCACCACATCCATATGCCCGGCAAAACAGAAATTGGGCGCGCGATCACCGAACCGGGCATAGAGATTATCGACATCGGGCGTACCGGCCTCGGCAAACGGCAAGCGGGTACAGGCAAAGCCCAGCCGCGCCAGCGCGGTTTGCAGCACGCCCAGCGCGCCCGCATCCAGCGGCGTCACGCTGGGGCGGCGGATCAGATCAATCGAAAGCGCAACGGGATCAAGGGGCATGCTCATGCAACCGGTGTAACGCCGCCGCCGCGCCGCGTCAATCGGGCGGATCAGACCGGAAAGAAGGCCTTAATGAAAGTAACCGGCAGATCGGGGTTGTCCAGCGCGGCCCGGCCCACCCGCGCCTGGACGAAGCTGCGAAGCTCTTGCCGTGCCATCGCTGGCGGGCGGAAAAGGTGTTTTTGTTGACGAGGATACAATATCGTGCCATATTATATTCATAATTTAGGATTTTGGAGGCGTTCATGACGATCACCACTCCCCTGCCCAGCGTCAAGATTATTGGCGCAAATGGACAAATTTCGCTGGGCAAGCAGTTCGCTGGCCGGCAAGTGCTGGTGGAAGAACAGGAACCTGGTGTCTGGCTGATACGCACCGCCACGGTCATCCCTGATAATGAGCGCTGGCTGCACCAGCCGGAAGCCGCCGCAGATTTGCAAAATGCGCTTGACTGGGCGCTAGCCAACCCAGCTACGGATTCCAGTCTTGGCGCCGTGCTGGAGCAACTGAATGAGCAAGGCTGACCAGGATGCCCTGGTGCGGCTCGACCTCAATAACCCGGTGTTTCAGGAAAATCTGCTGAGTCTGCAAAAGCCGGAACGGCATGCAGCGCTGGAGACGCTTGACAAGCTGCGGCGGATGACCTGGAATCAGGTCTATCGCGACAGCGGCCTGAAGTGGGAGAAGATCGTCAGCGTCAAACCCCCGGCGGGCGTCAGCGCCATCTACTCTTTGCGCATCACACAATCAAGGCGCGCTACGGCGTTTCGCGATGGCGGTTTCATTCGCCTGCTGACGATCGCGCCGGATCACGACAGCGCCTATGGCAAGAAGTAGCCCTCCACACCTTATTGGCGCTGGACTTGCCCTGAAAGAGTGGAGCTCCTGATGAATGCGAATTGACGCGCCGCTTGACATTTTGCACCCTCCGGCAGTGGTTACCACATTTGTAGTTAGCATAGCCACCTTTGCCGCAAAAGAAAACCCCCCGGGAATACCCCGGGAGTTTTGGGACTGCGACAGCGGCGCGCCAACAGTTACAGCAGCTTCACCAGTGCGGCGACGATGCCGACCGCGCCCACCATCAGCGCGCCCAGCTTGATCGTCATACGATATTCAAGTTGGGTCAGACGCTGTTCGAGCTGGGTCAGACGGATATCCAGATATTCCTTGGTGACCAGGTCACGCCCCGCAAGGTCAAACACCTCCGCCAGCGCTCTCGCCAGGGCGTAGCCTTTTTGGCGTAGCCTGGCCGGCCTCGGCTTCCGCATGTGCGGGCACCACACCCGCCGACTTGAGCCGGTTGGCGAATTTCAGCGTATCGAAAGTTATTGTCGCCATGGACAGACCCTATACCAGTTTCATCCGCCGGAACAGCCCCCGGACAGTAAAAAAAACCCTCCGCTGTCATCGCGCCCGGCCCGCGCCCCATGGTTTGCGTTTGCGTGAAGGATCAGACCGGAAAGAAGGCCTTGAGCACAAGGGCGGTGACGCCGCCGAGTGCGATGCCTGCCATCCACTTGATAGTGTTCAGGTCGCTGCGCATTTTGATGAAACGCGCCCGCAATTCGATGATCTCCGGCATCACTTCACACACCAGCCGTACGCAGCTTTTCCACGAATTTGAGGGTGTCGAAAGTTACGGTTGTCATAGATGCATCATACCATCATTGGCGTTAATAAAATAGCCTCATACCAACAGAATAAACAAAATGAAATCAATCGAGTCTGACCCCATTGATTAACCCTTGCGAGGGGAGAGGGAGCTAGCGTTACCCGTTAATTCGCGTCCGGGTTAATTCTCTCATTGTCATTGCCCGGTTTATCCTGGCAACCCAGAGTCCCAAACACGGCCTTCGCGTGTGGCACGGATTGCCCGGCCATGACATGACATGACATGACATGGCAGATGGGGGGTGAAGCGAAAATAAAAGGGTAACGTCCCCTTTAACCCTTTAACAGGTTACAATTGTCAAGCCCGCCGCCGCGGCTGGAAAAGCATATCGCGGCCCTGATCGCCCAGTCACCGGCATTGACGGCAAAGTTTGCAGTGATGACCAGCATCAAGGGCGTTGGCCCGCAAACCGCCTTCACCCTGCTCGCCTGCATGCCGGAACTGGGAACCCTCACCCGCAGACAGGCGGCTTCCCTGGCAGGCGTCGCCCCGCACCCCAAAGACAGCGGCAAAACCCAGGGCTACAGGGCTACGCGTGGCGGAAAGGGCAACGTCAAACGCGCCCTGTTCATGGCCGCAATGAGCGCCAGAAATTACAATCCAAACCTGAAAGAGTTCTTCGGGCGGCTCGTCCAAAACGGCAAAAAACGCATGGTCGCCCTCATCGCCGTCATGCGTAAACTCATAACAATCCTCAACGCCAAACTACGTGATTACGCTCATGCATGATCATGGTAGATGACAGGGACTGGCGAGGCTTCGCCGGACAGAAAAAACCCCCGGGTCGCCCCCGGGGGTTTTGAAGAGAATTTAGACGCCTTGCCGGAGGGGCCGGCAGCTTCGCATCATGGGATAAGATCGGTTGCGAAAGATGGCAAGGTGGTGACGCCCGCCAGTTTGATGAACACGTCATCCGCCGCAACGCCCGTACCCGCGCCTGTCGTTTCGAAGTAGATATAGGTATCGCCTGCAAAGGTGGCAAACGAAACACCAAGATTAGTGGTGTTTGCCGTCGCCATTGCTGTGGCAATTTGCGCAGCGGTTGAACCAGTGGCAAGAGCCGAGACCGCCGTCACCACGGCCGCCTGTTGTCCGGAAACAACTTCCGTGACGCCGGTAAACTGTATCTTGTCAGCACCGAGAGCAAAATCGGTGATGGTGTCGCCGACGGTGATACCCGAGGTCGTGGCGGCTGCCGCACCATTGAAGATGAACGTGTCAACCTCAGTGCCGCCCGTCAATATATCCGCGCCACTCCCACCGGTAATGGTATCAAGACCGGCGGCGCCAGTGATGATATCGTTAAAGGCCGAGCCGACAAGTATGTCGGCGTTCGCCGTACCGACGATGGTGGACGCATTGGCGGTGCCCGCAGTCAGCGTCAGGCTGGCCGTGCCCGTGGTTCCAGAAGCATTGACTTCGTCGGCCGTCACCACACCTGTAAAGGTGATGGCCTGATCACCGGTGATGGTGATTTTCTGCAGAGCGGCGGTATCGGTGACCGTGAAGACGCCACCGAAGGTGTTGGCGCCTCCAACCGATGCAAGGTTAATGGTCTCTGCGCCGTTAATGACGACACCGCCCGCGCCAAAGGCATTGCCCGCTGCAGGAGGAGTTGCGGAACCTATGGTGACGCCCAACACGTCAGTTGTGGCCGAACCGGCAACATTGACCGTCAGGGCGAAACCGCCGTCATTAAAAGTCACCAAGTCCAGCGTATTGGCCGTTCCGGTGGAATAGTTGACGGTGGTGGCGCCCGCCATGTTTGCGCCGAAACGCAGACCGGTCGCGCCGAAGAAGCCCGGCGTAATGGCGCCGGCGCTGCCGGTATTCAGGCCAAGAACTTCAAAATTCTTGACATTGGTTTGCGCGGCGACGGCGCCAACGGCCTGCGCGTTCGCTACCGTCAGGCGATCCGTCCCGGCGCCGCCATCAAGGATGTCAAGATTGGTGTAGCTGCCCACCATATTGATGATGTCACTGCCGGAACCGCCGGTGATGGTCATGTTCTGGGTGTTACCGGCGGCAACGGTCATCGTCAGCTTGCCGGCCAGGGCGCTGCCAACCAGGGCGGAGGCGTCCACCGTGGTGACGGTGGTGTCCGTCAGGGTCAGGGTCAGGTTCTGATTGCCGGTGATTTTAACGTTCGCCAATGAGGTGGAAATGCCATCACCGAAAGCGGCCAGCGCATTGCTGACGCTGCCGACGCTGTCAATGGTCAGGGTCTCGTAACCGCTAGTGCCGGTATTGCCCAATACCACGATAGATGTGGGGACGCCGGCGACGGCGGCCACATTGTTCAACTGGATGGTTGCCGCGTCAGCCGTGCCGAGCAGCTTGGAGATCGCCACGGAAGCGGTAAAGTTCAGACCCGCGCCGATATTGCTCATGACGAAGTTTGTTGGAGCGGACTGAATGTTCGCAACAGTCAGGTTATTACCCGCAAAACCGCTGTTGGTGAACTTAATGGTGGTCATCGCGCTGTCGCCTGCGCTGAGGTCGAGGGTGGCGGTGCCCACAGCAATAGTGCTAGTTTGAAACTCCCCAATTTCGATATTCTTGATGCTGGTTGGAACGATGAAGGCAGAAAGCACCTGACCAAGCAGTGTGTCCGTCCCCGCGCCGCCATCAAGCGAGTCATTGCTGTTAAAGGTTGACGCAAAACCGGCAACCGTGGTGGCAAAGGTGCCATCAAAGGTGTCATTCAAGGCGCCACCGGTTTTGACGTCGACATTTTCCGTGAGCCGGATGACCTGGCTTGCCGTCGCCACGTTCGCGCTGGCGATGGCCGTATCATTGGCGGCGGTGGCCGTGGTGACAGTAGCCACGTCACTGGTCACGCCGTTATAGGCGGACTTTGCAAGCGCCAGATTGAAGGCGGTGTTGGTGTCGACCAGCTTGGTGACGAACGCCTTGCCGACCGCAGCCTTGTTGGCGACCACCATCTGGTCAGCGCCCTGCGCGCCGCTGATGATGTTCTGAATGATCTGGCCCACAGCGGCGCCCGGCAGGGCCAACTGGCCCGCCCAGAAGGCGGAGCCGGCGGCGTCAATGGCGCGGCCGAACAGGTTGAGATAGACGCTGGCCAGGAAGCTGGTGGGGGAGCCGACCAGCGGGGCGGCCAGGAAACCGTACAGGCCTGTGGCTTCGGAACTCTGTGCGAAGCTGTTGGCGATGCCCGCCAGCGATGCGCCCGCGGTGCGCTGGGCCACCCAGAAGTTCAGGCCCGCCGGATCCGGCGCGCGGTTGAAATAACCGACATAAAGATTTGTGATATCGTCAATGATAGCCATGTTAAGCTTCTCCTAAGGTTTCGAACCGCCTGACTGTTCAGACTGTTCACTGTGACCCCCTGGTCATCCAGAGGGCCCGGGATTTCGTTTCCATTTCCGTTGCCCGCCCCGGCCGTCAATCCCGTGGCGCGCCGCCATTTTATCCGGCGCATCGCCATTTCATCAACCAGCACCGGAAAACCCCAGGCATTAGAACTTTTTAGTACTTCAGAACTTTTTAGCGCTTCCGCATCCGAATACAAGCGATTCGTTAAAAACGCCTGTATCGCCTGCGTCGGGACGCCCCATTACAGACGCATCCCAAAGTACAGTAACTTGGTAATAGCCGCGTTGCGCACCCGCGTCAACCATGTTTTCCGCATCGGGCCAATAAAATTCCGGCGTTGTGGCCTTTGTGTGACAGAGATCACAGGACGGAGGGCGGAGGACGGAGGACGGAGGACGGAGGACCGTCATCCTGAGCATACAGTGTTATTCCATCCATACGGTGTCATCCTGAGCCGCCCCCTCTTGTCATCTACCATGTTTATGCATTGGCATAATCGCGTAGTTTGGCGTTCAGAATGGTTATGAGTTTTCGCATGATAGCGGTAAGCGCCAGCATTGGTTTTTTGCCGTTGCCGATGAGGCGCTCGTA
>JBMOMW010000053.1:0-70746 GCA_049325255.1 Pseudomonadota bacterium | reverse complement strand
TCATCGGCAACGGCAAAAAACCAATGCTGGCGCTTACCGCTATCATGCGAAAACTCATAACCATTCTGAACGCCAAACTACGCGATTATGCCAATGCATAAACATGGTAGATGACAGGTCAGGGCATTGGGCCGTTGGTGTTACTGTAGGGTCTCCCGAAAATAACATAATTGCCTTGGCGGTTGGTTAAACCACCGCCATATCTTTTTTCCCACGCCCGGCCGACCGGATGTCGACGCGAACGGAAAGCCCGGCTTTTATGGCAAGGTTCATCAGAGCATCAAGACTGAACTTGTCAATGCGCCCGCGCATCAGATCATTCAGGCGCGGCTGCGTCACGTCCAGGCGTTCTGCGGACTTGGACTGAATGCTATTCCAGCTTTTAACTGTCTCCTGGATTGCAATCATCAATTCAGAGCGCATTTTCATGTTCACCGCTTCAGCCGGTGAATCCTCGATTGCATCCCAGACGCTATCATATTGATGTTTGGTCATTTCACGTTTCTCCAATTTATCTCCGCTTTAGCTCTTTGAGCCTTTCGCGCGCAATATCCAGATCGTGACGGGATGTCTTTTGGGTCTTCTTGTTAAATGCGTGAATAACATGGACGGCCTCAGCGCCCGCAGTGACGTATATAACTCGAAAGGCGCCAGAGGCCTCCATGATGCGAATTTCCCGGACCCCCGGACCAATAGTTTTAATTGGTTTCCAGTTATCCGGCTCAAGACCCCTCTGAACCCTGTCCAGTTGATGGCCGGCCTCCCGGCGCGCTTCGGCTGGAAAAGCTCGCAGATCAGAAAGCGAGCTACCAGCGAAGATAATCGATTTCATGGCTATTTCATATCAATATAGATATAAAATGTCAATATCAATTTATTTGATAATTGTCCGTTTCTTTTTGTCAGCGTACGAATTTTACCCCTTGCTCAGCGCAAAGCCGTCATAACCATCGGCGCGGACCTGATTGCATTTTGCGACATAGGCCGGAAAGCCCAGATAGGGCATGAAGACGCGCGGTTTTCCGGGAATGTTCGCGCCCAGATACCAGCTATTGCAGGTTGGGAATAATGTATATCCCGCCACCTCATTGACATGATCCACCCAGGCGTTTTCGGCTTCCACCACCGGCTCGATGCAGTTTAGCTGGCGCTGGCGCAGATCGCTGATGGTGTCGCCGATCCAGTTCACATGCTGTTCAATGCTGGGCACCATATTGGTCAGCACCGACGGGCTGCCGGGGCCTGAAATGATGAACATGTTCGGAAAGCCGACCGTGGTCAGCCCCAGATAGGTGCGCGGTCCTTCGGCCCATTTCTGCTGAAGGGTAAGCCCCTTCCGGCCACGAATATCCATGCGCAGCAGTGATCCGGTCATGGCGTCAAAGCCGGTCGCAAACACAATGCAATCCAGCTCGAACTCTGCATTCCGGGTGCGCAGGCCTTTGGCGGTCAGTTCCTCAATCGGCGCGGATTTGACATCGACCAGTTTGACATTGGGCCGGTTGAAGGTTTCGAAATAGCCGCTATCGGCGCACAGCCGCTTGCAGCCCACCACCGTATCGGGACACAGCAATTCGGCGGTGGCCGGATCCTTCACAATGCTGCGAATTTTTTCGCGGATAAATTCGGCGGCGGTTTCGTTGGCGTCCTTGTTCAGCAACAGATCGCTGGACGCATATAAGAACAGCAGCCCGCCGATCTGCCAGTATTTTTCATACAAGGCGTCACGCTCTGCCTTGGAAATTTTCAGGACATCCACATTGCTGGTTTCGAAACGCGAACCGAAGGCGGTTTGCTGTTCATTTTCGCGGGCCCGGAAGGCGGCATAATCCGCCTTGATCTGTTTTTGCAGTTCCTGATCCATAGGGCGGTTTCCCGCAGGCACGGAATAATTTGGTGTGCGCTGAAACACGGTCAGATGTTTGGCCTGTTCGGCAATGATCGGGATCGACTGAATGGCCGAAGACCCGGTGCCGATAATACCCACGCGCTTGCCGGTAAAATCCACCCCTTCATGCGGCCATTTGCCGGTGTGATAAATTTGGCCCTTGAAGCTGCTGGTTCCTTTGAAGTCAGGCGTATTGGGCGCCGACAGGCAGCCCGTCGCCATGACGCAATAGGTGGCCGTCATTGTGTCGCCATCTTCCGTGGTCACGGTCCAGCGGTTTGTACCCTCGTCAAACACGGCCGACTTTACCCGCGCGTTGAACTGAATGTCCTTGCGCATGTCAAACCGGTCGGCGACATGGTTGAGATATTTCAGAATGACGGGCTGCGGCGAATAGCGTTCGGGCCATTCCCATTCCTGTTGCAGGGCTTCATCGAACTGGAAGGAATATTCCATGCTTTCCACATCACAGCGCGCGCCGGGATAGCGGTTCCAGTACCAGGTGCCGCCAACGCCTGTGCCAGCTTCCAGCACCCGTACCGAAAGCCCCTGCTTGCGAAGCCGGTTGAGCATCGCCAAACCGCCAAAGCCAGCACCCACGACGATGGCGTCATAGCTTGCCACAGCGGGTTTATTGGGAGATTTTTCAAGTGTAGCGGACATTTTGTGCATCTTCCCGATTTGTTGAATTTGAATTACCCTAATTTAGCCTGATGGATGACCCAACGTCAATTTTACCTCGTAACAGCAGGCCCCTATAACGTCTTTTACCTATATGGGAAAATGACATAGACTGCACCCGCCCTATGCCCCATGGGGCGTTGGGCGCGAAAGGTCAGGAACGTTTCATGAGAGCTGCGTTGTGCAAAAAAATTGGCGAACCGGAAGATATGGTCATCGCCGATATTGCGCCGCCGATATTGCGTGAGGATCATCTGCGCATCCGGGTGCGGGCCTGTGCGCTTAATTTTCCCGACATTCTGACGGTGCAGGGAAAATATCAGCGCCAGCCGCCGATGCCGTTTGCGCCGGGCATGGAATGCGCGGGTGACGTGATCGAGGTAGGCCCAAAAGCCAAAGGCGGTTTCAAGGTGGGTGACCGGGTAATGGCGCAACCCGGTGTTGGGTGCCTGGCCGAGCAAGTCTGCACCTCGCCGATGAGCGTGTACGCCATTCCCGACAACGTATCCTATGAACATGCCGCCGGGTTTATCGTGACCTATGGCACGGTCTATCACGCCTTTGTTGATCGCGGCGATCTGAAGCGCGGCGAAACCCTGCTGGTACTGGGTGCTGCGGGCGGTGTGGGACTGGCCGCCGTCGAGCTAGGCAAGCTGATGGGCGCAAAAGTGATCGCCGCCGCCAGCAGTGACGTCAAACTGAAAGTCTGCGAGCAGTATGGCGCGGATCATCTGCTGAATTATACGGTTGAACCCATCAAGGAAACCGTGCTTGGACTGACCAATGAAAAAGGTGCAGATGTCATTTTTGATCCGGTGGGCGGCGACGCCACGCTGCAAGCGCTGCGCTGCATCAACCGCAATGGGCGGCTGCTGATCATCGGTTTTGCCAGCGGCACGATTGCCGATATTCCCGCCAACCGGCTGTTGCTGCGCCAGTGTCAGGCGGTTGGCGTGGCGTTTGGAAGCCACGGCATGGCTTTTCCGGAAAAGGTGCGCGAAAGTATGGCGGTGCTGACGCGATGGTGGGGCGAAGGCAAATTAAAACCGCATGTGTCAATGACATTTCCACTGGCCCAAACCGTGGCGGCGATGAATGCGCTGGTCACCCGCAAGGCCATTGGCAAGGTCGTCGTGATGATCCCGTAGCAGCCTAATGGGCGCCCGGGTCCAAGTCCGCGACATGATGAAGCCGCTTTGAGTCGTGTATGGCAAGAACGCCATGCGACAATCTCATGATTTCTTTCTGGCGAAAAACATTGAGAGTCCGGCTAACGTGAATTGGCGTAAGTCCCGTAGCGTCGGCAATATGTTGCTGGGTCAATGGAAACGAAAATTCGCTTTTCGATTCTGATCCGGACCAGTGCAGCCTCCTGACGATACCAAGCATCAGGCGCGCAATGCGCTCCTCCGCGGAGCGCCGGCCAATATCCGTGAGCTGCTGCTCGAGGTTTTCCTGCTGCGTCTTGATAAACTGCCCCCAAGCCATTAGGGCAGAATCCGTTCCGGACAGAACTTCGAGAACCTCATCACGGCGGAAAAGACGGTATCGGCCCGCGGTTATCATCTGAATCGACGAGCCAATCCGATCTGAAAATGGCGCTGTCGCCGTCATCATATCGCCGGGTAGCAGAAAGGAGAGAATCATTCTGTGCCCGCCCGAAAGCGACACGAAGCGGTGCGCCCACCCTTCGCAAAGCACCAGCACGTGCTCCAGGTTGGTACCCGCGCGATAGAGAATTTGCCTGGGCCTCGCGGTCTTGTGTTCCTGCCAGATCTCCTTGGTGGAACCGCCAGCGCGGTCAAGAAGAAGGGTACACAGGCTGGTGCTGCGGGCTGGGCAAGTGTCGCATGGATAGGTGCGGGAAACAGGGGGCGTAGACCGGGGCAAATCAGACTCCTTGAAATATGGCACATTAAAAAATCCGCAAGCCGTATTGATAAATATTGATTCACATTGTTAACTTAAGTATATAATATATACTTAAATATGTCGGTAGATTTAATGTATATATTTTTCACAAGCTGCAATTGTACGTGAATGATTTAGTTATATACGATAACAAGTTAAAAAGTTATTTGTGATATATACATATTTTATGGCGTGGCATATAACTACCTTAATCGGAAATAGTGGCTGGCCTAAGCAGGCCGAAGCGTAAAAATTCTGTGTTTGATACCTATTCAATAACAATCCGTAATAAAGCCAGAGCAGAACAATATGCAGAAATATGAATGGCAGAGCATATATGAACTATCAGTCCCAGAAATCGATGGCGATCACAGGACGATGCTTGAAATTGTCAATCTGATCGCGCTGTCAAACCAGGCGGGTAATAGAAAAGAGCGTGAAAAATACATCAGCCGCTTGCTGGAGTTTTCCCTCTTGCACTTTTCACGCGAGGAGCAACTGCTTGAATCTTGGGGATATGGCGAAGCGGGCGTTCACAAGCAGTATCACGCCAGCATGTATCAAAAGGCTCTCGACAATTTCAGGAAATTGGATACCCTTTCGGAAGATGCGACGATTGTGCGGTATTACGAGGAGGCGTTCGCTTATTTTATCGATGATGTAATACGCGGCGATATGAACATAAAATCTTTTTTGATAGAGCGGGGAATTGCCACCCCCGGCAATGGCGCGATGTCCAGTTCCTAGCCGGGCGGGAATGAGGATATTGCGGCGATCCCCACAAGGTCATACGTTAGGCCGTAGTAATGATGGACTGACGTAAATAATTAAATCAGCGGGTGGCCCAATGATAAAGCATCATATCGATATCAAGACCAAAGACGGGCTGATGAACAGTTTCATTGCCCATCCCGAGGAGGGCGGGCCGCATCCGGTGGTTTTGTTTCTGATGGATGCGCCGGGCAAGCGCGAAGAACTGCATGACATGGCGCGGCGCATCGCCACGGCCGGATATTATGTGGTCCTGCCCAATCTGTATTACCGCACGACGCCCGAATTTGACATGAGCCGGGATCCAGGTGGCGGCAAGCGCATGTTTGAACTGATGCGCTCTCTTACCAATGATCTGGTGATGCAGGATGTGGGCGCCATGCTGGCCTATGCCGATACACAGGCGGCGGCGCGCAAGGGCAAGGTGGGCGTGGTCGGCTATTGCATGAGCGGCCCCTTCGCCTTTATGGCGGCGTCACGCCATGCAGATCGTGTGGCGGTTTCGGCGTCCATATATGGCGTCAGTCTGATCACGGACCAGAAGGATAGCCCGCATCTGTTCGCCAGGGACATTAAGGGCGAGATGTATTTTGGCTGCGCGGAACATGATGGTTACGCGCCAAAGGAACAGATCGACGCGCTTGAAAAGCATCTGTCGGGACTAAATATAAATTACAGGATCGAATGGTATCCTGGGGCGGATCATGGCTTTGCCTTTCCAAGCCGGACGGGCATGTATGACAAGCCATCGGCGGAGCGTCACTGGGAACGGCTGTTCGATATGTTTAGCAGGAATCTGAAACCATAAGCTCAGGGAGGGTTTGAAATGCCCTTTGATGCAACACCAGGCGGTGGCGGCGGCTGGGGCCAGTCATTGGCGGGAAAGTTACTCATCGCCATGCCAAATATGGGCGATCCGCGTTTCAGGCGCACAGTTATTTATCTGTGCGCGCATTCGCCTGACGGTGCGCTGGGCTTGATTATCAATAAACATGCGGGCGCGATTTCGTTTCCTGATCTGCTGGAGCAACTGGATATGAAATGCGCGCCGGGCACGGAACATATCCGTATTCAACTGGGTGGGCCTGTGGAAACCGGGCGCGGATTTATTCTTCACACGGATGACTATTTCCTGAAAGGCGTCACCATGCCGGTTAAGGAGCATGTGGGCCTGACCACCAGCCTGGATATTCTGCGCGACATGGCCGAGGGCAGGGGGCCGCAAAAAGTTCTTGTCGCCCTGGGCTATTCCGGTTGGGGGCCTGGGCAGTTGGAATATGAAATTCAGGCCAACGCCTGGCTGCATTGCAACGCCGATACGGATCTGATTTTTTCCACCAGCCTGGAAGGTAAATGGGATGCGGCGCTGGCCAAGCTTGGTATTAATCCCGGCAATCTGTCCGGCGCATCCGGGCGGGCCTGAAGCCTTATGACATACGGGCGATTTAAACTTACCTGACGCGGCGCAGTGTGCTACCGGTTCGGCCATGCCGGTAATTTTCTGGATAATCATCACAGCAATGGCGGTGGGCGCGACGGCCCTGATCGCCATACCACTATTGCGCGAACGCGAGGGCGGCGCGTCGCGTGGCGCGCATGCGCTTGAGGTCTATCGACAGCAATTAGCCGAACTCGATGGCGAACTTGCCCGCAATGTGATTTCCGACGTCGAAGCGAAATCGGCTCGCCTGGAAATAGAGCGCCGCATGCTGCGCGCGGATGACGAGGATAATGTTTCGGAAATGTCTCGCGCAGGGGTGCGCGACGCTGGGTTCCGGTCGAAATATGGCCGATGGGCTGGGGCGGCGGCTGTCGCGCTATTGCTGCCCGTTATCGCGTTTGGCGTTTATCTGACGATAGGCAGTCCAAAACTCACGCCAAACCGAAATTCAACACAGGTTACCGCCGCTGATCCCGAACATATGGATATGGTGGCGCTGACCGAAAAACTCGCCGCGCGCTTGGCCGCAAGCCCCGATGATATCCAGGGCTGGATGCTGCTCGGCCGGTCTTATGTGACGCTGGAAGATTTTCCCAGGGCCATTGCGGCCTATGCCAAGGCGGTGGCGCTGGCGGGCGACAAACCCGCGCCCATGGTGCTGGCGGAATATGCGGAAACCCTCGTGCAGGGCAATAATGGCCTGGTGGGGGATGATGCCCAGGCACAGTTTCGCAGGGTGCTGAAAATCATCCCGGCAGAGCCGCGTTCGCAGTTTTATCTGGGGCTGGCAAAGGCGCAGGCGGGAGACGCCAGGGGGGCGCTTGCGGATTGGGTGGCGCTGCTAAAACAGGCGGAACCCGGCGCGCCCTGGGCTGGCGCTGTGCGCGAACAGGCGCAGGAAGTGGCCAATTTGCTGAAAGTTGATCTGGCAAGTCTGCTGGCGGAACAGGCGGCGGCGCCATCGGCGACAAAGTCCAGAGCGCCATCCGGACCCGATGCCGGGGATATGGCCGCCGCCGCCGCAATGCCGGAAGGTGATCGCAAACAAATGATCGAGAGCATGGTGGCGCGTCTTGCCGCACGGCAGGAGTCCACGGATAAAGACAATGTGGATGGCTGGTTGCAACTTTCGCGGGCTTATGGGGTTCTGGGCCGCAAAGCTGACAGTCTTGCGGCGCTTGGCCGGGCGGTAGAGGCCGGACCCGGGCGCATGGACGCGCTGTCGGCCTATGGCGAGGCGTTGCAGGCAGCGGGCGAGACCAGCCCCATTACAGCGCGTTTTGCCCAAACCATGCAGCAAATACTGACCGTTGAGCCTGCAAATAATCAGGCATTGTGGTTCATGGGGGTATTCTCGGCGCAAAATGGCGACAAGGCCGCAGCGCGCGGCTATTGGGAAAAATTGCGCGGGAATTTACCGCCGGACAGCGATGAATACCGGTCAGTGTCCGGCGCGCTGCTTGAATTGGGGAAATCTTGATCCGTGTCAATGAAGCGTAATAAAAATTTGTAACAAAGTGTCAGATCGCGCAGATTATTTTTTCTATGCCATTGTAGGCTGTACGCCCGTGATTATTCATGGAAAAATAACCCCTTGAGGACGAATCATGAAATACTTTCAGGGATATTTCCGTAAGGGCTGCCAATGCAGGAACGGGTAAAAGTCGCAATTGTCGGTTCAGGGCCAGCCGGTCTCAGCGCCGCGGGGCGGGCGGCCGCCACAGGTGTCTCGCATGTTCTGCTGGAACAGCGCGATCATGTCTCCGATACCATCTACAAATACCAGAAGGGCAAGCTGGTGATGGCGACGCCGGATGTGTTGCCGCTGCGCAGCGAACTCTCATTCCAGATCGGCATCCGCGAGGATATTCTCAGCACATGGGAAAAGCAGATCGCAGAATTGAAGGCGAATGTGCGCTTCAATTCCGAAGTGACTGGCATAAGCGGCCAAAAAGGCGATTTCACGCTGACGCTTTCAGATGGCGCCACGATTAATGCGGAATATGTTGTTTTCGCAATCGGGCTACAGGGTAACATCCGGTTGCTTGGCGTCCCGGGGCAGGACCGCGACTGGGTGCAATATCAGTTAAATGATCCGGATGAATACTCAGATGAAACAATCGTGGTCGTTGGCGCGGGCGATGCGGGCATTGAAAATGCGCTTGCGCTAACCAGGCAGAACAATGTCATTATCCTCAACCGGGGCAGTGAATTTGCCCGTGTCAAGCAGGGTAATCTGACGGCGATCACGGCCGCCATAGAAAAAAAACAGATTGAATGTGTCTACAACGCCGATACGGTGCGGGTGGATGATGACGGCATTGTCGTAAAGACGCCGCAAGGCGAAACCAAAGTCAGGTGCGACCGGATTATTGCCCGCCTGGGGGCTTCGCCGCCGCGTAAATTTGTCGAAGCCTGCGGCATCAAGTTTCCCAACTCCGATCCTTCCTCATTGCCCGAGCTTTCCGGTCAGTATGAATCGAATGTTCCCGGCCTGTATGTGATCGGGGCGCTGGCCGGATATCCGCTGATCAAACAGGCCATGAACCAGGGCTATGAGGTTATTGAATATATTCAGGGCAATCAGCTCAAGCCTGCGGATGAACCGCTGCTGGAACAGAAATTCGCCAGTATTCTGGGGAACATGACGGTGTCTGAAGTTCTGGCGCTCATTCAGGAATCGGTGCCGCTGTTGTCAGGGCTTACGACACTGCAATTACGTGAATTCCTGCTGGACAGCAATGTGCATGCGCCGCGCGGCGGGGACATTATCTTTGAGCGTAATGACTACACCAACAGTTTTTATTCCATCGTTGACGGTGAAGTGAATATTCAGGTCGACCCCGATGACGAAACCAAGATTGTCGCATTAGGAAAAGGCACCTTCTTCGGTGAGATGGGCCTTTTGTCGGGCCGCCGGCGCACCGCAACGGTAATGGCAAGCAAGCCTTCGTTGCTGATTGAGACTCCGCGCCGGTCGATGATCAAGCTGATCAATTCGGTTGAATCCGTAAAGCGCGTCATGGATGAGGTCGCGGTCGGGCGTCAAATTCAGACATATATTGCACCGGGCATTCCCTTGCCCGATCTGGAAGATCTTATTCACACGGTTAAAGTAGAGAAATTCGAGCAAGGCGCCGTATTGTTCCGCGAAGGGGATGCGGGCGATTGCCTGTATCTTATCCAGCGTGGTTCGGTCACTGTTTCACGTGAAGTGGGCGGCAAGGAAGCCGTCATCTCCTATGTCGCCGCAGGTAATTATGTGGGTGAAATGGCGCTGATCAGCAATGCGCCGCGCTCTGCAACGATCCGTGCGGCGGTTGCGGTTGAGGCCTTGCGTCTGGACGGTGTGCCGTTTCAGGCGCTGATGTCGCGCAATGAAGCTGTCCGGCGAACTATTGAGGCGCGCTATCGTGGCCGCATGCTGGAAAATATCGAAACCACCGAACAGCCCGAGGCAGGCGGCATCATCCAGTTTCTGGTCGAACAGGGGCTGGGTGAAGCAACTGACGTGCTGCTGATTGATGAGGCGCTGTGCGTGCGCTGTGATAATTGTGAAAAGGCCTGCGCCGAAACCCATCAGGGCACGTCACGGCTTAACCGCGAAGCAGGCCCAACCTATCAGACGCTTCACGTCCCCACATCGTGCAGGCATTGCGAGCATCCGCATTGCATGGTCGATTGTCCGCCCGACGCATTGCGCCGTAACGCCAATGGCGAGGTGTATATTACAGATAGCTGCATCGGCTGCGGAAACTGTGAGCGCAATTGCCCTTATGGCGTTATTCATATGGCAGCGAAGCTGCCAAAGAAGCCGGGACTTCTGCAATGGCTTTTATTTGGACGTGGCCCGGGGCCTGGACAGGCGGTTACTGGCAAGTGGGGGCCGGACAGCAACAAAAAAGAAGGCGGCGGGCCAAAGAAAGCGGTGAAATGTGACATGTGTAAAGATGTTCTGGGTGGACCGGCCTGTGTACGGGCATGTCCTACTGGTGCGGCCTTACGGGTGGAACCATCAGAATTTTTCAAAGTTGTATCGCAGGGATTATAAACACCAGATTGCGGATATGCCTTGAGGGGTTGCGGGGAAGTAAATGCATCAGTCCATCCTGGTATTCAGGGGTTTTAGATATCTAAAGTGGGCGGCAGCGATCGTTGTTCTTGCGCTGCTGCTCTATTGGATTCATGAACCTGGTTATGGCGTCCCCAATGGCGGCACATGGCTTGGTTACACACTGGGCGGTTTTGGGGCTTTTCTGATCCTGTGGCTGATGTGGTTTGGCATTCGCAAGCGCCGTTACGGTGCGGGCGGGGCGCCGGTTGAGGATTGGCTGAGCGCGCATATTTATCTTGGCCTGGCGCTGATTATTATCGGCACCCTGCACACGGGATTTCAGTTCGGCTGGAATGTCCATACGCTGGCTTATGTTCTTATGATGCTTGTTATCCTGAGCGGCGTGTTTGGGTTGTTTGTGTATATGCGTGTGCCGGAATTGATGACCAATAACCGGCGCGGCATGACGCTGGTGCAAATGATGCACGAAATTTCTGATCTGGATGCAGAATGCCGCGAGGCTGCGCTGACGCTTGGGGATGAAATTAATCAGATTGTTCTGAGCGCGGCGCAAAACACCCGCATTGGCGGGGGTGTGATCCGTCAACTTTCCGGCGACGATCCTGATTGCGCCACCAGGGATGCAAATCGTGCGGTACGCCATCTGGCGGACAATGCGCCGCCGGGACAGGCGGAAGGATTTCGCGCGCTTTTGGGCTTATTGGCGCGCAAGGAAGAGCTGCTGGCCCGCGCCAGGCGCGATGTGCGGTACAAGTCGCTTCTGGATATCTGGCTTTATGTGCATGTGCCACTGTCGTTTGCGCTGCTTGGCGCCCTGATTGCGCATATTGTCGCTGTGTACTTTTACTGGTAGCGGCATATGGAAGTTCTCGTCACATATCTAACACGGCGCCAAAAGGGAGGCGTTTCACGCAGAAGCGAGGAGCGCTCTGCTGAAACCGTTCACTTCGGGCGGAGCACCAATGCGGAAGTCTATCTTGCCGATCCACGCATACGTTTTGAACATGCGGTCATACATCAGCGTCCAGGTGGCCTGTTTGTCGAAGTTGAAAAGCTTTCCGATGTGCGCGTTAATGGGCAACCCACTCGAAGCAGGCCTGTCGTTATTGGTGATGTGATTGGCATCGGTCCGTTTGACGTAACACTTGCCGAACCGCCTGAAGGCAAGGATCTTGCCATTGAAGTGGAACTGGTGCGGCCGCTGGGGGATGATTACGCCCAGCTTGCCGCGCGCAGCACGGTTCGTCTGGTGGATCATGGTTTAAGCCGCAGACTTTGGTCCTGGTTTGGCATTCTCATCGTTTTGGCAATGTTTCTTGTAATGCCGATTTTGTTTTTTTCGCAGCATACCGAGACGACAGCGGATAAAACGGTTGGCGCGCGTTTTGATTCGGTTTGGGATAGTGGCCCAATTTCGACGCCGCACCGGTTCATATCCGATCAGTGCAATCTGTGCCACCAGAAGCCATTCGTTCAGGTTTTGGACGGGGCGTGCCTTTCCTGTCATGCCCCGATCACGAATCATTTTGATGTTGCCAAAGCAGGAATTGCCAGCATTCCGCAGTTCAAAGACCTGACAGCAAACACCTGCAATGGCTGTCACAGGGAACATAATGGGGATAAGGCCATTACCATCAATAAGGAAAGTTTTTGTACGGACTGTCACAGCGAAATTGAAAAAAACCTTCCCAGCGCGGACATCAAAAATGTAGGCAAATTTGATCAGAAGCATCCGGAATTCCGGCTCAATATTGTTTCAGATGCGGCCACTCGCACATTCAAGCGTGTAACACTGGATGACACCGCGGCGCTGGTTGAGAATTCCGGGTTGAAATTTCCGCATGAACTGCACCTGAAAAAAGAAGGTATCCGGGGTCCGAAGGGTAAGGAGACGCTGGACTGTAATGGCTGTCATCAGCTTCCCAAAGGGGCGGCAAGTTTTGATCCTATCGGAATGGAGGGAACGTGCGAACGTTGCCATCAACTGGTGTTTGATCCCAGACGTCCCGACCGGACATTGCCGCATGGCCAGGCGGACAATGCGCAAATGCTGATTCGTGAATTCTATAGTGATTATGGACTGCGCGGGGGCATGAACGACGCACAAGATCCGGCGCCGGAGACAGACAGGCAGCGTCCCGGAGAAAAGACCGCCATTGCTTCGCAGCGGCAGACCGATCCCCGGGCATGGGCGGACCAGCAGGCGCAGCGGGTGGCGGACCAGTCTTTTGGCAAGATCATGTGCGGCAAATGCCACGAAGTTTCATCCGGCCCCGGAAAGGGCCCACTGAACTGGGCTGTCGTTCCGGCAATTGTGAACAAAAATTGGTTGCCGCGTGGCCGCTTTGATCATTCTGCGCATTCTGATATGTTGAAGTGCGATTCATGCCATGCTGCGGAAAGTTCCAAAAAGGCGACTGATGTTCTACTGCCAAAGATTGCTGTTTGCCAGAATTGTCATGGCGGGGAAAGCGCCAGCAACAAGGTTCCGTCGAGCTGTATTACATGCCATGACTTCCACCTGCCCGGCACCCCCAGGATGGGGGAAGTAAAGGCGCATGGGAACCGGCAGGCAGATGAAGCGGCGGTGTTGCAGGGCGATATGCCGGTACCGGGAAAGAACTAGGTAATGTTGCCACAGGAAACATTCCGAAAAATCAGAACCGGATTTTGTGGTGCGGTGCTGTTTGTCTGTGCTGCATCTGGGGTTTCAGCACAGGAATTGACCACAACAGGCGTTCAACTGGCGCCGGTTGTCCTGTCCGGGTTGCTTAACGGGGTTGTGGAAAGGCAGGTGGCCCTGGGTGGTGACAGTGTGGAATCCACGCATGTCGTTGTGCAGCTTTCAGGCAGTCCGCCCCTGATGCGCGACCGGCAGGGCTTGTACCGGCTCTGGGATATTGATCCCGCCCATCTTATTGACAACGGTTTTCCGCAGTCTGAAGGCCGGCTTAACTTCAAAATATTAAATCAGGATCTGTCATCGCTCAATTTTCCCATCAGGGTTACGGTCTATTACCGGGCCAATGGGGAACTGAAATTTGGTTATTTTGATGTCATGCGGACAAATTGACACCATGAAAAAGAATCAGCGAATGACAGCAAGGGCTTTCATCACGGGTCTGATTGCGCTCGGCTCAATTCTGGCTGGCAGCCGTTCGGCCAGTGCGCAGAGTTTGTCCGGACCTGATATTTATCGTGCCGTCTCCCAGGCGGCGCAGGAAGCGTTTGTGCGTGGCCGTCCTGCCACCATTGCTGTGACCGACCGGGTTGGCAATGTGCTGGCGGTGTATCAAATGCCGGGCGCGCCCCAAACGGTAACCGTAACCTCCGGGCGCACGATACGTACCGGCATTGATGGCCTTGCGGGGCTTGTGCCTTCGACGCTGGCGGCAATATCAAAGGCCGTTACCGGGGCATATCTGTCTTCATCGGGCAATGCATTCAGTACACGCACCGCCAGCCAGATCGTGCAGCAAAATTTCAATCCCGGTGAAATCCTTGCTCCTGGCGGGCCACTGTTCGGGGTGCAGTTCAGCCAGCTTCCCTGTTCGGATCTCAATCGCCGTTTCTTTAATGGCGCCAGCCCTGTGCCGCCGGATCAATTTCGCGGGCCCAAGCGTTCACCTCTTGGCCTGTCCGCTGATCCGGGGGGCTTGCCCCTGTATATTGGCGGCGCTGTTGTCGGTGGCATAGGCGTAGCGGCGGATGGCGTCTATGGTCTGGACGCTGACGTTAGTGGTATTGATGCGGATCTGGATGAAATCATCGCTATTGCGGGTTCCTCGGGTTTCGCGCCGCCTGCGGATATTCTGGCCAGCAGAATAACTGTAGAAGGCAAGACGCTACGTTATACGGATGCGAGTGTGCGTTCACTTGCTTCCAACCCGGCGCTGGCGCCCCTGGTTGCGCCGGCAGGTTTTATCGCGGTTACCGGTTATACGGATGTGGGTATCTTTGCAGGACAGGCCTATGGGACGTCGGGATCGGGTATTCGTCCGGTAAATGCGGCAAGTGATGGTCCGGGGTATGCAAATGTTGCGGCGATTGCGGGGTTCGTGCCGTTCCTGCTTACCAGCGGGGCGGATATGCCGTTCATTCCAATTGTCCCGGGGGCTGCAAATGCGGGTCAGAATCTGACCGCAACAGAGGTTCCGGCCATCCTTGGGCATGCATTGCGTGTTGCCGCCAGCGCGCGGGCGCAAATTCGCCGTCCTCTGCAAAGCTTCGCGCAGGTTACGGTATCCATTGTGGATGCGGATGGACAGGTTCTGGGCCAGGCGCGAACACCTGATGCGCCGATCTTCGGCATTGACGTGTCACTGCAAAAAGCGCGCAGCGCGGCCTTCATGTCCAGACAGAACGCGGCGGCAAATCTGGAAAATCCTGCTGTCTTTCCCTCCATCCGGGTGGTGGCGAATGCGCTAAACGGGTTGATCCCAGGGCATGCGTATGGCGTGCCTAATTATGCCGCCAATATGCGGGCTTTTGTGGGGCCGGGTTCTTTGTCTGACGGCATTGCCTATACGGATCGCGCCATTGGCAATCTGGCGCGCCCTTTTTATCCCGATGGGGTTAACACCAATGGCAATGGTCCGCTAAGCCGGCCTGTAGCAAACTGGAGCCCGTTTTCAACCGGCCTGCAATTTGATCTGGTTGTCGGCAATATTATCAACCACGTTCTGTTTGTGCGGAATCTCAATCTTGACGTGACAGGTGATGGGCGGGGGGATTTTGATCCGGATGGGAACGGCGCCGTCAATGACACCGGTCTTGGCTGTACGCCGGTCGTATCGAACAGTTCAGGGCTGAATCCGCTGGCCAATGGATTGCAGATTTTCGCGGGCAGTGCGCCGATCTATAAAAACGGGGTGCTGGTCGGCGCCATTGGGGTTTCCGGCGATGGCATTGATCAGGATGATATGGTGGCCTTTTTGGGGCTGCACAATGCAAGCGTTGGTCTTGGCACGGGTGTGTCGCATGCGCCCGCTGCGATCCGTTCGGACCAATTGACGCCCGCTGGGGTGCGATTGCGCTATGTCTCTTGTCCGTACTCGCCGTTTATCAATTCAAATGAACAGCGCGCCTGTGAGGGGAAATAATATGCGCGGGGGGATCGCTGCGCTCTTGCTGATTTTATCTGCTGCCCCCTGTTGGGCGCAGGGTAAAGCTGCGCCGCCAATTCCCGACACGATACCTGTCGTTATTCCGTCTCTGGTTTCCGCAGGGCCGCCACTGGGAATACCATCGCCTGCTGCATTTTCAGGTTCTCCAAGCGCCTCCTCCTATCTGAACGCCGGGCCGCAGTCCGTTGCTGTTGCCGCCAATACTCCGAATACGGAATATCAGCAGGTCGCACAGGTGCTGCGCCGTCCGCGCCCCGGCGAAGAACCGGTTGATGACACGGTGCGCGGTGATCCACGCGAACGCCAGGGCGCGCCCATTCCCGCAGGGCGTGCGCGTTCTTATGAAGATCTGCAAACCCGTGGCGACATCGTTCCTGTGCCTGATCGCTGGCGCATTCTGGAAGGGCTTGGCATCAAGGGAAAATGGTACGATCCCTACAATAATAACGTCCTGAAGGGCGACAAGCCGGTTTTTGGAAAAGACGGTTTTGTTCTGTTCAACGTCATTTCCGACACGGTGTTTGAGCCGCGCGCCTTTCCGGTGCCGGTGGGCTTTGCCACGACCTCACGTCCCGGAACCAATGATCTGTTCGGCAAGCCCGATCAATATGTGTTCAGTCAGAATTTGATCACAAATCTGACGCTGATCAAGGGCAATACGGCGTTCAAGCCGCCAGACCTTGAACTGCGCATTACGCCGGTATTCAACTACAATTATGCCAAGGTCAAGGAACTGGGGCTGCTGCGGCGCAATCCGGAACAGGGTAAGTCGCGTTCGGATAACCATATCGGCATGCAGGAATTATTTCTGGATTACCATATCCGCAATGTGTCGGAGCGCTATGATTTTGACTCGATCCGTGTCGGCATTCAGCCCTTCAACGCAGATTTCCGTGGCTTTATGTTTCTGGATAACCAGCCTGGCGTGCGCCTGTTCGGTACACGCAACAATAATATATTCCAGTATAATCTGGCCTGGTTTCAGCGGCTTGAAAAAGACACAAATAGCGGCCTGAATGATCTTGGAAAGAAAATCCGTGACGATGATGTGTTTATCGGCAATCTCTACTATCAGGATTTTCCGGTACTGGGTTTCACCAGCCAGATAACCGCGATCTACAACCGCAACACCGAGAAGAAATTTTTCTACGATAAAAACGGCTTTTTGCAACGCCCCGCCTCTGCCGGGCTGGAGCGTCCGCGTGATTACAAGGTGGGCTATTTTGGCTATAATGGCGATGGCCATTTCGGGCGCACGAACCTTACGGTATCGGGCTATTACGCCTATGGCGAAGAAGATGGTTCGCTGTTCACGGATGAGAAAAGTGACATCCGCGCCTATTTTATGGCGGCTGAACCGTCGGTTGATTATAGCTGGACGCGCCTGCGCGGTTCGTTCCTGTATGCCAGCGGCGACAAAGACCCGTTTGATGAGAAGTCAAAAGGTTTTTCATCCATCTTTGAAAACCCGCAATTTGCCGGAGCGGACACCAGTTTCTGGATTCGCCAGAATATTCCGCTTATTGGCGGTGGCGGTGTAGCGCTTTCACAGCGCAATGGGGTGCTGCCGGATTTGCGTTCGTCAAGGGAACATGGCCAATCGAATTTCGTTAATCCGGGGCTGCGGCTGCTAGGGGGCGGCGCGGATTTCGATGTGCTGCCGCAACTGCGTCTGTCCACCAACATCAACCATCTGAATTTCAATGAAACAGATGTGCTTGAGGTGCTGCGCAACGAAGGCGAAATTCGCAGCAGTATCGGCTGGGATATGTCGGCATCGGCAATTTACCGGCCCTTGATGAGCCAGAATGTGGTGATGCGGCTATCTTATGCAGCGCTGCTGCCGGGCAAGGGGTTCAAGGATTTGTATCATACAGATAATGAGCATTTCTATACGCTGCTCGCAAATATTACATTGGCTTATTGATGCGTGTTTTTCCCCGATTACTGATGCTTGTGGTTGGCCTGATTTTGTCTGGCGCGGGTGGCGCATATGCATCTGGCGAAGAAAAGCCCCGCGAGATTACCTATTCCGCAACGCCGCCTGCACCCGCATCGCAAAGCCAGGAGGCGGCGGCGGCGAAAAGTGCCGGCTGCCAGAGTTGTCATACTTCCAGCGATGCTGCGAGCATGCATAGCAGTCCAGGCGTAGTGCTTGGTTGTACCGACTGCCATGGCGGCAGTGCAGAAGTGCGCAAACCCGATGGTGCGAATAAGGGCGATGTGGCCTATTTTGCGGCCCAGGAAAAAGCCCATGTGCTGCCTACGCTGCCCAATAGCTGGCACTATCCCAGCAGCGCCAATCCCAAGAGCAGCTTTACCCTGCTGAACCGCGAAGCGTCCGAATATATCCGTTTTGTGAACCCCAGCGATTATCGCACAGCCGATCTTGCATGTGGTAATTGCCATGCGGATATCATCACCCGGGCGAAACGCTCGATCATGGCGACGGGCGCGCTGTTATGGGGTGGCGCGTCTTATAATAATGGCATCCTGCCGTTCAAGAATTATTTCCTGGGTGAGGTCTACACCAACAAGGGCGGGGTTGCGAAACTTGAGGCGATTGGCGAAGTGACGCCAGAGATGGAGGCGCGCGGCGTGCGCCCCACTATGCTGCCGCTTCCCGCCTGGGAAGTTATTCCGCCGGGCGATATTTTCCGGGTGTTTGAACGCGGTGGCCGCAACATCGTCACCCAGTTTCCCGAAGTCGGCTTGCCCAATTCCACCGGGCTTATCCAGCGCCTCGAAGAACCGGGCCGTCCCGATCAGAAGCAGTCGATGCGCGGCCCGGGCACGGGGCTGCGCATTGCAGTGCCGGTGATCAATATTCACAAGACGCGCCTGAATGATCCGTTCATGTGGTTCCTGGGCACCAATGACAATCCGGGTGACTTTCGCACATCTGGTTGTGGCGCCTGCCATGTACCCTATGCCAATGACCGCGATCCGTTTCATTCCGGGCCCTATGCCAAATTTGGCAATACCGGGCTGACGCAAACCGCTGACCCGACGATACCCAAAGACGAACCCGGCCATCCGATCAAGCATGCCTTTACCCAGGCGATCCAGACCGCGCAATGCATGAATTGCCACATGCATCAGCCGAATATTTTTGTGAATTCGTTCCTTGGCTACACCATGTGGGATTATGAATCCGACGCGCCCTTCATGTGGCCGGAAAAGCAGCGCTATCCCAGCAACAAGGAAATGCGCGAGGCTCTGGACGCCAATCCCGAAGGGGCGGTGGTGCGCGGCAAATGGTCAGATCAGGATTTCCTGAAAGACGTGTCGCTGCTGAACCCCAAACTCAAGGATACGCAGTTTGCGGATTATCATGGCCATGGCTGGAATTTCCGCGCCGTATATAAACGGGATCGCAAGGGCAATCTGCTGGACGCCAAGGGCGCGGTCGTGCCCCAGGAAGACCCCGATAAATTCCAGAAGGCGGTGCATCTGAAAAGTATCCACCTGGAAAAGGGCATGCAATGCGTGGATTGCCATTTTGAGCAGGATGCGCATGGTGACGGGCATCTGTATGGCGAGGTGGCGGCGGCTATCGAAATCCGCTGTGATGATTGTCATGGCACGGCGCAACGCTATCCCTCGTTGCGCACCAGCGGTCCGGCGGCAAAGGGTACGGGCAATGACCTGTCGCTGGCCTATACCCCATCCGGCAAGCGCCGTTTTCAATGGATGGACGGCAAGCTGTATCAGCGCTCCATGGTGGACCCGAACCTGGAATGGGAACTGACGCTGGTCAAGGATACGGTTGACCCCAAACACAAGAATTACAATCCCAAGGCGGCGCGCGCCAAGACCATGTCGAAACTGGGCGCCAGCAGCAAACCGTTTGAATGGGGGCCGGGTGTGGAGGCGAAAAATCTCGCGCATCAGGATGACAAGATGGAATGCTTTACCTGCCATCTGTCCTGGACCACAAGCTGTGCGGGCTGTCATTTGCCGATCGAGGCCAACTGGAAAACCCCGCGTCATCACTTCGAAGGCGGTGAAACGCGCAATTACGCGACCTATAATCCGCAGGTGGCGCGTGACGACATGTTCCAGCTTGGCGTTAACGCCAGCGTGAAAGGCAACACCATTGCGCCGATTCGTTCGTCGTCTGCGTTGGTGCTGTCATCGACCAATATTAACCGCGAACGCCTCTATGTGCAGCAGCCCCCGATTGCCGCGTCCGGCTATTCCAGTCAGGCGTTTGCGCCGCATTATCCGCATACGGAACGCCAGACCGAAACCAAGACCTGCACCGACTGCCATCTGTCCGAGGCCAATGACAATAATGCGATCATGGCGCAATTGCTGCTGCATGGCACAAATTTCGTCAATTTCGTCGGCTTTAACGCCTATGCCGGCGGCGAGGGCGGCTTTGAGGCGGTGCGCGTCACCGAATGGGAAGAGCCGCAGGCGGTTATCGGCAGCTATCTGCATCGCTATGCCTATCCCGATTGGTACAAAACCCATCTTGACCGGCAACGCGAACTGCCCGAGGCCTATACGCAAAAGTCAGGCACTGTCGGCTGCCTGCAATTACGCGGTGAATATCTTTTTGTTGCCGAGGGGACGAATGGTTTCCAGGCCTATGATGTGAACGCCATCGCCAATAAGGGCTTCTCGGACCGCATCATCAGCGCGCCGTTCTCGGCGCTGGGCCATGACACGCAGGTGAAAAGCAAAAACGCCACCTGCATGGCGCTTCCAACCAACCAGAATATCAACATCAACAAGAATGAAGGCGAACTGATCCTGAAAACCAATCAGGAACAGAAAATGCATGAAATCTACCGCTACGCTTTCATTACCGATGCCGAGGAAGGGCTGATCGTTACCGATATTGCCTCTCTGGCGGATGGTGAGCCACGCAATAATTTTTTCAAGCGCGCCCTGACGTGGAACCCGGAAGGGGTGCTGACAGGCGCGCGCCATATCACCATTGCCGGCACAATTTTCTACATCACGACGCCTAACGAAATTGTCGTGCTGGATATGGCCGACCCCCTGAAACCGCAGATTGCCGCACGTATCGCCCTGCAGGATGCCCGCGCTACCGCCCTGCAATTCCGCTATCTGTTTGTGACCACGGCCCGGGGACTTGAGGTGGTGGATGTGACGGATCCCCGCAAACCCGCCCCGGTTCCCGATGCGCTGGTGCCGATGGCGGATGCCCGCCGGGTCTATGTTGCGCGCACCTATGCCTATGTGGCGGCGGGCGCCGACGGCCTGATGATTGCGGATGTCGAGAACCCGGAAAAGCCGAAGCTCTATATGCAATATAATGCTGACGGGCAGATCAACGACGCGCGCGACGTAACGGTTGGCTCGACCAATGCCTCGCTGTTCGCCTATGTGGCCGACGGCAAGAATGGATTAAAGGTGGTGCAGCTGACATCGCCCGACAGCCAGCCGCGCTTTTATGGGTTCAGCCCGGAACCAAAACCCGAATTGATCGCCTGGCGCAAAACCCGCGCTCCGGCTGCTGCGATATCAAAGGGGCTTGATCGCGACCGCGCTGTGGACGAAACTGGCGGGCAGATTGCAGTGTTTGGCCGCCTGGGATCGCGGCCATTCACGCTTGAAGAACAAAAGCGTTTCTACATGGGCCCGGATGGCAAGCCATATTTCGTCAATGACCGGGTGGAACCGGCAGTGGCGAAGCGGGCGGGCGCCAGGTAGGAGAGTTTTTCTTTCGTTGCGTGATGTGTAAGATTCCGCATAGCTTGGCGGTGTGCTTAAAACAGATGAACTTTTACTGAACTTTAGCTGATGAGCAGGGGAGAGCGATCATGGCGGCAAAAAAACCTACCAAAAAAGTAGTAAAAAAGACGGTCAAGAAGGTGGTGAAAAAAGCCGCCATTAAGGCCGTCAAGAAAGCGGCCCCCAAGGCGGCAAAAAAACCTGTCAAGAAAACAGCGGTAAAGAAACCTGCCGCCAAAGCGGTAAAGAAAGCAGCGGCAAAGAAACCTGCCGCCAAAGCGGTAAAGAAAGCAGCGGCAAAGAAACCCGCAGCCAAAGCGGTAAAGAAAGCAGCGGCAAAGAAACCCGCGGTAAAGAAACCCGCAGTCAAGGCGGTAAAGAAACCCGCAGTCAAGGCGGTAAAGAAATCTCCAGCAAAAAAACCTGCAGCAAAAACAGATGTCAAGGCACCCGGAAAACCATCAGCGGCAACAGTGGCGGTCTATAATCACATCCGTAAAATCATGCGCTCTGCCGGTGAAGGCGGTGATCCGGTCAAGGGGCTTCGCAAGAGCTTTGATGATTATGCAAAGGTCAGCGATGAAACCATGAAGCTTTCGGGCAGCATGAACCGGCTGACGGTTGATGGCGTTCCCTGCGCGTGGCACACGAACAATGATACGGATACCGGCCGTCGTCTGATGTATCTGCATGGCGGCGGTTATATGGCAGGCGGGCTGTATTCGCACAGCGCATTATGTTCGCGTCTTGCTAAATCAACTGGCTGCGCGGTGCTGGCGGTGGATTACCGGCTGATGCCTGAACATCCTTTCCCGGCACCTGTGGAGGATGCCGTGAAAGTATTCAAATATATGCTGAACCACGGCCCGTTCAGCAAAACGCCTGCGCGCCGCACCTTCATTTCCGGCGACAGCGCGGGCGGCGGTCTGACGCTGGCGACCTGCATGGCGCTGCGTGATGCAAAGCAGCCTCTGCCCACGGCTGCCATTCCGATTTCCGCCTGGACGGATCTGGAAGGCACCGGCGCGTCCATGAAAACCCGCGCCAAGATTGATCCCATTGCGGGCGGCGAAGGTGTGGGGCCCATTGCCGCCATGTATCTGAATGGCAAGAAAGCAAAAGATGTTCCGCTGGCGTCGCCCTTTTATGGCGACTTCAAGGGGTTGCCGCCGCTGCTGTTCCAGGTCGGCGATGCGGAAACCCTGCTGGATGACAGTGTGCGCTGCCACGAAAAAGCCAAGGCGGCGGGTGTTAAATCCACGCTCGAAGTATGGCCGTATATGCCACATGTCTGGCATCTGTTCGCGCCCTATCTGCCGGAGGCGACCAAGGCTATTGATGGTATCGGCAAGTTCGTCCGCAGCTTTAGCTAGCACTCATGTAACCGGCGGCCTATGCCGCCGGTTTCCATCCATCATCTGGAGGGGCGCACATGGAAAAACTTATCATCGAAGCGCGGGTCAATGAATACGCCATGCGCAAGCGCAACCCGCATGTGCCCTGGACGGCGCAAGAGATTGCCCGTGATTCCGTGGCCTGCCGCGAAGCCGGGGCGAGCATTGTGCATTTTCACGCCCGCGAGGAAAATGGCGCGCCCTGCCATGATGCGGCGCGCTATGCCGAAACCATCGCCCGCGTGCATGATGTGTGCGATCTGCTGGTGCATCCCACCCTTGGCGCAAACACGCTGGCCACTTCAAAAGAGGGGCGGTTGGCCCATGTGCTCGCCATGGCGAAGGACAAGCGCACGCGGCCCGATTTTGCACCCATGGATATGGGCAGCACCAATATCGACGCCTATGATCCGGCCGCGCGCAAATTTATCACCAATGACCAGATGTATCTGAACAGCACGGATACCCTGATGTATTTTGCCAGGGAAATACGTGCGGCGGGGCTGAAACCCTGTGCGGTGGCGTGGAACATCAGCTATCTGCGGCAAATTATCGCGTTCCACGAAATGGAACTGCTGGATGAACCGATTTATATCGGGCTAACCCTGACCGGCGATCAGATCCTTGCCGGGCATCCGGGCACCGCCGCTGGCCTTGACGCCTTTCTGGGGGTGATACCGGCCAATATAAAATTTGTCTGGACCACATATAATTACGGCGGAAATCTGCTTAAACTGGCCGATAAAATCATCGGGGCGGGGGGGCACATTGCCGTTGGCCTGGGAGATTATCCGTATACAGAGCTTGGCGCGCCAACCAACGCCGAACTGATTTCAAAATTCGCCGACATCGCCCGCAAACACGGTCGCGGTGTAGCAACACCCGAGGAAACCCGCCAGATTTTGCGGATGAATTAAAATGTGATAATTAAAATGTCATTGCGAGGAGCGTAGCGACGCGGCAATCCAGTGTCACATGGATAGGCCTTTGCGTGAAACTCTGGATTGCCGCGCTTCGCTCGCAATGACGAAGGAGGCGTTGCTATTCAATCAATTACAGAAAGCTCCAACTAATTTTACTGCGCCGTTACCCCGCCATCGACGGCAAATTCCGCGCCGGTAATGAACGCTGCGTCATCGGACGATAAAAACACCACAGCGGATGCAATATCGCGCGGTTCGCCGATGCGCCCGATGGGATGCGCATTGGCAAACGCCGCGCGCATATCATTGCTGCCGCGACCCGCACGCGCCATCGCCAGATTGCCCATGGGGGTGTCGATCAGGCCCGGATGCACCGAATTACACCGCACCCGTTTCTTGGCAAATTCCAGCGCGGTTGATTTTGTGAACAGCCGCACCCCGCCCTTGGTCATGGAATAAACCGGCGAATTGCGTGATCCCACCAACCCGGCGACTGATGAAATATTCACGATGGCGCTGCCCACGGGCGCCAGCGCCGCGCGGCGGATCATTTCCGGAGCACAGATTTTTGTTCCCAGAAACACCCCTTCCAGATTGACCGCAACCAGTTTGGCGAAATCCTCCTGGGTCGTCTCCAGAATGGATTTGGTAAGATAGGTTCCCGCATTGTTCAGAAGGATATCCACGCCGCCATAATTTTTCAGCGCCAGCGCCACGGCGTTTTCCCAGGCTGCGGCCCTGGTGACATCCAGATGCACGAAGCTTGCGTCACCGCCCGCATCGCGGATGGCCTTTTCGGTTGCCGCGCCCTCGGCCTCCAGCACGTCCCCTATAATGACCTTTGCGCCATGTTCAGCCATTCTGCGGGCGGTTTCACCGCCAATGCCGCGCGCGCCACCACTTATGATTGCGACTTTTCCGTCCAGGCGGTTCATCTTCGTTTCCTCCGATTTGTTTTATTTTATCCCGCACAACAAAGCACTACACTGGATAGGAAACAAGCATAAGATGGGAGGAAGGAATGGCATTGGTATTACGTGGTGACAGGGACGGGATTGCAGTTTTAACTTTAAACCGTCCCGAACAGTTGAATGCCATGAACCCGCAATTATTTGTCGAATTGCGTGCGCATGTGGACGCTATTGCCGCCGATACGTATAGAATTGGATGCGTTATCCTTACCGGCGCGGGAAAAAGCTTTTCTGCGGGCAATGATCTGCGCGCAATTGCAGCGCGCGAGCGCGCCCCCTCGCCACATTTTCAGGCGGACACCATCTCGGCGCTGGAAGCGCTGCCCCAGCCCACTATTTGCGCGGTGCGCGGCCATTGTTATACAGGTGCGATGGAATTGATGCTGGGGTGTGATTTTCTGATTGCGTCGGATACTGCGCGGTTCTGCGACACCCATGGCAAATTCGGCATGGTGCCGCTATGGGGCATGACGCAACGCCTGCCACGCCGTGTTGGGCTAATCAAGGCAAAGGAAATTTCACTTACCGGACGGATAATTTCTGGTCAGGAGGCGGTAACCATCGGATTGGCCAATGCCTGTGTGCCCGATGCAGAACTTTATTCGTATGCCCTGAATTTCGCGCGCAGCATTGTAATGAACAGTTGGCATTCCGGACGCGGCAACAAGATGCTGTACCAGCAAAGCCAGCAACTCGGTCTGGCCGAGGGCCTTGCCTATGAGCGTAATAACAGCCCCGGCGTCGCGCCGGACATGGCCGAACGCGTCGCCAATTTTAGCAGGAAATAGGGACTAATTCACAAGCCGCATGCCGCCGCCATCAATGCGGATGTTCATGCCATTGATCATGTGCGAGCGGGTGCTCGCAATAAACGCGACCAGATCGCCGACTTCCTCGGTGCGCGCAATGCGCCCGGAGGGGTTGCCGAATTCCTCCATGATGTGACGCTCGATCACCTCCCAATCATCGCCCCATCCCATTTTTTGCGCGCGGCGGCGGTACATTTCCTCCACCTCGCGGGTCCTGATCAGGCCAGGGCTGATGGTGTTGACGGTGATGCCGGTATTGGCCAGTTCCAGCATCAGGCTGACGGTTAAATTCGCCAGCGCGCCCTTGGAGGCGTAATAATGCGGCATGCGCGCATTGGGCTGGGTTGATCCGATGGTGCCAAGCTGGATAACCCGGCCCCAGCCACGCGCCTTCATGTGCGGTACCAGCAGCCGGATCATGCGCGCCGCCGACAGCACGTTTTTCTGATAGGCGTCAATCCAGGCATCCGTTCCGGTGGTGGAGTCCAGCCAGAAACCACGATCCGCCGTGCCATAATTATTGATCAGAATATCCACGGCGCCGATCGCCTGCGCAACGCTCGAAGCCCCATCATCGGTGGTCAGATCGCCGATGATGGGGATGGCTTTGCCGCCGCTGTTTATGATGTCGTTTGCCACACGGTCTGCGTCGTCTTCGCCATTACCTGGTTTCATGCCGTGCACAATTACCGTTGCGCCTTCGCGCGCCAAGACCTTGGCGATGCCTTCGCCGGTGCCGCGGCTGCTGCCGGTAACGATGGCGGTTTTTCCGGCTAGCTGTAAATCCATATTCAGTTCCTTAGTTTACCGGCTCGCCCAGATCATAGCGGCCTTCCATGTCTTCGATTTCCAGCACCCACAGATCCGGGTCGCGGCTTAGCTGGCGGGCAATATAGGCGTCTGTATCGGCTTCGGGTGATGGTTCTGCACCTGCGCGGGCAATCCATATCCGCCGGCCCTGGGCATTGCGCGAGGGCGACAGAACCTGACAGCCCGCCGAAAAGCGGTTCCATTTGATCAGCACGGTTCCAGCCTTCTCGTCGCCCCGGCGTACCAGAACGGCCGGAATACCCAGTGAAAGACAGCGCCTTATATGGGCGCTCACCCACATCGCCGCCGTCAGTACCGGCTCATCATAATCCACCACACTCGCCGCCTTTGCTCTCGCGTTCGCACATCTCGTGATGATAGATTATCACAAATCAAAATACAGCAAGGGAGAATGACAATGGGCGGCAGATTACAGGGAAAAGTGGCGGTAATCACCGGCGGGACCAGCGGCATGGGGCGCGGCACTGTGGAGCTGTTCCTGGCCGAAGGGGCGAAGGTTGTTGTTGCAGATATTCTGGATGACAAAGGCGCGCAGATGGAAAAGGACTTTGGTCCTAATCTGGCCTATCGCCACACGGACGTGGCGGTTGAGGCGCATGTCAAAGGCGCGGTTGATCTGGCGATGAAAAAATATGGCCGCTTGGACTGCATTTTCAACAATGCGGGCATCGGCGGCGTATCCGGCGAAATCCAGCAAACCGACATGGACGGTTTTGATAAAACCATTGGCGTACTGCTCAAGGGCGTTGTCCTCGGCATGAAATACGCTGCGCCAATCATGAAGGAACAAAAATCCGGCAGCATCATCAGCACCGCCAGCGTTGCCGGTTTAAGCGGCGGGTTTGGCCCGCACATCTACAGCGCCTGCAAGGCCGCTGTGGTGCACCTCTCCAAAAGCGTGGCGCTGGAACTGGGTAAATATAATGTGCGGGTGAACGCCATCTGCCCCGGCGGCATCGCCACCTCGATTTTCGGCCGTGGCATCGGCCTGCCCAGCCAGTTGGCCGACGAAAGCGCCAAGAAGATGGAAGAAGTGCTGGTCAATTTTCAGCCCATCCATCGCTCCGGTCTGCCTTCGGACATTGCCAAAATGGCGCTGTTTCTGGCCAGCGATGACAGCACCTTTGTCAGCGGTCAGGCGATTGCGGTGGATGGCGCCCTGATGGCCGGACGCGAGCGCCAGCAGGGGGTTGATCGCATCTCCGCCGGCATGGCCAAGGCTTTCGGCGACTTAATGAAAACTTAACGCCGGTCCGGATGCCGCGTGTGTATTAGCCGAATATTAGGGGTTTCAGCTTAACCATATGCGCAACACTCTGTGGCATTTGCCCTGAGGTTGCGCATTTTGGTTAGTGGTGCTTTATGCTTGCGATTGGCGGAATAGTTTGCGTTTTTGTCATGGTGTTTGGCGGCTATGTGCTGGCCGGCGGCAATATTATGCCAATCATCCACCATGCTCCCCTTGAATTGATGACGATCCTCGGGGCTGGTGTCGGGGCGTTTCTGATTGGCAATAGCGCACTCGTCGTCAAGCAAACGCTTGGGGGCTTCGGGAAAATATTCAAAGGTCCGAAATGGGTCGCTGATGATTACCGCGATCTGCTGTGCCTGCTGTTTTTATTGACCAAGACAATGAAAACCAAAGGCGCAATGGTTCTCGAAGCGCATATTGAAAACCCGCATGAAAGTGTGATTTTTTCACATTACCCAAAAATTCTGGATGACCATTTTGCCATTGATATGATCTGCGACACGCTGCGCATGATCTCCATGAACCTGGATGATCCGCATCAGGTTGAAGACATGCTGGAAAAGCAGCTTGAAAAGCATCACCATGAATCGCTTGGTCCTTCCCATGCGGTGCAGATGCTCGCTGATGGTTTGCCCGCACTGGGTATTGTCGCGGCGGTGCTTGGTGTTATCAAGACCATGGCCAGCATCAGTGCGCCTGTGGAGGTGCTTGGCGAAATGATTGGCGGCGCGCTGACCGGAACCTTCTTGGGTGTGTTTTTGGCCTATGGTTTCTTTGGGCCATTCGGCACTCGGTTGAAAGATATTGAGGATGAGGACTTTCAATTTTACCGCATCATCCGCGATATGCTGGTGGCGCATCTGCAAGGCAATGCGCCACAAATTTCTGTGGAAGTCGGACGCGGCAGCGTACCCAGCTATATTCAGCCCAATTTCCTTGAGCTCGAAACCGCAATCAGTGAAATCCCGCCGGAAGTTGCCGCCTAGCTTTTCTTGCCGAGCCTTGCGCATTCCTTGTGCCGGAAACAATTGGTCATATGATCGTTCACCATGCCCACGGCCTGCATGAAAGCATAAACAATCGTGGGGCCGGTAAATTTGAAGCCCCTCTGTTTCAGATCTTTTGAGATGGTCTGGCTGAGTGGGGTTTGCGCCGGGGCGTCAGCCATGCTGCGCAGGCCGTTCTGTATGGGTTTGCCGTCCACAAAATTCCAGAGATAGTTGGAAAATCCACCCTGTTCCATGATCGCGAGATAGGCTTGGGCGCTGCTGATCGCGGCTTCGATCTTTCCACGATGGCGGATGATGCCCGCATCCTGTAATAGCGACTGAATTTTTTTCTCATCATAGCGGGCGATGCGCGCCGGTTCGAACAGATCAAAGGCCGCCCGGAAATTGTCGCGTTTGCGCAAAATGGTGATCCAGGAAAGTCCGGCCTGAAATCCATCCAGGATCAGTTTCTCATACAGCGCCCGGTCATCATATTCCGGCACTCCCCATTCATCGTCATGGTAGGCGATATATAATTCATCCTGCCCCGGCCAGGGGCATCTAGTCTTGCTCATTAACCACCTCTGGAAATGTAAGCGTCAGCCATGCAGGCAAGGCAAGGCTAAGCCGCGCCTCTCCGCACATCAAGGCAGGTGCGCCCGGCGCCAGCGCCGCGAGCCGTAGAAATGCCAGCGCCAGCGCATCCTGACCGGAATGCAGGACGCCAACCTCGCGTCCCGCCGCCAGTATAGGCGTGCCGGGGGGCGGGCAGGGGCCTTCGACGCATACGGGCAGAATACGTTTGCGCACCACACCGCGATGTTTCATGCGGGACACCAGTTCCTGTCCGACATAGCAACCCTTTTTGAAATCGACGCCGTTCAATTCTTCAAAATTGGCTTCCAGCAGGAAATATTTCTCAACGGCAATATCGCGCGCGCCATCCGCCAGACCCATCGCAAGGCGCAGCCGGTGATAGTTCTCAACCGGCGTCTGCGGATACGCGCCCAAAGCGGCGGGCGGAAGAATCATGCGCGCGCCCATGGCCGCCAGACGTGGGTCTATAAAAATGACGCCGCCATCCTGTGCGTGTGCGGTGCCCGGTTGCGGGGGTTCCGCATTTTCCGGCAACTGCGCCGCCACGGCAAAATCGGCGCTGGCGTCGCGAATCGTTACTCTTGAGCGCAGTTTGTAGAAATTCAGCCGTTTGCACAGGTCCGCCAGCCGCGCCGCCTCGCACTCCAGCAGAAAGTTTTCACCCAACTGCACCACAAAGAAATCAAACAGAAACTTGCCTTGCGGGGTCAGCAACGCGGCATAAATCGCCCGTGCAGGCCCAACCAGATCCATATTATTTGTGATCAGGCCTTGCAGAAACGCCCGGGCCTCCGGGCCGCCAACTTCTATGACGCCACGCTCCGGCAACAGGCATATCCGCGCCATATTCATATAACTCCTCCGGTTTGAAGCAATTATATGGGCTTTAGCATGTGACAAGTCCAATTCCTTTGCTATTAGAGCAGGATGAAAGTGCTTTTCATTACTTCCAACCGCATTGGCGATGCGATTCTTTCCAGCGGCCTGCTGGGCTGGCTGGTGGATAATTATCGTGACGCGACCTTTACCGTTGCGGCGGGGCCAGCGGCGGCGCCATTGTTTTCGGATATTCCGCGCCTTGAGAATCTTATTTCGATACCGAAACAACCCTATGCGGGGCATTGGCGTAAGTTGTGGAAAACCTGCGCGCCTGTAAGATGGGAGATGGTGGTCGATCTGCGTGGCTCTGCCATTTCCTGGCTGCTATGGACCCGGCGGCGCGCCGTGTATACGCCACAATTTACCGAAGAACATCGGGTGGTGCAGTTGGCGCGGGTATTGAAGCTGGATACGCCTCCACAACCGCGTATCTGGTGTTCGGGGGTGCGTTGGGACAGGGCGGCGCATCTGGTTCCGGAATCAGATGTCCCCCTGCTGGCGCTTGGCCCGGCTGCAAACTGGTGCGGCAAGCAATGGCCGGCATCGCGCTTTGCTGAATTGATCGCCCGGTTGACCGCGCCATCGGGGCCATTCCCCGGCGCGCGTATCCTGTTGTTTGGCGGGCCAGGGGAACAGGAAATGGCGCAGCCGCTGTTGCGCACAATTCCCGAGGCCAAATGCATTGACCTGATCGGGCGGGTGGATTTGCTTACGGCCTATGCCTGCCTGCGCAAGGCGGCGCTGTATATCGGCAATGATTCTGGCCTGATGCATCTTGCGGCGGCGGCGGGCATTCCCACGCTGGGCCTGTTTGGGCCCAGCAAGGAAGTGCATTATGCCCCCTGGGGGCCGCATGCCATGGCGGTGCGCGGGCCGCAAAGCTTTGAAGATATTATCCGCGCGCCGGGTTATGATCACCGCTCCGGGCAAACCTATATGACAGGGCTTACTGTTGAGCGGGTGCACGCCGCTGTAATGGAATTGCTGGCGCGATGAACAACCCAAAACTCAGCGTTCTGGTTGTGGCGCATAATGAGGAGGCGCATCTTCGCGATTGTCTGGCGCGACTGGGCTTTGCCGATCAGCTTGTCGTGGTGCTGGATCGCTGCACCGATCGTTCCCGCGAGATTGCGCTGGCGGCAGGCGCCAAAATTCTGGAAGGCGCATGGCCGCTGGAAGGGCCGCGCCGTAATGCGGGCATTGCGGCCTGTGACGGTCCTTGGGTTCTGGAAGTGGATGCAGATGAACGGGTGCCATTGGCGCTGGCGCAAGAAGTATTGGCGGCAATCAAAAATGCCGAACCGGGATATTTTCTGATCAGGTTTGATAATTATATCGGTGATCGATTGGTGCGGCATGGCTGGGGCGCCTATAACGGGGCCAGCGCCGGGCCGCGCCTGTTCAGCAAGGGCGCAAAAATCTGGGGGGATCAGCTCATCCATCCACGCATTGAATTGACGGGGGGCCGCCGCTGGCTTAACACCCCTATCGATCATTATGTTGATCGTGATATTTCCGATCTGATCGTGCGCTTTGACCGCTACACCAGCGCACGCGCAAGGGATCTGTGCGCGTCCGGCGATATCGGATCACTGGCGAATAATATCCGCCGTATCTTTTCGCGATTCTGGAAATCCTATGTCACCCGGCGCGGTTATCGCGAAGGGTTGTATGGCGTGTTGCTGGCGCTGTTTGCCGCCGCCTATCCGCTGGTGTCGTATATCCGGGCCAGACTTGAAGGGCCGGGGCGTTAGCATATGCGTGTGCTGCAAGTCATGGCTGGGACGCAACACGGCGGTGCGGAATTATTTTTTGAGCGGCTCGTAATGGCGCTGGGCCGTGCGGGAGTGGAGCAGCGCGCCGTCATTCGAACGGCGCCGGATCGCGCCGCCAGATTGCGCGCGGCGGGAATAGCCACAAACGAGATGCGCTTTGGCGGTATGCTGGATTTTTTTACCCGTGCCGCATTACGGCGTGAGGCCGCACAATTTCAGCCGGATATCGCATTAAGCTGGATGAGCCGCGCGACACAAAAATTTCCACCGCGTCGCTCCGGGAAATTACGGCCCATTCACTGCGCGCGACTGGGTGGTTATTATCCGTTAAAGTATTATCGCCATTGCGACCATCTGATTGGTAATACAGCTGATATCGTTGACTATATTATTGCGCAGGGCTGGCCAGAATCACGCGCCCATTATCTGCCGAATTTTGTGGATGCGAAAACAGCAAAGCCGCTATCGCGTGAAATATTCAGCACACCGATGGGGGCGCCATTGCTGCTGGCCATGGGCAGGCTTCACCAGAATAAAGGTTTCGATGTGTTGCTAAGTTCATTGGCGCAACTGCCTGGCATGTATCTCTGGCTTGCGGGCGAGGGGCCGGAAGAACGGGCGTTGCGCAACCAGGCTGAACGGTTACAGATTGCGGACCGGGTGCATTTTCTTGGCTGGCGTGACGATGGCCCCGCATTACTGGCGGCGGCGGATATGCTGGTGTGTCCATCACGAATAGAGCCGCTGGGCAATGTGGTCATCGAGGCGTGGGCGCAGGGCAAACCGGTTGCCGCCGCGCGCGCGCGTGGTCCAGAAGTGCTGATTAAAGACAGCGTATCGGGTTTGCTGGCCGACTGTGAAGATGCGGATGCACTGGCGCGCGCTATTCGCCGTATACTCGCCAGTCCGGCTTTGGCGGCCGATCTTGCTGCGGCGGGACGCAGGGCCTATGAACAGAATTTTACGGAGGCAGCAGTCGTGGCGCGCTATCAGACTTTTTTTGAAGAAGTAGCGCGCTGATGTGCGGCATTGGGGGGTTCATGACCCGCGATGGCAGTACGCCCCCCGCCAGGATATTGGCGGATATGCTGCGCGCGCTTGGTCATCGCGGGCCGGACGGCGAAGGCCGTTATCTGGCAGGTGGGCTGGGCATGGTGCAGACACGCCTGGCCATCATTGATCTTGAAACCGGCGATCAGCCCTTTTACGAACCGGAAGGCGCGGCCCTGGTCGCCAATGGCGAGATTTATAATTATCTTGAACTGCGGAAATCGCTTGGGGATGCGCCGTTGCAAACCAGTTCCGATTGCGAACCGGCGCTGTATCTCTACCGCAAACATGGCGTCAGCTATGTAGATAGGCTGCGCGGTATGTTCGCCATTGCGCTATATGATCCACGCGAAGACCGGCTGCTGCTGTCGCGCGATCCGTTTGGGATCAAGCCGCTATATTATGCCGAGATTGAACACGGGCTGCTGTTTGCATCTGAACCCTCTGCATTGATCGCCACAGGCCTGATCGCGCCCGTTATGAACCCGGAAGCGGCGGATGAATTACTGCAACTGCAATTTACCACCGGGAGGGACACGATGTTTGATGGCGTCAAACGCGTGCTTCCCGGGGAAACGCTTGAAGTGGTCCGTGGCCGCGTAGTGGATCGCCATCGTCACCGGGCGCTGCCGCAGGCAGGTGTGCGTGAATGGGATGAGGCTGGCGCCCTGAAAGAACTGGACCGGGTATTGCTTGAAAGTGTGGAAATTCATCAGCGTTCGGACGTTCCTTACGGCCTGTTTTTGTCGGGCGGCATAGATTCATCCGTTCTGCTGGCCTGCATGGCGAAACTCAACGATCAGCCGGTCCTGGCATATACCGCAGGGTTTTCCGGAACCGGTGTTCAGGACGAACGCGCGCATGCGCGGATGTTGGCCAATCATGTTGGCGCATCACATGTCGAAGTGGATGTCAGCGCCGATGATTTCTGGAATCTGTTGCCGGAGATTGCTTCTTTTGTAGATGATCCGGCGGCGGATTACGCTATCGTGCCGACCTACAAACTTGCGGCCGAGGCGGCAAAGGAACTTAAGGTGGTGCTGTGCGGCGAAGGCGGGGACGAACTTTTCGCCGGATATGGACGCTATCGCAGTGTGCTGCGCCCGCTGTGGCTGGGTGGGCGCACCATGCGGCCACGCGGCTTTCTGGATGGCATGGGTGTTTTGCGCAACGAATCGCCAAACTGGCGCGATGGCATTGTCGCCGCTGAAATCCGTATCAGCGCGCCCGGGCAAACCCGGTTGCAACGCGCTCAGGCCGCAGATTGTGAAGATTGGTTACCCAATGATCTGCTGATTAAACTTGATCGTTGCCTGATGGCGCATGGTCTTGAGGGGCGTACCCCCTTGCTGGATCCTGAAGTAGCGCATTTTGCCTATACCCTGCCGGATCGTCTCAAGATTTCCGGAAGAAAGGGCAAGGGAAAATACTTGCTGCGCCGTTGGCTGCAATTGAATTTGCCGGAATCCGATCCTTTCTCACCCAAACGGGGCTTTACGGTTCCGGTGGGCGAATGGATATCGGCCAAGGCCGGCAGATTGTCGCCGCTGGTTGCGGCACAGCCAGGCATTGTCGAGATATGCAAGCCGGAAGGGGTGATCAAGCTGTTTCGCGCCCTGTCGGGGCGGCGCCAGCACGGGCGCGAAGGGCGCGCAGCATGGATGCTGCTATTTTATGCCCTGTGGCACCAGGCGCATATTATGCAATTGCGCCCGGCGGGGGATGTGTTCGATAGCCTGAGCAGGCGATCGTAAAAAATTTTAGGCAGGCGCGGCGCCGCTTTCGCGAAGCGCTTTCTTGCGGGCCAGCTTGCGCGCGCGGCGCACGGCTTCCGCCTTTTCGCGGGCACGCTTTTCGGATGGCTTTTCGAAGTGATTCCGCAACTTCATTTCACGAAACACGCCTTCGCGCTGCATCTTCTTTTTCAGCGCCTTCAGCGCCTGGTCCACGTTATTATCGCGTACAACAACCTGCACGTATTCGTTCCATTCGCAATTAGGGTTGGCGTAGTTAGGGTTAGAAAATGGCCGCAAGGGCTGAATAGCTTCGCGGAGGAGGAGCAATAGCCAAACTTTTCACAAATGTCCACCCGCAACCGGCAGATTATTCAAATTCTCTGAAAAATGAGTAATTTTATGGGGTTAAGACGTACTCAGGCGGGCCTCCTCCAGGTCTGCGGCAACCATTTCGTTAATCAGTTGCCGAAAGTCTGTCGTGGGAGCCCAGCCCAGCATTTGCCGGGCTTTACTGGCGTCGCCGCACAAATTATCGGCCTCGGCCGGACGAAAATGCGCCGAATCAACTGCCACAAGGACATTTCCCGTCGCAATATCGACGCCCACCTCATCCACGCCCGATCCGCGCCAGTCCAGGGTCAGACCCGCTTCTGCAAAGGCCAGCGTGGCGAATTCCCGCACCGAATGGGTCCGCCCGGTCGCCAGAACCCAGTCTTCGGCGGTGGGATGCTGCATCATGCGCCACATGCCCTCCACATAGTCCCTGGCATGGCCCCAGTCGCGTCTGGCGTCCAGGTTGCCTAGATAGAGCCGCTGTTGCCGGCCCAGCGTAATGGCCGCCACCGCGCGGGTAATTTTGCGGGTGACAAAGCTTTCGCCGCGCATCGGGCTTTCATGATTGAACAGAATGCCGTTGCAAGCATACAGGCCATAGGCCTCCCGGTAATTGATCGTAATCCAGTGGGCATACAGCTTTGCGGCTGCATAGGGGCTGCGTGGATAAAACGGCGTCGTTTCATTCTGCGGGGTTTGTGTGGCGTTGCCATACAGTTCGGAGGTCGACGCCTGATAGAATTTTGCCCGTTGCTCCCGGCGCGTAATGCGAATCGCTTCCAGAAGCCGTAATGGGCCGATGGCGTCGGCATTGGCGGTGTATTCCGGGGTTTCGAAGCTGACCTGCACATGGCTTTGCGCCGCCAGATTGTAAATTTCGTCCGGGCTGGTTTCCTGCACGATGCGGATCATATTGCCGGAATCGGTCACGTCGCCAAAATGCAGATAAAAGTTTGTCTGTTGCTGCTGTTGAGCGTGATATAGACTGTCGATCCGGCCAGTGTTAAACGAGGATGAACGCCGCATAACGCCATGTACTTTATAGCCCTTGGCAAGTAATAATGCTGCCAGATAAGCGCCATCCTGGCCCGTAACACCGGTAATAAGCGCCACCTTTTGCGACAATTTTTGATCTCCCGATTTCTGCACGGCCTATTAGGCAATTTGCTACGCACCAGGGCAAGGGTAAACTGGCCTTGCCCTGAACCCCACAACACACAATAATCACAATTGATAGATTAAGTTAAAAACATCGAAGGATTGAGGATTTCATGTCTAAAGAAGCTGCAACCCCGGTCCCCGCCGCAACCCTGATGCTGATTCGGGATGGGGCGGACGGGCTGGAAGTATTCATGGTGGAGCGTCACCATCAGATCGATTTTGCCACGGGGGCGCTGGTGTTCCCTGGCGGCAAGATAGACAAGGCGGATTTCGAACCAGGTATTCGCGACCGGTGCGAAAATGCCGCCCGGTTTTCCGAACTGGAACTGGCGCTGCGCGTCGGCGGCATCCGCGAGGCATTCGAGGAATGTGGCGTGCTGCTTGCCCATGATGCGGGCGGCGCGGGGCTTGTCGCGGCGGAGCGTCTGCGCGGGCTGGAACATTACCGCAAGAAGCTGGTTGATGGCGAAATCACCATGCTGGAATTTCTGCTGAAAGAAAATCTGGTGCTGTTGCCGGAAAATCTGGTGCCGTTCGCGCACTGGATTACGCCGCCCATGGTGCCCAAGCGCTTCGACACGCATTTTTTCATTATCGAAGCGCCGGCCGATCACATCGCCCTGCATGATGGCCATGAATCTGTTGACTCAGTATGGATCAAGCCCGCCAAAGTGCTCGAAGAGGGGGATGCCGGACGCCGGACGGTTATCTTTCCGACCCGCATGAACGTGCAGAAGCTTGGCCATTCCAGATCGGTCAAAGAAGCATTGGCCAACGCCCGCGCCAGCAAGATTGTCACCGTTTTGCCGCAAATGATGAAAGGCGAAAATGGTCCCTATCTCAAAATTCCCGAGGAAGCCGGTTACGATGTTTCTATCCATCCCCTGCCGGAAGGGCGCGGCTAAAAAGCTGTTAACTGCGGTTTTTCTGGCGCTGGTTTTTCTGGCGCCGGATACCGTCTTTGCCCAGGCCGCGTCCGGTGTTGCGCCGGGTTTTGCAACGCTCGAAGAAATTTACACCATCCGCAATATCGCGGTGGATGAAACCGCTGGCACGGGCGCGGCAGCGCGCGATATTGCACTGTCCGCCGCGCGGCGTTCTGCGTTCAGCCGTTTGATGCGCCGTATCGTGCTGCCACAGGATCTGATGCGGGTGACTTCGCCAACAGATGATGCGCTCACCAATCTCATTACGAATTTTGAGGTTGCGGATGAAAAAAGCCGGGGACAGCGATATCTTGCAAACCTGACCATGCGCTTTGACCCGGAAAAGGTTCGCGCCCTGTTTCGTCAGTCCAATATTCGTCACAGCGAAACCAGCGCCAAATCCATGCTGATCCTTCCGGTTTATGACGACCCGGCAGGACGGTTGCTATGGGAAGCAAATGCATGGCGCGATGCGTTGCGTACCGCCGTTGCGAATGCGGGCGCTGCGGATGACCGGCTGTCGCCGCTGCTGTTGCCTTTAGGTGATGTCGAAGACGTGTCGGCGGTCAGTGCGGATCAGGCTGCCGCAGGGGACATGCAACGGCTGAGGAGCATGGCACAACGCTACAAGGCAGACGGTGTTTTGCTGATGCACGCCGTGCAGTCTTCAGGCCAGGGTGCAACTGGCGGTCTTGCCTTTGATGTAACCTTGCGCCATCTGGGCGCCGGACAGGAAACTGTGCGGATCGAACGTTTCGAAGGCGCCCCCGGCGAAGCAACGCAACAGATATTGCAACATGCGGCGCTGATGCTGGTGCGTGGTATTCAGGAGGAGTGGCTCATAGAATCCGCGCTGGATTTCTCCCAGCAGGCATCCCTGGAAGTTTCTGCGCAATTAACCTCTTTGCCAGAGTGGCTGGCCATTCAGAAGCGTTTAACAGACACACCGATGATCCAGCGGGTTGATCTGCGCGCATTATCGGTAACCGGTGCGCAGGTAATTTTGCATTTTCTGGGGACGCCGGAAAAACTGGCCTCTGCATTGTCGCAACATGGGTTGACGCTTTCGCAAGAGGCCGGACAGTGGCAGTTACGGTAGATCAGTCATGGGGACAACTGTGAACATCGCCAATCTTGTAACGCTGCTGCGCCTGCTGCTGGCGCCGGTTGTCATCTGGCTTTTGCTTGAAGGGCAGGCAAGTATGGCGTTTGCCCTGTTTCTGTTTGCGGGCATCACCGACGCCATCGATGGCATGATTGCCAAACGTTTTAATCAGGAGACAGAACTGGGCGCCTATCTTGACCCGGTTGCGGACAAGGCGCTGCTGGTCAGCATCTTTGTCACGCTTGGGATTTTGCAGGAACTGCCTGCCTGGCTGGTATTGCTGGCGGTCAGCCGGGATGCGCTGATCGTGGGCGGCGTGTTATTATCCTATACGCTGGGTAATCCGCTGGTAATGAATCCGCTATGGATCAGCAAGATCAATACAGTGGTGCAAATTGCGCTTGTGGCGGCGGTGCTGGCGCACATGGCCTTTCCCGAACAACAGGCCGCGATGGCCGGTCTGGCAATCAGCTATGCGGTCTGGCTTACGGCGTTCACCACGGCGGCGTCGGGTGGCGCATATATATTTACCTGGGTCAGGGCAATGAATTCCCCGGCCGGAACGATGGATTTATGATCGTATGAGCCCACGCAGCCAGATGCTGTTTTGGTTGGTGGCGGCAGTAGTGGTGGGATTTCTGCTATTTGTGCTGCGCGGGGTGTTGCTGCCTTTTGTTGCGGGGATGGCGATTGCGTTTCTGTTTGATCCCGTTGCGGATAGGTTGCAGAGTTGGGGGCTGTCCCGGATTGTGGCGACCAGCGTGATCACGGCGGGATTTTTTCTGCTGTTGATTGCAGCGCTGATTTTACTGGCGCCGGTAATTACCGCAGAAGTACAGGCCTTCGCGGAATCCCTGCCTGATTATATGGCGCGCGCCCGGCGCCTGCTTGAAACGCCCGCGCTGGAACGCCTGCGGCTGATGATCGCATCGCCAACCAGCGCCAGTCAGCCGGAACAGTTTTCTGGCATGATCGGGGATATGACGGGTTGGCTTGCGGGCTTGCTGGGACAGGCGCTTAGCGGCGGTCTGGCATTTTTCAATATTCTGTCGCTGATGTTTTTGACACCCTTCGTATCCTTTTATTTTTTGCTGGACTGGGACCGGATGGTTGCGCGCATCGACGCGCTGTTGCCGCAAAAATATGCTGCGACAATCCGGCAACTGATGAACGAAATCAATGAAATGCTGGCCGGGTTCGTCCGTGGACAGATCAGTGTGTGTTTTCTTCTGGCCACGTTTTACGGTGTTAGCCTGTCCCTTGCCGGTCTGAAATTCGGTCTGATTGCGGGCATCATTGCGGGCGCGCTGAGTTTTGTGCCCTTTCTTGGCGCGTTGACAGGGCTGATGCTTTCACTGGGGCTGGCAGTGGTGCAATATTGGCCGGAACTGACGCCAATAGGAATTATCGTTGCCATTTTTGTTGCGGGTCAGACGCTGGAAGGAAATTTCCTCACGCCGCGTCTGGTTGGCAAACGGGTACGGCTCCATCCATTGTGGATCATTTTTGCACTATTGGCTTTTGGCGCATTGCTGGGGTTCACGGGCATGCTGCTGGCCATTCCGTTAGCGGCGACGGCGGGTGTTTTGGTGCGTCATGGCCTGCTTGTATATATGCAAAGTCAGCTTTTTCTCGAAACGCCAGCGCAAAAGGGGAGGGGCGATGGACCGGCAGCTGGTTCTTGATTTGCCGCATCGTCCGGCACAGGAGCGCGAGGATTTTCTGGTCGCGGCCTGTAACGAAGATGCGGTCGCCTGGATTGACCGCTGGCCGGACTGGCAGGGCGGATCGCTTGCCCTGTACGGCGCGACAGGTTCCGGCAAAAGCCATCTGGCCGAAGTGTGGCGCGCCAGAAGCGGCGGCGTACTGATTGATGCATCAGATTTGACGGTCAGTGCAGTGCCTGAAATTGCCAGGGCGGGCGCCGTGATACTGAACCATGCTGATACTGTGGGTGAAGAAGTGGCGTTGCTGCATCTGATAAATCTGCTGCGTCAGGATGGCGGCTTTTTGCTGTGTCTCTCGGACGAAGCGCCAGGACGATGGAACACGCAACTTGCGGATTTACGTTCGCGCCTGATCGCCATGCAGTCCGTTGGTATTGCGGAACCGGACGATCATTTGCTGGGCGCAGTGATGTTAAAGCTGCTTTCTGATCGTCAATTACGTGTGCCGCTGGAGGTCATCAGTTTTCTGGTCGCGCGCATCGAACGCTCTTTTGCCGCCGCCCGCACCATGGTCGTCACGCTGGACAGACTGGCGGCAGGCGAAATGCGACCGCTAACGATAGCTTTGGCGCGCAAGGCGCTCGCACAGATGACCGGGATCAGTAATAATAGCGCCATCTGAAAAAAAAGGAGCAAATAAGCATGGATCTTGGAATCAGCGGAAAACGGGCTCTGGTCTGTGCCGCAAGCAAGGGATTGGGCAGGGCTTGCGCCATGCATCTAGCCCGCGAAGGCGCCGAAGTGACCATCGTGGCGCGCACCCTGGACAGCCTGGAAAAGGCCGCGGCGGATATTTACGCCGATAGTGGCGCAAAGGTCACGATTGCTGTCGGCGATGTGGCGACAGACGAAGGCCGTCAGGCCGCACTTGCCGCATGCCCACAACCCGATATCCTTGTTGCCAATTGCGGCGGTCCGCCGCCCGGTGATTTCCGTCAGTTCAGCCGCGAAGACTGGATCAGGGCGTTTGACGCTAACATGATGAGCTCGATTGAGCTGATCAAGGCAACGGTCGACGGCATGATCGCGCGTAAATTCGGGCGGATCATCAATATCACCAGTGCGGCGGTAAAAAATCCGATTCCGGCCCTTGGCCTCTCAAACGGTATCCGGGCCGGACTGACCGGCTTTGTGGCCGGTCTTTCGCGTGAAACGGTGCGCTATAACGTCACCATCAATAATTTGCTGCCTGGACCGTTTGACACGGACCGGTTGCGGGGCGGGTTTCTGGCGCGCACGCGCAGCGGCGGTCAAAGCATGGAGGAGGTCGCTGCAAAGGCGGCGGCGGCGAACCCGGCCGGCCGGTTTGGCGACCCGGACGAATTTGGCGCGGCCTGCGCCTTTCTGTGCAGTCAGTATGGGGGCTTTATAACGGGCCAGAATTTGGTAATGGATGGCGGCGATTATCGTGGCATGCTGTAAACCATCAAGATTGTCATAAATGCTTTAGAAAGCCGCTTTACGCTATTTTAGGGCACGAGTTTCTGAGCGGGAGAGATAAAGTGAGCAAGGCTGGTGCAGCAGGAGAGATAGCGGTGCAGGGCAAAATCCCTGTGCGCGATTTGGACGCCATGGCGCCCGGCGAGATGTTTATCAACCGTGAAATGTCCTGGCTTGCCTTCAACCGCAGGGTTATGGAAGAGGCCGAAAATGCCGCCCATCCCATTCTTGAACGGTTGCGCTTCCTGTCCATCTCGGCTTCGAATCTGGATGAATTTTATACGGTCAGGGTGGCCGGTCTGCTTGCGCAAATGCGTGCGGGCATCACCGGGCTAAGCCAGGACGGGCTGGCGCCGGCCGAGCAGGTGGAGCGCGTACACAACACCGCCAGCGCGCTGATGGCGGCGCAGGGGGAATGCTGGGATAATCTGAAAAAGGAAATGCGTACTGTTGGCATCCTGGTGCTTTCCCCGCATGAACTGAATGATGCTGATCGGGCATGGCTTGAGGATCAGTTTCTCAACAGCTATTTTCCGGTGCTGACGCCGCTTGCGATTGATCCCGCGCATCCGTTTCCGTTTATTCCGAATTTTGGTTTTTGTGTTGTTATGCAGCTTCGCCGTTTTTCTGATGGACGATTGATGCAGGCGCTGTTGCCGCTGCCGCATCAGGTGCCGCGCTTTATACGCATGCCGGATGAGGATTTTACCGGCGGGCGTGAGGTGCGCTTTCTTGCCCTCGAAAACCTCATTGCGTTGTTTTTGGACCGGCTGTTCCCTGGCTATGAACTGATGGCCAGCGGTTCATTCCGGGTTATCCGCGACAGTGAAATTGAAGTTGACGAAGAAGCGGAAGATCTTGTCCGTAATTTTGAAACCGCGTTGCGCCGCCGCCGTCGCGGCAATGTGGTGCGGCTCAGCATTGAAGCAAGCATGCCCGATGAACTGCGCGAATTTGTGGTGCGTGAAATGGAAGTCAGCGCGCGGGAGATTGTTATTGTAAAAGGGGCGCTGGGGCTTGCCAGCACGCGCCAGTTAATTATCGATGAGCTGTCCGATCTGTTGTTCCCGCCGTTCAACGCGCGTTTCCCGGAGCGTATCCGGGATCATGGCGGCGACTGTTTTGCAGCCATCCGCGCCAAGGATATTGTTGTTCATCATCCCTATGAATCTTTCGACGTCGTGGTGCAGTTTCTGCGCCAGGCTGCGGTCGATCCCGATGTCGTTGCGATCAAGCAGACATTGTACCGCGCAGGATGGGATAGTCCCATCGTCAAGGCGCTGATCGAGGCGGCCGAGAACGGAAAATCCGTTACCGCGCTTGTTGAACTGAAGGCGCGCTTTGACGAAGCGGCGAATATTCAACTGGCCCGGGAAATGGAACACGCCGGCGTCCAGGTGGTGTTCGGTTTCATGCAGTTAAAGACTCACGCAAAGGTTAGTCTGGCTGTGCGCAGGGAAGGCAGGGAGCTGCGCTCCTATGTGCATTTTGGCACCGGCAACTATCATCCGGTGAATGCGCGTATCTATACCGATCTGTCGCTGTTCAGCGCCGATCCGGTATTATGCCGCGACGCCGCGCAATTCTTCAATTATTGCACTGGCTATTCGGAACCGGCGCAATTGTCAAAAATTGCCATGTCGCCCATTAATCTGCGCGCCCGCCTCATGGGCCATATCGAGACAGAAATTAATTTTGCAAAGGCGGGCAAACCGGCGGATATATGGCTCAAGCTGAATTCCCTGGTGGACCCGGAAGTAATCAAGGCGCTATACCGGGCCTCGCAGGCGGGTGTGCATATAGAGCTGGTCGTGCGCGGCATTTGCTGCCTGCGCCCCGGCATGCCAGGATTTTCGGAAAACATTCGTGTACGTAGTATTGTGGGGCGGTTTCTTGAACATTCACGGATTTTCTGTTTTGGCAATGGGCATGGGCTGCCCTCCAGCAAGGCCGTCATCTATATCAGTTCGGCTGATATCATGCCGCGCAACCTTGATTTTCGTGTTGAGGCTCTGGTGCCGATAGAAAATCCGACGGTGCATAAGCAGGTGCTGGATCAGGTTATGATCGCCAATCTGAAGGACAATGTTCAGACGTGGGAGTTGCGCCCGGACGAAACCTATGTGCGTATCAAGCCCGCGCCGGGAGAGGCGCCGTTTTGCGCGCATGATTATTTCATGAATAATCCAAGTCTTTCCGGCCGGGGCGAGGCCTATGCCAAAGACCGCCCCAAACCGGTGCCATTGTTTGACGGCAAGGCAACCAATGTCTGAACCGAAAACTTCATCCGTGCTGAAATATAATGCGCCGGATTCTGGCCTGAATAATAATTCTGAAAAACTGATTGGCGTGATTGATGCCGGATCAAATTCGGTGCGCCTGGTGGTTTATGACGGGTTACGCCGCACGCCCATTCCGCTATTCAACGAAAAAGTTTTTTGCGGACTTGGAAAATCGGTTGCCGCCACAGGCCGCATAGAAGGAGAGGCGGCTGAATCCGCCCGCGCCACATTGCGCCGTTTTGCGTTGCTGTTGCGTGCCATGAATGTCGGCCAGATAGAGGCTGTGGCGACCGCCGCATCGCGTGACGCCGAAAATGGCGCAGAGTTTATCGCAGCGCTGTCGCGTGAAATTGGCATCAATATCCGCATTATTTCTGGCGCCGAGGAAGGACGTCTCTCCGCCCTGGGCGTCCTGGCGGGTAATCCACGGGCCACCGGACTGGCAGGTGATCTGGGGGGCAGCAGCATAGAACTTATCGCAATCGGTGATGGCGCCTATGGGCAGGCGGAAACGTTGCCCATCGGTCCGCTGAAAGTAAAAAAGGCGACCGCCGAGCAACTGGATCGCCGGGTCGATGAACTGCTCTCAAATCAGCAATGGCTGTCAAATTTTTCTGGCGAAACATTTTATGCGGTGGGCGGATCCTGGCGGGCACTGGCGCAGGTGCATATGGAAAGCATTGATCATCCTGTCCACGTTATCCATGAATACGCCATTGCAGCGCCCGAGGCGTTACGTTTCACCGGAGAAATCGCCCGCATGACGCAGGCGCAACTGGAGGCGCTTCCCGGTTTGTCAAAGCGGCGCGCAGAGACAGCCGCACCGGCTGCCGCCGTGCTGAACCGGTTGCTGCGGCGCACACAGGTGCGTCGTGTGGTGTTTTCGGCCTATGGCTTGCGCGAGGGCTTGTTGTTTGACCAATTGCCCAAAACCCTTCAGGCGCGCGATCCGCTGCTTGCCGCCTGCGAGGAAAAGGGCGCGCGGCAGGGGCGTTTCCCCGAACATGCGGACGAAATCACCCGCTGGACTTCTGTCCTGTTTGAAAATGAAAGCGAATCATCCTTGCGCCTGCGTCACTGCGCCAGTTTGCTGAGTGATATTGGCTGGCGTGTGCATCCCGATCATCGGGCCAATCAGTGCCTGATGGAGGTTGTTAACGCGCAATTTGTGGGCATTACCCATCATGGCCGCGCGATGCTGGCGCTGGCGATTTATTTCCGCTACCGGGGTGAAATGGCGGAAGGCGCGGTCGGGCGGCTTTGGGCGTTCGCAGGTGAAGCGGCCGAAAATGCACGGATTTTGGGGCTGGCGCTGCGTCTTGCGCACACAATATCGGGGGGAACGGCGGGTATTTTGCAGAATTGCAGCCTGCGCCTGCTACCGGGCGAATTGCGCCTGCACCTGCCTGCCGGCTATGGGGACCTCGCCGGGGAGGCTTTGCACAAGCGTTTACGTCAATTGGCCCAGGCCCTGGGGCGCAAGCCGCGAACGATAATCGGCTGAATGCCGGGCCCTACACCTAAACAATTCTGGCGATAGCCTGACATTCGGTTGCTTTTGTGCCGGTTCTTTGGCATGTTGCGCCCCGGCCCGGGGGGCGGCCGGCGTATGACGGCGGCTGCGGTTCCACATATTAATTCTTAGAGGGAAGCTTCATGAGCACAGTACTTGAGCTCGTTATTGGCTGCGGCCTGTTGGCAGTCGTGTACGGCATTATCACCAGCCGCGCGATATTGTCGGCAAGTCCCGGCAATGCGCGTATGCAGGAAATCGCGGCGGCAATTCAGGAAGGCGCAAGCGCCTATCTGAACCGTCAGTACACCACCATTGCCATCGTCGGCGCAGTGATTTTTGCACTGGTCTGGTACCTGTTAGGGCCACTCGTTGCGGGCGGCTTTGTGATTGGCGCAGTACTTTCGGGCGCGGCCGGTTTTATCGGCATGCTGATTTCCGTGCGCGCCAATGTGCGCACGACACAGGCGTCCAGTGAAAGTCTGGCGGCCGGACTTAGCATGGCGTTCCGTTCCGGCGCCGTTACCGGCATGCTGGTTGCGGGTTTGGCATTGCTGTCGGTTTCGGTTTATTACGCCGTGCTAACTGGCCCGCTTGGCTTTCAGCCAGGTGACCGCACTGTCATCGACGCACTGGTGGCGCTGGGCTTTGGCGCTTCGCTGATTTCGATTTTTGCCCGTCTGGGCGGCGGCATCTTTACCAAAGGCGCTGACGTGGGCGGCGATCTGGTCGGCAAGGTCGAAGCTGGTATCCCGGAAGATGATCCGCGCAATCCCGCCACCATCGCCGACAATGTGGGCGACAATGTGGGCGACTGCGCCGGCATGGCGGCGGACTTGTTTGAGACCTATGCCGTGACCGTGGTTGCGACCATGGTTCTGGCCTCGATCTTTTTCGATGGCGCCCTTGAACAACAACTGATGCTGCTGCCACTGGCTATTGGCGGCGTGTGCATTCTCACCTCGATCATCGGCACGTATTTTGTGCGTCTGGGTTCGAACAACTCCATCATGGGCGCGCTGTATAAAGGCTTCATCGCCTCGTCGGTGCTCTCGCTCCTTGCGCTCTATCCTGTGATTTCGCACGTACTTGGCATGGAAACCTCCATGACCGTGGGCGCGCTTAGCTTTACTGGCATGGATCTGTTCTGGTGTGGCGTAACCGGCCTGGCGGTGACGGGTCTGCTGATCTGGATCACCGAATATTACACCGGCACCAATTTCCGTCCGGTGCAAAGCATTGCACAGGCCTCGGTTACCGGGCACGGCACAAACGTCATTCAGGGCCTTGCGGTATCAATGGAATCGACCGCAATGCCGGCACTGGTGATCGTTGCGGGCATCATCGTTACCTACACGCTGGCCGGTCTGTTTGGCATCGCCATTGCGGTAACAACGATGTTGGCGCTGGCGGGCATGGTGGTGGCGCTCGATGCGTTCGGTCCCGTGACCGATAATGCAGGCGGCATTGCTGAAATGGCAAAGCTGGATGAGAAGGTGCGCAAGACCACCGACGCGCTGGATGCGGTGGGTAACACCACCAAAGCCGTGACCAAGGGGTATGCCATTGGCTCGGCTGGTCTGGGCGCGCTGGTGCTGTTTGCGGCCTATACCGAAGATCTGAAATATTTCATCGCCCATCCGGTTGAATTCCCGTCCTTTGCAGGCGTTGTTCTGGATTTCTCGCTTGGCAACCCCTATGTCGTGGTTGGACTGTTCATTGGCGGTCTGCTGCCCTATCTGTTCGCGTCCATGGGCATGATGGCGGTCGGTCGTGCGGCCGGTTCAATCGTCGAAGAAGTGCGCCGTCAGTTCCGTGAAATGCCGGGCATCATGAAGGGTACGCAAAAGCCGGATTATTCCGCAGCGGTGGACATGCTCACCAAGGCGGCGATCAAGGAAATGATCGTTCCCTCACTGCTTCCGGTGCTGTCGCCCATCGTGCTGTATTATGTGATCAACGCGATCGCAGGGCAGGGCGCCGCACTTTCGGCGGTGGGCGCCATGCTGATGGGCGTCATCGTAACCGGCCTGTTCCTGGCCCTGTCGATGACCTCTGGCGGCGGCGCATGGGATAACGCCAAGAAGTACATCGAAGACGGCCATCACGGCGGCAAGGGCTCTGAGGCCCACAAGGCCGCAGTCACCGGCGACACGGTAGGCGACCCCTACAAGGACACCGCCGGTCCGGCTGTCAATCCGATGATCAAGATCACCAATATCGTCGCCCTGCTCCTCCTGGCAGTTCTGGCGCACGGGTAAGTTCACGAGACCCGCAAAAAAAGGCCGCTCCGAAATGGGCGGCCTTTTTTATTGCTGAAATGGGATGTTTACTTCCTACCACCGCCACCAGGCCCCTGATCGCTTCCGGTGCCAGAGAAGCGGCCGAAATTGCCGAACATCTGTTCGAGGAAGGTCAGTTCCTTACCCTTGGTGGGGGTTTCACGGCCGACCAATTGTATCGGGCGGCCATCGGCCAAGGTGTAGCGGCGTGTGCTGGCGACATTGCCTTTTTTGTCAAACTCGACCGCCACAATGGTGCGCTCCAGAACCTTGGGGTCCAGAAACGCCATCCGTTCCTGCCGGGTGGAAATATAAAACCACACATCGGCATCGAATGTTGCGGTAGCCGATGGCGTGCCCAGCGTATCGGATACAGATTGCTGGTTATCCACACCTTCTTTTACCGCCGCGAGGGTTTCTTCATCTATGATATGACCGCGCAGTTCGGTGGTCGGGCTACAGGCCGCAAGCAGCCCCACTACTATTGCCGCTTGGGCAATATGGTTAAGCCTGCGGGGGCGTGAAACAGTCCGGGAATTCTGTCTTGGTGTTTTCATGGTGGTTGACGTACCTTGCGGCGCAAATAAGTGCAATAGAGCTGATTTTCATAGGGCCGTAAAATTATGATTCTGTCGCGATTTTTTGGGCGCAAAAAAGACGACGCCACCGCCCATGAACTCTATGTTTTATTGGCCGGGCAGGCTAGGCAGCCGGTATTCTACCGCGATGGCGGCGTTCCCGACAGCCTGGACGGGCGCTTCGACATGCTGGCCCTGCATCTGTTTTTGGTGCTGCGCCGCCTGAGCGGTGCGCAGTCCGGCGGCGCACGGGCTGAACTGGCGCAGCAGCTATTTGACGTGATGTTCGGTGATATGGACCGCAGTTTGCGTGAAATGGGGGTAGGCGATCTGACCGTCGGCAAAAGGATCCGCGCCATGAGCGAGGCCTTTTATGGCCGGGTAGAGGCCTATGAGGCAGGCCTTCAGGCATCCGGTGAGGACACCCTGTTGATGGACGCGCTGGCGCGCAACCTGTATCGGGGCAACCCGCCCGCCCCCGCGAAGCTGGCGCGCATGGCGGCCTATATGCGCGATGTGGCGGCGGCGCTGGCGCAACAGGCTGACGAAGATTTTCTGGCCGGCCGGCTGAATTTTACAGTTCCACCGGTATTTGACTGATCAGGATACAACCATGAGCGCTTCAGAAGAAACCGACCTGCCAATTCATGTTATCTTCAACATCGAAAAGCTGGGTGCACTGCCTTCAATCGTAAAGACCAAAGCCGATTCTGACACCTGTAAGGCGATAGCGGAATATATGGGCGTGGACGCCGTAGAGAATTTTCAGTCAGAACTGGCCGTGCGGCGTTGGCGCAGGCATGGCGCGACAGTCGAGGGTATGGTCGCCGCAGATATTGTGCAGCCCTGCGTGGTGACGCTGGAGCCTGTCCTTACGCATGTAAACGAAACAGTCTTTGTACGCTTCCTGCCCGCACCCATGTTGCAGCCGGAAAAATCTACGGGTGATGAGATTGTGATCGACCCGCTGGCCGAAGATCCGCCCGAGCCATTTGACGGGCGCGAAATCAATCTGGGTCTGCTGCTGCTGGAGCATCTGGCGCTGGGAAACGATCCCTATCCACGCGCGCCGGGCGCGGTAATCCCTGCCTCACTCACGCAAGCAGCGGCCGAATCGGAAAAGCGGCCAAACCCGTTTCAGGTTCTGGCGCAGTTACGCGATAAACTGGACCGTTGAGAAAACGCAGAGAGAGAATCAGTCTTCCTGTGCGGGAAGAACCTGTCGGCCGCGATATTTTCCGGATTTCAGGTCAATGTGGTGCGGACGCACCAACTCGCCCGATTCTTTGCTTTCCTGATAGACCGAGCCAGGAATGGCGTCGTGTGAACGGCGCATCCCGCGTTTTGACGGGGTGGTTTTTCTTTTAGGAACTGCCATATTCGTGGCCCTTAATACGGGTAAATGAATGACCAGGGGACGCCGCCTGACGGCGCTCTAGAAGGGGCGCAAACTAGTCTGCATCGCGGAATCTGTCAAGTCTGCGTCTAAAACACCGGAAGGCGGCGCAATTGTATGATTTCATTATGCCTCAGGGGATAGAATTGCTTGGAATTAGCTGGTTATTTGGCTATTCAGATGCACGCGATGCAATAAAAACGACATAATTCTCCCAGGATTACCCGGCACTCCAAGCGAAAGACAGACAAGTTGGCGCAAACTGACAAAAATCTTCTGACCATTTCGCTGGATGCGATGGGCGGGGATGCCGCCCCCGGGATGGTCCTGGAAGGTGCAGCCCTCATATGCGCGCAGGATGCGGGGGTGCGTTTTGTGCTGTTCGGCGATGAACAGCGCCTGCGGCCTCTGATTGCCCGGCACCCGGCCCTGATAGGGCGGTACGAGCTGCGCCATACGGATGAGGTTGTTACCGCCGATGACAAACCAAGCCAGATTGTGCGCCGGGGGCGTGGCACCAGCATGTGGAAGGCCATCGCCATGGTTAAGGATGGCGAAGCTTCGGTCGTCATATCCGCGGGCAATACCGGTGCGCTGATGGCCATGTCGGTATTGCAACTGCGGACCATGGAGGGGATATACCGTCCCGCCATCGCTTCGACATGGCCTGGCCCAACCCATCAGAAGGTGGTGCTGGACCTGGGGGCCAATCTGGAATGTGATGAAGACAGCCTGGTGCAGTTCGCTGTGATGGGGGCGGCCTTTGCCCGTGCGGTTCTGAATATTGCCCAGCCACGGGTTGGTCTGCTGAATGTCGGCGAAGAAGAGCAGAAAGGCCATGAATATGTCCGGCACGCCGCACGCAAACTACGGATGGCGTCACAGGACTCCATGAACTTTACAGGTTTCGTGGAAGGCACTGATTTGGGTGCGGATACGGTGGATGTCATCGTCACGGATGGGTTCACGGGTAATGTTGCGCTGAAAACAGGTGAGGGCTCCGCCCGGTTGATCTTTCAGGTGCTGGGCGAGGCCATGCGCAGTTCGATTTTGAGCAGGCTGGCTTATCTGCTCGCACGGCCAGCGTTCCGAATCCTGCGCGACAAGTTTAATCCCAGCGATCTGAATGGCGGCGTGTTTCTGGGGCTGAATGGTCTGGTGATCAAAAGCCATGGCGGGGCCGATGGCGCTGGATTTGCCCACGCCATCAAAACGGGCATCGAAATGGCGCGTTCTGATCTGGTTGCGCGGATAGGCACTGATCTTAAGAAATATGACGAGCTGTTCAAGCTAACAGTAGAAAGAAGAATGGAAAACGCTGTCAATGAAAATGCCGGTGCGGAGGTGAACGCAAGGTGAGCACGATCAGATCGGTCATATGTGGCGCCGGCGGATATCTACCCGAACGCATCATGAAAAACGAAGAACTGGCCAGGATGGTGGATACCAGTGATGACTGGATCGTCGAACGCACGGGCATTCGCGAACGCCATATTGCTGCGGATGGGGAAATGACGTCCGACCTGGCCCTGGCCGCCGCCCGCCGCGCCCTGAAAAATGCCGATATGGATGCATCTGAAGTGGACCTGATCGTGCTGGCGACAGCCACGCCGGACCAGACCTTTCCCGCCACCGCTACAAAAGTACAAGCCGCCCTTGGGATAACCCGTGGAGCGGCTTTTGATATTCAGGCTGTCTGCACCGGTTTTGTGTATGCGCTGGCAATCGCGGATAATTTTCTGAAACTGGGGCAATTCCGGTGCGCGCTTGTGATCGGCGCGGAAACTTTTTCGCGCATTCTGGACTGGCAGGATCGCGGCACCTGTGTGCTGTTTGGCGACGGCGCAGGCGCGGTCGTGCTCAAGGCGGAGGCGTCAACCGGCGCACTGAGTGATCGCGGCATTCTGACCACGCATTTATATGCCGATGGACGCCACCATGATCTGCTCTATGTGGATGGCGGGCCGTCTTCCACGGGCACAACCGGGTATCTGCGCATGAACGGCAAGGAAGTGTTCAAGCATGCGGTCACCAATATGTCGGGCGCCGTGAACGAAGCGCTGTCGGCGACCGGTCTTTGCGCCCGCGATATAGACTGGATCGTGCCGCATCAGGCCAACAAGCGAATCATTGATGCAACGGCAAAGAAGCTGGGGATTCCACCGGAAAAAGTCGTGCAGACAGTCGGCCTGCATGGCAATACATCTGCGGCGTCAATTCCCCTGGCGCTGAGTTGCGCTGTGGCCGATGGCCGCATCAGAAAGGGCCAGCTTGTGCTAATGGAAGGCATGGGCGGCGGCTTTACCTGGGGTTCGGCGCTGGTGCGCTGGTAGAGATTCGATTTTACATAAACATTTGCCGCTATCTAATTGACAAAAAGCTTTTTATTCGCGCAAAATGTGTTTTTGCAGGTTGGTCATTCTGGGCTATGCGGCTCATCCCCTATGCCAGGTTTCTATGTCATGGCTTCGGGGGGACAGAAGAAGGGGAAAAACCATGGGAACAGTAACCCGTGCGCAACTTAGCGAAGCCGTTCACAAGGAAGTGGGACTTTCACGCAGCGATTCGGCGCAGCTTGTCGAATCGATTCTGGATGAAGTGTGCAACGAGCTGGTCAGTGGCAAGGTGGTCAAAATTTCTTCCTTCGGTTCTTTTTCTGTGCGTGGAAAAGGCGGCCGCATAGGGCGCAATCCAAAAACCGGCGAGGAGGTTCCCATCGCGCCGCGCCGCGTATTGGTGTTCCGTCCCTCCCATGTGCTGAAAGAAATCATTAACAGCGCCGCGAGCAAGCCTGGCGGCGGTAGCCCAGCCGCAGACTGAGTCACACAGTGCAGAAATCAGCAGACGCCTTTCGCACAATAAGCGAGGTGGCTGAGGAACTTGATGTTCCCCAGCATGTCCTGCGCTTTTGGGAAAGCAAATTCACCCAGATAAAACCCCTGAAGCGGGCCGGCGCCCGGCGCTATTACCGGCCCGATGATGTGGCTCTGCTGCGGGGTATTCGCGGGCTTCTGTATACCGATGGCTACACCATCAAGGGCGTGCAAAAGGTTTTGAAAGAGCGCGGCGCGCGCTTCGTCGGCGGCGCAGGCGCGCCTGCCGTTGAGAAGGTTGTGGCCGTCGAGCCGGCGCCAGCACCTGCGCCAAAGACAGCGGCCAGGCGGCGCAGCGCCGAACCTGATCCCAACGAAATACCGCTGCCATTTTTTATGCCGGATTTTCTCAAATCGCCCGCCGCATCAGCGGCTACAGCGGACAAGCCGGTAAAAGCGGCGCCGCAAGCCCCCGGCATCCCCCCCGCCAAGCGTAAAAAGCTGGAAAAAATCCTGGCCGAGCTGGCAACGATTAAAGATTTACTGGCCGGGGACTAGAAACCCCGTATGCGCAGTTGCCGAACCGGGGGACGCAGAGTATAGTCCGCCGCCTTGGTTGACCCGCCAAGAAGCAATGTCGGAGTGTGGCGCAGCCTGGTAGCGCACTTGTCTGGGGGACAAGGGGTCGTCGGTTCAAATCCGGCCACTCCGACCATCCTTCGCCCGGTCCATACCGGACACATAGGTAACAGATTGTACCTAAGACATAGGTGACACCCCCGGGCCAAAGGGGTTGTCTAGGGGTTGCAAGGTGCATTGTTCCAGATCAATGTAACCGAGATCATAATCCATAAAACTGACCAGCCAAATGCCTTCGTCGACTTCCTTGATGCCGAGGGTTTGTCCCGCCAGGGCTGTGCTGATGTTGATCTTTTTGCGGTAGATGCAGATTCTTCCGCATGCGGTGACGAGAACTGGCCTGTCATTATTGGTACCTGCACCTTCAGGGGAAGGGGTAGTGCAGCTCTGGCAGGCCGTTATATTGGCGTGATGCCGGAGTGTAGACTTCGGCAGGACACTTCATGTCAAGGGCTTCGTGGGGGCGTTCGCAATTATACTCCTGCACAAAGCCGTCGAAGGTGGCCTGCTGTTGCAGGCTGTTCATGCCGGGCGGGCGGGTGGTTTGTTTTTTGAGGGTCAGGTGCATACGCTCATGGCGCCCGTTTTGCTGCGGGTTGCCCGGCTTGATGCGCTCGATGTTAATGCCGAGGCGCAGCCACCAGACCGATAGCCTGCTGAGGTTGAACAAGGCGTTGGCTGATGCGAAAGGCGCGCCGTTGTCAGAGCGGATGCCGTATGGCAGGCCACGTTCCCGGAACAGCCGCTCGAAGGCGGTAAAAGCCAGGTCCTGCCTGGTGGATTCGAGGGCTTCGCAGAGCAGCAGATAGCGTGAGGCATGGTCGGTGACGGTCAGCGGATAGCAGTATTTTTTGTTGCCGAGCAGGAACTCGCCTTTGTAGTCGGCGCACCACAGCGCATTGGGGGTTTGTCCCGGCGACAGGGGTGTGCCGCAGGCGCGGCCACGCTTGCGGCCCATGCGCTTGACCAGGCCGTGGCGATCCATCACCGCATGGATCGTGCTTTTGGCGGGAACCCTGATGTCGGCAGCCAACCGGCGCAGCAGCAGTTCGCGGATCTTGCGGGCGCCCCAATGCGGCTTCTCGCGCTTCAGCGTGACAATCGCGGCTTCGATCTGCGGCGGCAGCTGGTTGGCGTAGCGTACAGGCCGCCGCGAGCGGTCGCTCAGCGCCTCCAGCCCATGCTCCTTATAGCGGTCGAATATCTTATAACCGGTCTTTCGCGAGATGCCAAACTCACGGCACAGCACCGCCATCTGCTCTCCTTCCAGCAAACGGGCGACAAATCGAAGGCGTTCATCCATAACCGAACTCTCACTCCACGGCATCTCCACCTCCTGCTTGTCAAAACAGGCAAAAAGTGTAACCCATGTGTCCGGTACAAAATGTCACCTATGTCTCGGGCCAGTCATTTGGGGTTTATCATGAAAAAATTAGTACTGATGTTCGGAGTTTTGGCTTTTTCGTCATTTAATGCAGCCGCTGCCACTGATTTTTTAGCAATTAAAACATTGCGGTGTAAATTCGATGAAACCTTTTTCACATCAACTTATGGAGAAAAAGGAGGGCAAGTTAAAACTGAAAAAAATAGCGACATTATGGAGATTGTTTTTGATTCCATAAACCGCACTTCAGGAAAAGCTAGATTGATTGGAAATGCAGGTGCAGAAGATGTAACAATTAGTGGCACGAACGGAGTTTTGCACATCGTTGAAATAACTCCTTCGGGCAATATGAATCTTGTAACAGTCTATAATCACCCCATGCCTAATGATGGATTATTTGCAATCAATTCCAGACATGTAGGAAACGCACAATTTCCTATGGTTTCTCATATGATTGGTAATTGCACACCACTACAATAAGTTGTAAAAATTAAAACAATTTATCCCACAATTTTTCTGTTCCATTCTCAAGTCGTTCCGTTACTTTTTCAACGATTGCAGGGATATGCATATACTGCTGTGCTTCTCCCATCTGCAAAATCAATAACCTATGCTCCGGGCAGGTTCTGAACACGTCCACTAAGGCCGACCATTCTGCGAGCTTCGGCTCGGCGCGAAACTCACCCCCTCACCCAGAACAGCAGCGGCCTTGCTGGAAATACCCATAATATTCCGGTGAGCCGATTAACAACTCAATCCCTCTTCGTTATTCCCGCTCTGCGTTTGACAATCAAATCGAGAATGCCGGATCGAATTTCCCCGAAAAACTTTGGCGGCAAAAATCCATAATCAAATCTGTTTTTACTTCCAGGAACAGGACGCAAATCAAAACCTGGCCAGACAAATTGATTGACCTCACTCAGGATCACCCATGATGTCTCATGATTCAGACCAAGATGCTGTTTTACCCGCAGTGGCAATTCGATGCCAATCGTTACACCGGCGGGTTCACGATGGGTTATGGGCGCAACGGTGACAATCCGGCTTTCATTTTTCTGCTCGACAGAAAGCACAATCACACATGGCCTGTTCTTGCGCCCTTCATCGTGACCGGCTTCATGTTCATAGCGCCACAAATAGGCATAGGAAATCACCGTGCCCGGTTCAGGGTCTGGAATTGACATCCTGCGTTAATCGTCGAGCAGGCTGTTGAGGTGATTGTGGCGCGGGTCCATCTTGCTGGCGGCAATGGCCTGAATGGTTTCTTCGGATAGTTCCTCCACGGCGTAAGCCTTTGGCAGCATGGATTTCAGCCGGACATATTCCTCGTACTCGGCACTGGAGACAAAATAGCCTGTCACCCGTTCATGGCTGGTGACAGCGATTGGCTCGCGCTGGGCCATTTCGCGGTAACGGCCAAAATTCTTGGAAAATTCGGATGCAGGGACTATTTTCATGATCAAACCTCCTCATTTTACGCATATTGCGTAATTTGTGGAAAATGTCAAGGGCGAAGGAGAAGCATGGGTTAAATGGCCTCAAGTCTGAGGTGACCCCACCAGGGCGGCTTCTACACGGGCGATATTTCCCGCCTGAACTTGCCCGCTCACCCCCGCATCCAGAACACCAGCGGCCGGACCGGAAACACCCATATCACGCCCGCCACGGGATAGAAGATCAGCCGCGCAATCTGCGAATCCGGCAGCCAGGATTCGGCAATGTTCACGGCCAGTATGCTGTAGATCAGCATCCATACCAGCAGCAGGAACGAGCCTATAAGTTTGCGCTGCCGTAAGGGCATAGGTTATTTCCTGAAGTGTGATGCCGGAAGTCCTAATCAATAGCGCGACAGGGCTGCACAAGCAACAAACCGATGCTATAAGCGGCTTATGAGCGACCTGCTGACACCCGAATCAGAAATTACCGATACGCCGCTGGGCGATGCCCTGGCCGAGCGCTATCTGGCCTATGCATTGTCCACCATCATGCACCGGGCGTTGCCCGATGTGCGTGACGGGCTGAAGCCGGTGCATCGGCGGCTGCTGTACGCCATGCGGCAATTGCGGCTGGAGCCGGGATCCGGGTTCAAGAAATCCGCGCGTGTGGTGGGCGATGTGATCGGCAAATATCACCCGCATGGCGATCAGTCCGTGTATGACGCGCTGGTCCGTCTGGCGCAGGATTTTTCCATCCGCTATCCACTGATCGACGGGCAGGGCAATTTCGGCAATGTCGATGGCGATAATGCCGCCGCCATGCGCTATACGGAAACGCGGCTGACGGAAGTGGCGCAGGCCCTGCTCGAAGGCATTGACGAAGACGCTGTGGATTTTCGCGATACCTATGACGGCGAGGAAAGCGAGCCGCTGGTGCTGCCCGCCGCGTTCCCCAATCTGCTTGCCAATGGCGCCACCGGCATTGCGGTGGGCATGGCCACCAGCATCCCGCCGCATAATGTGGCGGAACTGTGCGACGCCATGCAGCATCTGATCAGGCATTCCAATGCGGGCATTGAAAAGCTGCTGGATTTTATTCCCGGGCCGGATTTTCCCACCGGCGGCATCCTGATCGAGCCGCGCGCCAGTATCCTTGAGGCGTATGCCACGGGACGCGGCGGGTTTCGTGTGCGCGCCCGCTGGGAGGTGGAGAAAACCCCGCGCAGCGGCTATCAGATCATTGTGACGGAAATTCCCTATCAGGTGCAGAAGGGCAAGCTGATCGAGCGGCTGGCGGAACTGATCAACAATCGCAAGCTGTCGCTGCTTGGGGATATCCGCGATGAATCGGCGGAAGACATCCGCATCGTTCTGGAACCGCGCGCCCGCACGGTCGAGCCGGAAATGCTGATGCAGCAAGTGTTTCAGCTCAGCGATCTGGACGTGCGCATTCCGCTTAATCTGAATGTGCTGGACAAAAATCTGGTGCCGCGTGTGATGGGTTTGCGCGAGGCTCTGCGCGCCTTTCTGGATCATCGCAAGGAAGTGCTGGTGCGGCGCTCGCAGCACCGGCTGGCGCGCATTGAGCACCGTCTGGAAGTGCTGGATGGCTACATCATTGCGTTCCTCAACCTCGACAAGATCATCCGCATTATCCGCACCGAGGATGAACCGAAACCCAAACTGATTCAGGCGTTCAAGCTTACCGATATTCAGGCCGAGGCGATTCTGGATATGCGCCTGCGCGCCCTGCGCAAGCTGGAGGAAATGGCGCTGCGCCGGGAACATAAGGCTTTGTCGGACGAACGCAAACTGCTCGCGGGCCTGCTGAAATCGGATGAAAAACAATGGGCGCAGATTTCCGATGATCTGAAGGCGCTGAAAATAAAATTCGGGCCCAAGACGGCGCTGGGCGCGCGGCGCACAACCATTACAGACGCCTCGGTGATGGACGAAATTCCGCTGGAAGCGATGATCGAACGCGAACCCGTGACGATCGTGTGTTCGCAAAAAGGCTGGATCCGGCAATTGAAAGGCCATCTGCCGGCAGATCCGGATATGAAGTACAAGGATGGCGATGGTGCGAAATTCTGGTTGCACGCGCAAACAACCGACAGGCTCATTCTGTTCGCCACCAATGGCCGTTTTTATACGTTGCGCTGTGATAAATTGCCGGGCGGGCGCGGCCATGGCGAACCGGTGCGCTTGATGATTGATCTGGACAATGATCATGAGATTGTGACGATCATGGTGCATGACCCGGAACGCGCCCTGCTGGTGGCGTCCAGTGACGGACATGGATTTATTGTGGCCGAATCCGAAGTGGTGGCCGCCACCCGCAATGGCAAACAGGTGCTGAATGTTTCCGGCGATGTTGAGGCGCTGATCTGCACCCCTGCTGCCGGTGATTCCGTTGCCGTGGTGGGGGACAATCGTAAACTGCTGATTTTCCCGCGCGACGAAGTGCCGGTTATGGCGCGCGGCAAGGGCGTCATTCTGCAACGTTACAAGGACGGCGGTCTGAGCGATGCAAAAATGTTTACGCTCGCGGATGGCCTGACCTGGCAGGACCGTTCAGGACGCCGGCAGAGCGAGCAGCAACTGGTGGAATGGATCGGCAAACGCGCACAGGCCGGACGTTTGCCCCCACGCGGTTTCCCACGCAGCAACAAATTCGCCTGACGGTACTATTCAAATTCCACTTCGAATTCTCTGGATTCGTCCTGGCCCCAATACTGTACCATCAGTTTGTAGCGTATGCCCGCCTCAAAACGTGTGGCGTCCAGCAGAATAAGCAGTTCATCCTGGGAAAGTTGTCCGGCGGGCAAACTCGCCTTCATCACGACCTGTGAACAGGTTTCTTTAGCAGGGGCCTGCACGAAGTCGCCGTCTTTATTGGTGATATACCAGCGGATGATGTTGCATGGCGTTGGGACTTCAAGCTGCGCCGTTTCCTGCATATTGTTTTTCAGTTGCAGGTTGACCGGAAGGCTGACCGTCGCATTGCTTTTGGGAAAAACTATTTTTTCCGGCATTTCGATCTTGACGGCCAGGGGCGTATAGGACTGGATCAAATCCGATTGGCTGATCGTATAGACAGTTCCCACGATCAGCGCGATCCACATCGCGGTGCGGTAAAACGCCTGCCGTGAGGCATCGTCCAGATTCGTCCAGAATTTGCGTAAATTCATTTGTATGCTTTTGTTGTCTGAACCTGACAGGTTCAGCTGTTCCGCCAGTTGAAACAATATGTTATTAGTTTGAAGGGGCTGGCACAAACGAATAACATCGTACCTGGATAAAGCCGGACAATGGGCGGGGGGGTACAGTCGTGGCATCATCTTCAGACGCAGCCGAACAGCCGCGCGGCAATAATCTTTTCACCGTTATCGCAGCGTCTTCGATGGGGACGGCGTTTGAATGGTACGATTTTTTCGTTTTCGGCACTTTGACGGCGATTATATCCAAACAGTTTTTCTCAGGTGTGGGCGAAACGGCGGGCTTCATTTTTGCCTTGCTGGCGTTTGCGGCAGGCTTTGCCGTGCGCCCGTTAGGGGCGCTGGTTTTTGGCTGGGTCGGCGACAGGACCGGACGCAAAAAAGCCTTTCTGGTCACCGTTACGATGATGGGCATCGCCACCTGCGCCATTGGCCTGTTGCCAACCTATGCACAGGCGGGGGTTATCGCGCCCATCCTGCTGATCATCCTGCGGCTGGTGCAGGGCTTTGCGCTGGGGGGTGAATATGGCGGCGCGGCCATTTATGTGGCTGAACATGCGCCGGCGAAATGGCGGGGCCTGCAAACCGGCGCGATTCAGACTTCGGCGTCCTTTGGGTTGTTTGGCGCGCTGGGCGTTATTCTGGTGACACGAACCCTGTTGGGCGAAGAGGAATTCGCCACATGGGGCTGGCGGATTCCGTTTCTGGTCTCGGTCGGGCTGCTGGGTATTTCCATATGGTTTCGGATGCGGCTGGAAGAATCGCCGCTCTATCAGCGCATGAAGGATGAAGGCCGGGCCTCCACCGCGCCCATCCGGGAATCATTTCTTGAATGGCCAAATCTGAAACTGGTTCTGCTGGCGCTGTTTGGCATCATGATGGCGCAGGGCGTGGTCTGGTACACGGCGCATTTCTATGTTCAGTTCTTTCTGGATCGGGTGCTCAAGGTACCCGCACCCACCATCAACATGCTGATGATAGCGGTTACGGCGGTGAGCGCCTTTCTGTATGTGTTTTTTGCCTGGGCGTCGGACAGGATTGGGCGAAAGCCTGTGATGCTGTTTGGCATCGGTCTGGCGGTGGTTTCATTCTTTCCAGCATTTCAGGCGATGACAGAGGCCGCCAATCCTGCGCTGGCCGCCGCCCAATCCACGGCGCCGGTAACATTGCATGCCGATCCCGCCAATTGCGCCGTGCAGTTTGATCCGATTGGCCGCTCGACATTTGCATCATCGTGCGATATCGCCAGATCGGTGCTGGCCAATGCCGGGGTAAATTATCACATGCAGGAAGAACCTGCGGGCGCAACGGCATTTGTGTCTATCGGCGATAGGCGCGTAGACAGTGCGGACGCCAGCGCCCTGAAAGGCGAAGCACAGGCCGCCCTGCGCAAGCAGGTGGAAACAGGGCTGAAGGCGGCGCTGGTCACAGCGGGATATCCCGCGCAGGCCGATCCTGCGAATATTGATGTGACGAAGATTTTTTTTGTTCTGCTTTTGCTGGTTACCGCAGCGACGGCGTTATATGGGCCACAGGCTGCAACACTGGTGGAGCTGTTCCCGACCAAAATCCGTTATACGGCTTTGTCGCTGCCATATAATATTGGCACCGGCTGGTTTGGCGGCTTTCAGCCTGCGGCGTCGTTTTCTATCGTTGCGGCAACAGGGGATATTTATAGCGGTCTGTGGTATCCCGTGATCATCGGCGCGATCAGTTTTATTGTCATGCTGTTCCTGCTGCCGGAAACGAGGGGCCGAAGCATCGATACCTAAATGGCCGCAACTTCCGGGCTTGCATAGGGTTGCCAGCCGCTTGGGCCGAGCAATTCCAGCGGGCGGAAACGGGCCTTATAGTGCATCTTGCGGCTGCCCTCGATCCAGTATCCGAGATAGACATAAGACAGGCCCATTTCCCTGGCTAGTTCGATATGACGCAGGATCATATAGCTGCCCAGGCTGCGGCGTGCTTCTTTCGGATCATAGAAGCTATAGACCATGGACAGGCCATCACCGGCCACATCAGTGATGCACGCCGCAAGCAGGCGTCCTTCATCCTCGCCCTCGGGCTTGCGAAGTTCCAGCAGATAGGTTGTGATGGGGCTGTCTTCCACCATCATCTGATAGTCGAATGCGTCCATCGTCGCCATGCCGCCATCCCCATGCCGGATGCTTAAATAGCGTCGCAGAAGATGATATTGTTCAATGGTCGCAATGGTTCCGCCAAAGCCGAGACGCAAATCCCGATTGCGCTTTGATATGCGCGCAAGGTTTTTACCCGGATTAAAATCCGCAACGGGAACGCGCGCCGATGTGCAGGCGTTGCAGCCAATGCAGGCGGGCCGGTAGGCGATATTCTGGCTGCGGCGAAATCCCATGTCCGCCAGCGCATCATGCAGCAGCGACGGATCGTCACCGGACAGGCGCGCAAATATTTTACGCTCCTCGCGTCCGGCAAGATACGGACAGGGCGACGGCGACGTCACGTAAAAACGCGGAATATTGACTGGTTTAGTCACCCGGCGGATCCCTCGCAAATGCCCTTCATACTAACGTATAAACATAGCATAATTTGACCGGGATGAAAGTAGACCGTGCATATTAACCATGGCCACCCAGCATTTTTAGCCGGTCTCGCAGAACCGGTTCAATCGGGAAGGGCTTACCGGTTTCCTGATCGACCCGGACCATGGTCATTTCGGCGGTGGCGGCACAGCGGCCATTGTTGAACATGCCCTGGCCCAATTGCAATGAAGTATTTCCAAACTTCAGTACCAGGGTGCCGGTTTCTACGATTCCGGGCGCCTGGACCTGCCCCAGAAAAGTGATGGACAGGGCGGCTATCATCCATGCCCGCCCGCTTTCTCCATCATGGGCCCCCACCGCACGAAAAAGTGCTACACGGCTTTCCTGGCAAAACTCAAAAAATTTGACATTATTCAGGTGCCCATTCCGGTCCATGTCGGCAAAACGCAAAATATCCTGCCGCATATGCAGGAAATTTTCAGGCAGGGTGAGATCGACCACTTTATCTTTATCTTTTTTAATATTTTTTGTCACACCTGCTCCGCTCAAGCTCATTAACGACGCTATCTGTCATCATTGCCCTTTCACACTGTTCTCGCCACTATTTTTTGTAATAATTTGAAGCTAGAGTGGAAAGACATGCCCCCCACAGTCCAAAGTGATTCTGAATTTGGTCCGCCCAGCTATTATCTTGATAGTGTCGGCCCGCCCGTAAACTATCCGCAGTTTGCAGGGCAGGTGGCGTGTGACATATGCGTCGTGGGGGGTGGTTACACGGGCATATCCGCCGCCCTCAACCTGGCCGAGGCGGGGTATAAGGTGGTGGTGCTGGAAGGCGAACGGATTGGCTGGGGCGCTTCCGGGCGTAATGGCGGCCAGGTCATCAACGGCTTTGCCAAGGATTTGCCAAGGATTGCGCAGTTACTTGGTCAGGCGCAGGCGAAGCAATTATGGGACCTCTCGCTGGAAGCTGCACAGATGGTGCGGGACCGTATTGTCCGCCATGGCATGGATGCGGAATATAAACCTGGTTATCTGCTGGCGGCGGCGCGCCCGCACCATATGGCGGGCTTGACGGCGGAACAGAATTATCTGGCCGGCCTTGGCTACACACAATCACGCTTGCTTGACCGGGCAGCGGTCACAGAGCATGTCAGAAGCACCCGTTTCTATGGGGGCCTGATTGATATGGGGGCGGGGCATTTGCACCCGCTGAAATATATGCGCGGGCTGGCGACGGCTGCGGCCAAAGCGGGTGTGCAAATTTTTGAAAAAAGCCAGGTTACGCAAATTCATCCATCAGGCAGGAATGGATCTGGTAAGGTTGCGGCCATTACGGACCAGGGCGAGGTGCGCGCGCGTCATCTTGTGCTGTGCTGCAATGCCTATATTGGCGCGCTGGAACCGGTGCTGCGTGCGCGGATCATGCCGGTGGGCACCTATATCATAGCGACGGAGCCGATGGGCCGGGGCAGGGCGCTGGGGCTGCTGCCACACAATACCTGTGTGTCGGACACGAATTTCGTCCTCGACTATTTCCGGCTGTCGGCGGACTGGCGCATGCTGTTTGGGGGACGGGTCAGCTATACGACAGTGCCGCCGGTGGCGCTGGCCAACAGAATGCGCCAGCGCATGCTGGCGACCTTTCCGGACTTGCATGATGTGGCGATTTCCCATGCCTGGGGCGGATTTGTGGATATTTCACGCAACCGTCTGCCGGATATTGGCCGCATGCCCGGAAATGTCTATTATGCCCAGGGTTTTTCCGGGCATGGGGTGGCCTTGACGGGGCTGGCGGGAAAACTGATTGCGGACGCTATTCGCGGCGATGCGGAAAAATTCGATGTCTTTGCGGGCATTCCTCATCGGCCGTTTCCTGGTGGTCCGTTATTGCGTATGCCATTACTGTTGCTGGGAACATTGTATAGCCGCCTTCAGGATATTGTTTAAGGAGAGAGATCATGGATGTACGCGCGGCTGTTGCCTTTGAATCGGGCAAGCCCCTGGAAATTGTCACTGTTCAACTGGAAGGACCGAAAGAAGGCGAGGTGATGATTGAACTCAGAGCCACGGGCATCTGCCATACCGACGCCTTCACATTGTCCGGCGATGATCCTGAAGGCGTTTTCCCGGCAATCCTGGGCCATGAAGGCGCGGGGGTTGTGGTCGAGGTCGGGTCAGGGGTCAAGTCTCTTAAAAAGGGCGATCATGTTATTCCTCTGTACACGCCGGAATGCCGGCAATGCGAATATTGTCTCAACCCCAAAACCAATCTCTGTCAGGCGATCCGGGAAACCCAGGGGCGCGGCGTCATGCCGGACGGCACGGGCCGCTTCACCTATAAGGGCAAGCCGGTACTGCATTATATGGGCTGCTCCACCTTCGCCAATTATTCCGTGCTGCCGGAAATTGCGCTGGCGAAAGTTCGTGAGGACGCGCCGTTTGATAAAATCTGCTATATCGGCTGCGGCGTCACCACCGGCGTCGGCGCGGTGATCAATACCGCCAGGGTCGAGCCGGGATCAAAGGTCGTCGTGTTTGGCCTGGGCGGCATTGGGCTGAATGTCATTCAGGGCGCGCGCCTGGTTGGCGCATCACAGATTGTCGGCGTTGATGTCAACCCCGCGCGGCGCGCGCAGGCGGAGCGTTTCGGCATGACGCATTTTGTCAATCCCAAGGAAGCAGGCGCCGATCTGGTTGCCTATCTGGTGTCCTTGACCGGCGGCGGCGCGGATTACAGTTTTGAATGTATCGGCAATGTCGATGTGATGCGCCAGGCGCTGGAATGCTGTCACAAGGGCTGGGGTGAAGCGATCATCATTGGCGTTGCCGGTGCGGGACAGGAAATCCGTACACGTCCTTTCCAGCTGGTGACCGGGCGCGTGTGGCGCGGCACGGCGTTTGGCGGCGCCAGAGGCCGCACCGATGTGCCAAAAATCGTTGACTGGTACATGGAAGGCAAGATCAATATCGACGATCTGATCACGCATAAAATGCCGCTGAACGATATCAACCGCGCGTTTGATCTGATGCATCGCGGTGAATCCATTCGCAGCGTCGTGGTGTATTAGGGTGGGAGGCGGCAGCAGGAAATGACCAACGGTCACACTGAAAAAGTGCATCTGAGCGCGGATGACCGCAAGCGTCTGCGCGAACTGCGCGCCCAGAAACCAGCCCGTCATACCCCAAAGCACACGCCAACGCGCGGCGCAAGGATTGCGGATATGGTTGCTACAACAGTTGGTTCGTGGCGATTTATCATTATTCAATCTGCACTGCTTGCGCTTTGGGTTGTTCTGAATTTGATCGGCTATTTCTACCACTGGGATCCGTATCCCTTTATTTTGCTGAATTTGATGCTGTCAACACAGGCGGCATTCGCAGCGCCGATCATCATGATGAGCCAGAACCGGCAGGCCGAAATTGATCGCAGGAACGCGGAGCATGATTATCGTGTAAATGTGAAGGCGGAACTTGAGATAGAGCTTCTGCACAACAAGATCGATGCCTTGCGCGAACAGGAAATTTTGCAGCTCATTTCAATTGTGCAGAAACTAGGCGCCCATCTGGCGCCGGAGCTTGTCATTACAGGGAGGCCGGAAGCGGCAGCTTGATTGGATTATTCCATCCCGAGCGCCCTGGGCGCAAGCGCGGGCTGTTCCCGCATCATGGTGATGGAAATGCGCCTGTTTCCGGAAATATAGGGATCGTCCGGAAACAGCGGCTCCGTACCGGCCTTGCCGGTCACTTCAAAAAAGCGCGCGTCCGGAACGCCGGCCTGTTGCAGCATGCGGCGGCTGAGCATGGCGCGGTCCATGGAGAGTTCCCAGTTGCCGTAACCATCCTCGCGTTGATAGGCGCTGGCGTCGGTGTGCCCGGAAATGGCGATGCGGTTGGGCAGCTTGTTAATGACCTTGGCGATCTCCTTGAAAATCGCTTTGGTGCGGGCAAAGGGTTCGGACGTGCCTTCCTTGAACATCGGGCGGTCAGCTTCGTCAACAAGCTGGATGCGCATGCCCTTCGGCGTATGATCGATAATAAGCTGCCCTGAAAGTTGCGCCAGTTCGGGAATATCGCTGATTGCCTGTTTCAGTTCCTTTTCGGCCTGTTCGAAAACCTTCATTTCCCGCGCATCAATTGCCTTGTTGAGGGCGTCTTCTGTCGGCGCGGCAGTTGTGCGCTGCGCATCAGTGTTTGAGATTACCTCATGCGCACCACCTGCGCTGGCGCTGTTTTCGCCGACGCCTACTGCGGCAACGGCGTCGTCCGCATTTGTTAATTCGGCTGATACCGGAGTACCTGTGTTCTCAGAGTCCGCTTCAGCAGTTGCTGGCGGGGTGGGTGGCGCCATGGACAGGGTAACACTTGGCGAACCATCCGCCACACTCTTCTCATCATTCACGCTTTTACCGGAAAGCAAACCGTCGCCGCCGCCGGTCGCAGTACTTGACTGGGACAAGGTAAAATATTCGGCCAGGCCTTCCTTCTGTTCCTTGGTGGTGGTGCTAAGCAGCCATAACATAAGAAAAAAGGCCATCATCGCAGTCACGAAATCGGCATAGGCAACCTTCCAGGCGCCACCATGATGGCCGCCTGCGGTTTTCTTTATCTTCTTGATGATAATAATGGGGGCTTCGCCGTTATCGCCTTTTGCCATATAGCCTGCTTCCAGTAACAATTTGGTACCGGGGCATTCTAAAGAAATGGGGTTAACGGCAGGTTTGCAGGCCTAAGGTCCACAAAACCATAATAGGATTGCGCGAGGATCACTCTACCCCCTATAAATTAAGTAATAATTCATTATTGAGGGGACTTTGGAGATGACGATAGACACCCGCGCCCTGCGCAATTCTTTTGGCAATTTTGTTACGGGCGTGACCCTGGTGACCACCGTGGGGGCAGATGGAAAAGCCATCGCCATGACGGCTAACTCATTCAGTTCTGTGTCACTTGATCCGCCTATGGTGCTGTGGTGCATCGACAAGGGTTCAGACAGATTGGGCATATTTGAAGAGGCCAAGCATTTCGCCATCAATGTGCTGGCTGCAAACCATCAGGAACTGTCTGGCCGCTTTGCCAAGAAGGGCCAGCCCTATATGGATGGGGTGGAATTTACGATGTGGGAAACCGGCAGCCCGATTATCACCGATGCCGTCGCCATTTTTGATTGCGACAAGGCGGCAAGCCATGATGCGGGCGACCATATTATTTATGTTGGTCTGGTGCGAAAATTTGGAGCGCCAGACACTGCCGGAAAGCCATTGGTATTTCATCGCGGGGCATATTGCGCGTTAGCCTGATCGTTTCTCGCGTGTAACAATTATGTGATGGTCTTTACGGTAGTTCTTTGAACGCCGACCTTAAATGATGATGATAATAATAAAACCGAGGGAGTTAGACCATGATAGCGGTGCTTGTGCAGACCTATAACGATGTGATCGCGCCGCTGATATTCAAGGGCGGCCCGATCGTTACCGTTCTTCTTTTCATCTCGGTGGTGGCGGTAGCAATTATTATTACTAAAATCGTACAGTTTTATCTGGCCGGTGTTTATTCGGGCTCCCGTTCGCGCGCCAGCACCATTGATCCGGTGCTTGAACTGGTTCGGGCCGGGAATTTTACGGCAGCACACAATGAGGTGACGAAGCAAAAAGGACCGCTGGCCCGGCTGATGGAAGCGGGGCTAATTGCAAGCTGGCGTGAACATCGCCGTGATACGGAAATTGAAGAAGAGCTTGGCCGTGTAGGCGGCAACCAGCTTGTGGCGATGCAATCCTATTTCCGCTGGCTGGAAGTGATTGGCAACGTCGCACCGTTGCTTGGCCTGCTGGGTACGGTGATGGGCATGATCACGGCCTTTCAGCAGCTGGAAGTTGCAGGCAGCAAGGTTGATCCCTCTATCCTTGCGGGCGGAATCTGGGAGGCGCTGATTACCACACAGGTCGGGCTGATTGTGGCTATTCCGGTGGTGACTATTCTCAATCTGCTGGAAAATCGCCTTGACCAGTATCGTCAGGAAATGCGTGATGTCTCGGCGCGGCTGATGCATGCGCTGCATTCTGCGCAGAAACGCGCAGACGCAAACGGGCACGCCATATCCCAGGCCGCGCAGTAAAAGGTGCGTAGCAGGTGATGAATTTATTGGATCTGCCCATTCGGCGCTCCCGGAAAATGAGCATGACGTCCATGATCGACGTCGTATTTCTTCTGCTAATATTCTTTATGCTGATCAATACATTTGGCAGCACGCAGGTGCTGCGCTTTGCAACCCCGGCGGGCGAGCGTAAATCGATCGAAAAGGACTTCAGTCTTGCGCCGGTGTTTATTCGCGCCGACAACAGCATCGACATTGACGGGAAAACTTTTCCGGTAGACGCCCTGAAAGGGGAAATGCAGAAAATAAAATCACGGGCAACCGAAGTGACCCTGATGATTGTGGTGGAACCCGGCGCCAAAAACCAGGCCTTGATTCATGTGATCGAGGCTGCGCGCAGCACCGGCCTGAAAAACATCGCTATGAAAAAGCTGAAGGACGCGGAAGCCATTTTGCCCACGCTTTCCAACGGGAGCGCGGGGAATGATTGATTTTGGTCCAGAACGGCCGAAACGTGAATATGAATATCTGGTGCCGCTTATCAATGTGGTGTTCCTGCTGATCACATTTTTTCTGATCACCGGCACGATGCAGACAGCCGAACCGGTAAAGGTGCAATTGCCCGAAGGCGTGGTCGACGAAACAAAGCCCGCCGAGGCGGTAACGGTTTATCTTGGCCCCGATGGCTTTGTGTACCTGTTTGACCAGGTGATTGAGGCGCGCTTTGCCCCATTCATGCTGCGCAGTTTCTTTCTGAAAGAAGGCCATCGTTCGGTTCAGATCAAGGCGGACAAAAACGCCGACGCCGAAACGCTGATCGATATGATGGAACAGATGCGCGAAATAAATATCGAAGAGATCATTATTTTGACGGAGCATGGAAAGTGAACGCGTCGCGCTCCATGCTGAACCCGGGGCGCTGGCATCTGGCGGCTTTTATTGTCGTTTCGTTCCTGCTGCATGTCCTCTGGTTTGTCTGGTTTGCGCTGCAGGGTTCCGCAATGTTTGCATCGCAAGGCAGTGGCGCACTTGGGCTGGGCGGTGGCGAAAATCTGGTGTTTGAATTGTCCCGTGGCGATTCCGGTGGACCAGAGGCTGAAATTCCGGGCGCAGATATGGATTTGCAGGAGGCATTGCCGGATACGCTAAGCGAGGATCAGGTCGAGGCGCCACTGGTTGAAGAAGAAGCCGCCGTGCCAGTAGCGCCAGCAGAAGACACTGTTGAAAAGGAAAAGGCGGTGGCGGCGGCAAAAGCGGCGCAGGCCGCGGCCGGGGCTTCAAAAAAACAAAGCGGTGGCGACGGTGGGGATGCCGAAGTAACCAGACGCAACCGCGCGGGATCGGCCCTGACGGGACCGCAAATATCCTCGTCCGCAGCGGGTCGCACGCTTAATTTACTTGCAGGGCGTCTGGATGTTCCGGGGGGCAACCGGCTGATGAATGTGAAATTGAATCTGTTCCCGGATGGAACCATGCGGGTGGCGCTGACCTATTTTCATTACAAGACATTTCATAAGCTTGTCACCTCAACCCGGCATTTCAAGGGCGATGGCAAATGGTGGGTCGAAAATAACAGCCTGTGTCTGTCGGCCATGGTTATCGATTACGGCACCATCAATTGTTACGATCTGAACCAGAAACCCGATGGCGAGCTGGATCTGTATTTTTCAAAATGCACGGGAAGATCCTCTTCGATTTGCAGGAAGGACCGGCTGGGCGCGCAGGGGCATTTCAGCTCTGGAATCGAGTAGGGCTTGCGGGCGGCCTACACTTACCGTAAATAGCGGCACGCCAGTTTTCTCATAAGGATCCCGCAATGACCAATCCCAGCTTTGCTTCGGTTCAGGATATGCTGGCCTCTTTGCGGCCGTCTTATCCGGTTATGTGCATTTGGCCGGAGCGCATTGCGATGACGGCGCGCCGCTTCCTGACCGGATTTCCTGGAAAGGTTCTGTATGCGGTGAAGTGCAACCCGCATGGCATTGTGCTGGACGCCATGCACGGCGCAGGCATCCGTGACTTTGATACGGCCTCCCTCAACGAAATTGCGCTGGTCGATGAGCGTTTCGATGATGCGAACTGCTATTTTAACCATCCCGTAAAAAGCCGCGCCGCCATAGATTCAGCGGTCCGTGTATATGGCGTGAACGATTTCGTGGTGGATTATCCAGGCGAGCTTGGCAAGCTTATAGAGGTCGCCGGACAGGGCCATATCATTCAGGTGCGTCTGCGTACGCCGGGCGGTGTTGCCACCTTTGACTTGTCCGCGAAATTCGGTGCGGATGAAGATATGGGGGTGGAGCTTCTGCGTGAGGTTATGGCGCAAAAATCCAGACCTGCGGTTTCGTTTCACGTCGGCAGCCAGTGCCGCAAGGCGTCTGCCTATGCCAAGGCGTTCGAAATTGTCGCCCGTGTGCTGGACCGCGCTTGTGTAACACCGGAATATATCAATGTCGGTGGCGGCTTTCCGGTTTCCGACGCCGAAGTCAAAGCCCCGCCCCTGGAAGAATTCTTTCATCAGATTCGTGAATCAGCCACGCAATATGGGTTCCTGGGAAAAGTACCTTTGCTGTGTGAGCCCGGGCGCGGGATGGTCGCCGATGCCGCATCGCTGATTACACAGGTTCATCTGCGCAAGGACAATCAGCTATATCTGAACGAAGGTATTTTCGGCAGCCTGTCCGAAATTGTTTATGGCGACATGCGGCCAACCCTACAGGCGATCCGGTTAAGCGGGCCACTATCGAATGAGATGCGTCCTTTTACTTTGTTTGGGCCAACCTGCGATTCAAACGATGTCGTGCCGCACCAATTTGCCCTGCCAAAGGATATTTCCGAAGGCGACTGGATTGAAGTGGGCGGCGTCGGCGCCTATTCCAATGCGCTGCAAAGCAGCTTTAACGGTTTCACCACCGATACGTTTGTCGCCATTCGCGGCACAACGCCAAGCGCACTGGCGGCTTAGAGCAATTTGTCATCGGATTGAATCGATTTAGGATTCCCAAATCGGCTTTGATGTGATTCAAGATACTGGCTGGGAATGGAGGCCAGTATGGATGGTAAAACCCTATTCTGAAGATTTGCGTGAG
>JBMOMW010000052.1:0-72156 GCA_049325255.1 Pseudomonadota bacterium | reverse complement strand
TCAACCTTCTCAGAACTCATCCCGACAAAGCCTCCATACGCAGAAAAATCAAAAAAGCCGGGTGGGACGATAGCTTCCTCATATCCCTCATAACCCAAATGCGATAGCCCTGCTTTCAGGGGGAGGGAAGAAGATGAGTTCGTCAGTTTACCTCCAGCCCGCGCATCTCGCCTTCGTCGCGCCATTGTTTCATGATCTTGAAGAAGTCTTCCGAGCTGCCGCCATACTGGCCATTCTGGCCGCTGCGTTCACCCGGCTTGCCTTCGTTATTGTAATAGCCGGGGGTGCATTCCGCATAGAAGCGCAGACCAAGTTTGGCCTTGCGGATAATTACCTGCACCCATTCATCTTCAGCTTCCTGCGAGGCTTCGATGGTTTTGCGGTTGCTGTCCAGCACCTGCTTTACGATGTAGGACAAATGCTTGGCGTTTTCATCCAGCGCATGCGGGAAGTTTGCCGTGAAGCCGGACTGCATCGTTCCCATGATAAAACAATTGGGGAAACCGCGCGTGTGCAGGCCATGCAAGGTCGCCACGCCTTTGGACCATTTTCCGCTGAGCGTCTGGCCGCCACGGCCGACCAGATCATAGCCGGAGCGGCGGGTATATTCGGTACCCACTTCAAAGCCGGTGGCGAAAATCAGGCAATCGACTTCATATTCCTTGCCGTCAAAGACCACGCCTTTTTCGGTTACCCGATCGACGCCCTGGCCGCGCGTATCCACCAGCGTCACATTGGGACGGTTGAAGGTGGGCAGATAATCATCATGGAAACAGGGGCGCTTGCAGAACTGCCGGTAATAGGGTTTCAGCGCTTCTGCGGTCGCCTTGTCCTTGACGATGCTGTCGACGCGGGCGCGCACACCTTCCATCTTCTGATAATCCAGCAGTTCGGTGAACGCCATCATTTCGGCGCGCGATGCGCCCGCGCCCTTGCCCGCCTTTACCTTGATCAGCAGGTTACGGATGATTTCGGTCCAGCCGTCATTGACCAGATCCTTTTCAGCATAGCCGCCGGTGACCAGAATATTGAAATTTTCCAGCCGCTCCTTCTGCCAGCCGGGTTTAAGCGTTTTCACCCATTCGGGATCGGTAGGGCGGTCATTTCGTACGTCTACGGATGATGGGGTGCGCTGAAACACATACAGATGCTTTGCGGCGGCGCCCAGATGGGGAACGCATTGCACGGCGGTGGCGCCGGTGCCGATAATGCCCACACGCTTGTCTTTCAGGCCGGTCAGATTGCCGGTGGCGTCCCCGCCCGTATAGGCATAATCCCAGCGGCTGGTGTGAAAGGTGTGCCCCTTGTAACTGTCAATGCCGGGAATGCCGGGCAGTTTTGGCCGGTGCAGCGGGCCATTGGACATAACCACAAAGCGCGCTTTCATGCGGTCGCCGCGATTGGTCGAAATGATCCATCTGGATTCTTTTTCGTCCCACTCCATGCCGGTGATTTCGGTTTGCAGACAGGCATTATCGTAAAGATCGTATTTCTTCGCAATCGCCTGGCTATGCGCCAGAATTTCCGGCGCATCCGTGTAGCGCATTTTGGGGATATAGTTCAGCTCTTCCAGCAGCGGCAGATAGATATAGGATTCAACATCGCAGGCCGCGCCCGGATAGCGGTTCCAGTACCAGGTGCCGCCAAAATCGCCACCCTTTTCAATCATGCGGATGCTTTTGACGCCTGCTTCACGCAGACGCGCGCCCGCCAGCAGGCCGCCAAAGCCGCCGCCAATGACCGCAACCTCGACCTCATCAAACAGCGGCTCGCGGGTAAAGGGCTCCACATAGGGATCATCCAGAAAATGGGAAAAGTCGCCCTTGGGCTCCTGATATTGCTCATTGCCGTCGGGACGGATGCGTTTGTCACGTTCGGCGCGGTATTTCGCCAGCAGCGCTTCGGGATCGAACGCTATGTCCATGCCCATTTTTTTGGCCAATTCCTTCGTTGGCATGATCACTTCGTGATCCTGTCTGCTAACGCGTGTCGAGACCTGCACACCTTCACTCATGACATTTCACTCCGATTTTGGGATCTGAACCCCGATAATTTCCAATAGCTGACAATATATCAGTTTTTTGCTCCCCGCAACAGATCAAAGACCAAATCAACCAATAGAACGGCTTGACGGGCGTAAATTGACGCGCTATTCATCCCCCTCATTCGGACCCGCTTGCCGGGCCTTTTTCATTTGCTGCACCGATTTGATGCTCTCATTTCTGCTCTCAAAGGAACGATCCATGGCCAGACGCTGTGAACTTACCGGCACCGGCGTACTTACCGGCAATAATGTCAGCCACGCGAACAACAAGACCCGCCGGCGCTATTTGCCCAATCTGGTGAATGTCACGCTTACCAGCGACGCCATGGGTCAGGGTGTGCGGTTAAAAATTTGCGCCAGCACCCTGCGTTCGGTTGATCATAATGGCGGTCTGGACGCCTATCTGATGAAGGCGGATGCGGCCAACATGTCGCTGCGCGCGCGGCGCCTGAAAAAACAGATTGCCGCCCGCCGCGCCGCTACGGCTGCTGCTTCAGCTTAAACATTAGCAGAAGATTTTTCTGTAACGGATTGAAATTATTATCTGAAACTACATAGATAATGGTTTCGCCAGCGGCATTTGCGCGCGCCGCTAGCCCCTCAAAATTATCGATTCCATAGCGGGCGGTGAGATTGATCAGCACCTCCCCGTCAAGCAGTGCATCGGGTTTGATGGTGTCCGCCCTGATGCGCCTGATCTGCATGCCAGGCCCGCCCAGTAAACTGTAGCGCCGTTCCAGCACCAGCAGATCGCCGTCTGGCAGGAATTCCAGGTCCGTGGGGTCAAACTCTCCCTCGCGGCGCAGGTAAATATTATGCGCCCTATCTTTGCCAACCAGCCAGCCGGTGTGATTTCCGTCCCGATCCAGATATTCCTCGGCCAGCGCAATAAAGCTGCCATCGGCGCGCCTGCCAAAGGCCTCTATTCCCTTGTTCGATGGCGCTTGCGCCAGGCCGGACGGCATCTGCACAGGCGAAGGCTTTCCTCTCAGGCCCGCCGGGTAATATAATATCCGGTGGCGTCCTTCGAATGAAACATAGGCGGGACCGGACAGATTACCCGGCTGTTCCAGCTTCAGGGATTCAGAATCGGTCCATTTTTTGCCGCTTATTGCCCGGCCATCCTCTCCCGGCAAGGCTAACAGTTCGACCTGGTCCAGTCCCGCAAGCCGATCCTTTTCATAGATCAGATGGGCGCCCAGCCATTTCCCCTTATCGGTAATTGCCAGCAGCCGGGCGCCGTCGGCACTAACCTGAAGGCCGGAAATGCCTCCAAAATCCGGATCATCCGAGTGCATTGTGATGCCGGAAAGATATATCAACTTGCCAAATTCAGTGCGGGACGGCTCTTCACCATCCAGAAAATGGCGGCTGCTTTTCACGCTCACATCATTCGCAGCAATAACCGCCTGCGGGACAAGTAAAGTTGAGGCTAGCAACAACAATGCCTGCTGCATCCGGCGCCATTTGCGTATCATAGGAGGGGTCTGCCTGTAACTTCCTGGAATTATTACCCCAGAAGCTCCCATAAAACGATAAAGAACACCAGCATACTGACTGTAACACTAGCTATCACCAGCAGTTTTCCAGGCTGTCCCCTTGAGGTTTCTGATCGTGAGCTGTATCTGATGATGCTTGATGATATGAGCTGGCTACGAACCAATAAGGTTGCGAGCAGTACGATAGCAAATCCAAGTCCGATTGTGAAAAGCGGCGCATCTACAGGCATGTATTTCCATCCCATGTGATTCTTCTTGGTATAATTAGAATAAACTTTTTACCTGGAACAGTTAACAAATAGTAAACAACACGTAGATTATGTATCCGAAATACGCCAATATACGGCCGTTAGAAGGCTGAGGATTAAGGGGAGCAAAGTGAACAGATGGCCGCTCATGTCGAAGACCATCGCGAATCCTACATTCAGACAATCCGTCTGAACCGGGCGGACAAGAAAAACGCCCTGACGCCGCAAATGTATCTGGCGATTGCCGAAGCCCTACGCAGCGCGCAAACCGACAGACAGGTTCGCGTGACGGTTCTGACCGGCAGCGGCGACAGCTTTACCGCTGGCAATGACATTGGCGATTTCGTTATCACCTCGAACGCGCCAAAAGGCGAAAAATCCCTGACCCAGGGGCCGGCTCCCTTTCCTACATTTCTGGCCGCGCTGATGACGGCGGAAAAGCCCGTTATCGCCGCTGTGAATGGCATGGCGATTGGCGTTGGCGTCACCATGCTGATGCATTGCGATCTGGTTTACGCCGCTGACACGGCGCGCTTTGGCATGCCGTTTGTTAATCTGGGTGCAGTGCCGGAAGCCGGCTCATCGGTGCTGATACCGAACATGGTCGGAAGAATGAAGGCGATGGAACTGTTTTTACTCGGTGACCAGTTCAGCGCGCAAAAGGCGCAGCAACTGGGTTTCGTGAACGAAATTTTTCCCGCTGATCGGCTGATGCAGGAAGTGACTGCAATTGCTGCACGGCTTGCCGCAAAACCGCCAAGCGCCATGCGCGAGACAAAAAGGCTGGTGCGCGAACATGGCGCATTGCTGGAAAAGGCCATCCGCGAAGAAGGCCGGACATTTGATGCGCAACTGCGCACGCCAGAATCAAAGGAAGCCCTGAAAGCGTTCAGTGAACGCCGCCCGGCGGATTTTTCGAAGTTTGATTAAGTCTGCGAGTCGATCCGTTCACGAAGCGTTTGTTGTATTTTTTGATGGCGTTCGCGGGTTAAATCGTAACGTGTAAAATAGAATACGCCCACCGCCATCACGACGGCCATCATCGGCCCGTTAAACAGGCCAAGCTCGGTCAATTTCTCGCCGGGGATGCTGCCGGGTTCCGCGCGTACCGGAAACGCGATCAAGTCTATCGCGACGCCCGCCATAATATGACCAAAGGCCGAGGCGGATTTTCCCGCAAATGATGCGGCGCCAAAGAAAATTCCTTCCTGACGCCGGCCGCTGGTCAATTCATGTTCGTCGGCGATGTCCGCCATCATCGAGCCGCCGCTGACACCGGCGAGGGCCGCGAAAAAAGCCGATACAAACACCAAAGACAGCAGAATTGGAAACAGGATGGGATGATCATTGCCGGGGAAATATCCAATTTCACGCAAGGCCGGTCCGATTGCCCCCAGCAGCACCAGCATTGCAGCACCGATGACGTAGGTCCGCTTTTTATCGATCCAGTCATGCGTACGGCGCAAAACCATCAATCCCGCAACAAACCCCACGCTAGCGGCAATAATGTAACCCGAGATTTGTGACGGGGACATTTCCCAGTAATAAGTCGACATGTGCAATTGCAGCGTCGCGTGCGTCCCAACGACAATATAAAAAAACAGCAACCCGACAAACAGGGCGCGAAACGACGGATTGGAAAGCGCCTGGCGCATTTCGCGCATCATGCGTACCAGTCCGGTTCCAAAATCGCCCTGGACCGGCTTTGACAAACCCGGGATCAGCCGGTGTGTGCCAAACGCACTAAAGCCAATGACAAAAACCATGGCAAACGCCATGGCCGCAGCAAAAGGCGGATAGCGGGTGGGATCAAGTTGCCCGTTGGTGAATTCTGCACTCGGCACAAAATAATAATTCATCCCCACAAGCAAACACCCAATCGAACCTAACGCTCCGAACACGGTGCGAATGGCAACGATACTGGAGCGCTCGGTATAATGAGAACTAAGTTCGGCACCGAGGGACAAATGGGGCACATGATACAAGGCAATGGCCCCGCGCGACAAAATCGAAAAACCTGTCAGCCAGATAAACAAACCAGCAGCGTCCAGTCCATCGGGTGGATCAAATAATAAATAGAATGTAATGGCCAGCGGCGGTATCGAGGCATACATCAACGGGTGGCGGCGGCCGTAACGTGATTGAAGGTTATCGGAATATGATCCGATCAAGGGATCAATCACCGCATCGAAGATTAGCGCGACGCCAACCGCCAGCCCCGCCAGCCCCGCCAGGCTGCCGCTTAATCCCAAGACCTGTACATAATAGAAGAATAAAAAAAACTCGAAGGCGCGCGCTTTGATGCCTTCGGCGGAGCGGCCTACACCATAAATTAGCTTGATACGCCAACCTAACCTGGTGTTGGTTTCCACGCCCACCCCGTCATTTAACAACACTTACCTCGTCAGCCTAGCCACCGGACAAGCAAAAATCTAATCAAGTATAAGTGAATACAGGTTCTTGCGTGTCCACGCCAGACAGAAAAATGATGGCGTGCCCGGCAGGATTCGAACCTGCGACCCCAAGCTTAGAAGGCTTGTGCTCTATCCAGCTGAGCTACGGGCACCCGTGACATCGTAACGGCTTAATGCGTTACAATTAACGTGTCCATTAATGTAATGCGTCCGTTAATGCGTCCAAGGCGCTGTGCGGTCTGCGCGGAAATTATCCGCATAGGCCTTGAGCACCCGTTTGGATTTGCGGGGCTCGATGACCTGATACGCCAAACCATGCTTGTCTGCAAAGGCAATCGCCGCCTCGCGGCTATCGAAACGCAGACGAAGCTCAGTATTGCGCATGTCAGAGGCGCTGGTCCAGCCCATCAGGGGTTCGATTTTCTTTGCAGCTTCAGGTTCAAATTCAACCACCCATATCTGGCTGTTCGACTTTCCTGATTGCATCGCGGTTTTGGACGGCTGATAGATTCTGGCCAGCATCACCATATAATCCCTGTACTGAACATTACTTACTCAGCCACTTTCTGGCTGTTAATTTTCGCCAACTGGCTCTGGAATTGGCCCAGATCGAAATAATCGCGCCATTTGGTGATTTTGCCGTCTTTTATTTCAAACACGCCCATCACCGGGAGTTCAAGCCACTGGCCACTCATCAGGAATTTATCGGTGCGCTCGGTCATCACTGCGCCGCCAGACGTTTCTGCGATATGATGCGTTTCGAAGACCAGCTTATCCCCCATTCCGATAAAACCCGCGATGGTTTTACGAATATCCGCCATGCCATTCACAATTGGCATGGGGATATTGTGATACACAGCGTCTGGCGTAAAAAAGCCCATGACCCGGTCCAGATCCTGGGCCTCCCATGCGGCAATAAAATCCTTCACGATTGCGATATTGCTCATTGCTGCCTCTCCCCTGTTGATCCTTGGCCGTAGGATTCCCGGCGGGGCAGAGCCTATCACGACCCGCTGCGCCAGCGCCAGCGCGGCGAGTGCGTGGCGCAAGAAAACCGTTAGGCGAACCCGTCAAATGCGGCCAGCGAAACCGGCAGGCCAAGATCCTGTAAAACCGCAATATCCAGTACGCCTACCACCTTGGTTTGACCTATCCCAATTGAGCTGGCCATCAGATCGCCCCCCGCCTCCAGATGGGCCGGCCCCGAACTGGCCAGGCCAACCGCACCGCCCCTGGTTTCCACTGCATTTGATCCAACGAAATTCAGATTGCCCGCCGAAAGGCCCGTTACATATTGGTCATAATTGGTAAGAAAACCCGGCTGTATGGGGTTTCCATTACTGTCCAGATTGCTGCGAAAGCCAAGCACATGCCCCAATTCATGGGCAAAAATCGACAGGGCGTCGAATTTTCCGGCCGGCATGGGGTCATCGGCGGAATCCCGGAAAACCAGACGCGATGGATCAACGGCAATCACAATTCGCCCGTCGGGCGCACTGCCATTGGGATCGCGTCCGGTTACCAGTTCCACGCCCACCCCGGTCTGGGTAAGGCGGCGGCCATCAAATATTTCGCCGGTAAAAATCTCAACCAGAGAACCCGCGAAGGCCAACACGCCCGGGGCGCTGCTCTGAAACGTGACTTCCAGTTCAATGGGGGCCGTCCGGGTAAAATGGACTGCCCACATATCCCAGGCTGCGGCGAGACTGTCGCGAATGCCCGCATCAAAAGGCGCCAGCGTTCTGGTGCTGTCCACGATTTTTATGGTCAGTCCATTGCCGGTCCCCAAATTCTGCAACGCCTGCTGCGCCAGCGTAACGGATATGGTGGAGGTGTCTATATCCGCCACCACGCGGCGCGCATCCCCGATGCGGAAGATTTCGCCTGTAGTATCGCCAATCTGGTCCACATAGCTCTGGGCAACCGCCACCTTGTTATCAATCACCGTTTTGTCTCTGCCCTGGGCGCCACTGACAATATCGATGATCACCCCGCCAACCGGTTTTCCTGCCGCCAATTCACCCTTCCAGTAGGAGAGGCCGGCCGCATCCGGGGCGTGGTTGAACAGATTATTGTAAACCGAGGTCAAAAACGCATCGACGGAACCGCCAACCGGATTTGCCAGATAGGCATAGGTTGAAATGGCTTCGTCCTGCCGTGAAAAACTTTCGGCGATGGTGGCGATGGACATGCCGCCCGCAAGATTTCCCGCCCAGTAGTTCAGCCCGGCCGGATCCGGCGCGCGGTTAAAATATCCGATATATATCTGCGTAATCAGCGCATTTGAGGCTGTCATATACCAACTCCCTCCGATTTTTTCGGGGAGCGGATATATTGCAGTATTTAGATTTATATTGGCTTAATATGGAAATTTTTACTTGGTAAATACAGTATTCATAGTAAATTATGCATTAATTATAAATATATTTATTGCATTTACCACACCTCGCCCGCTGTCATGCCGCCGCCGTTCCGCGAGCTGCGAAAAAAATTAAAAAAATGTAAATTTATTGCCTCGCATACCCAATCCTGGGTATGACATGCCCCGTTTCATCCGACAGACCTGACTGCTAAACCAGTCCGCCCGCCGCAAGCACGGAAACCGGCAGGCCCGTGTCCTGTAAAATGGCGATATGCAGTGGCTCGATCAGCCTGACTTGCCCGTTGATAATCCTGGCCGCCATCAGGTCCGTCGAATCCGCAAGATGCGATGGGCTGGCCGGGTCCAGCGCCACCGGGGCGCCGCCATTCGCCGCAAGGGCGGCGGGACCGGTAAATACCGGGCTGCTGACGCCAGTGATATAACGCTCAAAAGAGCCGATAAAACTGCCGGACAATGAGGACCCCGCACTAAAACCCAGAATATGACCGATTTCATGGGCAAAGACCGATATCGCGTCAAACTTGTCCTGGGGCAGCGGATCATCCAGAGACGCACGAAACGCCATGCGCGAAAGATTGCTGCCCAGGCTTATTTCGCCATCCGCCGCGCTGCCATTTGGATCAATGCCCGTGGCTATTTCATAACCGACGCCAGCCTGAAGGATACGCCTTCCCTGATCAAACGCCCCCGTACTTTGCGTAACAATCGAACGCGCGGACGCCAGCGTGCTGTCGGATCCCGGCATTAGATTAATTTCGAGTTCAATCGGCGCATGGCGGGTGAAATATACCTCCCACAAATCCCAGGCGGCATGAACGCTTTTACGGATCGCTGCTTCAAAGGGCGCAAGAGCGCCCGTTGGGTCGTTGAAAACCAACGTCAGGTCTTCGGCAATCAGGGAGAGCGCAAGTGTCTGGGCATTGGTAACGGAGGCGGCTGTTGCATCCACGCCATCCAATATCTGGCGCGCCTCGTTAAGCCGGAAAGCCTCGCCAGGCGTATCGGTCAGTCGCGCAACATAAAACTGCCCAATGGCGGTTTTATTATCGACGATCACCTTGTCCACGCCCTGGGCGCCACTGATAATATCGACAATCACCCGGCCAACCGGCTTGCCAGACGCCAGCTCGCCCATCCAGTAGTTCAGGCCCGCCCCATCAATCGCGTGGTTAAACAGGTTCTTATAGACGGAATCAAGAAAGCCATCCGCTGTGCCGATACTCGGAACTGCCAGAAAATTGTGAATGGAACGGGTTTCGGACTGTACGGAAAAGCTCTGGGCAATCTCAAGCAACCCCATGCCGTTGTTGAACTGGGTAATCCAGAAATTCAGGCCCTCCGGGTCGGGCGCACGGTCAAAATAGCCGACATAAAGCTGGGTAATCAGATCGCTTGCAGTAGCCATAACCAAATTCCTGATAAACTCTCGTGAAATCAGACATAATCACACTGGCAAGGGTGCCGCAATGTGGCCATTGTCACACTTGAGCCATAATTACCACAGCACGGGGAACCACACATGAAGCTCTCTACCCGCAGCAATATCAGCCCCTTCATCGTGATGGAGGTGATGGCAGCCGCCGCCGCGCGTGAGGCTGCGGGTGGGGATGTGCTGCATCTGGAGGTGGGCCAGCCTTCCACCGGCGCGCCCAGAGGGGTGATAGAGGCCGCCCAGCGGGCGCTGCGCGAAGATCGTATCGGCTATACACTGGCGCTGGGACTGCCGGAATTGCGCCAGCGCATTGCGCGGCACTATCTTGAGCAATACCGGCAGGTGGTGAATCCGGAATGCATTGTCATAACGACCGGATCATCGGCGGGATTTCTGCTGTCGTTTCTGGCGCTGTTTGATCCAGGCAGCCGGGTGGCGATTGCCTCGCCCGGCTATCCCGCCTACCGCAATATCTTGCAGGTTTTGAACATCGAACCGGTGCTTGTTCCGTGTACGGCGGATAACGGATTTCAGCCAACGCCGGAACAGCTTGTTCTGGCGGCGCGCGATGCCCCGCTTGATGGGTTACTTGTGGCAAGCCCCGCCAATCCGACTGGCTCGATGATTGGTGAGGCGCAGTTTCGCGCGCTGGCCAGCCATTGCCGCGCGCAAAACATCGCCCTCATTTCGGATGAAATTTATCATGGCGTTACCTACGGCAAGGCAGCACATACGGCGCTGGAATTTGACGGGAACGCCGTACTCATAAACAGTTTTTCGAAATATTTTTCGATGACAGGATGGCGGCTTGGCTGGATGATCGTGCCGGAGGCAATGCTGCGCGCGGTGGAACGGATCAGCCAGAACCTGTTCATCTCGCCACCCACCCTGTCACAACACGCCGCATTGGCCGCGTTTGACTGTCACAATGAATTAAAACGCAATGTAGCGGCCTATGCCGCCAACCGGGAATTGCTGCTGCGCGAACTTCCGAAGGCCGGTATCAACCGCTTCGCGCCCGCCGACGGCGCATTTTATCTGTATGCGGATGTTTCACATTTGACCCAGGATAGCGAGCAATTCTGCCGGAAAATGCTGGCCGAAACCGGGGTGGCGGCAACGCCTGGGGTGGATTTTGACCCTGCTATAGGCCATCAGTTTGTACGGTTTTCTTTTGCCGGTTCGACGGAGGTAATGGCGAAGGCGGCCGCGCGTCTGAAAGACTGGCTGGCGTAAGGCTTACGCCAGAACAATACGGTTACGGCCAAGCTTCACGCCTTTGGTGGCGTTGCGGGTGTCAATCACCAGATCAATCGCGCCAACCAGGCCATCATAATCAATACCATCATGGTCGGTGCAGATCAACGCGACATCATATCGGCCGCAGAAATTATCCAGATGCCATTCCACACTGGGGCGGCCGGCCAGGCGCGGATGCGCGCGGGTTTGCGCAAGCTGGGGCACGAACGGATCATAATAATCGACCCTGGCGCCCCGGTCCTCAAGCTCCTGCATCAATACGAGCGCGGGCGATTCACGCATATCCTCGACATTCTTTTTGTAGGCCACACCCAGCATCAGAATGCGCGCGTCACGCGCACTTTTTGCCTTGCGGTCACTTAGCTCGCGCACCAGACGGTCAATGACCTGATAGGGCGCGCGGCTGTTGATTTCGCCTGCAAGCTCGATAAACCGCGTAGGCACATCATATTCGCGCGCCTTCCAGGTCAGGTAAAACGGGTCAATTGGAATACAGTGGCCGCCCAGCCCCGGCCCTGGATAGAACGGCATAAAACCAAACGGTTTGGTTTTTGCCGCCTCGATCACTTCCCAGATATTGATACCCATGCGGCCATAGACATGCTTCAGTTCATTCACCAGTGCGATATTGACCGAGCGGAAAATGTTTTCCATCAGCTTTACGGCTTCCGCCGTTGCGGTATTTGAAACCGGCACAACGCTGGGCACGAATCCCGAATAAAAATCACAGGCGAGCTGCAACGCCACCTCGCCATCGCCACCAACAACTTTTGGAATGCCGGAAGTTTTATATTGCGGATTGCCGGGGTCTTCGCGTTCCGGTGAATAGGCCAGATAGAAATCCCTCCCGGAAACCAGGCCCCCATGCTCCAGCACAGGACGCATGACCTCGTCCGTCGTGCCGGGATAAGTCGTCGATTCCAGCACCACAAGCTGCCCCGGCCGCAGGCATTTTGCAATCGCCTCGACACTATTCACGATATAAGTCATGTCTGGTTCGCGATGCGCGTTCAGCGGTGTCGGCACACAGATCAGAATGATATCGGGTTCATTCAGCCGCGTGAAATCTGCTGTCGCCTGAAAGCGGCCATCCACGGTCATATGGCTAAGGGCTTCGCTGCTCACGCTGCCAATCGGGGAGACGCCCTGGTTGAACATCGCCACCTTGCCGGCCGCCACGTCAAAGCCAAGAATACGATAACCGGCGCCGTGCACCGCATGGGCCAATGGCAATCCAACATACCCAAGCCCGATAATGCCTATAAGCGCCTGGCGGTTTCCGATTTTTTTGGCGAGCCCCTGATCGGGGCCGGCCTCCTGCCCATTCATCGTCTATTCCTCTGCCCTGACCGCCGCACATAGCGCATCACAGATACGCGCCGCCACATCTTCCGGCATATAGGGATGCATGGGCAAACTCAAGACTTTGCGGGATAAATTTTCACTGACCGGCAGGTATCCCGCGCCGCCGCCATAACCCGCATAGGCTGGCTGCAGGTGCATCGGGCGCGGATAATAGATTTGTGTGGGAATACCGGATTTGGACAGTGCCGCCTGCACCCTGTCACGATGGTCAAGCTGGATGGTATATTGCGCCCAGGCGGACTGATAGCCGGCTGGGCGGGCCGGAACCGGGACCATATTCGACAGACGGGAATCATAATACCGGCTCAGCTTTTCACGGTTGCTGCGCTCCTGTTCAAGGACGGTCAGTTTCACCAGCAATATAGCAGCCTGCAAAGTATCCAGCCGGGCATTCATCCCGATACGGACAATGTCATATTTCGCCTTGCCGGTCCCGTGTCCGCGAATGGATCGCAGCTTCTCCGCCATTTCCGCATCAGACGTAAACAGTGCACCGCCGTCTCCAAAACAGCCCAGAGGCTTGGCCGGGAAAAAGCTGGTTGCAGTCAGCGGCGCAAGTTTTCCAACCCGCACACCGTCAATCGCGCCCGACATGCTTTGCGCCGCATCGGCGATGACCTGCATCCCGTGGGCTGCGGCAACCGCCCCGATACGCTGGTAATCGGCAGGCAAACCAAACAGATCCACCGCAATTACCGCCTTTGGCCGCAATCCCTTTGTCTGCGAAATGGCGCGCACCAGATCATCCGCATCCAGATTGCAGCTATCTTCCAGAACATCCACAAAGACCGGCGTCGCACCCAGCATCAGGACTGCTTCTGCGGTGGCCGTAAAGGTGAAGCTGGGCACATACACGGCATCGCCGGGACCAATATCCTGCACCATCAGGGCCATCATCAGCGCATCCGTGCCGTTCGAGACGCCGATCACATGCGTGCCACCCGCAAATTCACCGAGCGCGCGTTCAAACTCGGCCACTTCCGGCCCCAGAATGAACTGGCCGTGATCCAGCACCGCATGCATGCGCGCATCTATCTGCGGCTTCAGCCGATGATATTGCGCCTGCAGATCAATAAAGGGGACGGGCGCGCCCATTATTGCGCCGCCGCACTGCGCGGCGTCCCCTGTGCGTCAAGCAATTGCAAACCATCAGGGCTTTCCACATACCGTTCCCCCGTACGGGGGCATACAAGATCATCGCCCAGCCGTTCACCGGACCGGCTGACCCAGCCAACACGCCGCGCCGGACTGCCTATCATCAGGGCATGCGCGGGCACATCGCAGGTCACGACGGCGCCCGCGCCAATCATGGCATAGGCGCCAATTTCGTTGCCGCAAATGATTGTCGCATTGGCGCCGATGCTGGCCCCGCGCCGCACGAGCGTTCGTGAAAATTCATCCTTGCGCTCGATATGCGCGCGCGGCGTCAGGACATTGGTGAACACCATGCTGGGGCCGCAAAACACATCATCTTCAAGCGTTACGCCCTTGAACACGGACACATTGTTCTGAAACTTGCAGCCATTGCCGATCACCACATCCGGGCCAACCGAACAGTTCTGCCCGAACACACAGTTCTCACCAATGCGGCTATTTCCAAGAATGTGTGAGAAATGCCAGATTTTGGTTCCCGCACCGATTGTCACATTGTCGTCAATGGCTGCTGTCTCGTGCACAAAATAATTGCCTGTCGGCGGGCGCTGCGATTTCACGCCAAATTGCACGACCTCACCGCTTTCCATCGAAGACTGTGCGGCATTGAGAACGCGCAGCACACGGATGGCCTCATTCGCATCGGTGCGCGGGGCCTTGCGCGCGGCCATGCTGTGCAGAAAATGATCAATCTCTGCGCCCAATGGTTCGGTTTCCTCCAGCGCGACAGGCACCCCATCCGCCTTTGTGGCGACCGGCATGCCATCCTTCCACGCCACCGCATGCCTGTAATGCACCAGCTTTCCCTGCCAGGACTGCGCGTCATCAAACAGCAGCATGCCGCGATCACCAATCACCACCAGCCGCTGTTCCTTGATCGGGTGCAGCCAGGATACATAGATATGGCAGTTCAGACCTGAACGAAATTCCAGATGCGTCATGGTCGTATCCGCAATGCGCTTGTTCAGGAACGCCTGCCCTGTCGCCCAGACCTTTTCCGGCATTTCACCTGCCAACGCCAGGATCATGGAAAGATCATGGGGCGCAAAGCTCCACAGCACATTTTCTTCACGCCGCAGTTTGCCCATATTCAGGCGGTTGGAATAGACATAGCGCAATTGCCCGATATCGCCGTCATCCACCATCTGCTTCAGGCGCAGGAACGCCGGGTGATAGTGCAGCAAATGTCCAACCATCAGCACACGGCCACGCGCCAGCGCCAGCGCAGCAAGCTCTTCGGCGTCCGCCGTCTCCAGCGAGATCGGTTTTTCCACGAATACATCTTTACCGGCCCACAGGGCGTCACGCGCCAGTGCATAATGTGTTTCTGCAGGGGTCGCGATGACGCAGGCCGTAAAATCATCGCGCGCCAGAATCGCAGCCATATCGTTCATGTGCAGGACACCATATTGCGCGGCGAGCGCCGCCGCCTCCGGGGCCGGATCAATGATTGCGCCCAGAACATTTTTTTCAGCCAGTACGCGGGCAAGGTTCCCGCCCCAGTAGCCACAACCGGCAAGCGCAATTTTATGGGGGGCGGCAGATGATTTAACCAAAGCAACCTCAGTCAAAATGGCATAACCACAACGCATGATGCGTCACAGCAGTAATATCCTGAATCTATCGTTAAATTATGAGCAGAAGGTAAATTTATGCGCGCAAACTGGCCGCCATATTACTGTGTGCGCCATCCCGTAATATAATAAAATGGCGGGCCTGGCGCCCGCGACAGCCAGATTGTGGCCTGAACCATGACTTCAGCCCCTGAAGAAAGACTGGCCTGCGCTGTAATATCATAGGCCAGTTTGTGTGACAGACTGCCGCCTGCCCCCGCCAGGCCAAGGGCCTGTTTGACCGTATCGGGGGCGCAACAGAGGTCGGCCCCAGCCTCCCGGCAGTTAATGGTCAGGCCTGAACGCATGGCTTGCAGTTGCCTGCTGTCTATATCAGGGAGATCCGCCAATTGATCAAGGCTTTGCCAGGGACCAGAGCCTAACGCTGCCATTTCCGGATTAAGCGATGCTTGCTGACGGGCCGCAACTGCCTGAGAAAAACGCTCCGCCGCCGCCGGTTTCATCCCCATTGTCACCCCATAGGCGCGCAGCAGGGCAGAAGGCGCCCAATTGAGATCGATGGCCCCGCAGGAATCCCGCACCTGGACAATGATCCTGGCTTCGTCCTCCAGTTGAACGGAAAAGGGCTGCGCCAATGGAAGCTTTTCGCGCGTTACGGGATCAACCAGCGCTGCAATCGCACGGTAGACGCCGGCTTCCGCCAGATGTTGCGCCCGCGCTGCATCCATCCTGTTGGCGGCAATGGCAGCATCGCCGCCACCCATCGTAACCATGCCTGCAACGAACGCGCCAATCAGGATCACTGCCCATACGGCGATTATCAACGCCATGCCATTTTCGCGCGATGTCATGGCGGGGGTGGTCCCGCCCAAACTGCAATTACAAGATCGGGCCAGGGCAATTTTCCGGCTTTGGACTGAACCTGAATGCGCACCAGTGATGGCAGGTGTGCAGTATTTTTCCAGTCTTCATGCCAGGCAGGATCACTACCGCGCGCATGTGGACCATAATATGAAAAGCTGATGCGTTGTGCGTCCGCTACAAGATCGCGTTTTTCATCCCCTGATGAATAAACCAGACGCGCCCCCTGATCGGTTTGCGCAATATGCAGATCAACCATCCGTGGCCCCCCACCGCCCTGCGCAGCCATCGGGTTTGCCACAAAGCGCATGGCACCGGGTTTTCCGGAAAATATCACCCGGCGATCATACCCATCCTGGGTCACGAATGCTGGCGTTTCACCGATTTGCCGCCGCAGCAAATGGTGCACGGCCTGTACGGCGCCCATTTGGTCACTGAGTGCGCTGGTGCGCGCAGCCGAAGTCACGGCCAGAGGCAAGGCCATGCCGATAAGTGTTATCATCAGCCCCAGCAATGCGAGACTGACCAGCAATTCAATCAAGGTAAAACCGGCCTGCGCAGCACTTCTGGTCATGGACGCATGTGATCCGTAGCCGGAACATCTGCAAGGCGCTGGGTAACGATGTGCACTGGCGCGCCATTATCCGGCGGGGCAATTGAAATACTTACTGTGAAAGACGCAACAACCGCCTTGTCCGCGTCTGGCGCGCGGCTGATCTGGCGTTTCCAGATAAATCCGCTATCCGTGCGGCCAGTACTTTCACCTTCCTCAAACGGCGCACTGATCCCGGTTTCCGCCAGAATGGATTCCGCATAAAGCAAAGCCAGCCCTGCTTTTGCGGCACGGTCGGTATTGCGAAGGCCAACTGTCAAACCACCCAGCAACACACCCAGTGAAAGCGACAGCACTAAAAAGGCAACCGCCACCTCGATCATACCGAAGCCGGAACTATGTGATCTATTCAACAAGCGCGGCATGGCCGGTCAGCCAGTCGACGGAAAGGTTGCGCCGCTGTTCACCCAACAGGAGTGAAAATCGCGCGCGGGTGGCACTGCCGTCTGGATAGAATACCAGGGGTTCAACCGGCAAAGAAATTTTAATCGCGCGATCTTTTACCAGTTGCCGCACATCAAGCGTAACCGGATCGCCACTGGTAACAGCCTGAGACCGGGCGCGGCGCAAACCGTCATACACCTGCATGGTTGCGCCTTCCAGCCGCGCGCGCTCATTCGCCTCAAATAATGCCGGTACAGCGACACTCATGGCCAGCGCAAGAATCACCAGAACCACCAGCAATTCAATCAGAGTGAAGCCACCGTTCATTCCATGATTTTGTCTGTAGGCTGATAAGCAGGTCATGGCACGCTGATGTCCGCGTTCTCGTCTTCGCCACCTTCCCTGCCATCTCCACCATAGGACAGTATCCGGTAAGGTGCGCCACCCGGCCCCGGAGACTGGTATACATACGCATTATCCCAGGGATCCAGCGGCAGTTCCGGCTTGTTCAGATATGGCCCGCGCCAGCGCGTGGCGCCTGCCGGGGCGCTGACCAGGGCATTGAGGCCAGCCTCTGCCGTAGGATATTTGCGCATATCCAGCCTGTACAGATCAAGCGCCGCAGCAAAAGTTTCCATCTGGATGCGCGCCGTATCCGAACGCGCGCCGCCAAGATAGCCGATTGCGCGCGGCGCCACGATGCTAATCAGCAATCCCAGCACCACCAGCACCACCAGCAGTTCCACCAGTGTGAAGCCGCGATGCCGGTTTATTTTCATTTCATGCATGCCAGCCACCCGAACCTATCTTACCACCAGATCATTAATACCCGAAATAGCCCCGATCAGCCCAACAATCACCACCGCCATCACGCCGCCGATCAGCAATACCAGCACCGGCTCCAGCAATGCGAGCAGGCGTTTGGCAATGGCGTCAACCTCCATGGCGTAAATATCCGCGAGATGCGCTAGCATCTGCGCCAGCGCACTGCTTTCTTCACCTACCCGGACCAGTTGCAACATCAATTCCGGGAACAAATCCTGATGCGTCAGGGCGCCGGACAAGGACTGGCCTTCGCGCACCTGTTGGCCAGCGCGCTGTATGCCATCCCTGTACAGATGATTTCCCGCTACAGCAGCAGACAGTATCAGCGCATCCGGCAGACTAACCCCGTTCAGCAATAATTCGGAAAGGCTGCGCGCCACCCGCTCCAGAATAATTTTCATAAGGATCGGGCCAAGCAGTGGCATACGCACCAGACGCGCCTCCATTGCCGTGCGCAGAGATGCGTCCTGCAACTTATGCCGGCCATAAAAAAAGCCCGCAACACAAGCCGCCAACAGCAACCAGCCATAACTGCGCAACAGGCCAGCCCCGCCAATAATCATGCGGGTCAGAAATGGTACATCATGCCCAAATCCCGCAAACAGCGATTCAAAACGCGGCACAACAAAAACCAGCAGCACCACCAGAGACACCAATGCCGCACTCAGCAGCAATGCCGGATAGACCAGCGCCGAACGCACCGACTGCGATAACTGCCCGGCCCGTTCCGTATAATCCGCCAACCGGTCAAGACTTTGCCAAAGGACGCCGCCTGCTTCTGCGGCGCTGACCAGCGCCCGGTATACCGGGCCAAAGACAGGCCGTCCGGCGGGATCATGCCGTTCCAGCGCCAGTGCGAGACCTGCCCCCGCCCGTATTTCCGTACACAGATCATTGGATAATGCGGAAAGATGGCCGCCGGGCGCCGCCGCCGCCAGCCGCACCGCGTCGGCCAGAGGCAACCCCGCCTGTAACAGACGCGCCAGAGACCGGGTAAACAGCGCCAGATCGCGGCGCGAAACTGCAACCACCGGAACGAATCGCCACCATGGGGTCATGCTGCGCTCACCCGCATGACTTCTTCCAGAGACGTAACGCCCCCGGCCACTTTCGCCAAACCATCGGCGCGCAGGGTTCGCATCCCCGCCGCCACAAAAGCCCGCTGAATTTCTGCGCTATCCGCGCGCGCCAGAATCAGATTTTGCAGCATCTCATTGGCCGGAATATATTCCGCCACAACAGTCCGCCCGGAATAACCTGTGTGCCGGCAGGCGGGGCAGCCGCCAGGCCCCCATGTTTTTGTCCCCGGCGGCAGGCCAATATCGCATCCCGCCCGTGCAGCAAGCACATCCTCCACCCGGCAATGCGGACACAATTTTCGCACCAGACGCTGCGCCACCACCCCGCGCAGGGTTGACGCAAGCAGATAGGGCTCGATCCCCATATCGGCAAGCCGCGCCACTGCGCCCGCCGCATCATTCGTATGCAGCGAACACAGGACAAGATGCCCGGTCAGCGCCGCCTGAATGGCGATATGGGCGGTTTCAGAATCCCGCGCCTCGCCCACCATGATCACATCGGGATCGTGGCGCAGCGTGGCGCGCAATATTTCGGAAAAACCGAGCCCGATTGGCGTGCGCACCTGAATCTGGTTGACGCCCTCGATCTGATATTCGACAGGGTCTTCCACCGAGACAATCTTGACCTGCTCGTTCTGCAAACTGCGCAGGATGGCATAGAGCGTTGTCGTCTTGCCGCTGCCAGTGGGACCGCAGACCAGCATAATGCCATGGGGCTGGCTGATCACCCCGCCAATATGCGCCTGTAATTCACCCCCAAAGCCCAGCAGGCCAAGGTTCAGCGGCGCGCGCGTCTGATCCAGCACCCGCAACACCACGCCCTCGCCATGCAGGGTTGGCAGAATGGATACCCGCAGATCGACGCGGCGGCCTTCAATGCTGATCAGGCAGCGTCCGTCCTGGGGTTTGCGCCGTTCGGCCATATCAAGGCCCGCCAGCACTTTGATGCGGCCAATGATTGCCGGGTAATGCGCAAAATCCGGCGCGGTGACCGCCGACAGCACCCCGTCAATCCGGTACCGCACCATCAGGCTGCCATCAAATGGCTCGATATGAATGTCCGAAGCCTGGGCGGTGACCGCCCCCGCGATCATCTGGTTGACCAGCCGCACCGCCGCTGCGTCACTGCCCTGTTCACGTAAATACTGCACATCCGCTGCAAGATTTTCTGCTGGCGCCGACGGCTGGATTGCCGATCCGGCGGACCCGTAAAGCCGCAGCAATGCGGCGTCAATGTCGCTGGGAACCCCAACCTGAATGACCGGGGCCGAACCCAGCGCCAGAACCAGGGCCTCGCAGGCCTGCCCATCCAGCGGATCGGCCATGGCGACAACCAGCCGCCCCCCCTCCTCGGCAATCGGAAGAATGCGCGCCTTGCGCAGGAATGCCTGCGAAAGCCGGCCGGGCCAAACCGGAGAGGCCGGAAACCCATCTGCTGTGGCCAACGGCAATCCCAGAACCTGGGCATAGGCCAGAGCCATGTCGCGTTCGGCGACCAGGCCCAGTTGCGTGAGCGCCAGATCAAGCCGCCCGCCATTGGACCGTTGCGCACCGGCCGCACGGGCAAGCTGTTCCGGACGCAGAACCCCGCGCGCCATAAGGGCTTCGGTGATCAATCCCGGAATATCTCCTGCCTGTCCTTTTATTGACACACAAGCTCCTGCATTACACTTTAGGGTCTATTTTTGGCTTGGCCGCCATGCGAATCACATTTTAACGTTGTTAGACTATTATTCTGGAGTCATCGCGGACTATAAAGGATATCGCGGTGACTGAAATATTTAGCATTTTTAGGGGGCAGCACATGAAAAATTGCACACTGGCGCACAACTGCCTGCTGCCTATGTTTGCTTTGTTGCTGTTGCTGTATAGCCTCGTCTCGCCTGTTCAGGCTGCCGGGGAGGGGACGGATGGGCAGCATCTGGGCGTCGCCTCCTGTGCAGGCAGCACCTGCCACGGCGCCACCACGCCAACCGCAGATACAAATGTTCAGCTTAATGAATATGTGACCTGGGTGCGCCGGGATAAACACGCCAAGGCCTATGAGGTGCTGTTAAGCGAGACTTCAAAACGCATTGCCCGCAATCTGGGAATTGGCGAGGCCCATACCGCCAAAATCTGTCTGGACTGTCATACGGATAATCCGCCAGCAAACAAGCGCGGCCCCGGCTTTCAGATAAGCGAAGGTGTAGGCTGTGAGGGCTGCCATGGCGGCGCCCAAAACTGGCTGAGCAGCCACACCGCCGCACCCGCGCACAGCGACAATGTCGCCAAAGGCATGACCGCCACCGATGATCCCACGGTGCGGGCGGGCCTGTGCCTGTCCTGCCATTTTGGCAATCAGGAAAAATTCGTCACCCACCGGATGATGGGTGCAGGCCATCCGCGCATGAGCTTTGAGCTGGATACATTCACCCAGTTACAGCCTGCGCATTTTGTGGTCGATGAAGATTACCGCAAACGCAAAGGCGCTGTTTCAGGTGTCAAATTATGGGCCATTGGTCAGGCCATGATGGCGCGGGAGCATATGGCGGCGCTGGCGGACAGCAAACGCAATCGCGATGGGCTGTTTCCTGAATTCGTGCTGTTCGATTGCCACTCCTGCCACACCCCCATGAGCAACCAGAACTGGCAGCCACGCGGCAACGGGATGCAAACCCCCGGCATGCCGCATGTGAATGATTCAAGTCTGGTCATGCTGCAAGTTCTGACCAGGGTTATTGACCCCGCACTTGGACAGGCAATAGCCGCAAAAACCCGTATTCTGCACCGCGATGGGTCGGCTGGCATGGGACAGCTTGCAGCCGCTGCAAGCGACCTGCGTGGACTGACCGATCAGATGGTGACGAAGTTTGCCGCGAACCCATTCGATGGTGATGTCATGCAAGCCATGCTCAAGGGGTTGGTGCAGGCTGGTCTTGATGGGAACTATAGCGATTATGCCGATGCGGAGCAGGCAGCAATGGCAATAGATACGCTGGTTGCTGCAATGAGGACGGAAAAGTCCATTCCCGATGCCCGGTTGCAAGAACTTTCCAAAGCTCTGGATGCGGTTTACGCCGCCACTGCAAAAGACGAAGCCTATCAGGCGGGACGCTTTAACGCAGCCCTTGCCGGAGTGCGCGCAGCGTTAGGGGGATAGTTTTTTGACGCAGACGGTATCGCGCGAAGCGGTGGACACATCGAAAGAACCGGGCATAGGCAAAGAGGAAAGATTTGTCATCTTTTCCTCATCACTTGGCACTGTGTTTGAATGGTATGATTTCTATCTGTACGCCACGCTGGCGCCGTTCTTCGCCACATTGTTCTTTCCGCCAGGCAATGAGATGGCGGCGCTGATGTCCGCTTTCGCCACCTATGCGGCCGGCTTTCTGGTGCGTCCATTCGGCGCACTGGTGTTCGGCCGCGTCGGCGATCTGACGGGCCGTAAATATGCGTTTCTGGTGACCATCATTGTAATGGGCAGCGCCACCTTTGCGGTTGGATTGCTGCCTACATTCGCCACTATAGGCTGGTCGGCGCCCATATTGCTTGTCAGCCTGCGTCTGTTGCAGGGGCTGGCGCTGGGCGGGGAATATGGCGGCGCGGCAACCTATGTTGCCGAACATTCCGCACATCACAGGCGGGGTTTCACCACCAGCTTTATTCAAACCACCGCCACCATTGGTTTCTTTCTGGCGCTGCTGGTGATCGGGCTTTGCCGCATCTACATGGAAGCAGAGGCTTTTGCGGAATGGGGCTGGCGGGCGCCATTTCTGGGATCGATCATCCTTCTGGCATTTTCGGTCGTGATCCGCCTGCGATTGAATGAATCACCGGTGTTCCAAAAAATGAAGGATGAAGGCCGGGGATCGCAAAGCCCGTTAACGGAAAGCTTTCTGCACTATCCAAACAACAAATTTGTCCTGCTGGCGTTGCTTGGCGCCACCGCCGGTCAGGGCGTGGTATGGTATACGGGACAGTTCTATGCGCTGTTTTTCATGCAGATCACGCTGAAGCTGGATTTTCTGCTGGCCTATGCGCTGATCGCGCTGGCCCTGCTGGCCGGCACGCCATTGTTTATCTTTTTTGGCTGGCTGTCGGACAGGATCGGGCGGCTAAAAATCATTATGGCGGGCTGCGCCATCGCCGTCCTGACATTTTTCCCGCTGTTCATGGCCTTGACCGATGCCATCAATCCGGATCTGGCGGCGTTTCAACAACGCCATGACATCATCGTCACGGCTGATGCCGCACACTGTAATCTGCATATTTTTGTTGGGCCCTGGTCCACATTTTCCGACTGTGACCGCGCCCAGGATTTTGTGACCAAGCTGGGGGTTTCATTCCAGCAGCAGGATACGCCTGGGCAGCCAGTCAGCCTGCGCATTGGCGATACAAGGATTGAAGGCTGGGACGCCGCCAAATGGCAGGCCGCTTTCACCGCCGCCGGGCTTCCCGCCAATGCTGACCCCGCCAAAGTTAACTGGGTTGTGGCCGAGCTGATTTTGATCCTCATGATGGTTTATGTGACCATGGTATATGGGCCAATGGCGGCTTATCTGGTGGAACTGTTCCCGGCCAAAATCCGCTACACCTCAATGTCCCTACCCTATCATATCGGCAATGGCTGGTTTGGCGGCATGCTGCCCCTGCTGGCCACGGCCATCGTCGCCTCCACCGGAAACATATATAATGGGCTGTGGTATCCCGTCATTGTGGCGTTAATGACCTGCATAATTGGCATGTTTTTTCTGCATGAGACAAAAAATACCGACATATCGCATTAATGAAGGTGCGCGCGGCGCCTACATAGGGTAATGAACAGCCGATCAGACGGGGAGTAGCGCAGCCTGGTAGCGCATCTGCTTTGGGAGCAGAGGGTCGCTGGTTCGAATCCAGTCTCCCCGACCATTCTTCAGTTGTCAATTTACCCCAGACCATGGTCCATAAAACGCACCAGAACCTCTTGAAATCTTAAATCTATTAGCATAGATTCCGGCCACTAAATTTCAGTGAGTGTCCCATGGCCCTGTCCCCACAACGCCAATCCCCCTGTATCCAGGTCTGCCAGATGAACCAGCAGACCGGCTTTTGCGCTGGCTGTTTTCGCAGCCAGGAAGAAATCGCCCGCTGGCTGCGCTATACGGATGAAGAACGCGAAGCGGTGCTGAACAGGCTGGGCAAGCGCCGGGCGGATTTTTACGCCGATGGCGGGGAGATGAATTTCTCACCTTTCGACTACGAATAAGCCAAAATTTAACGCTTATTCCAGAATAGCCGCTCTATATATGGACAATAGACGGTGATTCTGGAGCGTATTGCTATGTCAAACCGGCTGGGCCTCGTCGCCCTGATGCTGATCGTGATCGCCGGTGGCCTGTTTTTGCTGTTCCAGCAATTCCCCGGTGCGATTGGCAGCGAGGGCGATCAGGCGCGCCTGGTGCAAGGCGTGCTGGTGTTAACCCTCGCGGGAAGCGGTTTCGTTATGGGCTGGAATGGCGGCGTCAGCCTTGCGTTAAAACAGGCCCTGATCTGGGCTGGCGCGCTATTCATACTGCTCGCCCTGTTTTCCTACCGGAATGAATTTATGGGGATGGCGGTTCGGGTGGCTGGCGAAACCTTCCCGACCCTGCCATTGTCAGCCACGTCCAACTCCCCCACAGTCACCAAAACACCAAATGGCACGGTCTATTTGCGTGCAATAGAAGGCGGGCATTTTCTGGCGGACGCCGCAGTGAACGGAACCCATGTGCGCTTTCTGGTGGACACTGGCGCATCGATCGTGGGCCTGAGCGCATTCGACGCCCAACGGTTGGGCTTTGACCTGAAAAAACTAAATTTCGATATGACCGTCAGCACTGCAAACGGGAACACGAAAGCTGCGCGAGTAACCCTCAAAGAACTCAGCATTGGATCGATCAGCCGAAAGAATGTGCAGGCGCTTGTGGCTCGCGATGGTGAGTTGGAGCAATCCCTGCTGGGCATGTCGTTTCTGAACTCCATCGGCAGCTTTGAAATGGGCGACGGTGTGCTTATCCTGCGCGATTAACTTTTGCTATCTTTCATCCCTGCACGTAAAAACAATTCATTCTCACCCAACAGGACGCAACCATGTTCCCCAAGCCGCAAGCCGATCTGAAATCGAACACACCTGAATTTGAAGTAACGCCGCTGGCCAAGGCAACGGGCTTTCGCGAATATGACGCGCGCTGGCTGTTTCCCCAGGATGTCAATCTGATGGGCATTCAGGCGCTGGGCATGGGCATCGCCACGCAAATGAGCCGGCTGGGCGTTCGCCCGGCGGTGGTGGTCGGGCATGATTACCGCTCCTACAGCCAGTCGATTAAATATGCGCTGATCACCGGACTGATGGCGTCCGGCTGCGAGGTGTTCGATATTGGTCTGGCGCTGTCGCCAATGGCCTATTTCGCGCAGTTCGCACTGGACGTTCCCGCCGTCGCCATGGTGACCGCCAGCCATAATGACAATGGCTGGACCGGCGTAAAGATCGGCATGGAGCGCCCGCTGACCCACGGCCCGGATCAGATGGCGCAGTTAAAGGAAATTGTGCTGTCCGCCGGTTTCATTGAAGGGCGCGGCGCGTATAAGTTCGTGCCAGATCTGCGCGCAAAATATCTGGCCGACATGACCCGGAATTTCAAGCTGAAGCACAAGTTAAAAGTGGTGGCGGCGTGTGGCAATGGCACCGCCGGTCTGTTCGCCCCCGACGCGCTGCGCGCCATTGGGGCGGAAGTTGTGGAGCTGGATTGCGGGCTTGATTTCACCTTTCCCAATCATAATCCGAACCCGGAAGATATGAAAATGCTGCATGCGCTGCGCGATGCGGTGCTGGCGGCGAAGGCGGATGTGGGGCTGGCCTTTGACGGCGATGGCGACCGCTGCGGCGTCGTGGACAATGAGGGCGAGGAAATTTTCGCCGACAAAATCGGCCTGTTTCTGGCGCGGGATTTTTCCGCGCAACATCCAAACTCAACCTTTGTCGTCGATGTAAAATCCACCGGCCTGTACCAGACCGATGATGTGTTGCGCGCCAACGGCGCAAAGATCGATTACTGGAAAACCGGCCATTCGCACATGAAGCGGCGCGTCAAGGAATTAAATGCGCTGGCCGGTTTCGAAAAAAGCGGACATTATTTTTTCAACCCGCCGTTCGGCCATGGTTATGATGACGGGCTGGTGTCGGCGCTGGCCGTGTGCCGCTTCCTGGATAATAATCCCGGCAAGAAAATGGCGGACCTGCGCCGCGCTTTGCCAATGACCTGGGGTTCGCCCACAATGGCCCCGTTCTGCCCCGACGAAACCAAATATGGCGTCGTCGATAAAGTCTCGGAACATTATGTGAAGCTGGCGGCGGATGGCGGCAAATTGCTGGGCCAGAAAATCCGCGAAGTCGTTACCGTCAATGGCGTGCGCGTCGTACTGGAAGACGGCACCTGGGGCCTCGTGCGCGCCTCCAGCAACAAACCCTCGCTGGTGGTGGTGGTGGAAAGCCCGGTGTCCGAACAAAAAATGCGCGACATGTTCGCCGAGATCGACGCAAGGCTCAGCACGTTCCCCGATGTCGGCGAATATGATCAGAAGATTTAATGCATATACATGCCGCCGCCGACGCACATTGTGTCACCGGTGATATAGCTGGCTTCTTCTGACGCCAGAAACGCCACGGCGTTGGCGATATCTTCCGGCAGACCCAGGCGGCCGAGCGGCACACTGCCAACCAAAGCCGTACTTTGCGCATTCGGCATGGCGTCCAGTACTTCATGCAGCAGCGGTGTGTCGATGGGACCGGGCGCCACAGCGTTGACACGAATTTTATGCTTCGCCACTTCGCCCGCCAGCGCACGGGTCAGGGCCATAAGGCCGGCTTTGGCAGCAGCATAGGCCGCACCTTTCGGATAAGAAATATAGCCCGCGATGGACGCAATATTGACGATGGCCCCGCCATTTCCGGCCTTGATCATGTGCGGCAATACTGCGCGACACATCTGGAATGGCCCCTTCAGATTAACATCAATCTGCAAATCCCATTCCTCATCTGTGATATCGACCAGATCGCGCACAATGTCATTGCCCGCATTGTTGACCAGAATATCGATCTTGCCGAATTTCCTCATGGCTGCGGCGACCAGATTATCGACCTGCCCCCGATTGCGCACATCGAACTGCACGCCGATGGCCTTGCGTTGCAGTTTTTCAATCTCGGCCACTGTGCCCGCGATGCGGTCCTGGACCATTTCGCCAACGACGATATCTGCGCCCGCTTTGGCCAGCACCATAGCGATGCCCTTGCCGATACCCTGCCCCGCGCCGGTGACGATGGCGACTTTTCCGCTTAGATTTGGCATGTGATCTCCCCGCTGCTTGAGTTTCTTATGATCGAATCTGCCCTGCTACGCTTTGGCAAGCGCATATCCCGTACCCCAACCTATCGCCCCGGAATAAATCCGGGGTGACACTGTGTGTGCTGCGGTTCAACCTGATCAGAACGTACCGTTAGTTATCAAACATGATGATCTGGCGCGCCACTTCGCCTTTGCGAAGCGTGTCGAAACCGTCATTGATATCCTTCAGCTTGATGTGGCTCGATATCATCTGGTCCAGTTTCAGCCTGCCCGCCAGATAGAAATCCACCAGACGCGGCATATCGACGCGGAAGCGGTTGGAGCCCATCATGGATCCCTGGATTTTCTTTTCCTGCAACATTTCAGGGCCGTGAATTTCGATTTTGGTGCCAACCGGAATCATGCCGATGATGGTGGCCGCGCCGCCGGAGCGCAGCATTTTGAAGCACTGCTCCGCAGTTTGTTTGAGGCCAATGGCCTCGAAGGAGTAATGCACACCGCCGCCGGTCATTTCCTGCACTTTTTTCACCACGTCGCCGTCTGCGGCGTTGATCACGTCTGTGGCGCCGAATTCCTTCGCCAGGTTCAGCTTGGAGCCGACCATGTCAATGGCGATGATGCGGCCCGCACCGGCAATGGCCGCGCCATTGATGGCGCTCAGGCCAATACCGCCACAGCCCACCACAGCAACAGTGGTGCCCGGTTCGACTTTGGCCGTGTGGAACGCCGCGCCAACCCCGGTCATCACGCCGCAGCCGATCAGCGCCGCGCGGTCCAGCGGCATGTCCTTGCGGATTTTGACAATGGCGTGTTCGGACACCACCAGTTGCTCCGCATAGGATGACACATTCAGAAACTGATGCATCGCGCCACCGCCAGAGGAGAGGCGTTGCGCCTCTTTGGGGCCGCGCTGATGTTCGTCGGTCATGCAGCGCGACATATGCCCGGTCAGGCAATGCTCGCAATGGCCACAGAACACAGACAGGCAGGTGATGACATGATCACCCTTCTGCACATAGCGCACATCCGAGCCAACCTCTTCGACAATACCCGCCGATTCATGGCCCAGCACGCAGGGCAGCGGATAGGGATAAAGCCCATCCGCAAAATGCAGATCGCTGTGGCAGATACCGGCAGCGACTGTGCGAATCAGCACCTCATGCGGTCCGGGTTTGGAAATTTGCACATCTTCAATCTGCAATGGCTTTTTAGTTTCGCGTAGTACGGCCGCTTTCATGCCGGTGATCTCCCTGTTTGTAACGATGTTATAGAGAACGAAGTTATAGAGTATGAATGCCTGATCAGACGTCGAACTTGATAACCTGACGCGCCACTTCGCCCTTGCGCAGGGTGTCAAATGCTTCGTTGATCTGATTGAGCTTGATGGTGTGCGACACCAGCAAATCAAGCTTCAGCCTTCCCGCAAGATAGAAGTCCACCAGCCGTGGCATGTCAACGCGGAAGCGGTTGGAGCCCATCATCGATCCCTGCATCTTCTTTTCCTGCAACAGTTCCGGGCCGTGAATTTCAATATTGGTGCCGATCGGGATCATGCCGATAATGGTGGCGACGCCGCCCGCGCGCAACATGCTGAAACAATCCTCGGCGGTTTTCTTCATGCCGATGGCCTCAAAGGAATAGTGCACGCCGCCACCGGTCAATTCGCGAACTTTGTTGACCACATCGCCGTCCTTGGCGTTGATAACGTCGGTGGCGCCAAATTCCTTGGCCAGGTTCAGCTTCGAGCCAAGCATGTCAATGGCGATGATGCGGCCCGCGCCCGCAACCGCCGCGCCATTGATGGCGCTCAGCCCGATGCCGCCGCAGCCGACAACCGCGACAGTGGAGCCCGGTTCGACCTTGGCGGTGTGGATGGCCGCGCCGAAGCCGGTCATTACGCCGCAGCCGATCACACAGGCCTTGTCCAGCGGCATGTCCTTGCGGATTTTCACAATATTGTGCTCCGACACCAGCAATTGTTCCGCGTAGGACGACAGATTGATGAACTGGTTCATCTTGCCTTTGTCCGATGACAGGCGCGGTTCATCTTGCGGGCCGCGCGCCCATTCATCGGTCATGCAACGCGACATATGGCCGGTCAGGCAATGCTCGCAATGGCCACAGAATACGGACAGGCAGGTGATAACATGATCGCCTTTTTGCACATAGCGCACGTCAGAACCAACTGCCTCGACAATGCCCGCCGATTCATGCCCCAGCACGGTGGGCAACGGAAACGGAAACAGCCCATCGGCAATATGCAGATCACTGTGGCAGATACCCGCGGCGGCGGTGCGGATCAGAACCTCATGCGGGCCGGGCTTCGAAATTTTCACGTCTTCGATCTGCATTGGCTTTTTAGCCTCGCGTAATACTGCTGCTTTCATGGCGCGTCTCTCCCCGTCTGATATAGTGGAATTGGTCTGGCGTGATTGTGCCTCGTGGCGGGTCCCGGGTCAACTGATAGATCAGTCATCAATACTCGCACAGGGACAGCAGGGTTGCGTTTCCTCCAGCGGCAGTAGTATCGGTCGAGCGCGTACGTTCTGTGGCGAAACGGTGCAGATAGCGCGGCCCCCCCGCCTTTGGGCCAGTTCCCGAAAGCCCCTCCCCGCCAAAGGGCTGAGAACCAACCACCGCGCCTATCATGTTACGGTTGATATAGATGTTGCCCACCCGCATCCGGGCGCAAATCTCCCGTACCCGTCCTTCGATGCGCGAGTGAATCCCAAGAGTCAGACCATATCCCAGTGCGTTGATCGCCACGCATACTTTATCGAGTTGATCCGCCCGGTAGCGGATGACATGCAGGATGGGACCGAAAACCTCGTCTGTCAAATGCGCCAGACCGTCAATCTCGAACGCGCGCGGTGCAAAATAATAACCTTGCGCCAAATCAGGTGGCAATGGCGTCTCGGCGATCAGTTTCCCGGCAATGGACATGCGCGCGGCATGGGCATTGAGCGCGTTCAACGCCTGCGCATCAATCAGCGGGCCGATATCGGTGTCTGGTTGCATCGGATCGCCGATCCGCAATTCCGCCATCGCGCCCGCCAGCATTTCCAGCACCCGGGGGGCGGCCTCTTCCTGGATGAATAATATCCGCAGCGCCGAACAGCGCTGACCCGCACTGTTAAAGGCGGAACGGATCATGTCATCTGTCAATTGTTCCGGCAATGCCGAGGAATCCGCAATCATGACGTTCTGTCCGCCGGTCTCGGCAATGAACGGGACGATCGGTCCTGCGCGTTGCGCCAGACGCAGGTTGATCGCGCGGGCGACTTCGGTTGAGCCGGTAAAGGCGACGCCCGCAATCCGCGTATCGCTGACAAGCGCGGCGCCAACCAGTTCGCCCGCTCCCGGCAGCAGATGCAAAACCTGTGGCGGCACACCCGCCTGATGCAACAATTGCACGGCGCGATAGGCGATCAGGCTGGTCTGTTCCGCCGGTTTAGCCAGCACCGCATTCCCCGCCGCCAGCGCCGCCGCCACCTGCCCGGTAAAAATCGCCAGCGGAAAATTCCACGGGCTGATGCAGCAGAACACGCCGCGCCCATGCAGCGAAATTTCATTACGCTCGCCCACCGGCCCCGGCAAGGACTGCGGTGCATCAAATTCGGCCCGCGCCCGCGCCGCATAATAACGCAGAAAATCCACCGCTTCGCGCAGTTCAGACAGCGCATCGGGCAGCGTTTTGCCCGCTTCGCGCACGCACAGTCCCATCAATTCGGCGCGGTTGGCTTCAAACAATCGTGCAGCGCGATCCAGAATTTCCGCCCGCACATTTGCGCCCACTGCATCCCAAGACGAGGCGGCGCCTGATGCGCTGACTAGCGCATTCTCAAGCGCCGCGCCATCGGCCATGGCCAGATGCCCAACCACACTGCTGATATCCGCGGGGTCGCACACGGTTTCTCGCGGGCCTTTATGGATTGTTGCGTCCACCAATGGCCCGGCCTGGTGCGGCGCCTTGAGGCTCGCCTCGATCTCCTGCAAGAGCGGCGTCAGCACCGCCGGATCGCTCAGCAGAACGCCAGCGGAATTGCGCCGTTCTTCCCCATACAGATGTTCAGGCAACGGAATATGTGGATTGGGGATGTGCTGCAATTGTGCAATAACCGCACAGGGATCGCGCACAATATCCGCGATGGGCGCGGCGTCATCACTCAAACGGTTGACGAAAGAACTGTTTGCGCCATTTTCCAGCAGCCTGCGCACCAGATAGGCCAGCAGATCCTCATGGCTTCCCACCGGGGCATAGATGCGGCAGGAAGTCCCATGCGCCTGCATCACGAAATTATGCAGCGGCGCGCCCATGCCATGCAGGCGCTGAAACTCAAACTCAACCGAAGATACGCCTCGATCCGCGCCGGTCATCGCCAGAATCGCCGCCACGCTGTGCGCATTATGGGTGGCGAATTGCGGTTTCAGCCAGCCGCCAGCCGCAATCATGCGCGCCGCGCAGGCCAGCCAGGAAACGTCCGTCGCCACCTTGCGCGTAAACACCGGATAGGCGGCAAGCCCGCGTTCCTGCGCGCGCTTGATTTCGCTGTCCCAGTAAGCGCCCTTGACCAGCCGCACCGGAATGCGCGCGCCGCTCTGCCTTGCCAATGCAATCAACCAGTCCAGCACGGCGGGCGCGCGCTTTTGATAGGCCTGCACCACCAGACCAAAACCTTCCCAGCCCTTGAGACCAGCATGCACGACCGAAAACACATCCAGCGTAAGGTCCAGCCGCTCAGATTCTTCCGCATCAATGGTCAGATCGATATTCGCCGCACGCGCCAACGCCGCCAGTTCCGCCAGCCGCGGCGTCAATTCCACTATCACCCGCCCGGCCTGCGCTTGTTCAAAACGCGGATGCAGCGCCGACAGCTTGACCGATATACCGGGTGCATGCAGCCCGCCAGAAATGCTCAATGTACGGATTGAATCCGCATAAGCCTGAAAATGCTGCGCTGCCTGATGCGCCGTGCGCGCCCCTTCGCCCAGCATGTCAAACGAATGGCGATACCCATTCGCCGCATCTACTTTCGCATGTGCAACCGCTTCATCCATCGTGCGGCCCAGCACAAATTGCCGGCCCATAATGCGCATGGCGTGCAACAGCGCCTGACGGATAACCGGTTCGCCACTGCGCGCAATCAGGCGGCCAAAGAAATTTCCCGCGTCCGCAGTTTCCTCCAGCCGCACAATGCGCCCGGTCAGCATCAAGCCCAATGTCGACGCGTTCACGAACCAGGAATCGGAATGGCCAATATGACGCTCCCAATTCGCGGGCGCGATCTTGTCGCGGATCAGCGCATCGACTGTGGCGCTGTCGGGAATGCGCAACAGCGCTTCGGCCAGGCACATCAGCGCCACGCCCTCTTCGCTGCTCAGCGCATATTCACGCAGAAAAACATCAATCCCCCCCGCCGGGCGGCGATGGGCGCGGATATGTTCAACAAGGCCTGTCGCAAGTGCGGTTACCCGCGCCGCCGCCTCGTCAGCCAGCAGCGCCTCGGCCAGCAGCGCCGTTACGGTTGCTGCCTCGTCCGCCAGATAATGTGCCGAAATCGCCGGTCTGGACATGCTTACTCCTCACGACAGTTACCCAAAATTGTCATCTTGAACGAAGTGAAGGATCTTGTCTGCGGCGGGGATCCTTCACTTCGTTCAAGATGACAGAAAATTAATGTTTCAGCAGCAGGCGAGTTGCTGGCTGAATGACCATTTTACCGCTATAAAGCGCCCAATCCTTCATATCGCCAATACGGAAAAGCTTCATGTCACAGACCCTATCGCCATTAATTGCAAATCCCATCGCTGCTTGCGCCGCCAGCTTACCCGCCGCCGAGGCGCTGTTGCTGGCCGCGCGCGAGGCCGTGCGCGCATTATTGAGTGTAAAAGGCGCGGTGTCCGCCGATCTGCTGGAGCAGAACCAGTTTCAGGCGCATGGGCTGGCCTGGATGGCGACCTATGTGGAAAGCCTGCGTGAAATGCATGGCTGGGCCACCCGCCTGCAAACAGAAGGCCGCTTTGGTGAATTAGAAGCACTGATCCTGCAAGCAGCCTTTGGCGAATATCTCTCCCAGATGGCGGGCGGCATTGCCATGAACCAAGGCGAAGTGGTGCGCCCGCAGGACATGGGTGTGACGCAGGCCCAACTAACCGCATTTTTCACCGATGCGGTGAATGTCCTGATCCGCACCGGCAACACAGCCGCCGTACGCGAACGCATTGCGCAACTGATCAGCGACAATAGCGGCGCCATCACTTTTGGCAACACCGGACTGGATGAAACCCACACCATGATCCGCGAGCAGTTTCACCGTTTCGCCGAAGAGCGCGTTGCGCCCTTCGCCCATGACTGGCACATGAAAAATGAGCTGATCCCCATTGAGGTGGTCAACCAGATGGGCGAGTTGGGCGTGTTCGGCCTGACCATCCCGGAACAATTGGGCGGCCTTGGCCTTGGCAAAATGGCCATGTGCGTGGTGTCAGAAGAATTAAGCCGGGGCTATATTGGCGTCGGCTCGCTCGGCACCCGTTCGGAAATTGCCGCCGAACTGATCATGGGCAGCGGCACGGATGCACAAAAATCCTATTACCTTCCCAAACTTGCCAGCGCCGAAATTCTGCCGACCGCTGTGTTTACCGAACCCAATACCGGTTCCGATCTGGCGACATTGCGCACCCGCGCTGTGAAAGACGGCGATGTGTACAAGATCACCGGCAACAAGACCTGGATCACCCATGCGTCGCGCACCGATATGATGACTCTGCTGGTGCGCACCGATCCGCTTGAGCCGGGCTATAAGGGCCTGTCCATGTTCCTTGCCGAAAAACCACGCGGCGCAGACGATAATTTATTTCCGGCGCAAGGTATGACCGGCGGCGAAATCGAAGTGCTCGGCTATCGCGGCATGAAAGAATATGAACTGGCGTTTGACGGTTTTGAAGTACCCGCCAAAAACCTGCTGGGCGAAAAAGAAGGAGAGGGTTTCAAATCGCTGATGAAAACCTTTGAAAGCGCGCGCATCCAGACCGCCGCCCGCGCCATTGGCGTGGCGCAATGCGCGCTGGAACTGGGCCTGAAATATGGCCAGGAGCGCCTGCAATTCGGCAAGCCGATTTACAGTTTTCCGCGCGTCAGCGGCAAGATCGCCTGGATGGCGGTGGAAATCATGATCGCCCGGCAACTGACCTATTATTCCGCGCGCCGCAAGGATGATGGCCTGCGCTGCGATCTCGAAGCGGGCATGGCGAAACTGCTGGGCGCCCGCATCGCCTGGATGTGCGCCGACAACGCGCTACAGATCCATGGCGGCAACGGCTTCGCCCTGGAATACCCCATCAGCCGCGTCCTGTGCGATGCACGCATCCTGAATATTTTTGAGGGCGCAGGCGAAATTCAGGCCCAGGTGATTACGCGGCGGTTGCTGGAGGAGTAGACTGGGCGGTTTTAATTGAGGCGTAACATTTTCTGCGTCATTGCGAGGAGCGAAGCGACGCGGCAATCCAGAGTCACACGCAGAGGCCAGTGTTTTGTGATTCTGGATTGCCGCGCTTCGCTCGCAATGACACTGGAGGGAGTATCGTTGCCAATACAAAAATCACTCCTACAAAAATCACTCCACTTCCTTTTTCAGATAATAGTCAGTGAACTCAAACATCCTGCTATTCACCGGATTAGTGCATGGCAGTTGCGCAAAAATTTCGTATCCCTGCTTCTGATACAACCCCAACCCGGTTTGAAAGCTTCCCGTGTTGAGGCGAAATCGTTTGATACCCTGCGAAAGGGCAATCCCTTCGGCTTCTTGCAAGAGCAGCGCCCCCAATCCCCGCCGGCGCTGTGTCTCATGCACCCACAGCACGTCAATCACCAGCCATTGAAACCGCATAAATGCAAAAACACCACCCATCAATTCATCTTTGTCTGAGCGATGCGTGATTAAAAATGAAGGCGAAGAATATTCGCCCGCGAGTGAAATATTATAACGGCGCAGGTACTCTCTCAGCTCCGTTACTTGGGCGTCGCCCGGTTGCTGAATGACGTTTAGATGTGGCGTGTTCATGATTCCCTCACAGCCATGATGATATTAATTCGTAGACTGAACATTTAATTCATACGTCATTGCGAGCGAAGCGCGGCAATCCAGAGTCACACAGGAAAGCCTATATTTGTGACAGCTGGATTGCCGCGCTTCGCTCGCAATGACGCAACCTTACTCCACCACTGGAACCCAGGGACGCTGACTGCGCCGTCCGGCAACGGTTTCCACATTTATGCCATCGCCCTCGAACCATAGCGCATGGCTGCCGCCAAAATATAGATCGCGCGCATCAATGACCAGTCGTGGGCCTTTACATTTTATTGCCGCGACGCTGGCTATGACGATGCTGGCCTTTGCGCAATCCTCATCAAGCGCGTTGGCATTGCGCACAAACGCAATCGTCTCACCGTTTTCCGCCGTAAACATGCAGCCCTGCGCGTCACAGGCGGCAAGCGGATCATCGCGTACTGTCAATAGACGCCCCATCAGGCCTTCCTGTTTTGCCCATTCTTCACCAGCGTGGCGGGCCGCAGTTGCGCTGTTCACAATCAGATCGCCAGCTTGATTGCGCACCGCGATCAGGCGCCCCTGCCCTTCGACCAAAATATCCGGGCGAAATGACGCGCCGCCCATCCATACGAAAAGCCCAAGCACTATCGGCGCAAAGCCCGCCCATCGCCAGCCGCGTTCCCACAGACAAAGCCACAGCCCGCCGCCAACAATCAGCAGCAATACGGCGTCTGGCGCCTGCCCCACCGCCATGACTGCGCCGGGCAGCCCCGACACCCAATAGGCGATCTCAATCACCCATTGCACGCCCCAGCCCATGGGCCGCAGCGCCAACCACTCCAAACCAAATGGCATCAACAGGAATGCGGCAATGGCGCAGGGCATAATCACAGCGCCCGTCAACGGCACCGCCAGCATATTGGCAAGCAATCCGTACACAGTGAAACGGTTAAAATGAAACGCCGCAAACGGCGCGGTGGCGAGACCCGCGACGAGGCTGGACGCCAGCATGGCCGACACATATTTCGCACTGCGCCGGAACCATCCATCTTCGCCCGTGCTGTAAGACAGTTGCGCGCTGAAATTTTCATACAGCGCCACCAGTGCAATCACGGCGGCAAATGACATCTGAAAGCTGGCGCTGAGCAGGCTTTCCGGCGCCATCAGTAAAATCACACTGGCGGCCAGCATGATCGTGCGCATGGAAATTGCCGTGCGATCCAGCATTACCGCCATCAGCACCAGCCCTGTCATGAAAAAGGATCGCTGGGTGGGGATCGATGATCCCGAAATCAGCAGATACAGAAACGCCCCGATCATGGCAAAAGCGGCCGACCATTTTTTGATCGGATAGCGCAACGCCACCGGTTCAATCAGCGCCAGCACCGCGCGCAGCGAAAAAAACAGAATGCCCGCCACCATGCCCATATGCAGGCCGGATATCGAAATCAGATGCGCCAGCCCGGAATTTTTCATGGCGCTGTTAACATCATCGGATATGGCCGCCCGGTCGCCGGTCATCAGGGCGGCGGCCAGCACCCCCGCATCGCCGGGAATGCCCGCAATCACCCGCGCCGTCAGCCGGTCGCGCAGGGCAGTCAGGCGAAGCTCCATACGCTGAACAAAATTGTCCGGACGTAGGGCGGCCACCAGATGCGGCGGCGAAATAATAAAGCCAACCGCGCCGATGCGTTCAAACCACAACATGCGGCCATAATCAAATCCCCCCGGCATCACCGGCCCCGGCGGCGGCATCAATACCGCGCGAAGCTGCACCCTGTCACCCGCAACAAGGTTCGCATCGGCGCGGGCCTTGCCGCTCAGGCGCAACCGGATGCGGGCCGGAATTTGTCCGGGCGTAAGCCGGTCAATTGTATCTGGCGCGATAAGATAGCGCACCCCATCATCCTGGCGTTCCAGAGCGATCAACTGTCCCGATATATTGACCGGCCCCAGCCGCGTCACAATGAGCGGCGCATCCCGCGTGAAGCTGCGCCATTGCACCGCGCTGAACCCTGTCGCGATCAACATCAGGCCTATCAGCAAAAGTTGCAAACCCGGCCGGTGGCGAAAAACATAAACCGACGCCGCCAGCAACCCCGCTGCGACCATACCCGCATAGGCTAATGGCTCCCACGGCAGCGCAAAATAAATTCCGATGCCCACCGATAATAACACCGGCAGCCAAAGCGCCCAACGCGGACGATCCGCCAGAAAACTCTCGCGGACACCTGCCCAAACCGACGCAATGGATAGTTCCGCAAGCCGCCGCATGCGTACACGCATCCCCGGCGCGACTATTCCCACCGCCACCTGCAATACCCCTACTTAACCCCTGGACAGCAAGTGTGCTAAGCATGGCGGGATTAATCAACCCCTTGTGAGAATCGCTGTTATCCATGCCCCAAACCCGGCCCATCATTACCCGCTTTGCCCCGTCGCCCACCGGCTTTCTGCATATTGGCGGTGCGCGCACGGCATTGTTCAACTGGCTGTTCGCGCGCCATCATGGCGGCACATTTCTGTTGCGCATCGAAGACACGGACCGTGAACGTTCAACCCAGGCGGCCATCGACGCGATTATAGAAGGCATGGCCTGGCTGGGGCTGGAGGCCGATGCGCCGCCGATTTTTCAGTTTGCACTTCGTGAACGGCACGCCGAAGTGGCGCGGCAATTACTGGCGGCAGGCAAAGCCTATCACTGCTATTGCTCCCAGGACGAACTGGAAGCGATGCGCGAAACCGCGCGCGCCCAGGGCAAGCCGCCCGTTTATAACGGGATGTGGCGCGACCGGGATCCATCCAGTGCGCCCGCCGGTGTGCCGCCGGTGGTGCGCATTAAGGTTCCGCAAACCGGCGATACTGTGGTTGATGACCAGGTGCTGGGAAAGGTCAGTTTCAGCAATACGCAACTGGATGATTTCGTTCTGCTGCGCAGCGACGGCACGCCCACCTATATGCTTTCGGTCGTTGTCGATGATCATGACATGGCGATCAGCCATGTGATCCGGGGCGATGATCATTTCACCAATACCGCGCGGCAATTGCAGATTTATCACGCCATGGGCTGGCCGGAACCGGTGTTTGCCCATCTGCCCATGATCCTGGGGCCGGATGGGACAAAGCTGTCGAAACGTCATGGCGCGCTGGGCGTGGACGCCTATCGCGATATGGGCTATTTGCCCGATGCGATGCGCAATTATCTGTTGCGCCTGGGTTGGGCGCACGGGGATGACGAAATCATCTCCACAGAACAGGCCATCGAATGGTTTGATCTGGCGGGCATTGGAAAATCCGCCGCGCGGTTTGACTTTGCCAAGCTGGAAAACCTCAATGGCGTTTATATGCGCGAAAAGGCGCCCGACGCCCTGTTGCCCGAACTTCTAAAAACCCTTGCCCGGCTGAACGGGAAGGAAGTGGACGCAGCGGGGCGCGTACGGCTTGAAACCGCCCTGCCCGGATTAAAAGAACGCGCCACCAATCTGGTGGAGCTTGCCAAAAACGCAGGTTTTTTGTTCGCACAGCGGCCACTGGCAATAGAAGAAACAGCCGCTAAACTGTTAACGCCGGAGGCGCGCGGACGCCTGAAGGGACTGGCTGTGGCGCTTGCAGACCTGAACATCTGGACGACCGAAACCATTGAGGCCTGCATACGCGAATTTGCCGGGGCAAACGGCATGAAACTGGGCCAGGCGGCGCAGCCTTTGCGCGCCGCGCTGACGGGTTCGACGACATCACCGGGAATTTTTGACGTCCTGTTCGCCCTTGGCCAGAAAGAAAGCGTGGCCCGCATCCAGGACCAAAGCCTTTGATTTAATCGTTTATCTCTTGTGCTACTATCTTGTGCGGTGCAGCATGTATATGATTAATATCTATGCGATAGTGTCGTAGAGTGGGCGCGTGAAACCACCGTAAAAAGGAGTTTTGGATGAGCAAGGCAAAAACAACCGCAAAAACGAAGCCGAAGGCAAAACCGGAAAAAGCTGCAAAACCGGCAGCGGCAAAGAAAATTAACTCCGTCACACTGACCTATGGCGGCAAAACACTGGAACTGCCGGTCATACATGGCAGCGAAGGCCCCAGCGTCATTGATGTGCGCAAGCTGTATGCCGAAACCGGAATGTTCACCTATGATCCGGGCTTCACCTCCACCGCAAGCTGCGATTCCAAAATCACCTATATTGACGGCGACGCGGGCATCCTGCGCCATCGCGGTTATTCCATTGATGAACTCGCCATAAAAAGCGACTTCATGGAAACTTCTTATCTTTTGCTGGAAGGCGAACTGCCCAACAAAAAGCAAAAGGAAAAATTCGTCCGTGACATCACCATGCACACCATGCTGCATGAGCAGATTATCACGGTGTTCCGGGGCTTTCGCCGCGACAGCCATCCAATGGCCGTGATGTGCGGCGTGGTTGGCGCCCTGTCCGCGTTTTATCATGACTCAACCGACATTAACGACCCGCATCAGCGCATGGTCGCCAGTTACCGCATGATCGCCAAAATGCCGACGATTGCGGCGCTCGCCTATAAATATTCGCTGGGGCAGCCCTTCGTCTATCCGCGTAATGAACTCAGCTATGCAGAAAACTTCCTGCATATGTGCTTTTCCGTGCCGGCGGAAGAATACAAGGTCAATCCGGTGATTGCGCGCGCCATGGACCGGATTTTTATTCTGCATGCGGATCATGAACAGAACGCATCGACCTCAACCGTACGTCTGGCGGGTTCATCCGAGGCCAATCCTTTTGCGTGTATCGCGGCCGGCATCGCCAGCCTGTGGGGGCCAAGCCATGGCGGCGCCAACGAAGCGGCGCTGAACATGCTGCAATCCATTGGCTCTGTGGACAATATTGGCGAGTTTATCGCCCGCGCCAAGGATAAGAACGATCACAGCAAACTGATGGGCTTTGGCCACCGCGTGTACAAGAATTATGACCCGCGCGCCACGGTCATGCGCAAAACCTGCCACGAAGTGCTGGGTGTGCTGGGCATCAAGCATGATCCGCTGTTGCAGATCGCAATGGAGCTTGAGAAAATTGCGCTGAATGACAAATATTTCATCGACCGTCAGCTTTACCCGAATGTTGATTTCTATTCCGGCATTATTGAGCGTGCGCTGGGCTTCCCGCCCTCCATGTTCACGGTGATTTTTGCTGTTGCCCGCACCGTTGGCTGGGTTGCGCAATGGAACGAAATGATCACCGATCCCGGCAGAAAAATCGGCCGCCCCCGGCAATTGTACCAGGGCGCCAACGAACGCAAATATGTACCCCTGGCGTCACGCAAATAAAAAAGCATCGCGCACACAAAAAGCCCGGCCAGAAATGGACGGGCTTTTTGTCAAGTCGATCTACCGGATACTTGCTTCAAGCCGATCCGCTGTCAGCCGCGCTTCGGAAATCAGCGCGCCTGTGTCGCGATCAACGCTTTCAATGCTGACATCATAGCCCCATAACCGCCGCAAATGTTTCAGCGCCTGGTCACGCTCTTTGGTTTCCAGCGGAATCCTGTCCAGCGCCAGATGCCGCAAGGTAAGGCAGCGGTCGCCTTTCAGATCGGCGTCAACCACCTGAATGTCCGGGTCAAGCCGTCCAATTTCGTAGGACTGCGCAAGGGCCGCGCGCACCTTGCGAAAACCGGCCTCGTCATGAATGCCTGACACCTTGTACTGACTTTCATTTTCATTATCCGTAATCAGGAACATGCGGAATTTTCGCATCAGATGCGGGCTGAGATATTGCAGAATAAAAGATTCATCACGGTAATTCGCCCAAGCATAGCGCAGCGCCGACCGCCAGTCGCCACTGCCTGCAAGATCGGGAAACCATTCCCGGTCTTCGTCCGTCGGCTCGGTGCAGATACGTTGAATGTCGCACATCATCTCAAAGCCCAGCGCATAAGGGTTGAGGCCGCTATAGCGCGGATCATCATAGGCTGGCTGCATCACCACACTGGAATGGCTGTGCAGAATTTCCAGAAGCGCGCCCTCGGTTATGCGGCCCTGATCATACAGTTTGTTGGCAATGTAATAATGCACAAAAGATGCGCAGCCTTCGTTCATCACCTTGGTCTGTTTTTGAGGATAAAAATATTGCGCGATGGTGCGCACAATATGCAAAAGCTCGCGTTGCCAGGTTTCCAGAACCGGGCTGTATTTTTCCAGAAAATAAAGAATATTTTCCTGCGGCAGCTTCAGAATTTTGCGGCGCTGCTCATGCTCTTCTGCACTTTCGCTCGCAACAGTATCCTTGCCCCTGGCGGGCAGGGTGCGCCACAGGTCGTTGAATGTCCGCGCTTCATAGTCTTCGCGGGCGCGGCGCTTGCTTTCTTCCTCGCGCGTCGATAGCGGCGGCGGCCTGCGGTAGCGGAACACACCATGATCCATCAGCGCATGGGCTGCATCCAGAATTTCCTCTACTGATTGCGCCCCGTGTTTCTCCTCGCATTTCGCAATATAGCTTTTGGCGAATTGCAGATATTCCAGAATCCCATCCGCATCCGTCCATTGACGAAACAGATAGTTGTTTTTGAAAAAATGATTATGCCCAAACGCCGCATGCGCCATCACCAGTGTCTGCATCGGCATGGTGTTTTCTTCCATGTTGTAACTGATGCAGGGATTGGAATTGATGACGATCTCATAGGCCAGCCCCTGATAACCCTTGCGGTACATCATTTCATCACGCGCGAAACGTTTGCCGAACGACCAGTGCTGATACATCAGCGGCATGCCCACGGATGAATACGCGTCCAGCATCTGTTCGGAAGATATGATTTCGATCTGGTTGCGGTACACATCCAGGCCCAGATCTTCAAGGGCGATCTGTTCAATCGCCTTATAGGTTTTTTCCAGGGTTGGAAAATTCCAGTCCGATCCATCATAGAGCAAAATGCTGCTGGCTTTACTGATCATGACCGTGTCACCACCTGGTTTTCAAAGAATCTTCCCGTTACCTGGCGCCTTCTTTGGCTTTATGGGCAAACAGTTCACGGAAAACGGGATAAATGTCGCCGGGTTTGGCGATGCGTTTCATGGCGAAATTCCGCCAGCCATCCGCAACTTCGCCATAGGCGCGCCACAAGGCGGCGCCCGAACGCGCGTCCTGGAAAATGTCAAATTCGCGTTCATCGAGTATTTCGATATAGGCGTAATACTGCACCAGCGGCATGATTTCCTTTACCATCAGATCATGGCAGCGCTCGGAATCGCCGGAAAAGTTTTCACCGTCGGATGCCTGGGCCGCATAAATGTTCCATTCACCCGTGGGAAACCGTTCCTTGACGATGCGCTGCATTTCCACCAGTGCTGTGCTGACCACGGTGCCGCCGGTTTCGGGACTGTAGAAAAAAGTCTGCTCGTCAACCTCTTCGGCATGATGGGTGTGACGGATGAACACCACCTCAATGCGCTTGTACCGCCGCTCCAGAAACAGATGCAGCAGCATGAAAAAACGCTTGGCCAGATCTTTTTCCCGCTCACCCATCGATCCGGACACATCCATCAGACAAAACATGACCGCTTTGGTATTGGGATTTGGCCGCTGCTCATACCGGTTATACCGGATATCCACCGGATCGATATAGGGCACGATGCGCATCTTGCGCAACAGCGCCTCCAGTTGCGGCTCCAGTTCCGCAAGGCGCGCCTGCTCTGCTTCATCCAGCATGGTCTTCGCACGCAGCTCTGCAATTTCCTGCTCAAGACGTTCGATGGTTGCGCGTGAGGGACGGCTAAGCGCAATGCGCCGCCCATGGGCATTGCGCATGGTGCGCAACACATTCAGATTGGTGGGCGTACCGGATGCCGAATGCCCGGCCCGGTGCAGTTTGACGCTGTGCACTTCCTGCAGGCTGGTTTTCACCAGATCGGGCAATTCCAGATCTTCAAAAAACAGATCCAGAAATTCTTCCCGGCTCAGGGTGAAGCGAAAATCTTCTTCGCCGCCGCCATCGTCAGAGCCTTCCTTGCCGCCACCTTCCCCGCCACCGCCCTGGGGTTTGTCAATCTGGTCACCGGTCATATATTCCTTGTTGCCGGTAAACACGCGGCTGCGATTGCCACCCTGGCGCGCATTACGCAATTGCGGCTCTTCAATCCCTTTTGCCGGAATGGTGATGGTTTCGCCGCTGGCAATATCGGTAACATTGCGCTCCTGCACGGATTTATTCACCACTTCCTTGATCCGCGCGCGCGCCCTGCGCAAAAACCGCTGGCGATTGCCAAGGCTTTTGTCCTTTGGATTGGCGCGCCGGTCTATGAAATGATGATGCATTACCCTGCTCCGATTTGCGCGTACCTAACCCGCCTTGTTAACCCGGATATACCATTCCACCAACCTGCGAACCTGCCGCTCGGTATAGCCGCGACCGGTCATGCGTTTGACGAACTCCGAATGCTTGTCGTCAAGCTCATGATCTTTTTTGGCGCCAAAGCTGATGACTGGCAGCAAATCCTCGACCTGTGCAAACATGCGCTTCTCAATCACTTCACGCAGTTTTTCGTAAGAGGTCCAGGATGGGTTTCTGCCATCATTATTGGCCCGCGCCCGTAACGCAAACTTGACCACTTCGTTTCGGAAATCCTTGGGATTGGCAATGCCTGCGGGTTTTTCAATTTTCGACAATTCCGCATCCAGCACCGTGCGGTTGAAAATCTGCCCGGTGTCCGGATCCTTGTAATCCTCGTCTTCGATCCAGGCATCGGCATAGGTGATATAGCGGTCGAACAGGTTCTGCCCATAATCGGAATAGGATTCGAGATAGGCTTTCTGAATCTCATTGCCGATAAATTCGGCATAACGTGGCGCAAGTTCGGATTTGATGAATTCCAGATAGCTGCTCTCGGTTTCATCCGGGAACTGTTCGCGCCGCACAGCCTGTTCCAGCACATACATCAGATGGACCGGATCGGCCGCAACCTCATCCGTGTCATAATTGAAGGTCTGCGACAGCACCTTGAAGGCAAAGCGCGTGCTGATGCCGTTCATGCCTTCATCCACACCGGCGGAATCACGATATTCCTGCATCGAACGGGCCTTGGGGTCGGTGTCCTTCAGGTTCTCACCGTCATAGACCCGCATCTTGGAATATAGCGACGAGTTCTCATGCTTGCGCAACCGCGTCAGCACACTGAACCGGGCCAGCATTTCAAGCGTGTCCGGCGCGCAGGATACGCTTTCCAACTCGCTTTCACGCAACAGCTTTTGGTAGATGCGCGCCTCGTCCGAGCTGCGCAGGCAATAGGGCACCTTGATCACGCAGATGCGATCCAGAAACGCCTCATTGTTTTTGTTCGCCTTGAACTGCTGCCATTCGGATTCATTCGAGTGGGCCAGCACAACCCCTTCATAGGGGAACGCGCCGAAGCTTTCGGTGCCCAGATAATTGCCTTCCTGGGTGGCTGTCAGCAATGGATGCAGAACCTTGATCGGCGCCTTGAACATTTCAACGAATTCAAGCAGCCCCTGCGTGGTCAGGTTAAGCCCGCCGCTATAGCTATAGGCATCCGGGTCATTCTGGCTGAAATGTTCCAGCTTGCGGATATCCACCTTGCCGACCAGGGCCGAAATATCCTGATTGTTCTCATCCCCCGGCTCGGTCTTGGCAACGCCAATCTGGCGCAGCTTGGAGGGGATAAGCTTGACCACGGAGAATTTGGAAATATCGCCGTTCAATTCATCCAGCCGCTTCACCGCCCAGGGCGAAATCATGCCCTTTAACTTGCGCTGTGCAATGCCGTATTTGTTTTCAAGCAGATCGCCCATACGTTCGGGATTGAATAGGCCCAAGGGCGATTCAAATATCGGGCTGATCTGGTTGCCGGCCTTCAATACATAAATCGGCCGGTCTTCCATCAGCCGCTTCAACTGTTCCGCCAGCGAGGATTTGCCGCCGCCCACCGGGCCGAGCAGATACAGGATTTGCTTGCGCTCCTCCAGCCCCTGCGCGGAATAGCGCAGATAGCCGACGATCCTTTCGACCGTCTCTTCCATGCCGTAAAAATCCTTGAATGCCGGATAGCGCTTGATGGTGCGGTTTTGAAAAATCCGCCCAAGTCTCGGGTCGGCACTGGTGTCCACCACTTCAGGCTCACCAATCGCGGATATCAGGCGCTCGGCCGCGCTCGCGAAATATTCCGGGTGATCGCGGCACCCCATCAGATAATCCTGCAGGCTCATAACTTCCTGCTTTTCGCGAGTATACACCTCATTAAAGAGGTCAAAGACGTCGTTCATGGCGCACCTCAATGTTGCCTCGAAACTTGCCCCGCGCTATCCCCTCGTCCAATCCCTACTGTTTTTTTATTAGGTTTCTGCCTGCCCGATGATGAACCGTCCAAGACTCACTCCAAGGCTCACCGTGCAGTAACAACTATGTGCAATAACTATGCCCTTTACATAGTTAACAAGAATTAAAAATGCGATGTTATTTGGTCACATCGAATCATTAATTACTTAATATTATTTAACGCTCAAAATTGGCTGATTCTGTATATTTTTATGTGCTTTGCTCGAAGCGACACAAAATCAGTGCTACGGCGTGACATAGGCGCAACAACGCAAACACACCCGAAAAACATATTCAAAATCGCGCTTTCGGCAAAATCTGCCTATTTATCCGTCACATAGGGATTTTCACGGGCTCGCAACAGCAACCGGATCGGCACCCCTGGGATGTCAAAATCCTTGCGCAGGGAATTGATCAGATAGCGCGAATAAGAATCAGGCAGCGAGGCCGCGCGCGCCGTGAACACCGCAAATGCCGGTGGCCGGATACTGACCTGGGTCATGTAGCGTAATTTAATGCGCCGCCCCTGCACGGCCGGCGGCGGATGCCGCTCGGTTGCTTCCGCCAGCCAGCGATTAAGCGCAGCAGTGGGAACGCGGCGGTTCCACAATGCGTAAACTTTTTCCACCGCAGGTAACAACCTGTCTACCCCCCTGCCATTGAGTGCCGACAATGTCACCAGCGGCACGCCCGCGACCTGCGGCAAGGACAAATCCAGCTTCTGGCGCAACGCGGCCAGTTGCGCCTTTGGGTCTTCGATCAAATCCCATTTGTTGACGGCAATCACCATGGCGCGGCCTTCACGAGCCACCTGGTCGGCAATATGCAAATCCTGTTTTTCGAAAGGTTGTGTTGCATCAATCAGCACAATCACGACTTCGGCAAAATTAAGCGCCCGTTTGGTGTCCTGCGTCGACAGCCGTTCCAGTTTTCCCGTCACCCGCGCCTGTTTGCGCAGGCCCGCCGTATCGAACAGTTCTATCGGGCGCCCCTTCCACTGCCAGGTCACACAGATCGAATCCCGTGTAAGTCCCGCCTCGGGCCCGGTCAGCATGCGCTGTTCGCCCACCAGCTGATTAACCAGCGTGGACTTGCCGGTGTTGGGACGCCCGACAATGGCAATCTTCAGCGGTGCATCCGGGGCGCGGACTTCGCCCTCTTCAAATTCATCACCGAATTCATCACTGGGGGGCGGTGCCGGCATATGCTTGCGCAGGGCGTCATACAATCCATCCAGCCCCTGGCCATGCTCCGCCGAAATCGGAACCGGCTCGCCAAGCCCGAGCTTATAGGCTTCGAAATGCATGGCCTTACCGGCATTGGTTTCACATTTATTGGCCACCAGCAGCGCCGACGCCTTGCCCTTGCGCAACAGTTCGGCAAAATGCGCATCCAACGGCGTTACCCCCTCGCGGCCATCAATCATGAACAGACACATATCCGCACCCGCAATGGCGCGTTCGGTCTGGCGGCGCATGCGGCCTTCCATGTTCTCGCTGGTGGATTCTTCCAGCCCCGCCGTATCAACAACCGTGAATGTCAGATCCGCAAGTTTGCCCTGGCCCTCGCGGCGGTCGCGCGTCACACCTGGCGTGTCATCAACCAGCGCAAGCCGTTTGCCAACCAGCCGGTTGAACAGTGTCGACTTTCCGACATTAGGCCGGCCAACGATTACAAGCGTGAACATGATTCCCGGAAGACAGAGGACAGAGGACAGAGGACAGAGGACAGAGAACAGAGAACAGAGAACATATCCTTTTTTCTGTCCTCTGTCCTCTGTCCTCTGCTAACGGTACGCCAATAATTGCGCATCATGCGTCAGGATATATAGCGTCTCATTGGCCACCACAGGAGGCACGAAGGATCCATCCGGAACGGTGATATAACTTAGTACCTTGCCAGTGTACGGCGACACAGAAATCAACTGACCCATACTGGACACGGCAATCAGCCGGTCGCCCGCCAATACCGGCCCGCTCCATTCCACACGGCCTTCCTGATCTTCCTGATCCTTGAAGCGCCGCAATTGCGTGACCCAGCGCACCCGGCCATCGCGCCGTGACAGCGCCGTAATCTCGCCTTCCAGCGTCAGCAGATAAATAAAATCACCCGCAATCCACGGCGTCTGCACGCCTGCAATATTGCGCGTCCAGATACGTTCACCGGTGCGCAGATCAATGGAAACAATATTGCCGGAATGGCTGATGGCGAACACGCGGCCCCGGTCAATCACCGGACGGCCCGCAATATCGTTCAGCTCGGATATGGGCGTCAGACGACTGCTTTTGATCAGCGTATCGGTCCAGGCGGTGCGGCCATTTTCCGCCCGCAAGGCCACCAGTTCCCCTGATGTAAAGGGGGCAACGACCGTATCCCCGGCAACAGCAGGCGATGCGCTGCCAAGAATGCCGGCACTTTCGACCAGCGCCTGATAGTTCCACAGAACATGGCCATCCTCTGCTGACAGGGCGTAAAGCTGATTATCCTGCGTAGTGGCGAACACCCGCCCGCCATTGACCGTGGGCGCGCTGCGAATGGGCACATTCACGGAACGACGCCAGATTTCCTTGCCTGTCCCCGCGTCCAGCGCGGCCACGAATCCATAGCCGCTGGTAACAAAAATACGTCCCTCATCAAAGGCGATACCGCCCCCGAAGGAAGCATCCGCCGCCTCTGCTGCACCCGATACAAATGGAAGCGATGGCGGCCAAATGGAAAATCCGAAATCCGTTTCGCCGGTTGGCTCAAGAACCGTACGCCAGATACGCCCGCCCTTTTTCTCATCCAGCGCGCTGATCCCCGACTGGGCGTCCAGCACAAAGACCTTGCCATCCGCAATAATCGGTTCCGCAAGTATGCGCGTGTTGCTTCCCGCGCCCTTGCCGCCATCGCCGCTCCAGACTTTTTTAGGCGTTTCCGCCAGCGCCAAATGATGCATCGCATGGTCGGCATACCCGCCCGGTTGCGGCCAGTCCGCATTCACATAGGGCTTGGGAACCATGACCTCAATTTCACCAATGCGCGGATCGGATTCCAGTTTCTGGTCCAGCGCCAGCACCGATATGCGTTCGCCTTTCAGTTTCGGCCCGCCCGACGCCTTGAACAGACCACACCCGCTCAACGATATAGCGCTTACCAAAGCCAACACTGGCAACATATAATTTTTACGAGAAATCATCTGGCTATTGCTCATGTGTAATTATTTCTTACCTAAATCAGAAGGCGGCACAGCAGCAGGCGGCGCAGGTGGCAAAGTCTGTAAAATTTCCGCTGCACGGGCGCGAATGCCCTGAGGCGCCGCCAGCGCATCCGCCAGTTCCTGAAACTGTTTGCGCGCCGTATCGGCAGAATCATCGCGCAACGCCAGAAAGGCCAGCATCTCACGCGCAGAATACCGGACCGGACCATCATCTTTCGCCAGCGGCAGCAACCGTAACTTCAATTCATCCGCACTGGCTGTATCAAACAACAACATCGCCGCCTTCAGAGACGCCACCGCCCGCAACACAGGATCCAACCTACTGTCTGCCGCCAGCGCATCATAGGCGCCAACAGCGCCGGGCACATCCTTTGCATCTATTTTTGCCGCAGCCTCTTTCATGCGCGCCAGCAGGGCATAGCCCTCAATCCCGGTTTCCTGTGCAAGCTTTGCAAAATGCGTCACAGCCTCTGTAGCTTTTCCATCCAGCAGCAGCTTTTCACCCGCAAGAAATTCCATGGCAGCCGCCTCACGTTTAGTGCGCTGCATATCCTGCCAGTACACGCCTATGCCGGTCGCCACCACAATCGCCACGGCCGCGCCGATGACCAGAATGCCATAACGGTCCCACAACGCCTTCAATTGGGCGCTGCGTACGTCCTCTTCAACTTCTCTAAAAATATCGCTCAAACCAGTGCCCCAGAATCATGCCGCCCCGGCAGGCCGCCGGGGCTTTCAAATTGCCCCCCCATTTATCAGGATTATTCGGCGCTGGCAAAGAAACCCCATAATTATCGCTTTTTGGAGGAAATTCAGGCTATTTTATGGGCTGTACATCGGCTTCGCACCATAACCCCTCCAATGGGGATTTCAGGGAGACAGTCATGCAATATGTCAATCTCGGTACAACCGGCCTCAGAGTCTCTAAAATATGCCTGGGCTGCATGACCTACGGGTCCAGCAAATGGCGGCCCTGGGTGCTGGAAGATGCGGCATCCCAGCCGCTGTTGCGCAGGGCGCTGGAACTCGGCATCAATTTCTTCGATACCGCCAATGTCTATTCCACAGGGGTGAGCGAAGAAATCCTGGGACGCGCCATCCGGGAACATGGCGATCGCGATAATATGGTTATTGCGACCAAACTGTTCTTTCCGATGAATTCCGGTCCCAACGGCATGGGCCTGTCGCGCAAGCATATCATGCAGGCGATTGACGCCAGCCTGAAGCGGCTGCAAATGGATTATATCGACCTCTATCAAATCCACCGCTTCGATCCGCGCACCCCGCTGGAAGAAACCCTTGACGCCCTGAATGATGTGGTGCGGGCGGGCAAGGTGCGCTATCTGGGCGCATCCAGCATGCATGCCTGGCAGTTCATGAAGATGCTCGCCATTCAGCAGCGCGAAGGCTTCGCCCGGTTCGTGTCCATGCAAAACCAGTACAGCCTTCTTTACCGCGAAGAAGAACGCGAGATGGTTCCGCTGTGCAGGGAAGAAGGCGTCGGCATGATCCCCTGGTCGCCGCTGGCGCGTGGACTGCTTGCCGGTAGCCGGGCGGCCGGCACCCAACGCGCCCAGACCGACGAGATGATGGCGCAACTGTTCAACCCCGAAGCCGATCAGCCGATCATCGACGCTGTCAGCACCATCGCCCGTGCGCATAACACTGGCATGGCGCAAGTGGCGCTGGCATGGCTGATGTCGAAACAACCCGTGTCCGCCCCCATCATCGGCGCGTCCAAAATGGCGCAGCTTGATGATGCGGTTGCATCCGTGAATGTCAAACTGAGCGCCGACGAAATCAAACAATTGGAGGCCCCCTACCGGCCCCGCCAGATCATTGCGTTCCGGTAATCTTTGGCAGCGGCGGTTGCACGTCAAATTTTATCTTTGTTTCGATGCCTGAAACCCAGGCAAAGGCCGAGCGCCGCCAGATCTGGACAGATGGCGTCAGTTCTTTGGCCTGGCGCGCCGTGCCAAGACGCAGTGAGAAGGTCTGCGGATTAACGGGTTCCGTGCCATACAGATGCGTTCCACATTCAGGACAAAATGCCAGCGCCCGCTTTGCGCCACTTGCAGCGGTTTTGACATAGGTTTTCAATTGTCCGGTCGCGAGATGAAAATTATCCTTGCCGACGGGCACAACCACACGAAACGCCGATCCCGAATTGATCTGACAATCCGTACAATGACAGATCGCGACCCTTTCAGGATTAATGTCCGCTTCATAGGTGATCAACCCGCACAGGCAGCCGCCATCAATTTTCATAGCACTTCATCCTTCTGCGCAATTTTCGGAATCGCGATTGCCGACCCCCATTTCATGGGCAAGACCGGCGCAACGCCACACGCCTCTGCTGCATATCTATGTCAGAACCCGGGCGGCATTGCCATTGGCTCTGACAAGCTTTACGGCCTTTTTGTCGAATGAGACAAAGGCTTCTGCGCCAAGCCAGACGCCTTCATGCGCGATGACGCCATCGGCAAAATCTCCGCCCGCCTCCAGCATGGCCAATCCGGCTTCGACCGCCACATGGTTCACAGCGACGCTGGCGCCGTTGGTCAGGCGGCGGATTGCCTCAGCAATTTCCATCGCCGGAATTTTATAGCCCTGCGACAGCACCCAGACCAGTTCACATAATGCAGGAAGCGCCAGCGCCACCAGTTCCGCCTTCACCAATTCTCTTTGGGCCGCTTTGCTTTGCCGCGCATCGTCTCCCATGATAGCGCGAACCAGAACATTGGTGTCGGCGGTGATTTTCACGATTTCCCCGCCCAGCCCCGTGCGGCAATCCGGTTCATTTCCTCGATGCTCAGGGACGGCCCCCAGGCGCGTTTCAGAAGATTGAAAGCATCCGAAATATTTCCCGCCGGGCGCGCGGCCCGAACCTCAATCCGGCCATCGGGCAATTTATCAACCGCAATTTTTTCGCCAGGATGCACGCCAAGATGCTTCAGAATATCCTTGCGAAGCGTAACCTGCCCCTTGGCAGTGACTTTAAGCATACCCATGAGACACCTCCGCCAGTTTGCAGTAATGTAAGGCAAAAACGCCTTACTTACAAGCGGAATTTGCCGCCATCAATTTTCATAGCACTTCATCCTTCTGCGCCAATCCGCTTCCAGTAAATCATGGTTCCGGTCAGCCCGCCATGAGGCAACAGCGCATAATCCGGAATTATTCCGGCCAATGTATACCCCAGCTTCTCATACAGCGCCGCAGCGCCATTAATGACGGCCGTGTCGAGCACCAGTAGGGTACGCCCCCGCTCAACGGCAAGGCGCTCCGCCTCTTGCACCAGCGCGCTCGCAATGCCACGGCCCCGATGGCTCATGCGGGTCATCATCTTCGCCAGTTCGGCCCGGTGCGGCTGGTTGGGCGGGCAATCAAGCAGCAATGTCAAAGTCGCCACCAAACTTCCGCCGTCAAAGGCGCCCAGAATGATGCGCCCGCCCTTTGCCGCGGCGGCCAGCGAACCCTCCCAGAAACTGTCCGCATCCGCCAACGCCAGCGGATGCATGAAACTGACCGAGCCGCCATTCGCCACCACTTCAATCAGCACGTCGCACAGCGCCGCACGTATTTGCGGCGAGTCCTGCAAGAGGACTATTTTGATTTCCGGCATGGCGGCTATCCGAACAGTGTCTGATACATATCAGGCTTGAACCCGACCACTATTTTATCCCCCGCAATCAGCACAGGCCGTTTGATCATCGAAGGTTGCGCGGCCATCAGGGTTATGGCTTTGTTTTCGGTAAGTGCGGCTTTATCCGCGTCCGGCAGCGCACGAAATGTCGTGCCTGCCCGGTTCAGCAGCACTTCCCATCCCACCTGCTTCACCCAGCCTTCAAGCAATGCCCGATCAGCCCCCGCGTTCTTGTAATCATGAAACGCATGGGAAATTTTGTGCGCATCAAGCCACGCCCGCGCCTTCTTCATCGTGTCGCAATTCTTGATGCCATAGACTGTAACGGTTTTAGTCTTCGCCATATCATTCCCACTCAATTACGCCGGGGCGCCCGAATTTGCGTGACGCAAAGGACTTATCACCCCTTCCACCGATCCGCCGCCGCATCATCGCTGTCGCGCGCCTCGACCCAGGTCTCCTGCGCACCATCGCTTTCCAGTTTCCAGAACGGCGCTTTGGTTTTGAGCCAGTCAACCAGGAATTCCGCCGCTTCGAACGCGGCCTGCCGGTGGGCGGAGGCGGTGACGACCGCCATGATCTGTTCACCCGGCAGCAGCAGCCCATAGCGGTGGATGATCAGCGAGGCGCTTAACGGCCAGCGCGCACAGGCCTCGGCCTCGATTGCCGCCAATTGTTTTTGGGTCATGCCGGGATAATGTTCCAGCGTCATCGTGGCGACTTTGGCGCCATCGGACACATCGCGCACCAGGCCGGTGAAGCTGACCACGCCGCCAATACCGGGTTTACCCTTGATAAGGGCAGCGACCTCTGCTTGCAGATCAAAGTCCTGTTCCTGAACTTTTATCATCTTATCCCCCGGTCACGGGCGGGAAGAAGGCGATTTCGTCGCCCTGTTTTATGGCCGCGTCAAAGCTTTCATGTTCCTGATTTACGGCCACGCGCAACGCATCAAGATCGGCGAACGCGAGCGCATAACCTGCCCCGCGCATACGCAACCATTCAATCAGGGTGGTGACATTTGTCACATCACCCGGCGGCGTGATGTCTTCTTCGGCAATGCCGATGCGGCTGCGCACCCAGGCGAAATATAACAGCTTCATGGTCGCAGCCCGATCACCGGTCCGCTGGCGTGGCGCAATCCGGCGCGCAGATAATCATACCCGGTATAAAGCGTCAGGATGGCCGCGATCCACAGGCCGGTGATGCCGATCTCATGGTTCATCCACACGGCCTTGTCGCCGGCCTCGCCCGCCAGCAAAAAGCCCAGCGCGATCATCTGACCGGCGGTTTTCCATTTGGCCAGCCGCGACACCGGAATACTGACTTTCAATCCCGCCAGAAATTCACGCAGGCCCGACACCAGAATTTCCCGGCACAGAATGATCACCGCCGAAATGACATTCAGCCCGTCAATGCGCCGGGAATAGACCAGCATGACAATGGCCGCGCCCACCAGCAGCTTGTCGGCAATCGGGTCGAGCATGGCGCCAAGCGCGGACTGCTGCTGCATCGAGCGCGCCAGATAGCCATCAAAAAAATCGGTAACGCCTGCAATCACAAAAATTCCCAGCGCCAGCCAGTCGGCAAAATCCCCCGGAAAATAAAATGTCACCACCAGAAGCGGGATCAGCGCAATCCGCCCATAGGTCAGTATATTGGGCAAATTGCGCGGCATCGGACGAATCCTGAAGGTTGCGGATGCCGCCATCATACACAACACACTGCGTTCAGCCTACCCATCATGAAAATGGGCATAGATTTGTTTGGCCATGGCGGTGCTGATGCCCGGCACGGTTTCCAGATCGCTGAGCCCGGCCTGGGAAACTGCGCGGGCCGAGCCAAAATGATTGAGCAATGCGCGTTTGCGCCTGGGGCCAATGCCCGCCATTTCATCCAGTGGCGATGTGGTGGTGGCACGCGCGCGGCGGTCCCGATGTGCGCCAATGGCGAAGCGGTGCGCCTCGTCACGCAGCCGTTGCAGGAAATACAGCACCGGGTCTCGCGGCTCCAGGCTGCGAACCGGCTGGCCCGGCATGTGAAACTGCTCGCGCCCGGCATTGCGGTCGGGGCCTTTGGAAATCGCCACCAGCGGCACGGTGGTAATGTCCAGTTCCCTGAGCACATCGACGGCGATGGAAAGCTGCCCCGCACCGCCATCAATCAGCAACAGGTCCGGCCACGCGCCGGGGCGAAGCCCCCTGGCGAGGCCTGGGACGCCATTCTCTTCGCGCTCTTCGCGCAGCAGCCGTTGAAACCGGCGGGTCAGCACTTCGCGCAGCATGGCGTAATCATCGCCGGGGGTCAGGTCGGTGTTGCGCATATTGAATTTGCGGTATTGGCCTTTCTCAAAGCCCAGCGGCCCCGCGACAATCATCGCGCCCACCGCGTTACTGCCCTGAATATGACTATTGTCATAGACTTCAATACGCTGCGGCGGCGCATCCAGACCAAATGCCGCCGCCACGCCTTCCAGCAGTTTTGTCTGCGATGCGGATTCCGCAAGTCTGCGGTCCAGCGCCTCGCGGGCGTTTTTCAGGGCATGCTGCACCATTTCGAACTTTTCGCCGCGTTTGGGAACGGCAATCTCGACCCGGCGCTCTGATCGCAGCGTAAGCGCATCGCTGATCAGCGCCATGCCATCGACGGCATGCGACAGCAGCAACAGGTTTGGCGCAGGTTTATTGTCATAAAATTGCACAATGAACGGGCCCAGAATCTCTTCCGCACTCAGCGATTTATCGGCGCGTGGAAAATAGGCGCGGTTGCCCCAGTTTTGCCCGGCGCGAAAAAAGAACACCTGGACGCAGGTTTGCCCGCTGTCCTGATAGGCGGCGAACACATCCGCCTCCAGCAGACCCTGCGGATTGATGCCCTGATGCGCCTGCACCGCACTCATGGCGCGGATACGGTCGCGGAAGGTGGCGGCGCGTTCAAAATCCATCGCCTCGGAGGCCTGTTCCATCGCGGCGGTCAGTCCGGCGCGCACCTCCGCGCCGCCGCCCGCCAGAAAGTCCCGCGCCTGCGCCACCAGCCCGGCATAAGCGGGACCATCTATAAAGCCGACACAGGGCGCGCTGCACCGCTTGATCTGATGCAGCAAACAGGGCCGGGTACGGTTGGCAAACACCGCGTCGGTGCAGGAACGCAGCAAAAACGCCTTCTGCATGGTGTTGAGGGTGCGGCTGACGGCGCCCGCATTGGCGAACGGCCCGAAATATTCGCCCGCCCGGCTGCGCGCACCGCGATGCTTGTCCAGTTGCGGAAAATCATGGCCACCGGTAATCAGAATATAGGGAAAGCTTTTATCGTCGCGCAACAGCACATTATAATAAGGCTTCAGCCGCTTGATCAGATTGGCTTCCAGCAGCAGCGCCTCGGTTTCCGTTTCGGTGGTGATAAATTCCATCGCAGCGGTCGCCTGGATCATGCGGCCGATGCGCACGGTCTGCCCGGTCAGCTTGGCATAGCTTGAGACCCGGTTTTTCAGGCTGCGCGCCTTGCCGACATACAGCACATCGCCCCCGGCGCCCAGCATGCGGTAGACGCCCGGACTATGGGGCAGTTGCCGCAGATAGGCGCGGATCACCTCAGGGCCCGTTTTCGGACCGCTGGTAGCCGCCATATTAGGAGTATTTTCCTGCATCAATTGCGCTGCGATTGCTACCTAATGCTACAAATTACTATCCACGCAAGCTGTGGATAAACATGTGTGAAAATGCTCGAAACGGGCTGGAGTCGCGCAGAAACCCTAAGACTTCTTTAATCTGCCTGTTTTTTAATCATCACATTAACCGATTGATATAAATAACTATTTTAGTCCGGAGCCGGAGAAATTGATACCTAATTTCATTCAGGCGTCATAAAAGTGAAGCAATTGTCATACTATATCGTTCTGTGAACAAACTATTTTGTGGGGACAAGATCAGCAATCATTGAGAGTCAAGCATTCAAAGATTAATTCATCTGTTTTATTTTATCGAAAACCGGGTTTGCTGCGTTCGATCTCCACCCCCACGCTGGCGGCCTCGGCGATCACCGTCAGCTTCTCCACCCGGATGCGCGCCACCACGATACGGATATCTTCCAGACAGCGGCCGGCGATCCGCTCGGCCATGGTTTCGGCCAGGTTGATATGCTCCGCCTCGACCAGGGCCTTCACCTTCCCGACAATATCTTCGTAACACACCACATTGGCCAGATCATCGCCGGAATCCTGTGCCGTTTCCAGTACTGTCAGGTCGATATTGATGCGTACCCGCTGGCGGCGGCCTTTTTCGTGTTTGTGCACGCCAATATGCGCATCCAGCAGCAGATCGCGGATAAACACATGCCGCACTTTGCTGGCCGCATCCGCCAGCTTGAGATGCACAACCCGGCCTGCGCCCTCACCGGTGGGTTCTATCTGTGTCATTTGCCGCCTAATCCTCCATGCCCGCAATATCGGGGGTTTCCCAGGCCAGGTGCTGGCCGCCATCCAGCGCAATCATTTGCCCGGTCATGGAAGGCGATGCCAGAATAAACCGCACCGCCGCCGCAATCTCGTCCAGCCCTGCGCCACGCTCCAGAATGGTCGATCCCGCCTGACGGGCGAACAGCAAAGAATCCTGGGTGTCATTCGGCAGCGTCGGGCCGGGGCCGATAGCATTGACGCGAATGGCTGGCGCCAGCGCCATGGCCATGGTCCGGGTCAGTGTCCACAATGCGCTCTTGCTGAGTGTATAGGAAAGATAGCGCGGTGTCAGCCGCCATACCCGTTGATCCAGAATATTGATCACATTGCCAGGTGCTGATTTGGGCAGTTGCCGCGCAAACGCCTGTGTCAGCAGCGCGGGGGCCAGCAGATTGACCCCCAGAGTCCGCTCCATGGAGGCGCGGGTAAAATCCGCCATCCGGTCATTTTCAAACACCGAAGCATTGTTGATGAGACAACCGAGCGGCCCCAGCGCTTTGGCGGCATTGGGGATCAGCGTCTCCAGTGACGCCGCATCGGCAAGGTCGGCCTGCATGGCAATCGCCTCACCCCCCGTCTCCCGGATATCCGCCACCGTCGCCTCGGCATCCTTGCCCGACACGCCATAATGCACCGCCACCCGCCAGCCCTCCGCCGCCAGCCCAAGCGCAATCGCCCGCCCGATGCGGCGGCCAGCGCCGGTGACGAGGGCGGATTTATGATGGCGTGATGTCATAGGGGAGGATCATATAGACAGGCGCGCCGCCCGTCCATTTTCCCGGCGCCCCACCGCACAAAGGGGCAGGGCCGGGTTGGGGTGCCGCCCCACCCTCTCATCAGGAGGGCTATCGCATATGAAATTTTGCTTGCTGTATGTAGCTCCCTCTCCCCTCGTGGGAGAGGGTTGGGGTGAGGGGGCAGTGTGTAAAAGCTTTTTTTACGCGCATAAATGCGCGCACCCCTCATCCTGGCCTTCTCCCCCAAGGGGAGAAGGAAAAGACCAACTGCATATGCGATAGCCACCCTCTCATCAGCGTGCCCTATCCCGGCATCCCCGCAACGGCGCGTTTGGCCATCACGCTGGTCAGCGCGGCGCGGTATTCGCTGCTGGCGTGCATGTCCTGCAGCATTTCTTCGGCGGGCGCGGCAATGCCATCCAGCGCCGCCGCCGAGAAGTTTTTGGCAAGCGCTGTTTCCATTGCGGTCATGCGGAACACGCCGGGGCCCGCACCCGTAACAGCCACGCGCGCCCCCGCCGGAGTTTTCGCCACAAATACCCCCACCATGGCGTAACGCGACGCCGGGTTGGGGAACTTCTGATAGGCCGCCTGTACCGGAATTGGAAACACGATCCTGACGATGATCTCATTTTCCTTCAGCGCCGTTTCAAACATGCCGCGAAAATAATCATCCGCCGCTATTTCGCGGTTGTTAGTGACGATGGTCGCCCCCAGCCCGAGACAGGCTGCCGGATAATCCGCCGACGGATCATTATTGGCGATGGAGCCGCCAATGGTGCCGCGATGGCGCACCAGCGGATCGCCGATCCGCCCCGCCAGATAAGCAAGCGCCGGAATGGCTTTCGCCACATCCTTCGAATTGGCGACATCATGGTGGCGCGTCATGGCGCCGATGGTGACGTTTTTTGCGTCCACGCTGATCCCGGCAATGCCTGCAACATCCTGCAGATCGATCAGGTCCGATGGCGCGGCCAGCCTTTGCTTCATGGTGGCGAGCAATGTCATGCCACCCGCCAGAATTTTCGGACTCTCAAGGCGCGCCAGCAACGCCGTTACCTCGTCCAGGGTTTTGGGCCGGTGATATTCAAATGGATACATGGCTTCCTCCTATAACCCGTTGGCTGCGCGCCAGGCGCGCTCCGGCGTCACCGGCATGGCGATCTCGCGAATGCCCAGCGCATCGGTAATGGCGTTGATAATGGCGGCGGGCGATCCAATCGCCCCCGCCTCGCCACATCCTTTGATACCCAGCGGATTGGATGGCGCAGGGGTGACCGTCATGCCGACATCAAAACCCGGCAGATCATCGGCGCGCGGCATGCAGTAATCCATGAATGATCCGGTAAGAAGCTGCCCGGTTTCCGGATCATACACCGCATGCTCCAGCAGCGCCTGACCAATGCCCTGCGCCACACCGCCATGCACCTGACCTTCAACAATCATCGGGTTGATGACATTGCCGAAATCATCGACGGCGACAAATTTGACGACCCGCACGACGCCGGTAGCGGGATCAACCTCGACCTCTGCAATATGACACCCGGCAGGAAAGGTGAAATTGGTCGGATCATAGAATGACGTTTCCTTCAGGCCCGGTTCAATTTCACTGGTCGGAAATTTATGTCCCGTATAGGCCTGCAACGCCAGTTCGGCAAAGGCCAGCCCGCGATCGGTGCCCGCAACGGTAAAGCGGCCATCTTCGAACACGATATCGCCCTCGCCCGCTTCCAGCACATGGGCGGCGATCTTGCGCGCCTTGGTGATCACCTTGTCCAGCGCCACCTGAATGGCCGACATGCCGACCGCACCCGAACGTGAACCATAGGTGCCCATGCCGAACTGCACCTTGTCGGTGTCGCCGTGCACAATCTCGACATTCTCGATGGGGATGCCCAGCCGGTCTGACACCAGTTGCGCAAACGTGGTTTCATGCCCCTGCCCATGGCTGTGCGCGCCCGTCATCACCTCAACGCTGCCTGTCGGGTTAACCCGCACCTCGGCGGATTCCCAGAGGCCGACACCCGCGCCCAGTGTGCCAATCGCCGCCGACGGCGCAATACCGCAAGCCTCGATATAGGTCGAAAAACCGATGCCGCGCCGCATGCCGCGCGCCGCCGCCTCGGCCTTGCGCGCCGGGAAATTCGCGTAATCAATCAACCGGCAGGCTTCGTTCAGCGTCGCATCAAAATCCCCGGTGTCATAGGCCATGATCACCGGCGTCTGGTGCGGGAATTTGCGGATGAAATTCTTGCGGCGGAATTCTGCCGGATCCATGCCCATTTCACGCGCCGCTGTTTCCACCAGCCGTTCAATGACATAGGTCGCTTCCGGCCGCCCCGCGCCGCGATAGGCGTCCACCGGCGCGGTATGGGTCAGCACCCCATCCACCTGGCAATGGATCGCCGGCAGATCATACTGCCCCGACAATAATGTCGCATAAAGATAGGTCGGCACCGACGCCGAAAAAAGCTGCAGATACGCGCCAAGATTGGCGATGGTTTTTACGCGCAATCCCAGCATTTTGCCAGTGGCGTCCAGCGCCAGTTCCGCATGGGTCTGATGATCGCGGCCATGCGCATCGGACATAAAACTTTCCGAACGTTCGGCCACCCATTTTACCGGACGGCCAACTTTTTTGGACGCCCAGACACAGACGGTTTCTTCGGCATAGATAAAAATCTTGGAACCAAACCCGCCGCCCACGTCGGGCGCAATCACCCGTAACTTATTTTCCGGCGCCACACCGATAAAGGCCGATAATACCAGCCGCGCCACATGCGGATTCTGACTGGTGGTATACAGCGTGAATATGCCGCTGCCCTTGTCATATTCACCAATGGCCGCGCGCGGCTCCATCGCATTGGGGATCAGCCGGTTATTGGCAATATCGAGACTGACAATTTTTGCCGCATTCCTGAATGCCGCCTCGACCGCCGCCCTGTCGCCCAGTTCCCATTCGAAACTGGTGTTGCGCGGCGCTTCCGCATGCACCTGTGGCGCGCCGGGAGCCTGCGCATCCGCAACCGCCGTCACCGAGGCAAGCTCGCCATAGCTGACATTGACCAGTTCCGCCGCATCCTTCGCCTGCGCCGCTGTTTCAGCGATCACCACCGCCACATGATGCCCCACATAGCGCACATGGCTCAACGCCAGCACCGGATGCGCGCCGGTTTTCATTGGGCTGCCATCCCTGGAATGCACCAGCCAGCCGCAAATCAATCCACCCAGCCCATCGGCCGCAACATCCTTTCCGGTCAGCACCGAAATCACACCGGGGGCATCCAGCGCATCTGCAAAATCAATCGCATCAATGGTGGCATGGGCATGCGGAGAGCGGACAAAATACGCATGCGCCTGGCCCTGACGGTTCATATCATCCGTGTAATGACCATTGCCCGTGATAAACCGGAAATCTTCCTTGCGCGGCACGGAAGCGCCAATCCCGGTAGCTTTTTTGGCATCAATGGCGTTCATGACGCATGCTCCTCAAGCTGATTAAAGTACTTCCGAGGCGGCCTTGATCGCCTTGACGATATTATGATAGCCGGTGCAGCGGCAGAAATTGCCCTCAAGCTCGTGACGGATGGTGGTTTCATCGGGCTTGGGAATACGGCGCAGCATATCCACCGCCGTCATGATCATGCCCGGCGTGCAGAAACCGCATTGCAGCCCGTGATGTTCCTTGAACGCCGCCTGCACCGGATGCAGCCTGTCGCCATCGGCCAGCCCTTCGATGGTGCGCACCTGGGCGCCCGCCGCCTGCACCGCCAGCACGGTGCAGCTTTTGACCGCCTTGCCGTCCACATGCACCACGCATGCGCCGCACTGGCTGGTGTCACAGCCGACATGGGTGCCGGTAAGCTGCAAATTTTCACGAAGATAATGCACCAGAAGGGTGCGCGCCTCAACATCGGCCGAGACCTGCTTGCCGTTTACCTGCATTGCCACAACAGTCATGCGCCGTCCTCCCTTGCGTGCTTTTTATTACTCTAAACGATCTGCCCTACAGGACAAACATCAATGTCAAAGCCGCCATTACCAGGATCAATCCCGTGATCCATATGGCCGGGCTTAGTCCCGCCGGTGATGGCTGCGGTTTAGCTACTGGTTCCGCTGTCGCGCCGCCCAGAATGGCGCTGAAATTACCGAAAAATTCTTCGGACAGCTTCTTGGCCGTCCCGTCGATCAGACGCTGGCCGATCTGCGCCAGCTTGCCGCCGACACTGGCCTGCGCCGTATAGCGCAGCACGGTAAATCCGCCCTCCTCGGTCAGCGCAACCTTTGCCACGCCTTTGGCAAAACCGGCAGGCCCACCCTTGCCCTGCCCCGTCAATGTGTAGCTATGTGGCGGATTAACGTCCGACAGCACGACCGCTCCCTTGAAGGTTGCCTTTACCGGCCCGACCGAGGCGGTAACCGCCCCTTCCATTTCAGTATCGCTAAGCCTGGTAATAGACTGACAGCCGGGAACAGAGCGTTGCAATATTTCCGGATCGTTCAGCGCCGCCCAGACTCTTTCCTTTGGCGCAGGAATACGAAACTCGCCAGACATTTCCATATGATGCTACTCTTGCTTTGCGTTCAGATCACGGCCAGCCCGCGCCCGCGACCTTTACCTGGATGGTTTCAATACGCCCGGTGCGGGACTGCCTGCTGGAAACCGGATGACTGTCCTTGGCGGTGGCAATGAACAGTGTCTTGCGGTCCGGCCCGCCCAGGGCGCAGGCGAACGCCTGATTTTCCACCTCAATCTTGTCTGTCACCTTGCCGCCTTCTATTACCCGCAAGCAGGCGCCGCTAATGGGTGAGGCGACCCAGATGCCGCCTTCGGCGTCCAGCGCGATGCCATCGGGCAGCGCCCCTTCCATTTTCGCCCATAGCCGCCGGTTGCCCAGGCTGCCATCCGCCGCAATGTCAAACGCCGTCAGACACGCGCCCATGGATTCGCCTACAATCAGCGTCTTGCCATCCGGCGTGATCACCGTGCCATTGGGAAACTGAATGTCGCTCGCCGCAATCTGCGCCTTGCCATCCGGGGTAACCAGTACAATCTCTGCATTTTTGCGCGGCGCGCGGTTATGCAGATCATAGCCAAAATTACCGACATAGGCGCGCCCCTTGGCGTCCACCACCATGTCGTTGCAGTCAAAGCTGGCGAGTTTCGACAGGTCCGCATATTGCGACAGTTTGCCATCGGCCCCACGCACCAGCAGCTTGCGGTCCTTCATCGAGACGATCAGTAACCGCCCGTCCGGCAGCCAGCCAAGCCCTGACGGCGAATTTTCCACCGTCGCAATAATTTCGGATTTACCATTGAGATCAACCGCAATGACATTCGGCCCGTGCATATCGGAAAACCACAGCCTGCCCTCATGCCAGCGCGGCCCTTCCGGGAAACATAGTCCGTCCATCAGGATTTTTGTATTCGCCATCATACCCTCCCCTGTATTCTTGTTATCTGCCGCCCACAGTAAACAGGACTTGCGTCAAAGATAATAGAGGAAAAGCGTAGCCGCCAGAAGCACCGCCACCCACAAAACTGTTATACTTATGGGCGCCGTGCGGGCCAGCACTCCGTTCGGCCCATGCGCATGATAAACAAGACCGGTTGCCTGTTGCAGCAAAGCCTTCCCCATAACAGCGGCCCTGATGGCAAGGGCGGCGCCCAACCGCCCCAAAAACCCGGCACAGGCCGGAAAAAGGCGGCGGTAGAACCAGTCCGTATCCAGATTTACCGAACGCAATTCCGGCGGATAAATCCTCATGCGCATCAACAACGTAAACGCCAGCGCGGAAAACAGCAGCAATTGCATCTGTGTAACCACATGATCCACCGTATACGGAACATATGTCACCGCATGGGGCAGCATGCCATACAGGACGGCCGGATAAACCCCAATCAGAATGCACAGCGCCGCCACAATGCCCATGGCCATCAGCATATTTAGCGGCGCCTCCTGGACGCGGATGCCGCGATCATGGGCAAAGAAAGCAAAATACGGAATTTTAATGCCCGAATGGTGAAACACACCCGCCGATGCAAACAGCAGCACCAGCCAGACAAACCAGTGCCCCTGCTCTGCGGCGGCAGCCAGGATCATGCCTTTGGAAACAAACCCCGCGAACAGGGGAAATGCGGAAATCGACGCCGCGCCCACCAGACAAAACCCCGTGGTCCAGGGCATCGACTTATACAGGCCCCCCAGTTCGGAGCCTTTCGCCGTACCCGTGCGCAGCAACACCGCGCCGATGCTCATAAACAGCAACCCCTTGAACAGGATATTGTTGACGGCATGGGCCACCGCGCCATTGATCGCCATTTCCGTGCCCAGGCCAACGCCAACCACCATGAAGCCCAACTGGTTGTTCAGGCTGTAGGCCAGCACCCGGCGCAGATCATTCTCGATCACGGCATAGAAAATCGGGAATGCGGTCATCACCGCGCCAATAGGGATCAGCAGACTTTCACCGGCAAAGCCCCGCGCCAGGGCGTAAATAGCCAGCTTCGTGGTAAAACTTCCCAGCACCACCGTGCCTGTTACCGTGGCCTCGGGATAGGCATCCTGCATCCAGTTATGCAGCAGTGGAAATGCGCATTTGATTCCGAAACCCAGAAATATCGCCCAGGTGGCGGCACTGCCAAGCTGCATCTGCTTGAATTCGACAGAACCGGTTTCCTTCGCAAGCAGGATCGCCCCAAACAGCAGCAGCAGGCCAGACCCCATCTGGATCAGCAGATACCGCATGCCGGCGGCGTATGAGTGTTCAGTACGCCGCGCCCAGATCAGAAACACCGAGGCAATCGCCGTCAGTTCCCAAAACACGAACAGCGTCATCAAATCCCCCGCCAGCGCCGCGCCAATGGCGGCCCCGGCCGTGACCAGCATGGCCACATGCTGCATCGTGTCGCGCACATGCAATGAATAAAGCGCCACAACAAACGCCGCGACATGAAAGATCGCAGCAAAAACCAGGCTCAGCGTGTCAATGCGCTGGGTAACCAGCCGGTAATCCAGAAAATCGATAAATCCGGATTCTCCTGGATTAACGGTAAAAAGCTGCCACAGGCCCAGCACCGGCACGATCAGCAGCAATGCCTTACGCGCCCCTTCGCGCAAGAATGGCAGCAACAATGCGCCCAGAATAAAAATGGCCGCAGGCGTCATCCCGTCAATCATAATAACCCTCGCGGCGCATCAGCACCCGCCGCATCAGTTTTGCCGCAAGCACCAATCCCACACAGCCCGCAAACCCGAACCAGGCATAAAATCCCGGCCACGCTTCAAAGAAAAAAACACTGTGACGGGACAAAACCAGATCAAGCAGAGCAAACAGCGCACAGGCCGCAAACAGGGCATAGACAATCCCGTTCACATTTTCCGGCTTATCAAGCCAATGCGTATCTTGTTGATGTTCACCTGGTTCGGGCACGGATTTTCCTATGGTCCTAATGTGGGCAAAACAAACCCGGCAATGCTGGGGCCGGCAAAATAAACCAGCACAGACAGAATAGCAGTGATGCAGGCTGGAACAACACACCATAACGGCGCTTCACGCATGTTCGCCAGGCTGATCACGGAAATTTCCCGTCCCTGCGGTTGCGGGCGATCTTCCTGATCCTGTAGCGGCAGAAAAAATCCGCGCGCCACCAGCGGTATCAGATAGGCGATGCTTAACAGCGATGAGAGCATCCACACACCGATCATTACCCGCTGTCCGGAATCCGCCGCCCCCATCATCAAAAACCATTTACTCCATGCGCCACCTGTTGGCGGAATTCCAACGATACTTAGCGCAGCCAGCAAAAAGGCTCCGAACGTAAACGGCATCACACGGCCAAGCCCGCGCATCTCGCTGACATTTTTCTTGCCGCTGGCCAGATAGATGGCTCCCGCACACATGAACAGGGTTATTTTGCCTAGCGCATGCGCAACCAGCTGCATCACGCCCCCCACCATTCCCATCACTGTCGCCAGTGAAACGCCCAGCGTCACATAGGCCAATTGCGCAATCGTGGAATAGGCCAGACGCGCCTTCAGATCATCTTTCCTGAGCGCGATAAATGACGCCGCTATCAGGCTGAACGCTGCCACCCACGCCATCCATTCGCTTACATTCATGGTGGAAAGAAAACCAACCCCAAAAATATAAATGCCAACCTTCAGCACCGTGAAGACGCCCGCCTTCACCACCGCCACTGCGTGCAGAAATGCGCTGACGGGTGTTGGGGCCACCATTGCCGCGGGCAACCAGCGATGAAACGGCATCAATGCCGCCTTGCCTGTGCCAAAAAGATAAAGCGCGAACAGGATCGCCGCCTGCGGCCCCTCTATTTTTCCGGAAAGAATCCCACCCCTGGTAAAATCCAGTGTTCCGGTAATTGACCAGGTCCAGATAATCGCAGGCAGCAAAAACAAAATCGACGTGCTCAACAAAACGCCAAGATAGACACGCCCAGCCCGCCTGGCCGCATCGGTTTCATAGTGCACCACCAGTGGATAGGTGGACAGCGTAAGCATTTCATAGAACAGAAACAGCGTGATCATATTGCCCGCAAAAGCAATGCCCATGGTGCTGGCCATCGCAATCGCAAAACAGATGTAAAATCGCGTTTGATGCAGCTCATTGTTACTACGCATATAACCAATGGAATAGGCGGTAATGACAATCCACAAAACCGAAGCCAGCGCCGCAAAAACCAGCCCCAACGGTTCCACAACAAACAATACCGGCAGGCCCTGCACAATTTGCATCATTTGCAACTGCGCCACACCGCCCGCAAGATGATCCATCAATAACCAGACGACCGCGCCGCACAATGCGGTTGCAATCAGCAGGCTTAGCGTATCACGCAGATTGGGATATCCATCCGCACCGCCAATCAGGATCGCCCCAAGGCCGGGCAGCAACACTGTCAGTCCAAGTACAAATTCCGGCGTAAGACCTGTCATCATGGCCCGACCCGTTCCGGCAGCCCCGCATGGGGATCCAGAAACAGCGCCTCCGCCGCAGCACGCGCAATGGAAACCGTAAGCTCTGAATCGATCCCCAGCGCCAGACAGCTAATCGTCAAAACCCATAGCGGCGCCAGCATGCTGAACGGCGCCTCTGTTACCATACTGCCTTCGGGGGATGGCTGCAAATAGGCCGCCTCTATCACCCGGCCAAAATAAAACAGCGCAAGCAGCGAACCGGCGACTATCGCAAATGCAGCCAGCCACCAGCCCCGTTCCAGCGCCGCAAGCACCAGATACCATTTGCTGATAAAGCCTACCGTCGCCGGAACCCCGATCATGCTCAGCGCGCCAATGACAAACGCCGCCATCGTCCACGGCATCGTATGGCCAAGCCCGCGAAACGCCGTGATCGAGCAGGATCCGGTCCGGTAAATGACACAGCCCACCGCAAGAAAAAGACCAGACTTCATGATCGCATGGTTGAACAGATGCAAAATGGTCGCCATCAACCCGCTGATATTTGCAAAGCTGACACCAGCCAAAAGATACCCCGCCTGGGCAATGCTGGAATAGGCCAGCAGGCGTTTTATGTTGGTCTGATAAATGGCGACAATCGACGCAATAAATATTGCCGCCAATCCAAGCGGCAAAAACAGATATTGCAGGGTTTGCGCCTCGAAATGAAAGCCCGGAATGAAAATCGTATACAGAAACCGCAGGCTGGCGTAAACCGCCACCTTGGTTGCCGTGCCCGCAAGAAATGCGGACACCATGGATGGCGCATAGGTGTAGGCGTTCGGCAACCACTGATGCAGCGGAAAAATCGCCAGCTTCAGGCCGAACCCGATAATAATAAACGCAAACCCCACCTGCAATGTGCTGCTATCGCCAATACCGGCAATGCGCACCGCCATGTCGGCCATATTCAATGTGCCGGTCAGTGCGTATATAAACCCCAGCCCGATCACATAGAAAGTCGCGCCAATCGTTCCCAGCAGCAGATAGGTAAAGGCCGCTGTCAGCGCGCGTCTGTCCCGCGCCGCGCCCATGGCGACCAGCACATAAGAAGACAGCGAACATATTTCCAGAAACACAAACAGATTAAATGCGTCCCCGGTGCTGGCCACTCCCAGCATGCCTGCAAAACACAATAGCAGCATGGTGTAAAATAACGGCTGGTCCTCATGCGCGATTTCTTTCGCAATAGTTTCGCGTCCATAAATCGTGCACACGGCGCCGACCAGTGAAACAATCACCAGCACAAAACTATTGGCGGCATCCAGCCGGAATTCGATTCCCCAGGGCGGGGCCCAGTCTCCCAGATGATACGAAATCACCCCCCCGGACAGCACCTGCGCGAGCAGGACCAGCGACCCGCCCAGCGCAAAAATCGCCGCTGCAACCGCCACCCCCCAGGCCAATAATGGACGGCGCAACAGGGCGCATAGCGGCGCTGCCGCTAATGGTCCCATAACTTCCAATACGGGAAGATGCTCTGCTATCATTGTCCGTGTGCGTCCTGTTGTTCCAGAGTGCGGTCAATGACGAGAATTTCATCTTCTTCTATTGTGCCATAGGCCTCTTTAATCCGCACAATCAGGGCCAGCCCAATGGCAGTAGTCGCCACACCAACCACAATTGCCGTCAGGATCAAAACATGCGGCAGCGGGTTTGAAAATATTTCAGGCTTGCCGGTAAGGATGGGGGCCGTGCCGCCCGTTACCTTGCCCATGCTGATATAGAGCATGAACACCGAAACCTGAAACAGGTTCAGTCCTACAATTTTCTTGATCAGGTTCCCGCGCGACACGACAATATAAAATCCGGCGGCCATCAACAGTATGGCGGCCCAATAATTATAGTGCGCAAGAATGAAATCTATATCCGTCACCATTCATCATCCGCCAGTTCTCTGGACTGGTGCGCGGCAAAACACTGATATATCACCAGCATGGTGGACGCCACCGTGACGCCAACCCCCAGCTCCACCAGAAAAATACCCAGATGCTGTCCCGAAACAGGATCATGCGACAGCACATTGTAGTCCAGAAATTTTCCGCCCAATATCAATCCGGCATAGCCAACGCCAATGTAAATCAGCCAGCCGGCCGCCATCAGTTTCGTCACAACAGCCAACGGCGCAACACGGCGTAATTCCGCCAGTCCAAACACCAGCCCATACAGAATAAACGCCGAAGCAAAGATCACCCCGGCCTGAAACCCGCCGCCCGGACCGTAATCACCATGAAACTGCACATAAAGTGCGAACAGCATAATCGGCGGAATCAGCAGTTTTGCGCCAATTCGCAAAATGATGTGATGCTTCATTCTGCGTCCCCGCCCCCGGATTGCTGACGCGATGACAACCGGCGGCGCAGCAGCAGCAGAACGCCAATCCCGGCGGTAAAAATGACGCCTGTCTCACCCAGCGTATCAAACCCCCGGTAACTGGCCAGAATGGCGCTGACCACATTGGGAATGCCAATTTGCGTTTGCGTGCCCGTAATATATTCAGGCGCGACATGGCGATGCACCGGCGCGCCCGCATCACCAAATGGCGGCATGTCCATTGTGCCATAAACCAGCATGCCCGCCATCACGGTCATAACCGGCAGGGCAATATAGGGGCGTCCCTGCTGTGGTTTTTCAATGCTGCCCGTCAGCGCCAGCGCGCCAAGAAACAGCACGGTCGTGATTCCGGCGCCAACGGCGGCTTCTGTAAAGGCCACGTCCACGGCGTCAAGCGTAACAAATAAACCCGCACTCAACAGGCTGAACACACTGCTCAACATAACCACTGCAAATAAATTCCGTAAACGGATAATCATCAATGCCGTGACAAGCAGGAAAGCAAACAGCGTAATATTGATGATATGTTCTATGACTGTTCCCCTCTGCCCCGGTCCGCCGTTCTGTCGCCGGTACGGCCCATGCCAAGTTTCGCGGTAAAGGCGGCGTTGATCAGCGCATGCGCTGCAATGGGCGATGTGAAGATCACAAAAATCAGCATAAGAACAAGCTTTAACCCCGTCAGATTCAAGCCTGCCTGCAACAGCATGCCAGCCGCCAGAAAACTGGCCCCCATCGTATCCGTCAATCCCGCTGCGTGCAGACGTGTATAAAAATCCGGCATGCGCAGAACACCAACAGCGCCAATCAGCAAAAAGCCGCACCCGGGCAGAATGAGACACCAGCTTAAAATATCCAGAAGCAACGCCACCCTACTCCACCCCCGGCATATTTGCAGACGCTAATCCGGAGTTATTTTTCTCCGGATGCTCAACTGCCCAATAACGGAAAAATTTCAGTATTGCGATCATGCTGATAAAATTGATCAACGCATAGACCAGGGCAATATCCAGAAAGTCCGGGCGTCCCGCCAGAAATCCGGTCACGGCAATCAGCAGAACCATCTTTGTACCGAACATATTGACGGCCAGCACACGGTCATAAACGCTGGGGCCAAGAAACAGGCGCACCAGCGCAATCGCCATGGTAATCAGCAATGCAAATGCGGCAACGGTAAACATGCCTAGACACCCAGCGCACAAACGCGCGCATCCATGTCACAACCTTCCATTCCCCAACTCATATCCTCATGCAACGTGTGCACAAGTATCTGGTCTCCCGCTCCTGCTATCTCAATTGAAATCGTGCCTGGGGTCAGGGTGATGCTGTTGGCAAACATGAAACGCCCAAGATCTGTCTTCTGACCCGCCGGGGCAAGAAACAAAACCGGGCGAATAGGCAGCTTCGGATCAAGGATAATTCGCGCAACCCTGACATTGCTGAAGAAAATTTCGCGCGCCAGCCATCCGGTATATTTCAATACGCCCCACATATCCGGAAATTGCGCATGTTCCCCGCCGCCGAGCCGCATGCGGGCGGACAGCCACATTACAAGGCCACAGGAGGCCAGCCCCAGCAGCAGAAAAAACCCGCTAAAATGCCCTGAAAGCGCCATCCACAAGGAAAAAAGCACCAGCCCGGAACCAATATTACGCTTTAGCGCATCCATCCTTTTTCACACCTCACTCAGAGAAATCCACCGTGCACATGGTGATGAATCCCTGCCCGGAACAATCGTCCCAAAACTGACCGTTGGAAAGCCTACATGCAAACTTGCCATTGCAAAGTTTCATGCTAGCATTTTCCAGATGGTTGAGTGGGGGACTTTACCAAGGGAACGCTGTTAGTAAAATGAATAATAATAATGAAGCAAAAGAAACGGCTGTTCAGGAAATAACAGGCGCGGTGAAATGGTTCGACCCGGCAAGGGGATATGGATTTATTGTCCCCGGCGATGGTGGTGGCGATGTGCTGGTGCACCACACCTGCCTGCAGCAGGCGGGCATGGACTGCGCCTATCAGGGCGCAACAATCCGTTGCGAGGTTGCCCAATATCCCAAAGGCAGGCAGGTGGTCCGGATCGTCAGCGTCGATAATAGCACCGCCATCGCCGATGCGCATAGCCGCGCGCCGCGCGCGGACGCGAATATTCATGCGCTCAAATCCGCCGGCGAATATCAGATGGCGACGGTAAAGTGGTTTAACCGCGTGCGCGGCTATGGCTTCGTTACTTTGACCGGTGGCAAATCAGATATATTTTTGCACATGGAAACTTTGCGCCGCGGCGGCATGGAAACGATTGAGCCAGGCCAGTCTGTGCATGTACGCATTGGCCAGGGGCCAAAAGGGGAAATGGTGGCTGAAATTAAACTTTGATGGCGCCATTTACGCAGGGCGCCGCATCCGCTATCAGGAACCATGAAAAATATCGCCCTTGTCCTCTTGCTCCTGCTGGCCCCCGTTGGGGCGTTTGGGGCGCAGGAACCGCTGACGATCCGGACCGCCAAAGGCGATCTGGCGTTTTTGGTTGAGCTTGCCAGCACCCCGCAAAGCCGCAGCACAGGATTAATGCATCGCCGCGAACTGGCCGCCGATGCGGGCATGCTGTTTGATTTCACAAAAACTGAGGCCGTGAGTATGTGGATGAAAGACACCCTTATCCCGCTCGATATGCTGTTCATCAAACCAGACGGCGTTATTGCCAACATTGCTGAACGCACGGTTCCTGGTTCGCTGACCCCGATTGACTCGAAAGGTCCGGTGCGTGGTGTGCTGGAACTCAATGGCGGCACGAGCGCCCGAATGGGTATAAGTCCCGGCGATAAAATCATTCATCCCGTTTTCAAAGCAGCGCAATGAATCAGCCCGAAGAAAATAATCCGGATTTACCTGTTGGCCTGTCCGCCGGCATATTGCTGAATCAGGGGTGGGAGTCCTTTGTCAGCAACAGCCCGTTCAGCGCCCAGCACGGTGAAATGTATCAGAAGATTGAG
>JBMOMW010000051.1:0-74656 GCA_049325255.1 Pseudomonadota bacterium | reverse complement strand
TCTTCGACACCGGCAAAAATATCAGTGAATCGCTTCATTGCTCACCTCCTGAATCATGGAGATGCCTCAAGAATCAATTTCCTGATTCAGTTCAAGCTTTTAATCGCCATATGCGATTCCCCTGCCCTTCCAGGGGGAGGGAGAAGTTGCGTCTGGCGTCCCCTCCCCTCCAGGCTACGCCGAAGCGAAGCTTCAGCTTCGCCCAGGCGAGTGCAAAGGGGAGCGACAGGGAGGGGATCGGCCACACGCTCGAAAGCCATGTGCGTCTCAATCTGATCACAAAGCGCCCTAACCGCACACGCCATCGCGTGTTGCCATTTCGATTGTGATGAATATGAAACGCTCTTATCTAACCGCTGGCGGCGTTGTTCTGGTGATTGCCGTGTGGATGCTGTCCGGGCAGTTCACCGATCACGCGCCGGAGGCCCATAATGCCGAGCCTGCAAAGGCCGCAACCCGTGTCGCCGTGCGCGGCGAAACCATCACCGCGCAGATGCGCCAGGGCGAGGCGGTCATTCGCGGCCGCACCGAGGCCAACCGCAAGGTTGATGTGCGTACCCGTGTGCAGGGGCATGTGCGCGCCCTGCCCTTTGCCAAGGGCGCGCGGGTCCGGCAAGGCGATCTGGTCTGCGGGCTGACCGTCGATGCGCGCGGCGCTAACTCGGACGAGGCCCGCGCCATGGTCGCCAGCCGCAGGCTGGATTACAGCGCGGCATTGGAGCTTGGCCGCAAGGGGCACCGTTCCCCCAACCAGGTGGCGGCGGCAAAGGCCGCACTGGACGCGGCGCAGGCGGCCCTGAAACGTGCCGAAATCGCCATGTCGGATATCAGCGTCACCGCCCCCTTTGACGGCGTGATTGAGGCGTTGCCGGTTGAAATCGGCGATTTCCTGAATGCAGGCGGCGTATGCGCCCGGATCGTGGACAGTGACCCGATGCTGCTGATCGGCCAGGTGTCGGAACGTGACGTCAGCGCCTTCCGGGTTGGCGACACCGGCGGCGCGCAACTGATCACGGGAGAAACCGTGCAGGGCGTGGTGCGCTTTGTCGCCGCCACCGCCGACCCCGCCACCCGCACCTTTCGCATTGAACTGGAAACCGCAAATCCGGAAAACACCCTGCGCGACGGGATCACCGCCGACATTCGCATCCGCACCGCGCAGGTCCAGGCGCATTTCATCACGCCCGCCATTCTGACGCTGAATGATGCGGGTATTATCGGTGTGCGCATCGTGGACGGCGACAGCCGCGCCCGGTTTATGCCGGTTACGATCATCGCCAATATGTCTGATGGCGTCTGGATCACCGGACTGCCCAAAATTACAAACGTCATTACTGTCGGTCAGGAATATGTTTCCGACGGGGCGCTGGTCGACGTGACCTATAAAACGCCACCTGACGCGAAGGGCGCATCGTGACGGGGCTGCTGGATAATCTCATTGCGCGGCAGCGAATGATCCTGACCATCCTCGTGGCGATGCTACTGGCCGGGCTATATTCCTATCTCACGGTTCCCAAGGAGGCCGACCCCGACGTTCCGATCCCCTTCGTGTTTGTCTCTGCGCCCCATCCCGGCATCTCGCCCGAGGATGCGGAGCGGCTGCTGGTCAAACCCATGGAGGCCAAGCTGCGCAGTGTCGAAGGGCTGAAAGAAATGCGCTCGGTCGCAGCCCAGGGCCATGCCGGATTTTATCTCGAATTCGATGTGAATTTTGATCAGCAAAAAGCACTGATCGATGTGCGCGAACAGGTTGATCTCGCCAGGGCCGATCTGCCCGATGACACCGAAGACCCCATTGTGCTGGAATTTAACGCCAGCCTGTTTCCGGTGATCACCGTAACCCTGTCCGGCGATGCGCCCGAACGCACCCTGCTGCGCCATGCGCGCATTCTGCAGGACGCCATCGAAGCCATCCCGTCCGTGCTGAAGGCCGAACTTGGCGGGCATCGCGAGGAACTGCTGGAGGTGGTGGCCGATCCGTCCAAACTGGAATCCTATAATATTGCGCCAAAGGAATTGCTGGATGCGGTGACCCTGAATAACCGCATGATCGCGGCGGGCGTGCTGGATACCGGACAGGGGCGGTTCGCGGTCAAGGTGCCGGGGCTGTTTGAAACCGCCACCGATGTTTTTGGGCTTCCGGTACGGGTTGTTGGCGATGGCGCCGTCACCCTTGGGGACCTGACCGATATCAGGCGCACCTTCAAGGACCGCTACACCTATGCAAGGCTGAACGGCAAACCGTCGGTTTCGATCACGGTTTCCAAGCGCCTTGGCTATAATATTCTCGACACGACCCGGACCGTGCGCGCCGTTGTCGAGGAACAGCGCAAACTGCTTCCGCCCAGTATCCAGCTATCGGTTGCGCAGGATGACTCGCGCTGGATACTCAGCATGCTGGGCAGCCTTGAAGCGGCAGTGCTGACCGCCGTGGCGCTGGTGATGGTCGTGGTGCTGTCAGCGCTCGGATTGCGATCAGCCTTGCTGGTTGGTATTGCGATTCCGTCGTCCTATCTGATCGGCTTCATGCTTTTTGGGCTGACCGGGCTGACCATCAACATGATGGTGATGTTTGGCCTGATCCTTTCCGTCGGCATGCTGGTCGATGACACCATCATTGTGGTGGAATATGCCGATCGCCAGATGATCGAGGGGGCCTCGCGCGCGCAGGCCTATACCGCCGCCGCGCGGCGCATGTTCTGGCCCATCGTTTCATCCACCGCGACCACCCTGGTGGCGTTTTTGCCGATGCTGTTCTGGCCGGATGTCACCGGCAAATTCATGCGTTACCTGCCGCTAACCATGATTTTCGTGATGTCCGCGTCGCTGCTGGTGGCGATTGTTTTTGTTCCCGCGCTGGGGGCCATATTTGGCAAGCCCAGCACGGATGATGTGCAAACCCTGAAATCGATCAAGGCTTCCGAACAAGGGGATCTGCGCGAGTTGACCGGTTTTACCGGCATGTATGCGCGGCTGATCGCGCGGCTGCTGCATCATCCGCTAAAGGTGATCGGGGCCGCCGCCGCATCCCTGATCATCGTCAGCGCCGCCTATGCCGGTTTCGGCAAGGGGCTGGAGTTTTTCACCGATACGGAATCGGACGGCGCCATTATCCATGTGGCGGCGCGGGGAAACCTGTCCGCCCACGAAATGCGGGATCTGGTCATCGAGGTTGAGCGCCAGGTGCTTGAGGTGAAGGATATTCGCACCGTGTTCACCCATACCGGACGCAATACCGGCGGCAACCGCGAAGGCGCGCCGCGCGACAGCATCGGAACCATCCGCATCGAGCTTGCCGACTGGAGCGAACGCGAGCGCGGCATGAATGCGATACTGGCGGAAATTCGCGAACGCACCCAGAACATCCCTGGCATCCACGTACAATTGCGCAAACGCGAAGGCGGCCCGCCGGTCACCAAGGACATTATTCTGGAAATATCTTCGCACAACAAAGAGAAACTCAACGCAGCACTTCCCCGCATCGCCGATTTTATGCGCAACGAGGTAACAGGGTTAATAGACATTGAAGACAGCCGCCCGCTTCCCGGCATTGAATGGCACGTCAAGGTGGACCGCGCGCAGGCAGGGCGCTTTGGCGCAGATATCACCAATATCGGCGTCATGGTGCTGATGATTACGGACGGGGTGGAAATTGGTGACTACCGGCCCGATGATTCAGAAGACGAGGTGGAAATCCGGGTGCGCTATCCTTTCACGGATCGTAACATTGATCAGCTTGACCGCTTACGGGTGCGCACCCGCGATGGGCTGATTCCGGTTTCCAACTTCATTACCCGCACCGCGCAGCCCAGCACCGGCACGATTGAGCGGATCGACGGCAAGAACTTCATGACCATCAGCGCCGACACCGCCGATGGGGTGCTGGCCAGCGACAAGGTAAACGAAATTTCACAATGGCTGAAAGGCGCAGATCTTGATTCTGACATCAAGGTGCGGTTTCGCGGCGCCGACGAAAAACAGCGCGAGGCGCGCGATTTCCTGATTGTGGCTTTTTCGGCGGCGCTGTTCCTGATCGCGATCATTCTGATTACCCAGTTCAACAGTTTTTATCATTCCGCGCTGATCCTTTCCGCCGTTATCATGTCCACGGTCGGAGTGTTTCTGGGGCTGCTGATCATGGGGCAAACCTTCAGCGTCATCATGACCGGCACCGGCATTGTTGCGCTGACCGGCATCGTGGTGAAGAATAATATAATTCTGATCGACACCTACCAGCAGCTTATCCGCGACGGCTTTCCGCTTCATGACGCCATTGTGCGCACCGGGGCGCAGCGCCTGCGGCCGGTGGTTCTCACCACGCTCACCACCATTGCCGGCCTGCTGCCCATGATGCTGAAGATTGAGTTTGACTTTGTTAACCGTGCAATCCTGTACGGCTCGCCGTCCGCATCTTGGTGGGTGCAGATGGCGACCGCCGTGGTGTTCGGCCTCAGCTTCGCCACGCTATTGACCCTGCTGGTGACGCCCTGCGCCCTGGCGCTGCCTGACTCGTTGCGGGAAAGCTGGAACAATTTTCGCAAACACAGATTTTATACAGCGGTGCGTGCCTGGCCGCCTGTGCGGCGGCAGACGAAATAACGCATGGAAGTGCTGGCATCCTCTTTTTCATCCATTCACACCTCAGCCCATTTGCGGGAGGTGATTGTTTTCCTGCTGTCGGCGGTGCTGGTGGTTCCGCTTTTCCGGCGCCTGAAAACAAGCCCGGTTCTTGGTTATCTGTTGGTTGGCGCCATCATCGGCCCGTTCGGGCTGAAAGCCATATCCGATGTGGAGGGCGCGCGCCTGCTGGGTGAATTTGGCGTCATCTTCCTGCTGTTCACCATCGGCCTGGATTTATCGCTGGAACGCCTGGGCGGCATGTCGCGCCTTATTTTCGGGCTGGGCGGGGCGCAGGTTGTTATCACCGGCTTAACCATAGGCGCCATTGCATGGGCATGGGGAAATTCGCCCGAGGCGGCGATCATTCTTGGCGTCTGTCTGGCGCTTTCGTCCACTGCCATCATCACCCAGCTGCTGATCGAAAATGATGAATTTTCATCGCCCTTTGGCCGCACGGTATTTGCAGTCCTGCTGCTGCAAGACCTGGCGGTCGTACCCCTGCTGGTTATGGTGAATGCGCTCAGCGCCGGCGTTGAGCCGGTGCCCGTTGATCTCATCCTGTCGCTTCTCAAATCCATCGCTATGGTTGTGATCATTATCATTATCGGGCGGTTAACCCTGCGCCCGCTGTTTCGCATGGTCGCGGGCGCGCACAGCCCGGAACTGCTGATGGCAATGACATTGCTGGCGATACTGGCAACCGCCATCGGCACCGAACTGGTTGGACTGTCGATGGCGCTGGGGGCGTTTCTTGCGGGCATGCTGCTGGCGGAAACCGAGTTTCGCCATCAGGTCGAAGCCGACATTCAGCCCTTCAAGGGATTGCTGCTCGGCCTGTTTTTCATCGGTGTGGGCATGGGCATTGATCTCAGCGCGGTGCTGGACCGGGCCTTTCTCATCGGCTTCTCCGTGCTCGGATTAATTTTTATTAAGGTTACGATTTTTCTGTGCCTGGGGCATCTGTTCCGCCTGCCCCGCCCGGTCAGTCTGCGCGGCGCATTACTGCTGGGCCCGGGCGGGGAATTTGCGCTGCTGGTAATTGGCGCGACCATGGCCGCCGGTGTGCTGGCCCCGGCCGTCGGGCAGTTCATGATGATCGTCGCCGCATTGTCGATGGCGGTAACGCCGCTGATGATGCCAACCGGCCAGTGGCTGGTGCGCAAATGGCGCGGACGGATCGAAAAAACCTATGTCGCATTTCCCGCCGCCGCCAGCCACGATCTGCATGACCATGTCATCATTGCGGGGTTTGGCCGGGTAGGGCAGACCATCGCAGCGATACTGACAACACAAAAAGTGCCTTATGTGGCGCTGGATCTTGATCCGCCCGCCACAAGCGCGCGCCAGCAGGCCGGCCAGCCCATCTATTATGGCGATGTCGAACGCACCGAAGTGCTGGAACAGGTCGGCATCGCCAGGGCGGCCGCGCTGGTGCTGACCATCGATACCCCGCAAACGGCCAAAAGGGCATTGGCGGCGATCCGCGCCCGCTGGCCGGAAATTCCGGTATTCGTGCGCGCGCATGACAGTACGCATTTACGGCAACTGGAAATTCTGGGTGCGACCGGCGTGGTGCCGGAAACATTGGAGGCCAGCCTCGCACTGGCAGGTCAGGTGCTGAACGGCATCGGCACCCCGATGGATGCGGTTAATATTTTAATAAGCCGCATCCGCAGCGAGCATTATGCCGACATCGAATCCATCGGCGCTCCCAGGCGCGAAACTTAAAAAACAAAGAGGCAGGCCAAGGCCTGCCTCTCGATTGCATATGACAGCACGTGTTTATCCGCGGAACAGCGCCAGCAGGACCGATGGGGCCTGATTGGCAATCGTGATCGCCTGGGTTGCCAGCTGCTGCTGCGCCTGCAGGGCCTGCAGCTTGCTGCTCGCCTTCGCAAGGTCGGCGTCAACCAGGGCGCCAAGACCCTTTTCCGTGGCGTCAGAAATCGCCCTGGTGAAACTGTTCTGCGCTTCAACCGCACGCAGACCGGCGGAAATACCGCTCAACGCATCGTTTGTCTTGGTAATGAACGCATTCAGCGAACTGGTGGCCACGCTTAACTGGGCTTGCGCTGCGGTGGACGTGATCGCTGCGGCGGCGGAGGTGTTGAAGGTGGCGGCCGCCGCGGAAACGTCGACACCCGTTATGGAAATGGTGCCTCCGCTCACATCCGCAATAAATTTGACCGCGGTTGTATTGGTCAACAGCTTGGTGCCATTGAACGACGCCTGCGAAATCAGGCTTTTCGCCTGGCTCGACAACGCTGCAAGGTCAGAGCTATAGGTGGTGCGCGTGGTTGCAGAAATCGACGAATCCGCAAGCTGGGTTACTTTGGCTTTGATCTGCTGAAACAGATCGGACACCGCCGTCGCGCCGGCAAGGCCTACTTCCGCCAGACCAACAGCGCCACTCAGGCCCTGCTGCACGGCGCCAAGAGAGGCGACGTTATTGCGCAAGCCCTGCGCCACGGCAAATGTGGACGCGTCGTCCTTGGCGTCTGCAACGCGGTAACCGGTCTGCACCTGCTTGGCTACCTTGTCCAAACTGGTGGTGACATTGCGCAGTGTCGCCTGTGCAACCAGGGCGCCGGGATTTGTATGGATGGTCGTCGTCATAGTTTGCTTTCTCCATTCTGGATTAGGTGGCAGCACGATGCTGCCTGGTCATTTTGACCTGCCCAGACATGAGCAACGCCCGTGCCAATACTACCGGGTAATTTTCGCCTACCCGGCAAGCTGTGCCGAACATTATATTATTTGCCGGAGGGTTAACTGAAATTAAGCCTAACAGGAATTAATATGCCCCTAAAAGCCCTGCCTGGCGGTAAAAATGTCCCGGCATTTTTTGCCGCTATAGATAACTTTTTTCCTGGCCGGCCACGCCTCGCAAGAGCGAACGGCGCAAAGCCATGTATCAATCCAAAAAAGGAAGGGGCAGGCCAAGCCTGCCCCCCCTAAATTGCGCGAAGCAATTTGTGTGATTAACGGAACAGCGCCAGCAGGACCGATGGGGCCTGATTGGCAATCGTGATCGCCTGGGTCGACAGCTGCTGCTGCGCCTGCAGGGCCTGCAGCTTGCTGCTCGCCTTCGCAAGGTCGGCGTCAACCAGGGCGCCAAGACCCTTTTCCGTGGCGTCAGAAATCGCCCTGGTGAAACTGTTCTGCGCTTCAACCGCACGCAGACCGGCGGAAATACCGCTCAACGCATCGTTTGTCTTGGTAATGAACGCATTCAGCGAGCTGGTGGCCACGCTTAATTGGGCTTGCGCCGCGGTGGACGTGATCGCTGCAACGGCGGAGGTGTTGAAGGTGGCGGCCGCCGCGGAAACGTCGACACCCGTTATGGAAATGGTGCCGCCGCTCACATCCGCAATAAATTTGACTGCGGTTGTGTTGGTCAACAGCTTGGTGCCATTGAACGACGCCTGCGAAATCAGGCTTTTCGCCTGGCCCGCCAACGCTGCAAGGTCAGAGCTATAGGTGGTGCGCGTGGTTGCAGAAATCGACGAGTCGGCAAGCTGGGTTACTTTGGCTTTGATCTGCTGAAACAGATCGGACACCGCCGTCGCGCCGGCAAGGCCTACTTCCGCCAGACCAACAGCGCCACTCAGGCCCTGCTGCACGGCGCCAAGAGAGGAGACGTTATTGCGCAAGCCCTGCGCCACGGCAAACGTGGACGCGTCGTCCTTGGCGTCTGCAACGCGGTAACCGGTCTGCACCTGCTTGGCTACCTTGTCCAAACTGGTGGTGACATTGCGCAGCGTTTGCTGGGCAACCAGGGCGCCGGCATTTGTATGGATAGTTGTCATTCGTGCTTTCTCCATTCTGGATTGAGCGGCAGCACAGTGCTGCCTGGTCATTTTGACCTGGCCGGATATGCGCAACAGCTATGCCAATTTTGCCGGGCAGTTTTCGCCTACCCGGCAAGCTGTGCCGGGTATTATCTTATTTATCAATGAGTTAACTAAAATTAAGCCTAACAGATGTGAATTTTCCGATGAACATCCGCCGATGCGGCAAAAACGACCCGGCATTTATTGCCGCTACAGGCAAAATTTGCCGGATGGGGAACTTTTTGTCTGGATGATTTTTGCGAAGGTGGAATCGGCTTGCCGAGGCGCTGTCTCAACAGGCGGCACAGCCAGGGTTTCACGATAGCCAGGCATGGAATGGCGCAGGCAAGCCGGAAGCAGCAATTTCCAAATGCCAGGAAACAATTACGCCGCAGGAGCAGGCGGTTTCAGCCCCTTCATGATATTGCGGTTGACGTCAATCAGCGCCGCTACATCTTCTCCATCACGGGTAACTTCGCGGGAGTATTTTTGCACCCAGATGCTAAGCGAAATAATTGCCGCACGGGTTTCCTTGGGTAACTGGTTATTGTCATCAGCGCAATCCGTAGCCAGCGCAATCCATAACCTGCGGTTGCGGTCGATCGCTTCCACAAACCCCGCGTCCACTACGCCCCGCTGTTGCGCCGCCAGAAGATCGCGGGTGATCTCCGCAAACAGGCGGTATTCGGTATTACGCGGATCCTCCGTATGCTTAAGCGTGCGCTGATAGGCGTTCAGGCTCATTACCTAAAATCTCCTGCTCAAGCTCCAATAGGCGGGCACAAAGCCGCAAGGCGGCATAATAGCGATGGCTCACTATTTCCTTGCTGATCTCAACACACAGCAACAACACTTCAGGACGGCTGACTGCATCCATAAATTCGGTCAGGCGAAGTGTAAAATCCTTGTAATATTCCTCACGCCCGGCCTCGTCGAGATACATCATCATTATCGGGAAATAGATCTGCCGCGCTGGCGTCGTCACGTCTTCCGGCTGAATAATATCGCGTTCGCGCAGGATCGAAGCGTGATTTTGAACAACCAGGGTTCCGCGCCGCTCGCCATTTACGACGACTGCTCCATTGATAGCGAATTTTTCGCCAGGCTTTAACGAAAGCTTAAGAGGCATAAATTAACTCCAGTCACCGATACGCGCATGCGGCATATACGATGCTAGGCCAAGTGAGTTAATAAATTACTTCCTCTTTTTAATATCCATGCATACGGAGTTTTTTAACTATTCTCGGCTAATTCAGACGGGCATGAGCCTTAACCGCAAAATAATCCGTAACCGCGAAAATAAAAAGTTAGAGTCACAAGCGAGTGACCCCGAAAATATTCGGGCTGCCATAACCATGATGCGCGAAGGGCTGGAGCGCCATCAGCAGGAAGATTTTTCCGGTGCGCTCCAAAAATACAGAACTGCACTCACATATAATCCAAAATTTTCCGAGGCGTATAATGCGATTGGGGTAGCCTTGCTAAAACTGGGCGATCAGGAAAACGCCCTGAACTCTCACCGTATGGCGATCACTTTGAAGCCGGACCATAGGCAGGCCCATTATTATGCAGGGGACATTCTTCTATCGCAGGGCAAGTTTTCCGAAGCAGCAATTGCTTTTCAGCAAGCCATTAACCTCGATCCTGAATATGTTGACGCCTATAACAAGCTTGGCCAGGCCCTGCACAAGCAATTTTTATTTCAAAATGCAATAAGGGTGTATGAGGCCGCACTGGAAATAGATCCAACATTCGGCGGCATTTACCACAATCTTGGATTGGCCCAGATAATGCTGGGGCGCAGGGCTGATGCTGTCGAGACTTTTGAGAAGGCAACGGCCTATTTGCCTGGGGCGGTGCACACGCTCGGATATCAGGTAATCAATAAGATGTATTTATGTGACTGGGATAATATTGAAGTCCTCTCACAGCAGATCGTCGATGCCGTGATGGAAAAAAAAGGCGCAAGCGACCCCTTTGTTTTTCAGAGTCTGCCTACCGCACCGGGTAATCTGGAACAATTTGTGTGTGCTACAAACTGCGCCGCCCTGAATTCGAACTATAAAATCCATGTTCTCCATAACACCGTAAAAACCTTTTCTCACCAGCATCTTTCCGGAAACCGGATTCGCGTTGGATATGTATCCATGGATTTTCGCCCGCATCCCATGGCGTTTTTGATGACGGAAGTATTGGAAAAACACGACCGTGAATTTATTGAAGTTTATGCATATTCTTATGGGCCGCCCGATAACAGCCCTGAACGCCAGCGGTTTATTGAAGCCGCCGACCATTTTATCGACATTCAAAATATGACGGACATTGAGGCCGCACAGCGTATCCATGAGGATGGAATCGATATTCTGATTGATCGCAAGGGCCATACATACGGGGCGCGCCTGGATATTTTTGAACACCGCCCCGCACCCATCCAGGTTAACTATCTGGCGTTCGGCGGCACCATGGGGGTTGATTTTATCGACTATGCGGTGGTTGACGCCTTCGTTGTGCCGCCGGATCAGCAGCCCTTCTATACCGAACGCCTCGTCTATCTTCCGGACACCTATCAGCCGAACAGCTTCCGGCCCGTATCGGACAACACGCCACCGCGTGCGGATTGCGGATTGCCAGAACGCGCATTTGTTTTTTGCGGCTTTAATCAGACATATAAAATCACCCGGCAGATTTTCGATGTGTGGATGCGCATCCTGCACCGCACACCAAAAAGCGTGTTATGGCTGTTAAAACCCGATGAGACAACCGCCAGCAACCTGCGCCGCGAGGCTTCCATTCGCGGCATTGATCCCGGCCGGCTTGTATTTGCTGCAAAAGCGCCGCAGGCCGAACATTTGGCCCGTCACAGGAACGCCGACTTGTTCCTCGACACGCTGGTCGTAAATGCCCTGACAACTACAAGTGATTCCTTGTTTATGGGCGTTCCCGTGCTTACCTGTCCCGGAAAAACTTTTGTGGCGCGCGGTGCGGGCAGTATTTTGCGTGCATTGGAAATGCCGGAACTCATCGTGAACTCTATTGAGGAATATGAGGAACTGGCCGTTGCCATAGCAACCAATCCAGAGCGGCTGCGCGCGCTGCGCGATAAAATAGGGCAAAAGAAAAAAACCGCGCCGCTATTCAACAGCACCCGCTATACCCGCCATCTGGACGCCGCCTACCGCGAAATGTGGCGGCTGCACCTGGCGGGTGAGGGGCCTAAACCATTTGCCGTCGCGCCATACAGCAAAAATTAAATTTCCGCTGTTAAGGGAAATTTAATATCTGCATCCTATGTTTCATGCAGTGGCGGTAAGCCCGGAATTTTTTAGGGATTCCGCCTGATGCAGATTGAGGGCGCAAATGAGTGTCACAGTCGTACCCAGCACCGGAGTGAACACAGGGACGCCGCCCCGGCCAGCGCGTTTTCAGACACAGGCTTCTGAATCCCCCGCTCCGGCCGTGCCGGCGCCAGCAGAACCCATTGTGCAATCATCCGCACCGTCGCTTGCGGCGATTACTCCGCCAAATACCCGCCTGTCGATCGTACATGACGAAGCCACAAACCGTTACGTCTTCAAATCCGTGGATCCCGATACGGGTGAAGTCATTAACCAATATCCAACCGAACAGATGCTGCGCCAGATTGCGCGGATACGCGAGATTACCGGCCTGACCGTTGATAGCGCGGCGTAATCGCGAAAATCATCTCCTTCCCTCCGGGAATATGATCTGACTGTTTTTTCCTTCCGGGAAAAAATTGCCGTGGAGGCGCCTTCCCTTTCCAAAAATAATCTTTTTATTTCATATGGTTACAAGAATTTACACTTGGCACGCTAGTTGCTTTTCTTCTGTGACGAGGACGGCCCGCGAATATGGCGCCGTGATTATCAGGAGAAGCCAATGGTCGTTTCGATTAATACCAATACGTCGGCGCTTATTGCGCTACAGCAATTAAACGCCACCAATAGAGAACTTGATAAAATTCAGGACCGGGTCTCCAGCGGTCTAAAGGTTCGCACCGCAAAAGATGACGCGGGCTCCTTCGCCGTTGCGCAAAAGGAACGCGCCGATCTGGATGCCTATGATTCCGTGGGGCATAGTGTTCAGCGCGGCATAAATGTCCTGGATATTTCTCTGGAAGCCTTAAAAACCATCTCTAATCTGCTTGTTGAAATGAAGACCAAGGCTGTGCAGGCGGCCAACCCCGCGTTACAACCGGCCCAACGTTCCCTGATTAATTCGGATTATCAGGAATATATATCGCAGATTACAATTGTCATCAATTCCGCAACGTTTGACGGTGTAAATATCATCAACAAAGACCCCGTCGTTCCGGCTACGGATGATCTCAATATTTTAGCGGAACCCACGGCCAATCCCGCTTTGTCGATTACCGTGCCGGCAATCAATATCAAGGCAATTACCACAACTTTGTTTGGCAACGTTAATACGCTTGCCACTGCGCAGGCCGAAATGACGGCTCTGGACGGAATTTCCCAGTCGGTGAGCGCCGCCATGGCGGCCATGGGAGGTAACTTGTCCCGCCTTGAAAACCATTCCAGCTTTGTCTCTAAACTCCAGGACTCACTTAGGGTTGGTATCGGCAGTCTGGTGGATGCGGATTTAACGCGCGATAGCGCTCTTCTGAAATCGGTGCAAATTCAACAGCAACTCAGCACGCAGGCGCTGCAAATAGCCAATAGCCGGCCACAACAACTTTTGGCGCTGTTCCAGAACAATTAACGTTGGGGAACGTAAAACGAAAAAGGGAGGCCTGTTGGACCTCCCTTTTTTTTATATGCCATGATATGTTGCCAATATGGGATTTCCTCAGGAATAGGCAGATGACAATGAGCGAGCATCAATGGCCACGCAAAACGCGCGAATTTCACAACCATCATTTCGATTCAACCGTTTGGAACGAATTCAAATTCCGTGACGGTGATATCGTTATTGGGACATATGGAAAATCCGGCACAACCTGGAGCCAGCAGATTGTTGGCCAGTTGCTGTTCAATGGCGATCCCGGTATCGCCGTGTCGGAAATGTCGCCCTGGGTTGATCTGCGGGTGCCGCCGAAAGAGGTAAAATTGCCAATGCTGGAGGCGCAGACCCATCGCCGGTTTTTGAAAACGCACCTTCCGGTCGATGCACTGGTGTTCTCGCCCAATGCCCGCTATATCTATATTGGCCGCGACGGGCGCGATGTCGTGTGGAGCCTGTATAATCACCACGCCAACGCCAATGCGCTATGGTATGCAACGATGAATGATACCCCGGGCCGGGTTGGCCCGCCCATTGATCCGCCAACGGAGGATATTCATCAATATTTTCTGGACTGGCTGGAAAAGGACGGTTTTCCGTTCTGGCCGTTCTGGGAAAATATCCGCTCCTGGTGGGAAATACGCAACCTGCCCAATGTCATGCTGTTGCATTTCAATGATCTAAAGGCTGATATGCCGGGCCAGATACGCCAGATCGCCGCGCATCTGCAAATCCCCATTGATGAAAGCCGCTGGCCCGCCATCCTGGAACATTGCGGCTTTGACTATATGCGCGATCACGGCGATAAAACCGTGCCGCTGGGCGGGGCCATTTTTGAGGGCGGCGCCAAAACCTTCATCAACAAGGGCGTCAATGGCCGCTGGCGCGACGTGCTGACCGCGCAGGATTGTCAGCGCTATGAAGACATGGCGCGCCGCGAACTGGGCGAAGAATGCGCCCGGTGGCTAAAAAATGGCGGGGTGGTTTAACACCCTACTCTATCGCGTAACGCCAGGGCTTTGCCGGTTGCGTGGCGGTTTCATCAATCGTCCATAGCGGCACGGAAATGCCCTCGCCCGCATCCTTGTAGACGATGCGCAGCCGCGTGCCGATGCCAACGCTGCGCACCATTTCCGGCGGGGCCAGTTCGCCATCCGCAGTGGCCAGATTGCCGGTGAAGCGGATGCCGTCAAATTCTCTTGGCTTGCCCTTTTGCGTGTCCAGTTCGACCAGCAGCAGAAGATAGGGGGAATACTGACGAAACACCGGCTGAATGGCGTGATGGATTTCGCCGTAGGAATAGAGCGTGCCCTTGCCCTCCACCGGTTTCCATGTGGCTTTCGGGCTGGCGCAGAACGGGCACGCGGTGGTGGGCGGGTAACGGAACATTTTGCAATCATCACAATTTTGCAGATGCAGGTCATGTTTGGCGCAGTAACCAAAAAATTCCCGGTAATCATGCTCCAGCTCGTTGATCACCAGCGGCATGCCGAGATATTCGCCTCTTACAGATGCGGACATAATATTTTCTCCCCTTACCTGTTATCCTGCGCCATGACCATGGCTGAACCCTGGCCCGGCGTGGCCCAACCGAGATTGGCGGTCACGTCCACCTTTTTCACCTGGCGGCAGCCGCCTTCGCGATAATCATATGTGTGCTGACGTTTGCCATTAGCGCCCACGGGGCAGCTATCATCAATGTCATGGCGCAATTGCCGCACATTCTCGATCACCATATTTACCCCGTGCGTATAGCCCTCGCACAGATGACCGCCGCTGGTGTTGTTGGGCCGCCTGCCGCCCAGCCGCATGGTTCCGTTCGACACATAGTCGCCGCCCTCGCCCTTTTTGCAGAAACCGTAATCTTCCAACTGCAACATGGTGGTGAAGGTGAACGCGTCATAGGAGCCGGTCACGTCAATATCTTCCGGCCCGACACCGGCATTGGGCCACAGAATATCCTTGGCGTAATGCCCCGCCACCGTGGAAATCGGCCCCGCCTGATAATGCATGTCGGCGCGGGGCTTGCAGCATCGTCCGACTACGGACTGAATGACCGCGGGCGCATGGCGGCAGTCGCGCGCCCTATCAATCCGGGTGACGACAATCGCCGTGCCATTATCGGTTTCCACGCAGCAATCCAGCAGATGCAGCGGCTTGACGATCATGCGGCTATTGATCACATCTTCCACCGTCAGGCGCTTTTTGTAAAACGCCTTGGGGTTGTTGGAGGCGTGTTCGGAATGGATCACCTTCACCATCGCCACCTGTTCGGGCGTGGTGCCGTAATCATACATGTGCCGCATGAAGCTCTGGCAGAACATCTGCCCCGCGCTCATTAGCCCATAGGCGCGGGTGAACAGCCCCTCACCGCCCACAGGGGCCACAGCACCCCGCCCGCCGGTGCCGCCGATGCGCACCTCGGAGTAGCCGTTCATGGCGCGGAAGATCACCACGGTCTTGCACATGCCCGCCTCGATTACCCCCATGGCGATGCCGATCAGCGCCTCGGTGCTGGACCCGCCGCCATACACATCCATATAGAAATTCGGGCGGATGCCCAGCTCGCCCGCAATGGTCGGCGAGAAGGTGGAATCGTTAAAGCTGTAGGACAGCATGCCATCCACATCCGATGGCCTCAGCCCCGCATCCTCAATCGCCTTGCGCACCGCCTCGGTGCCCAGCGCCCGCGTCGTGCGCCCGGAGCCGCGCACATAACCGGTTTCCCCCACGCCCACGATAGCGTATTTGCCGCGCAGAAACTTCTCACTGGTCGCATTGATGTCAGCCATGACCGCTCCTCCCTGTTATTGTTTTGGGGTTAGCTTAGGCGGGGAATGCGGGGTTGGCTAGGGGGAATGCGTAATATTCAGATGCCTGCATCGCCATACTCGACAGGCGCGGGCAGCCACTGATAGTCTGACCGCACCATGAGCATGCCAGACAAATTAACTGAGGCCGAGCAACACCTGATTTCGGCTGCCGGGATGGGCGTGATTCACGATTTCTCCGTGGGTGATGCTGAAACAGACAAATTGGCTAATGCTGCCAACTGGGGGCCCGAGCGGACCATCCGCGCCGAGGTTATCCGTGCGTTGTGCTTGGGGCGTGGAATAACTCCGCCAGTTGACCCCAAAGGGATACATATCAGAGGCGCTCGTATTGTAGGTCCACTTGACCTTGGCTACGCCAATATCCCTTTCCCACTAGGTTTTAACGCATGTTATTTTGAACATAAAATCTACCTTCTGTCGGCTGACATCGTTTCTATAAACCTTAACGGCGCTTATCTCGCAGATGGGATGTGGGCTGAGGGACTTTCGGTTAAGGGTAATGTACTCCTTCGCAATGGTTTTATTGCTTGTAGCGAGATCCTTTTTACGGGGGGCGATATTGGCGGTCAACTGGATTGCAGTGGTGGGCATTTTCACAATCCTAAGGGAACGGCGTTTGAAGCCAGTGGCCTTACTGTCAAGGGGCCAGTGTATTTAGGAGATGGTTTTATCGCGCGGGGTAAGGTCAATTTTATTGCGGTACAAATTGGTAACGATTTGAACTGCTCCGGTGGAAGCTTTGAGAACCAGAAAGGATTCTCTATCAATATCGCTGGCGCTACCGTCAAGGGAAGTGTCCTCCTTCAAAATGGATTTAATGCGAAAGGACAGGTGGTTCTAAATGGGGCTATAGTTGGTATCAACCTAAGTTGTACCGGCGCTACTTTCGATAACCTTGAAGGTATGGCCTTTAGTGCTGATGGGCTTCAGATCAAAGGCCTTGTTTTGCTGAATGAGGGCTTCATCGCTAGGGGAGAGGTTCGTCTCAACGGAGCCGATATTGGCGGCCAACTGACCTGCACCGGCGGGCACTTTGAAAACTTTAGCGGTACCGCTTTGAACCTCGATTCAGTGAAGGTCGCCGCAACTGCCTTTTTGACAAGAGTCAAAATTTGTGGAGTGCTAAATTTGAGAGGGGCCCAGATTAGTGAGCTTGCGGATGATAAACAAAGTTGGCCTGATCAAGGCAAACTGCTACTCGATCAATTCAAATATGATTCTATTGTTGTCAACGCCTCAACGGACGCAAAGTCGCGATTGAAATGGTTGTCGCTCCAGCCCACCAATAGCAAAGACTACGGCTTTCGTCCGCAGCCTTATGAGCAGCTTGTCAAGGTGCTGCGCGCGATGGGTCATGAGAGCGACGCCCGCAAGATCGCCATCGCCAAACAGCAGGAAATGCGCAAAACACTTGGCCCGGTGGCGCGCGCATGGAGCTGGATTTTGCGTATTTCAACCGGCTACGGTTACGAGACTTGGCGCGCATTCATCGGCATGGCGTTGATGGTGGCCATCGGGACCGCAGTTTTTAGCTTTGCCAATGGGAGCGGCGACATGGTTGCAACCAGTGACGGCGCTTATGTTCCGATATTTAACGCATTCATCTATTCCTTGGATGCGTTCCTGCCCATCGTGGATTTGCATCAGGAAACCTACTGGCTGCCCCAGTCCGAACCATTCAAATGGTATTTATGGTTCCATATCTCCGCCGGTTGGATATTATCAACCATCTCTGTTGCCGCCTTTACCGGCCTATTCAAGGATGAGTGAAGGCAGCCATCTCCAAATCCTCTTGACCTATTCCGCATAACAGTATAGCCTCTCTATGTGATCAGATCGTTTAAAAGCCGGGATACGGCGCGGCTATTCGACGATATGCCGGTGGCCCGCTTTCGTGGCATAGAACGGATAGCGCGCCGAAAACTGGCGCTGTTGCATTCCGCCATGCAGCTTGACGATATGCGCAGCCCGCCAGGTAATCGTCTGGAGGCGCTTTCGGGGGATCGCCGGGGTCAATTTTCGATCCGGATTAATCTGCAATGGCGCATTTGCTTCGTATGGAAAGACGGCGGCGCCCATGAAGTGGAGATCGTTGATTATCATTGAGGAGTGTTGACATGCCCCCCAAGGCGCAGTTACTCGATCCGATCTCACCGGGTGAAATTCTACTGGAGGAGTTTATGGTTCCCGGCGGGATTAGCCAGAACCGGCTCGCGCGCGATCTTGGCGTGACGGCCGCGCGGATTAACGAAATTGTCCATGGCAAGCGGGCGATTACGGCGGATACCGCGTTACGGCTTGCCAAATATTTTGGCACGACGCCAGAGATGTGGCTAAATTTGCAGAGCGGTTATGACTTGCGCCGCGCAAAACGCGACCTGTGGCCGGATATTGACGCCCGCGTGCACAGGATGGACGCCGCCTAATCCCCCTCCAGCAATAACACCTTCACCGCATCGCCGGCTCTGGCGGCGGGGGCGTGGTGCGCCCCGACCCGCGCACAAAACCCGTTTCGCCCACGCCCACGATGGCGTATTTGCCACGCAGAAATTTTTCACTGGTCGCATTGATGTCAGCCATGACCACCTCCCTTGATGTTTATTTTGGAACCAGCTTAAGCGGGGAAGGCGGGGTTGGCTAGGGGGAAGCGACCAGACGAACGATAAGGCCTTGTATTAATCGGGCTTGCGGAACTTGCCCGCGATATAAAATTACCTGGTCCGAATTTTTCAGGCCTGATAACGGCGAAATATGGATGCCTTGCCCTCGTCTTTAATCCGTGGCCGTCAGGGTTTCCCATAGCTGATCCGCGCCAATTTCGACCGCGCGCCTGCCCAGATTGCATGCCCACTGATCACCGGTTCCGAATTCCGCGCGCCAGGACCACAGGCGCCTTGTGGCGAAATGCAGCACATGTTCATAGGTAAAGCCGAATGCGCCATGCGCCTGGTGCGCGATGCTGGCCCCCTTGCCTGCCCCCTCGCCCGCGCGCGCCTTGGCGCTCGCGATGCGAAGCCAGACATCGGCGGCGTTATTCGAGTGCAGCGATTTATCCACTGCGGCGCAGGCAGCCGATCCCGCCGCGCCGCAGGCCGCAACTTCATCCGCCAGCATGGCCAGATTTTGCTGCACCGCCTGAAACTTGCCAATGGGTTTGCCGAATTGAACCCGGTCATTGGCGTATTTCACGGATTCCACCAGCGCGCGTTCCAGCGCGCCGCCGATCTGCACTGCGCGGATCAGCGCGCCATACAGTTCCACCGCATTTTCCGGCAGGTGCGCCGCCACATCACAGGCCGCCACCGGGGCCTGGGCAAAGCGCAGGGTATCGCGCGGTTCGCGCGCCATGTTTTTTTCGGGCGTCACCTGATAATCGCCGTTCGCCACCAGCGCCACACGCACCGCGCCTTCGGCCATCGCCACCACAACCACATGCCCCACAGCACCACCCCAGGGCACGCGCGGACACACGCCATCCAGCCGCCAGCCATCGGATTCACGATACAGATGCAGCGGCGCGCCCGGCGCGGCATAGCCCACACTCATCGGCCCCATTGGCGGCTCAATGCCAGCGCAATCCAGCAGCCAGCCGGCAAGAATGGTTTCCGCCAGCGGAATCGGCGCGCCATGCTGTCCCGCGCCATGCAGCACCACGCGCGCATCGAGCCACGAACAGCCCACACCGCCGCGTTTTTCCGACACCAATGGCAGGGTCAGCCCCGCCTCCTCGACCGCTTTCCATAGCGCCGCTGGCCACACGCCGTCTTCCGCCGCCGCCAGCAATTGTGCCGTCACCATATCGCCCAGCAGACGGTTGACCGTATCGCCCAGCATTGTACTGATTTCACTCATTTTAATTGCCTACCTTAGCCCCAGACCGCGCGCAATAATGCCGCGCAAAATTTCCCGCGTGCCGCCGCGCATCGAATAAGAAACGCTGCTCTGCACCAGATAGCCCATCACCTGTTCCAGATCGCCGGCGCCATCGCCAATGCGCGGCTCCACATTGAAAATCTGCTGCGCGATGGTGGGAATTTCCTGTTCGAACACCGCACCCAGATCCTTGACGATCGAGCCTTCCAGCGCGGGGTCCAGCCCGGCATTCAGTTTCGCCGCAACCGACACCGACATCTGCCGCAATGTGGAAAGATGCGCGATCAGCCGCCCCACCGCCACATGGCCCTGCGGGGTCGGCTCCTGCGAAAGCCGCCTAATCATTTCCAGCACGAGCTGAATGCTGGACAGATAGCGTTCCGGCCCGCTGCGCTCAAAGGCCAGTTCGGACATCACCTGGCTCCAGCCATTATCCGCCTTGCCGACCACCTGGCTATCCGGCACGAAGGCCTCTTCGAACACCACTTCGTTAAAGTGATGCTCGCCCAGCAGGCTGCGGATCGGGCGCACCAGAATATTGTTTTTGGCTTTCAGATCGGTTCCGTCCAGATCGCGCAGATCGATCAGGAATTGCGTCAACCCCTCCTGACGGCCATCCGGGTTGCTTCCGGTACGAAACAATCCGATCATCACATGTGCGGTGTGCGCGCCGCTGGTCCAGATTTTGCGCCCGGTAATCAGATAGCCGCCATCCACCTTGACCGCCTTGCTGCGCACCGAGGCCAGATCGGAACCGCTGTCCGGCTCGCTCATGCCGATGCAGTAGAACATTTCGCCGCGCGTCACGGGGGGAAGATATTTCTGGCGCTGTTCCTCGGTGCCGAAACGCAGCAGCAGCGGCCCGCTTTGCCGGTCGGCCACCCAATGCGCCCCCACCGGCGCGCCCGCCACCAGCATTTCCTCCAGCATCACATAGCGTTCGAACGAGGTGCGCTCGTGCCCGCCATATTTTTTCGGCCACACCATGCCGATAAACCCGCGCGCGCCCATTTTGCGGCTGAATTCCGGGTCGGAACCACTCCAGCTTTGCGCCCGCTCCAGCGGGCTGCGCCTGGCGTTATGTTCCGCCAGAAAGTCCCGCACCTCGCGGCGCAGCTCTGCGGCGGCAGGCGGCAAGGTGACGGGATCGAAACTGAATGTCTGCATTAGAACCCCTTTTTCTCCGCATTACTGTACAGAGATTTATCCAAAATTTGTCAATAATCATGGTTCCCGTGTATGTTATAGATACTTATGATTGTTCTCAATGAGTCAGTCATTAGCGGCATTTTCATCGATATTTTAATTACTGCGTTCCAGCCCATGTCATGAGGAACCCGCCCATGCCAAACGTCAAACAAATCGTGCATGAGATCGCCGATCAGTTACCCGAGCTGGCCACTTTAGATGACGCCATGCACACGCTTTACGTGCGGCAAAAGTTGGAACGCTCCCTGCAAGCCGCCAGGGAAGGCAAAATCGTGACGCAAGAAGAAATGGAACAGCAATTCCTCCCTCATGCGCGTTGAATGGTCCCATTTTGCGCGTGACGTATCGCAACTGACCAGTGAACAAAGGACTTTACTCATAAATGGATGAAAGCCGGAGCAAAGATCAAAAGCTAGGTCGTATCGAACGTGTGGAATTACGTTCCATTTGGACGAGTGAAGACAAACACTTCACTCCTTGGCTCGCTCAACCTGAGAATCTTGAAATTTTAGGCGAAACGCTTGGGATCGAACTGGAATTCGAAGCTCAAGAAAAAGACGTTGGCCCATTTCGAGCGGATATTCTCTGCAAGAATACGGCCGAGAAAGACAGCTGGGTGGTAATCGAAAACCAGATTGAAAAAACCGATCATAAACACCTTGGCCAGCTTCTGACTTATGCCTCGGGCCTCAAAGCAAGCACGATTGTATGGATATCAGCAGTTTTCGGTGAAGAACATCGCGCGGCACTTGATTGGCTAAATCAGCTTACAGACAAATCTGTTCGATTTTTTGGTCTCGAAATTGAACTATGGAAGATAGGTGATTCACAGGCTGCACCGCGTTTTAACATCGTATGCCAACCCAATGATTGGCAGAACACTGTCAGAGACGAGGCAGAAAAATTAACTGGCGACGCGGCCAACCGTTCGCAGAATTTGCGCATTAAATATTGGTCTGCGTTTCGTTCTTACCTGCAGGAGAAAAAAAGCAAACTACGTCCTCAGAAACCTTCCCGTGATCATTGGTACACTTTCGGCATAGGCACCAGTCATGCGCACACAGCTGCACTTCTTATAACAAGGGAAAACAAAATTGCAGTCCAGCTCAATATTAATTCGGAAGATGCGAAAAGCCTTTTCAATGAACTTATTAAACAGAAAGACGACATCGAGACAATAATTGGTTCTCCATTAGATTGGAGAGAAATGCCAGATAAGAAGTCGTCTCGCATCGTGCTCTTTAATTCTGTTGATCCCTACGATGAGAAAAGTTGGACAGAACAGTTTGATTGGCTGCAAAACAAACTTGAGAAGTTTGATAAAGCTTTCCGCCCTCTGTTTGCAAACAAGATTGGAGGTTAGAATTCCTCACACCGCAGGCAGTTCAGCCACCAGCGGCTTTTCCTTTCTGAAACGGCTGACGCCAAGGATGCTGAAGCCAATCACTTTCCCCTGAGCGTCCAGACGTTCCATCACCGCGTCGTTCGGTGTTTCTTTTTCATAGCCCGCAGCGTCGGAGAACCGGACTTCCAGAAAGTCGGCTTCCGCGTCGAACCAGAGCCTTATCTTGTCGACCATAAGTCTTCTCCATCCTTGGGTTTATCTGTCAGATAAGCTGTGATGATAAACGCATCGTCCAACTCGTATTTGACCACGAGGCACAGCCATTTGCCACCCATATTTGTATGCTCATAATATTCGTAAAACAGCCGCACAGCCTGATCAGAGCGTGAGCGCCGAACCAATCGCGGCTGCTGTAACACCCGTTCCAGATCGTCCGTCATGCCTTGCATTTCAGGGTGTTCCAGAATGTGCGCTAGACGCTCATCCGTAAGCCGGACCACACTGCCAAAACAGTCATCCAGACTTTTCATGCCTTCGCCATCTAAACCCGCACCACCTTGCCGGGGTTCATCAGATTATGTGGATCGAGCGCCAGTTTGACGGCGCGCATGACGCTGAGCGCCTCGCCATGTTCGGCCTGCATGAAGCCGAGTTTGCCGAAGCCGATGCCGTGTTCGCCGGTGCAGGTGCCATCCATCGCCAGCGCGCGCAGGATAAGGCGTTCGTTGAACGCCTTGCAGCGCGCAACTTCTTCCGCGTCATCAGGATCAAAGATCAGCAGCGTGTGGAAATTGCCGTCGCCCACATGGCCGATGATCGGGGCTTCGATGCCGCTGGCTGTCAGATCGCGCTTGGTTTCCCCGATGCATTCGGCAAGGCGCGAGATCGGCACGCAGACATCGGTCGGCATGCCTTTTTTGCCCGGATACATGGCGAGCGAGGCGTAATAGGCGGTGTGGCGCGCCTCCCATAATTTGTTGCGCATTTCGGTTTTGGTGGCCCAGTCGAACGCGCCGCCGCCATATTCGGCGGCGATTTCGCCAAAGCGCTGCGCCTGTTCGCGCACGCCCGCTTCGGTGCCATGAAATTCCAGAAACAAAGTCGGCTGTTCGACCAGGTTAAGCCCTGAATATTTGTTGATGCCCGCCACGGAAATTTCATCGATCAGTTCGATGCGCGCGACCGGCAGGCCGCTTTGTATCGTGGCGATGGTGGTGTTGACCGCGCTTAATATATCGGGAAAGCGGCAGGTCGCAGCCGATATTCCTTCGGGAACCGGATGCAGCTTGACCGCCACCTCGGTGATGACGCCGAGCGTGCCTTCGGATCCCACAAACAGACGGGTCAGATCATAGCCAGATGCGCTTTTACGCGCCCGGCGCGCGGTGCGCACCACGCGGCCATCGGCCATCACGACCGTGAGGCCCAGCACATTTTCGCGCATGCCGCCATAGCGCACCGCATTGGTGCCAGACGCGCTGGTCGCCGCCATGCCGCCAAGCGTTGCATCCGCGCCGGGATCGATCGGAAAGAACAGTCCGGTGTCGCGAATATATTCGTTCAGGGTTTTGCGGGTAACGCCTGCTTCGACAATACAATCCCCGTCCGCCACATTCACCGACAGGATTTTGTTCATCCCCGACAGATCAATACAGACCCCGCCATGTAACGCCGCGACATGGCCTTCCAGCGAGGTTCCCGCGCCAAAGGGAATGACCGGCGCGCCATTGGCGGCGCAGATGCGGACAATTTCGACCACCTCATCTGTTGAATTGGCGAACACCACCGCATCCGGAGCCTGGGGGGCGTGATAGGATTCATCCCTGCCATGCTGTTCGCGCACCGCGGCAGAGGTCGACAGCCGCGCGCCAAAGCGTTGCCACAACAGATCAATCGCGTCCTGATTTCTTGCCGGTTCCGCCATGGCGGCCCCCTCCCTGTTTTATCGTTGCGGATATTATAGGGGCTAATCATGGGATTTGTCCAAATACCTGCTGATAGCGTAAACTGCCCCGGTTCAAGCCACAAAAGAACGGTGTTGGAATGATTTTCGAAGCCAGACCCATTGAAATTACCGGGCAGACCGTGCTGCCCGAATGGATCGATTATAACGGCCATATGAATGTGGCGTTTTACGTGCTGGCCTTTGATAAGGCTTTGGACCAGGTATTCGACATTCTGGATATTGGCGTTGATTATGTGCAGCGCACCGGGGATTCGGCCTTTGTGTTGCAAAACCATGTGGCCTATCTGGCGGAGCTGAAACTGGGCGATCCGATCCGCGTGAGTTTTCAACTGCTCGATTGGGACGCCAAAAAAGCGCATTATTTCATGCATATGCACCACGCAACTGAAGGCTTTCTGGCCGCAACCGCCGAACAGGTGATGATGCATGTCAGCCTGGAAACACGGCGTTCGTCCCCGTTTCCCGCCGGAGCGCAGGCAAAATTGGCTGCAATGCAGGAAGCGCACGGCAAATTACCGCGCCCGGAAACCGCCGGGGCCAGTATTGGCATCCGCCGCAAGACGGCGGCCTGAACCCATCCGGACTGTAAGTAACAGGCGAAAATGGCCTGTTTGACATGCTAAACTGCGCCATGACCCAGCTTGATTCTCATCCCCCGCACAACTTGCAGACGCCCGCCTATCTGGGCGGGCTAAATGCCGTGCAGCGTGAGGCGGTTGAGGCGCTGGACGGGCCGCTTCTGGTTCTGGCGGGGGCGGGCACCGGCAAAACGCGGGTGCTGACCTCGCGCATTGCGCATATACTTTGGACGCGGCGCGCATTTCCTTCGCAAATTCTGGCGGTTACTTTTACCAACAAGGCCGCGCGTGAAATGCAGGAACGGGTGGGCGCGCTGATCGGCGGCGCTGTGGAAGGCATGCCGTGGCTTGGCACCTTTCATTCCATCGGCGCAAAAATTCTGCGCCGCCATGCGGAACTGACCGGACTGAGCTCCAATTTCACCATTCTGGACACAGATGATCAGATACGTCTGCTGAAGCAGTTGCTGAGCGCCGCCGACATTGATGACAAACGCTGGCCCGCACGCTCGATGGCCGCCCTGATTGACCGCTGGAAGAACCAGGGCCTGACCCCGGACAAAGTACCGGAAGCGGAATCTTTCAGTTTCGCCAATGGCAAGGGGCGTAAATTATATGCCGCCTATCAGGCGCGGCTGAAAGTTTTGAATGCGGCGGATTTTGGCGATCTGCTGCTGGAATGCCTGAATATTTTACAGCGCAACCCGGATGTGCTGGCGCAATATCAGGAACGCTTCAAATATATTCTGGTGGATGAATATCAGGACACCAATGTCGCGCAATATTTGTGGCTGCGGCTGCTGGCGCAGGGACGCCGCAATATCTGCTGTGTCGGCGATGACGATCAGTCCATCTATGGCTGGCGTGGGGCGGAGGTTGGAAATATCCTGCGTTTTGAAAAGGATTTTCCCGGCGCGCGCATTGTGCGGCTGGAACAGAATTACCGCTCAACGCCAAATATTCTGGCGGCGGCCAGCGGCATGATCACCGCCAATGAGGGGCGGCTTGGAAAAACGCTGTGGACGGATCATCAGGAAGCCGGTGAAAAAATCCAGATCTGTGGCGTATGGGATGGCGCCGAAGAGGCTCGAATCATCGGCGAGCAGGTTGAGCAATTGCAGCGCGGCGGCGGCAAACTGAATGATATGGCGATCCTGGTGCGGGCCGGCCGCCAGACCCGCGAGTTTGAAGAACGTTTTCTGACCCTTGGCGTGCCATACCGGGTGATAGGCGGACCGCGATTTTATGAACGGATGGAAATTCGTGACGCCATCGCCTATTTGCGCGTCATTGCGCAACCCGGCGATGATCTGGCGTTTGAACGCATTCTCAACAAACCCAAACGCGGCCTGGGTGATGCGGTTGTGCAAAAGCTGCATCAAACGGCGCGGGCGCAGAATATTCCGCTGACCCGCGCCATGGGCCTGCTGCTGGAAACCGATGAACTGCCTGCGCGCGGCCGTAATCCGTTGCGTTCTCTGGATGCTGATTTCAACCGCTGGCGCGGCATGCTCAATCATGTGGATCATCCGCAATTGACACAGACCGTACTGGATGAAAGCGGCTATACGGCCATGCTGAAGGCGGACCGCTCGCCTGACGCACCGGGACGCCTGGAAAATCTGAAGGAACTGGTGAACGCGCTGGAAGCCTTTGAAAATCTGGGCGGCTTTCTGGAACATGTTTCGCTGGTGATGGAGAACCAGCAATCCGGTTCCGGAGACCGCATCAATATCATGACCCTGCATAGCGCCAAGGGGCTGGAGTTCCACACCGTATTCCTGCCTGGATGGGAGGAAGGCCTGTTCCCCAGCCAGCGCAGCATGGATGAAAATGGCACGGCAGGCCTGGAAGAAGAACGCCGTCTGGCCTATGTCGGAATCACCCGCGCGCGCGAACGGGCGCGGATATTTTATGCCGCCAACCGGCGCGTATATAATTTATGGCAGGCCGCCATGCCGTCACGTTTTATCAGCGAACTGCCGTCCGATACCGTCAGCATACAGATCAGTCAGGGAATTTACGGTGGCGGCATGCGTGAGGTAAATCCGGTGTTTGAGCAGAATTATGACACGCCCGGCTGGCAGCGCATGCAGGCATCCAGACATCAGCCGCGCGGCGTGACGATTGATGCGCGCGCACAAACCAGCCGCGCCGCGCCCGCCGCCGGGACTTGTGAACATACCAGGGGCGCGCGCGTGTTTCATGTGAAGTTTGGCTATGGCCATGTCACCGAAGTGGATGGCAACAAACTTGAGATTGAATTTGAAAAATCCGGCCGCAAGCGTGTTGTCGGCGCCTTTGTGCAACCGGCCTGACGCATGACCGCCCCGCTCATACAGGCGATACTGAAACTTCCGGCATTTGCGGCCCCCAGCGTGGCCGATTTACTGGAAGGGCTGGACGAACCGCAAGCCCTGTCGGTTGCTTCGTTTGAAATTCCAGGTACGACTGACTTTAATGTTGAGGCGCTATACCCCGAAGCGCCATCGGCGGCAAACCTGCAACGCAGTATCGCGCCGTTGATCGAGGCGTTGCAGATAGCAATGCCGCAGATCACGCTGAACCCATTGGAAGACCGCGACTGGGTGGCGCAATCTTTGGCCGATCTGCCCCCCATTGCCGCAGGGCGGTTTTTTATTGCAGGTGCGCATGGATTGGCTGACGCGCCGCACGCCGCCATATCTCTGCATGTCGAGGCGGGGCAGGCTTTTGGCACGGGGCATCATGAAACCACATTAAGCTGTCTGCTGGCGCTGGATTATATCGCGCGGCGCCGGCGTTTTACCCGTGTGCTGGATCTTGGCTGCGGCACCGGCGTACTGGGAATGGCGGCGGCAAAACTCTGGCGGCGCAAGGTTATCGCCAGCGACATTGACCCGATAGCGGTGCATGTCACCCGCGAAAATGCGGTGCGCAACGGCCTGGCCGCTTTTATGCGCCCGGTAACTGCGGCTGGATTCGCACACCCGGCCATTGCCGGCGCCGCCCCCTATGATCTGGTGCTGGCGAATATTCTGGCGCGGCCATTAATGCGGCTGGCAACGCCCATGGCGCGGCGCGTTGCCCCCGGTGGCTATGTAATTCTATCGGGGCTTCTGCGCACGCAGGAAGCCGCCGTGCGCAGCGCCTATAGAACACAGGGGCTTTTCCTGGAGCGGCGCTTTTTACGCAATGAATGGTCTACTTTACTTCTTCGTAAAGTAAAATTGCGCTAGGATGCAGACCATGGATATGGCCCCAACATTGACGGAACTCGGCGACCGGCTGGCAAACCTGCGGGCGGAATTAACGCGGCGCGGACTTGCCGGTTTCATGGTTCCGCGCGCCGATGCGCATCAGGGCGAATATGTGCCGCCCCATGATGCGCGCCTGGCCTGGCTGACCGGCTTTACAGGCTCAGCCGGGACAGCCGTTATTCTGCAAAATCAGGCCGCAATTTTTGTCGATGGACGCTATACATTGCAGGTGCGCGATGAGGTTGACACCGGTTTGATCACCCCGCTGCCGGTGATGGAACAGTCGCCGGAAGACTGGATTGCCCAACATCTGTCCAAGGGCGGCCGGCTGGGATATGACCCATGGCTGCATACGCCGGATGGCGTTTCGCGCCTGCAATCCGCCTGCGACAGGGCGGGTGCAGTGCTTGAGGCGTGTACGGATAATCCCATTGATTCCGTATGGGCGGACCAACCGCCACCGCCCAAAGCGGCCATTACGCCCTACCCGCTTGAATATGCCGGCGAGGAATCCGTTTCCAAACGCGCGCGCATTGCGGCCCTTATTGCAAAAACACCGGCAGACGCTACCGTGCTGACCATGCCGGATTCCATTGCATGGCTGCTGAATATTCGTGGCGGAGATGTATCGCATTCACCGCTGCCCCTGTCATTTGCCATTCTGTATGCGGATGGCCGGGGTGAGCTGTTTCTTGATCCGGATAAAATCAGCGAGGGTCTGACCGCACATCTTGGCGATCAGGTAACACTACATAATCCTGACAGGCTTGGTCCGGCTCTGGATGCTCTGGGCAAAAAAGCGCAGCGCGTGCTGCTGGATACCAGCACCGCTGCCGCATGGATTTTCAGCCGTCTCACCACCGCAGGAGCAAAAATAATTTCCGGCGCAGACCCGTGTGTATTGCCGAAAGCGCGCAAAAACCCTTTCGAAATTTCCGGCATGCAAAAGGCGCATATCCGCGATGGCGCGGCCCTGTGCAGCTTTCTGGCCTGGCTGGATCAGGCGGCGGCGAAGGGGGGGCTGGATGAAATTACCGCTTCCGATAAGCTGGAAAGCTTTCGCAGGGCGACGGGCTGTTTACGGGATTTAAGTTTTCCAACCATTTCCGGCGCGGGGCCAAATGGCGCCATTGTGCATTACCGGGCGAGTGCAAAAAGCAATCGTATGCTGGAACAAGGCAATCTGTACCTGCTTGATTCAGGCGCGCAGTATCTGGATGGCACCACCGATGTCACCCGCACCATTGCTATCGGCACTCCGTCTGCGGAGCAACAGGATCGCTTCACCCGCGTGTTGAAAGGACATATAGGCCTGGCCACTATCAAATTCCCAAAAGGCGTGACCGGCGCGCATCTGGACGTGCTGGCCCGTGCGGCGCTATGGAAGGCTGGGCTGGATTATGATCATGGCACCGGGCACGGGGTTGGCTGTTATCTGGGTGTGCATGAGGGTCCACAAAGCATTTCGCGCCGCCCGAACAGTGTGGCGCTGGAGCCCGGCATGATCGTTTCCAATGAGCCTGGCTATTACAAACAGGGCGCCTATGGCATCCGCATTGAAAATCTGGTGCTGGTGAACGAGCCGAAAATGATGGCGGGCGGCGAACGCGAAATGATGGGGTTGGAGACGCTCACCCTTGCGCCGATTGATGTGCGCCTGGTGGCGCGTGAATTACTGAATAATGAAGAGGCGGAATGGCTGAACGCCTATCACGCAACAGTGCGTGAAACCCTGACGCCACTGGTGGATGCACAAACCAAAGCATGGCTGGCCAATGCGACACGGGAGATTTAAGCGCCAATCAGCGCCAGCCATTCGTCTTCGCTAAGGATACTCAAACCAAGTTCAGCAGCTTTTTTAAGTTTTGAACCTGCATCCGCCCCGGCAATAACGTAATCCGTTTTGGCGGAAACCGACCCCGCCACCTTGGCACCCAGACTTTGCGCGCGGGCCTTGGCCTCATCACGCGACATTTTTTCCATGGAACCGGTAAACACCACTGTCTTTCCTGCAACGGGCGAGGTTGCAGCCGGTGCAATAAAATCCAGCACCTCTATTTCATCCAGCAACGCATCAATCGCAGTCATAATGCGTTGTTCAGAAAAATATTCGATGACAGATTTAGCCAGTGCTTCCCCAATGCCGTCAATGGAAAGCAGGTCATGATAAGCCGTACTTTCCGGAGCGGCAGCCGCCAGCATCGCCTGACGAAGATTTTCAAACGAATGATAATGGCGCGCCAGCAGCCGCGCATTATTCTGCCCCACATGGCGGATGCCCAGCGCATAAATAAACCGCTCCAGCGCTATTTCACGGCGCGCCTCAATGGCCTTGAACAGGTTAGAGGCTGATAATTCTCCCCAGCCTTCCTGATCCTGCAATTTCTTGACCTGCGTTGCATCGCGCGCCTGTAATGTAAAAATATCCGCAAAATCCCTGATCAATCCCTGCTCAAAGAAAAATGCGATCTGCTTTTCGCCCAGGCCTTCTATATCAAACGCATCGCGGCTGACGAAATGCCGCAGGCGCTCCACCACCTGGGCCGGACACAGCACGCGGTTGCTGCAACGCCAAACAGCATCTTCTTTGCCCGATTTCGCATCCGTTTCGCGCACCGCATGGCTGCCACAGGCCGGACATATAGTATTAAAAACATAGGGCGTTGAATCAGCAGGGCGCTTGTCCGGAATCACCGCAACAATCTGTGGAATCACGTCCCCCGCACGCTGCACAATGACCGTATCGCCAATGCGTACGTCCTTGCGTTTGATCTCGTCTTCATTGTGCAGGCTGGCGTTGGACACCACAACACCGCCAACGGTGACGGGCCGCAGTTTCGCCACGGGCGTCAGCGCGCCGGTGCGGCCCACCTGAATTTCAATCGCCTCCAGTACCGTCTGCGCCCGCTCTGCAGGAAACTTGTGCGCAATCGCCCAGCGCGGCGAGCGGGAACGGAAACCAAGCCGTTCCTGCAAATCCAGCCGGTCAACCTTATAAACCACACCGTCAATGTCATAACCCAGCAATGCGCGCTTTTCCTGCAGGCGCGTATATACCGCCAGCATGTCATCAGGGTTTTTACACAGCCGCATTTCCGGATTGACTGGCAACCCCCAGTCTTTAAACCCGCCAATCATTTCCATCTGGGTTTTTGCGGGAAATTCGCTTATTTCACCCCAGGCATAGGCAAAAAAGCGCAAGGGCCGTTGCGCGGTAATAGCGGGATCAAGTTGCCGCAACGAACCGGCGGCGGCGTTACGCGGGTTCATGAAAGCAGGTTTGCCGTCCGCCCCCTGCCGCGCATTCAGCGCCGCAAAATCATCATGCGAAATATAGATCTCACCGCGTACATCGATGATGCGCGGCACGTCGCCGCCCTTCAGCATGGCGGGAATATCGCGGATCGTGCGCAAATTTTCCGTGACATTTTCACCAACAAGGCCATCGCCGCGCGTTGCGCCGGACACAAATTCTCCATTCTCGTAACGCAATGTGATGGAAACCCCATCAATCTTCGGCTCTGCTGTAAAATGCAAGGGTTCGTCCGCAGTCATTCCCAGAAATTTCCGGGCGCTGTCACAAAAATCCGTCACATCTTCCGCCGTAAAGGCATTGTTGAGCGACAGCATGGGGCGCGCATGCGTGCTTTTCTCGAAGCCTTCCAGCACAGCAGCGCCAACACGCAAGTCAGGACTATCCGCCCGTTGCAGATGCGGAAAGCGTTCCTCAAGCGCCAGGTTTCGCTGCCGCAATGCGTCGTACTCAGCATCGGAAATAATTGGCGCATCTTGCCGGTGATAATGCGCATCATGCACCGCGATTACTGAAGCCAGCCGCGCCAGTTCCGCCTTTGCCTGCGTCTCGTTCAATTCCTCAACCGGGATTTTTTCGGCTCCAGTCACCGCCCGGCCCCGGCGGTCATCAAACTGTCGGCGGCGGCGCGCGCGGCGTCGGTTACTTCCGCGCCTGCCAGCATACGGGCGATTTCTTCGCGCCGCGCGGCATCATCCAGCACTTCAACCGATGTCGTGGTGGCCGCATCGCCTTTGGCTATTGTGCGTTTTTGCACCCGCCAGTGGGTCGCGCCGCGCGCCGCCACCTGCGGGGAATGGGTCACCACCAACACTTGCGCGCCAGTGGCCAGCCGCGCCAGCCGGTCGCCGATGGCGTCGGCCACCGCGCCGCCCACCGCGCTATCCACTTCGTCAAACACCAGCGCCCGGCCCATGCCAGACGAGACGGATTTTGCCAGCACCATGCGCAACGCCAGCATGAAACGCGATAATTCGCCGCCCGAGGCAATCTTGATCAGCGCGCCCGGACTGGAGCCGGGATTGGTCGCCACCTGAAACTCCACCCGGTCAATGCCGTCTGCGCCACGCTCCGGTCCGCTCAGCGGGCTTATGGCGGTATGGAAAATCGCCTTGTCGAGCTTCAGCGGCGTGAGTTCTTTTTTTACGGCCTTGTCCAGACGCGCGGCACTTTGCGTGCGCGCATCATGCAAACGTCTGGCAATGACGTCATAGGCGGCAAGACTGGCCGCATACTGTTTTTCCAGTTCCTCCAACCGTGAGGTGCCCGCATCGATCAAGTTTAACTGCCCTCCAATCCGCGTCTGCAATTCCGGCAGCGCATCGACCGTAACATGATGCTTGCGCGCTGCCGCCCGCAGGGCAAACAGACGCGCCTCGGAAGTTTCCAGATGGTGCGGATCAAATTCCATATTTGACAACGCCAGTTCCAACTGCGCGCGGGCCTCCATCGCGTCAGATGTGGCGCTGGCGAGCGCACCAAGCGCGGCATCAAGACGGCCAACGGCCGTATCCGCGATACGTTCCAGGCGGCGCAACGCAGAGGATAATAGCGCCTCGGCGCCACCCCCATTGCCCCCCAGATCACGCAACGCCGCATTCATTTCTTCCGCGAGTTTTTCAGAAGACATCATCAGGGTGCGCGCGGCCGCCAGCTCGGCCTCCTCGCCCGGTTTGGGGGCAAGCGTTTCCAGTTCTTTCAGAACGTGGCGCAGATAATCTTCTTCTATCTGGGCTTTTTCCAGATCGGCGCGCGCCTGAGACAGCGCCTCGCCCGCTTGCTGCACGTCGCGATGCGCCGCGCGGCACAATGCCAGATCGGCCCCATGATCACCAAACGCATCCAGCAGCGTCCGATGCCCGCTGATGTTCAGCAACCCGCGATCATCATTTTGACCGTGCACCTCTATCAGCAGATCGCCAACTGTGCGCAGCAATCCAATACTGATCGCCTGGTCATTCACAAAGGCGCGGCTGCGGCCATCAGCGCCAATGACACGGCGCAGAATAATGCCATCGCTGGTGTCGATACCCTGTTCAGACAAAAGATCTATGACCGGATGTGAACGTGATACGGAAAATTCGGCGCTGGCGACGGCCTGATCGCATCCCTTGCGGATCATGGCGCTATCGGCCCGCGCGCCCGTGGCCAAGCCCAGCGCATCCAGCATGATGGATTTTCCAGCACCCGTTTCACCGGTCAATACCGTCAGGCCCGGCGCGATTTGCAGATCCAGCCGGTCAATCAAAACAAGATTGCGTATCGAAATGCCGGCCAGCATTTATTCAATCTCTCTGGGTATGGTTTTGAATCAGCTGATACCGCCAAAGGCCCGGCTGATCCATGATTTTTTGTTCTCTACTGGACGAATATTCTTACCCGTCAGCAAACTATAACTGTCCTGGTACCAATCGCTGCCAGGATAATTATATCCCAGAACCGCCGCCGCCGACTGGGCCTCATCTATAATGCCCAGCGCCACATAGCTTTCGGTCAGGCGATGCAGCGCCTCTGGCACATGCGAAGTGGTCTGAAAAGATTCCACCACAATACGGAAGCGGTTGATCGCCGCAAGATATTCATGCTGCTTGAGATAGTAACGCCCAATTTCCATCTCTTTTCCGGCAAGATGGTCATTTGTTAAATCAATTTTCAGCCGCGCATCACGGGCGTAATCGCTGGTGGGAAATCGGCGAACCACTTCTGTCAGGGCGCGCAAGGCCTCGGCGGTAATTTTCTGATCACGCCCGACATCAGAAATCTGTTCGTAATAGGAAATCGCCACAAGATAATAGGCATAAACCACATCGCGATTACCGGGATGCAGGGATATGAACCGCTGCGCCGCCAGTATCGCCTTGTCATATTCGTTGATCTGATAGTTTGAATATGCCGCCATCAGCATGGAACGGCGCGCCCACACCGAATAGGGATGCTGGCGCTCCACTTCATCAAACTGTTCGGCCGCCTGAAAGTAGCGCCCCTTTTGCAATTCCTTCAGGGCCGTATTGTAAATTTCTTCTACCGGGCGCTCAATATATTTGGCATCTTTCGCCCCCATGCCGGCGCAGCCCGTCACGGCCAGCGCCATCCCCATAACCGCGACAAGCCCCAAAATACGGGCTTTTACGCTAGTGAAAGTCCCGTTTGCTCTAATCTTCATATGCCCTGACTCAGCAATAGCCTGTGATCCAGACTCTGTTTAGCGCATTTGGCCTGCCAGCGCCAATAATGTGTAAGGGTGATTGCAGAAGATGATAATGCCGCGCTTATCCGCGCGCGGCGCGGCGGACTTTTGGTAGCGCCATTTCTGGAGCCCGGCGCGGTGCGCCCATCGGCCCCTCGCAATATTCCCAGGCCTGTGGACTACTGAACAGGGCCTGCAATAATTTATTGTTCAGGCCGTGCCCCGCGCGCACACCTTCAAAGCGGCCCATAATGGGTACGCCGGCCAGATAAAGATCGCCGATCGCATCCAGAATTTTGTGGCGGACGAATTCATCGGGGAAACGCAATCCCCCATCGTTCAGAATTTTGTCTCCATCCAGCACAATGGCGTTTTGCAACGTGCCGCCACGGGCCAGACCAAGAGATTTCAGATGATCGACCTCATGCAAAAACCCGAACGTGCGCGACGGCGCAATGTGCGTTTTGAAGGCGCCCGGGACAGCGTCAAAAGAATAGAACTGCCGTCCAATAACCGTTCCCGGAAAATCGATTTCAAAATTCAGTGCGCAGCCATCATGGGGAGACAGGCTGGCCCGTTTGCCATCCTCTTCCACGCTGATGGTTTCAAGGATGCGAATATACCGGCGGCGCTCTGAAAGCCTGGCAATACCGGCGCATTCGAGCAGCACGACAAAGGGGGCCGCACTGCCATCAAGCACCGGCAATTCCGGCCCGTCCAGATCAACCCGTGCATTGTCTATGCCACACCCTGAAAATGCCGACATTAAATGTTCAACGGTCGCAACAGTGACACCCGAAGCATTGCTCAGGGTGCTGCCAAGCTGTGTGCTGCTGATATTATCATAGCGGGCCTGTACGCATATATCCGCATCGTCAAGCCCACCGGTTCCGCGCAGGTCCATGCGCCGGAAAGTAATGCCGCTACCGGCTTCGGCCGGATAAACGGTAAAACGCACCTGCTGACCCGAATGGAGACCAATGCCTGCACATCCAATGCGGTTACGTAAAGTAGTCTGAAATATTTCCGCCCCGCCTGATCTTTGGCCACGCAAAACCGGAAATTCTACTGCGCCACGCCGTCCTTCACTCACACCCTGCTCCAATTCAACCATCCTGCCCGCAAGACAATCTCAGTCAATACTTGTACCCAAACCCAATAGATGTCTTAACAAAAAGCGAATCACTTCCGGTGAATGTATTGCATAGGTATCAACTGGCTCTTAACACCACAAATCACTCTTTATTACTCATTGTTACAAGAAGAATAGGCGCTGAGCTTGCCGATCAGAGCCATCCCGGAAAGTGTCCGGGATGGCTCTGTATAGGGCGCGATTTAGTTCGCCGTCCGGCGCAGGAAGGCCGGGATGTCCAATTCGCTTGAACTACCTGAAGTGGACGCAGGCTTGCTTGCAGGCTCAGTGCGCAAACCGGCTTTGTCTTGAATAGACGCCGCAGTGCGCAGGCCAGCACCCTGTTTTGCGCCACGGGCGGCGGCCAGGGGTTCTGCACGAACAGGGGTTTTGCGGCCAAACAGACCCATACGAACCAGCAGGCTGGGCGCCTGACGGCTTACCGCCTCCTGGCGCTGGGGCACAACCGTGTCACGGGTCGCAACGATGGGGGGTTTCGTCATGGGTTGGGCTGCGCGCGGGCTGATAAAGGCATCTTCAGCCATCGTCCTGCCCAGCGGATCAACCGGGCCGGAAGCGCCAATAGACAATGGCGTCTGAGGCATCAGGTCCGCTTCATCCAGCAGATCATCAATGTACATGATGGGGTCGGCCGGCACTGCGGCTGCAATTGCTGGCGCTGCTTGTGAGGCTGCAATATCAAGGCTGGGCAATGCGGGCTGTTCCAGCGCGGCCTCGCCCACAGGGGCATCCGGCGCCACATTTTCGGCAACCTGCGGCGCCATCGCACGTTGCGCTTTTTCACTGCGCACACCCGTCGCCACGACAGAAACCCGCATCTTGCCTTCCAGTGTTGGGTCAAATGTCGATCCGACAATGATATTGGCGTCGGGGTCAACTTCGGCGCGCACCCGGTTGGCGGCTTCGTCCACTTCATACAGTGTCAGATCGGACCCGCCGATAATATTGATCAGCACGCCTTTCGCGCCCGTCATCGACACGTCTTCCAGCAGCGGATTGGAAATCGCCGCCTCGGCTGCATCATTTGCGCGGGTTTCGCCGGATGCTTCGCCTGTGCCCATCATCGCGGTACCTGCCCCGCCCATCACGGCGCGCACATCGGCAAAGTCCAGATTGATCAGGCCTGGCGCCACCATCAGATCGGTAATGCCGCCAACGCCGGAAAACAGCACCTGATCGGCCATGGCAAAGGCCTCTGCAAAGGTTGTCTTGGCGTTTGCCACACGGAACAGATTTTGATTGGGAATCACCAGCAGCGTATCGACATATTTCTCCAGCTCCGCCAACCCCTGTTCGGCGATACGCATGCGCCGCGAGCCTTCAAACTGGAAGGGTTTGGTCACCACGGCGACCGTCAAAATACCCATTTCCCGCGCAGCCCTTGCAATCACCGGCGCGGCGCCTGTGCCTGTACCGCCGCCCATGCCTGCAGTCACGAAAACCATATGCGCGCCGGACAGGTGATCACAGATTTCCTGCATGGCTTCTTCGGCGGCCTGACACCCGACCTCCGGATGCGACCCTGCACCCAGCCCCTGTGTGGCGCTTTCGCCCATCTGAATGCGCCGCTGCGCCTTGGATTGCGAAAGCGCCTGCGCGTCGGTATTGGCGACAACGAATTCGACGCCCTCCAAACCGCTTTCGATCATATTATTGACCGCGTTGCCACCTGCGCCACCAACGCCAAACACCGTAATACGTGGCTTTAATTCATACATCTCTGGAACACTGAGATTGATTGTCATGTTTTCTCTCCTACGAATCACGCTAGATTGTACCAGCAGGCGGACACCTGTGGCGCATGTTAAAAATTCTCCCGCAACCATTGCCCGATCCGGGCGACCCGCCCGGCCGGAATTGCGGGCCCCGAGACCCCCATTACATCACCTGTTTCCAACGGGCCGCTCATGGCGAACCCGATCAAACCGGCGACGGTAGAATATTCTGGCCCTTGTGAGGCGTCTGGCAGACCACGCAATCGAATCGGCCGCCCCAGCCTTGTCTGACTATTCAATATTTCCGCTGTCAATTCACGTACTCCTGCAAGCTGGCTGGCGCCGCCGGTGAGCACAACACGGCGTCCGGCAATTTCCTGCAACCCGCTCGCCGCAAGACGCTCGCGCACCAGTTCCAGGGTTTCTTCCAGCCGCGGCTGAATAATGCCGTTCAGAATGGAACGCGGGACATGGTTGGCTGTCTCACGATCTTCTTCGCCCAGACGCGGCACATCGATCATGTCGCGTTCATCCGACGGGCTGACGGTGGCGCTGCCATACAGCGCCTTTACCCGTTCCGCCGTCGCATGGCTGCTGGACAGGCCAAGCGCAATGTCATTGGTGACATGAATGCCGCCGATAGGCACGATATCGAGATGCACCATATTGCCGCCTGCAAAAACCGATATGGTGGTCAATCCGCCGCCCATATCGATGCAGGTAACGCCCAATTCGGTTTCGTCTTCCACCAGACAGGCAAGACCACTGGCATAGGGCGACGCCACCAGCGCCGCCACTTCCAGATGACAGCGTTCAATACATAAAGCCAGATTGCGGATCGGCCCCGGCGCCGCCGTAACGAAATGCAGATTGGCCCCCAGCCGGTCTCCAAACATGCCGCGCGGGTCCGAAATGCCCTTATGTCCATCCAGCGAATAGCCAATGGGAATGGCGTGGATCAGTTCCCCTTCCAGATCACTGACCTGCATCTGCCCCTGACGGAGAACTTTTTTGACATCCTGCTCGCGCACTTCGGGTGTGGGGACAGTAATCTCGGAACCGATAATATGGCTGGCCGGCTGACCACAGCTAAGATTGACGATCACCTTGCGCACTGTTTCACGCGCCATGCGCTCGGCCATTTCAACGGCCGCGCTGATGGAGCGTTCTGCATCCGCCATATTGACGATGGCGCCGGTTTTCACACCCTTGCTTTCATGATGCCCCACGCCAAGGATGCGCGGGCGCGGCATCTGCCCGGAACGATCCGATTCGATACGCGCGATAAAGCAGCTGACCTGCGATGTGCCAATATCCAGACCGGCGATGATGCCATTGCGTGTCGGCTGCATATTATGCGTTACCCCAGATCAGATTATATGTGTGCAGGCGCTCGCCTCTCGCTCCGGCCCCTTGGTGCGGCGCACTGCCCCTTGTGTCAGCCGCACGACCACACGATTGGCCAGCCGCAGATCGACAAGTTCAACGTCACGGCCAAGCAGGCCATTGTTTTCTTCATACCGCGCCAGCTTGCGCCATGCTGTCAGCGGATCCTGCTCAGGCAGGCGCACATCAATGCCGCCCTTGAGACGCACATTCCAGCGCCGTTCGCCCACACGCACTGCTGCGGCCACCCTGTTCTGCAGTTGCGGCTCGGCGTCAAGCAGCGCAATCAGTTCATTGACGGCTTTTGGCGCGCCCTTGCCAACGATCAGCGGCAGATCGGGGTATTCGGCCACGTCTTTTTCAGTAATTTCCACACCACCGCGATCCACCAGAACCATTTTGCCATTGCGTTGCCAGATCGCAATCGGGTGACGCTCGATCAACGCGATATGAACAGCATCTGGCAGGTTACGTGTGACGCGCACTTCTTGTACCCATGGCAAACTGGCGATCCGGTCATGCACTGCAACAAGATCAATGTGCAGGATCGAATCATCCTTAGCAATATTCAGTGCACCGAGCAATTCCTTAGGTTCAGTCTGGACTCTTCCAGCCACACTGATTGAGCGGACATTGAATCCGCCGTCACGTAAAATCCGGCGCAGCGCCAGGTCAGCCTGCGCGCTGGCATACTGAAACCTTCCGGTATAAAAGGCCGCCATCCCCGCCACACCTGAGATCGCCAGAACAATAGCCGCCACGACTACATGGCGACGCCAGTTGCGCAGCCTGGGCTGCGGATGCCGTGAAGGACGCCTCTGTTCCTGCCTGTCTCTCGGTTTCAGCGCCCGCATGACGCATCCTCCACCAGCCAGCGGCACAGCGCGCCGAACGAAATGCCAAGATACGCGGCCTGTTCCGGCACCAGCGAGGTCGGCGTCATGCCTGGCTGCGTGTTTATTTCCAGCAGATACAGCCCGTCACGTCCCGGAACATTATTATCATACCGGAAATCCGCACGGCTGACGCCGCGGCAGCCCAGCACCTGATGCGCCGCCAGCGCGACTTCCATCGCATGCTGATACACTTGACGGTCCACTTCTGCCGGGATCACATGCCGCGAACCACCCGCCGCATATTTTGCCTCGTAATCATAGAATTTGGCGTCAGACAAGATTTCCGTCACTGCCAGTGCACGGTCCCCCATCACCGCGACGGTCAGTTCATGCCCCGGAATATAACGTTCCACCAGCACACTATCGCCGAACGCCCAGTCATCTGCTGCAATCTGCGCCGGTGGCGCATTATCACCCTGACGCACGATAAAAACCCCGACGCTGGACCCTTCGGTAACCGGCTTTACGACATAAGGCGGCGGCATTGGGTGTTTGCTGCCCAGCGCATGGCGGTCCATCACCATGCCCTGGGGGCAGACAATCCCGGCATCATGGAACAGACGCTTGGCCATTGGCTTGTCCATCGCCGCCGCAGACGCCCGCACACCGGAATGCGTATAGGGAATGCGCAACAGTTCCAGCAGGCCCTGCACGCAGCCATCTTCGCCCCAGCGGCCATGCAGGGCATTAAAAACCACATCCGGCCTTATCGCAGACAGCACGGTGGCAATCGTGTCATCCACATCCACTTCGCTGACCCGATAGCCTTCTGCGCGCAGTGCTTCGGCGCACTTGGCCCCGGATACAAGGCTGACTTCGCGTTCGGCGGACCAGCCGCCTTTCAGCACGGCAACATGGCGGAGCGCGCTCATATGCTTCCCCTTTCCTCGCCGATACGCTGAATTTCCCAGTGCAGCACGACACCCGTGACTTCCAGCACGCGGGCGCGCACCTGCTCGCCCAAACGTTCCAGATCGGCTGCCATTGCGGCCCCACAATTGATCAGGAAGTTGCAGTGCTTTTCCGACACCATCGCATCGCCGATGCGCAGGCCACGGCATCCGGCCGCGTCAATCAGTTCCCAGGCCTTGCGTCCGGCCGCCTTTGGGTCAGCCGGATTGGCAAAGGTACTGCCGCCGGTACGCGCGCCAACCGGCTGGTTTGCGCTGCGCTCGGCAGCTATTTCCGCCATGCGCGCAGAAATGGCCACGCGGTCCCCCGGCTGCCCACGCACACTGATGCGTGTCAGAATAACATCTGCGGGGAAGGCGCTCTTGCGATAGCCAAAGCCAGCTTGCTCCGAAGAAAATTCCCGCAACTGCCCCAGCCGGTCAATGCCCTGCGCGCTGATAAATATATCCCTGAGTTCGCCGCCGAACGCGCCCGCATTCATACGTGCAGCGCCGCCCATCGCACCGGGAATACCGCGTAAAAATTCAAGTCCTGTCAGGCCCGCATCACGCGCCGCCGACGCCAGTTTCACATCCATCACTGCGGCGCCGGCATGTATAAGCCCATCGCCGCCAATCTGAATGCCGCTAAAGCCTGCGCCCAGTTGCACGACGACACCACGAATGCCGCCGTCACGGATCAGTAAATTCGAACCCGCGCCAATGACCGCGACAGAAATATCGCCGGGCACGGCCGCCAGAAAATTCGCAAGATCCTGCGCATCCGCTGGCTGAAACAAAATATCCGCCGGGCCACCAACCCGGAACCACGCCAAAGGCGCCAGATCAACATCTGCCCGCAGCCGGCCGCGTACCGTTGGCATACGATCAAGCAGAGAAGATGATCTGGTCCGCCGGGCCATCATGCCGCACCTGTCCCAAGTTTCAACTTAGGCCCGTTTCTGGCCATTTCATCGGGCAGCGCATTCGCCCACTGGGTAATATTTCCCGCCCCCAGGCACACCACCAGATCACCGGACTGTGCTTCGGACAAAACCAGCGAGCAGAGTTGCTCCGGCCCTTCCAATGCAATAGCTCTGCGATGACCATGGGCGCGCAGGCCTTCGATCAGACTGTCACGATCAGCCCCTTCTATCGGCTGCTCTCCGGCTGCATAGACGGGCGCCACGATGACGATGTCCGCATCATTAAAGCAGGTGCAGAAATCCGAAAACAGATTGGCCAGCCGCGAATAACGGTGCGGTTGCACCACCGCAATCACCTTACCGCCCTTGCAGCTTTCTCTTGCGGCCCGCAGCACGGCGGCGATTTCCACCGGATGGTGGCCATAATCATCCACCACGCCAATACCGCCCCATTCGCCAGTGCGGGTAAAGCGGCGCTTGACGCCAGCGAATGCCGCCAGCGCGCGGCGCTGCACCTTACGATCGATCTTCAATTCACGCGCCACGGCGATGGCCGCCAGACTGTTGCGTACATTATGGATGCCCGGCATCGGCAGCTTCATGCTTTCCATGCGGCTGGTTTTGCCGGTGATCCGGTCAAAAAACTGCACATCGAACGTCCAGGTGTCGCCATCGACCTGAATGTTTACAGCGCGCACTTCGGCTTGTGGAGAAGTGCCGTAAGTGACACAGCGCCGGTCGCGTACGCGCCCAACCAGTGCCTGAACTTCAGGATGGTCGATACACACGACGGCGCAACCATAGAATGGCACATTTTCGACAAATGTATCGAAGGCGCGGCGCAGCGCGTCAAAATCCTGATAAAAATCCAGATGCTCGGGATCGATATTGGTCACAACCGCAATGGTCGGCGGCAGCTTGATGAAGGTGCCATCGGACTCGTCGGCTTCAACCACCATCCAGTCGCCGGCGCCCAGCCGCGCATTTGTGCCATAGGCATTCACAATGCCGCCATTGATCACGGTGGGATCAAACTTTGCAGCATCCAGCAGACACGCCACCAGCGATGTCGTGGTGGTTTTGCCATGGGTGCCTGCAACCGCCACGCACCATTTCAGGCGCATCAGTTCCGCCAGCATTTCGGCGCGGCGCACCACCGGCAATGCACGTTCACGCGCGGCGATCAGTTCGGGATTATCCGCCTTGATCGCACTTGATACGACCATCACCCGCGCCTCGCGCAGATTTTCTCCCGATTGGCCAATCGCCACCGGAATGCCTAACCCGCGCAAACGTGCAACGTTACCACTATCGGAACTGTCGGAGCCCTGCACCTGATAGCCAAGATTATGCATCACTTCGGCAATGCCGCTCATGCCGATGCCGCCGATGCCCGAAAAATGTATCCAGCCTATATCAAGGGGAAGCCGCGTCATCATGCCGCAACCCTCCTGAAAAACGGGATCACCTTGCCACCACCGCCACCGCCCCTTTTGGTGTGCTCGGCTTTTCGTGGCGCCAGACGCTCAACCATATCCGCCAGCGCCCTGGCGGCGTCCGGGCGGCCAAGGCCGTGAGCCGCTGCGGCCGCAATACTCAATTGCTGCGGATTGCGCAATAAATTCTGCAATCGTTTGGCAAGCCCCGCCGCCGTCATTTCCGCTTCTGGCATGACCCATGCCGCGCCTGCATCCGCCAGCGCCTGCGCGTTGGCAAGCTGCTGCTGATCCGCGTGATGTGGATAGGGAACCAGAATGGATGGCACACCCGCTGCTGTCAATTCGCTGACCGTCGTTGCACCGGAACGGGCAATAACCAGATGCGCCGATGCAAGCCTTGCAGGCATATCACGGATAAAATCCGTCAATTCCACCTGTACGCCCGTGCGCGCATAGGCCATGCGCACCTGCTCCAGATCGGCCGTGCGGCATTGCTGCACAATGCGCAACCGGGCGCTGACACCGGGGGGCAGCATGGCGATGGCGGCGGGCACAGTTTCGCTTAAAACCCGCGCGCCCTGACTGCCGCCGAACACGACCAGGTTAAATGGCGAGTCCTGTGTGGGGGCGTCATAGGGACGGCCGTAACAGGCGGCAATATCAGCGCGCACCGGATTCCCGGTCACCGCAACCTTGACCTGATCGATTGCGCGCAAGCCACGCAGGCCTTCAACAGATGAAGCAAGACCACTGACCCGATGTGCAATCAGACGATTGACCCGGCCCAGCACCGCATTTTGTTCGTGCAGCGCCGTTGGCACGCCCAGCCATATTGCCGCCGCCATCGCCGGTAGCGCCGGATAGCCGCCAAAACCAATCACAAGTGCGGGGGGTTGCTGGCGCAGCAAACGTAGCGCCTGGAATGTGCCCACAGCAATCAATGCCGCAGCCCGAAGTTTTGATAGCGCATTGCCCACAGGGTTTTTCGCGGCCACCACATGCACATCAATACGCCCGAACGAAGAAGCAAACGCCGCGCCGCGCGCATCTGTAATCAACACCACGGTACGGCCACGCGCGCGCAATTCCTGAGCCAGAGCCTCGGCAGGAAACATGTGGCCACCCGTGCCGCCAGCCGTCAGGACGATGGGTGCGTCATTACTTTCCTTCATGGCGCACGTCCCACAGATGCCCCGCCAATGGCAACGCCCGGCCGTTTACGTAACAGGGCCAGTATCATGCCAGCCGTCAATGACAGCGCCAGCAGGGATGAGCCGCCATAGCTGATAAAAGGCAGGGTCATGCCCTTGGAGGGAAGCAGGTTCAGATTGACGGCCATATTAATGGCCGCCTGCAAACCAAACAGAAATATTAGTCCCGACGCCGCAAGCTGCACAAAATGATCTTCCGCAGCAAAGGCGCGCGCCAGCCCACGCAGTACAATAAAGGCAAACAACCCAACCAGCAACAGGCAGGCAATCGTACCAAATTCTTCGCCTACCACAGCGAAGATATAATCCGTATGCGCATCCGGCAGAATTCGTTTAACCGTACCTTCACCCGGACCGCGCCCAAAGGGACCACCCTGTAAAAACGCGTTAATGGCCGTGTTCACCTGAAACGTATCGCCGGACGCCGGATCAAGAAAGCGGTCAATACGGCTGGTGACATGCGGCACATACATATAGGCAAAGACCCCGCCAACCGCACTAACCGCCAGCAGCCCGCCAACCAGAATCATCGGCATCCCGGCCACAAAAAACATTCCGCCAATAACAACTGTCAGCAAAAACGCCTGACCAAAATCCGGCTGCATGGCGAGCATGCCTACCGATCCGGCCCACGCACAAAGGGCGATCAGATTTCCCGGCACGCCAGAGTCCCGATTTTGTTCGGAAAACATCCAGGCCGCAAATACGATCAGGGCCGGTTTCAGAAACTCGGAGGGCTGCAGGGACATGCCGCCCAGCGACAGCCAGCGCTGCGCCCCATTGCGTTCCTCGCCAATGGTCAGTGTCAGCACCATCAAAATCAGCGCGCCGATAAACAGGCCAACTGACAGGCGCTTGACAAGGTTTGGCGACGCCATCGACATGCCAAACAGAATGGTCAGCCCAATGGGCAGCATCATCAAATGTTTTTTGACAAAGAAATAGCTGTCCATATTGATGCGCTCGGCCACCGGCGGGCTGGCGGCAAGGGTCAGCAGGGTGCCAATGATAATGAGCGCGCCAATGGCGCCCAGGATCCAGCGATCCACGGTCCACCACCATTGGCCAAGTATGCTCGTATCGGTACGGGCAAAACTGCTCACACTGCGCTCCCGCTCATCGATTTGGCCGCATGCTCTGACACCAGCTTGCGGAACATTTCACCACGCGCTTCAAAATTCTCAAACTGATCGAAAGAGGCGCATGCTGGTGACAGCAGCACAACCGCCTCATCCTCTTTCGCCGCATCCGCTTTCGCCGCGTCTTTTGCCGCCGCCGAAACCGCGTTCGCCAGATCACCGCATTTCTGATACGGCGCCCGACCTTCCAGCGTTTCGGCGAAGGCATCAGCCGCCTGCCCGATCAGATAGGCCTTACGGATTCGCGGAAAGAACTGCGCCAGCGAATCAATTCCACCTTCTTTCGGAACCCCACCAAGAATCACATAGACGCTATCATAGCAAGCCAATGCCCGCGCTGTAGCATCTGCATTTGTCGCTTTTGAATCATTGATGAAGCGAACGCCTTTCACACGACCCACTTCTTCCATGCGGTGGGCCAGCCCGGCAAAACTTTCCAAGCCACGCACGATATGGTCGCGCGCTATGCCCAGCGCCAGCGCCGCCGCGTAGGCCGCTGCCGCATTCTGCCAATTATGTGCGCCGGGCAACCGGGTAAGCCGGCGTAAATCCGTTACCTGTTGCGCCGCGCCGGACAGCGCGTCATATAAAATTCCGTCCTGTACATAAACGCCAGCTTTGATCGGAGTGTGTTCAACAGCAACCGGATTGACCCGCACGCCACTGGCCCGCAATGCATCACAAATTTTTTCACTATGGGGATCGTCCACGCCGACCACTGCCACGCCCTCCTGGGCCAATCCGTTAAAAATCCGCTGCTTCGCCGCAACATAACCCGCCAGGCTGCCATGACGGTCAATATGATCCGGGGTGATATTCAGCCACACCGCCACATCCGCGCCGGTTGGACCGGTCAGATCAAGCTGATAGGATGACATCTCCAGGACATAGACCCCACCTAGGCCAAGCTGTTCCAGATCGAGCGCCGCCGTACCGATATTGCCGCCGACCTGCACCGCCAGCCCGGCTTCACGCACCAGATGGCCGATCAGCGCCGTTGTGGTTGATTTGCCATTCGTGCCTGTCACCAGCACAAGTTTGGTTTCCGGAAAATTTGTGCGCCGCGCACGGAAAAACAGTTCGACATCGCCGATCACTTCGCAGCCCGCATCTCTGGCCGCGCGTACAACAGGATGCGGCGCCGGAAAATGCAACGGCACGCCGGGGCTCAATACCAATGCGGCAATTTTTGTCCAATCTATCATGGCAAGATCGGCAAGCTGTACACCTGTCCCCAGAACGGCGCTGGCATCCTTACGTTTCGCCTGCGCGTCGTCCCAGGCCACCACTTCGGCGCCCCCCTGCAACAGGGCCCGGGCAGCCGAAATCCCTGTCCGGGCAAGCCCGAAAACGGCGGTCTTCTTTCCCTTAAAGGCGCGTGCTGCAATCATGCTTTATCTCAGCTTCAGGGATGAAAGGCCGATCATCGCCAGAACCAGTGCGATAATCCAAAAACGGATGACAATTGTCGGCTCCGCCCAGCCGCGCTTTTCGAAATGATGGTGGATCGGCGCCATGGCGAATACGCGCTTGCCGGTCATTTTGAACGACGCAACCTGAACGATCACTGATACCGCCTCCAGCACGAACAGGCCGCCGATAATGGCCAGCACGATTTCATGCTTGGTCACGACAGCAATCGCACCCAGCGCCCCGCCCAGTGACAGCGAGCCAGTATCGCCCATCATCACGGTTGCAGGTGGTGCGTTGAACCATAAAAAACCCAACCCCGCGCCCACGATAGCCCCTCCAAAAACCGCCAGTTCACCGGCGCCCGGTACAGGTAATATCTGAAGATAATTTGAGTAGACTGCATGGCCCACCAGATAGGCGATAAACGCAAAGCTGGCTGCCGCTATCATAACCGGCATGATGGCAAGCCCATCCAGGCCATCTGTCAGATTGACCGCATTGGATGCCCCAACAATGACAAACACCGCCATCGGCAGGAATAGCCAGCCCAGATCAATCAGAAAATTTTTCAAAAACGGGATCGCAAGCATATCCGCATGGGCAGGCGCCGCTATCGTGCTGATCCACCATACTGCGACGGCAGCAATAACAATTTCGCAGCCAAGCTTGATCTTGCCCGGCACACCCTTGCTATTGCGCTTGGTGACTTTCAGATAATCATCGGCAAACCCCACCGCCCCAAACCCGATGGTCACCAGCAGCACCGCCCAGACATAGCGGTTGGACAAATCCGCCCACAATAATGTGCCCGATATGATGCCAAACAGAATCAGGAATCCGCCCATGGTCGGGGTGCCTGCCTTGGTGATGATGTGACTTTGCGGACCATCGTCACGGATTGGCTGTCCGCCCGGCTGACGCCGCTTCAGCAGGCGGATAATCGTGGGGCCAAACAGGAAGCTGAGAAACAGCGCCGTCATCAGCGCCCCGCCCGTGCGGAACGTCAGATAGCGGAATAGATTAAACAGGCCAATATCGTCCGCTAGCGGAAAGAATAAATTATACAGCATCCCTGCTACCCCCAAATTTTGATGGCGATTGGTGTTGTTCCAGCGCCAGCAATGCCTGCACTATTTTACCCATGCCGCTGCTATTGGATCCTTTTACCACCACCACATCGCCGGGACGCAGCGCATCAAGAAGCGGGGCGATCAGCGCGCCGGCATTATCCGCATGCACGGCGCGCAGGTTGAGCGGTAATGCGTCATGCAGAACCTGCATATGCGCACCAGCGGTGAATGTCTGCTGAATGCGGCCATCTTCGATCACCTGCGCCAGCTCACGATGATATTGCGCCGCCCTCTCGCCAAGTTCCGCCATGTCGCCAAGCACGGCAATCCTGCGGCCACGGCCTTCTGTCATCTGCCCTGAAAGATTGAGCAGCGCCGCCTGCATCGAGCCGGGATTGGCGTTATAGCTTTCATCAATCAGCGTAAACATACCATCGGCAACCGGCAGATAATGGCGGCGTCCCCGGCCGGCAAGCGGGGTCATCCCTGCCAGCGCAATCGCCGCCAGCGCAAGATCGCCACCAAGCACCTGCACAGCCGTTAACACCGCCAGACTATTCATTACCCAATGCGCGCCAGAAAAACCGATCTTATAGGTCAGCGGCTGACCGCAGATTTCCGCATATACGCAGGAACAATCGGCATGATGCACCGCCTTGATCAGCCGCGCCGCCGAATCTGCGGCCAATCCAAAACCCAGCACATGCTGCACCCCCGCATCCCTGGCGCGGCATGACATCAGATCAAAAAAGGCGCTGTCCTGATTGATGATCGCAACGCCGCCCGGTTCCAGCCCGAGGAAAATTTCCGATTTGGCTTCGGCGATTTCCGTCAGGGAATTAAAATGGCCAACATGCGCAGGCGCAATGGTGGTGATGATCGCCGCGTGAGGCCGCACCTGCTTCGTCAATGGCGTAATTTCACCGGAATGATTCATGCCAATTTCGAATATGCCAAATTCCGTCTCGCGCGGCATGCGGGCAAGGCTTAGCGGAACCCCCCACATATTATTATAAGACGCATCAGAGGCATGGGTGCGCGCCTGCCGCCCCAATGCCAGACGCAACATTTCCTTGCTGCCGGTTTTGCCCGCGCTTCCGGTTACCGCAATAATCCTCGCTGCTGTGCGCGAACGCGCCGCAGCTCCCAATGCTTCCAGCCCAGCCTGCGTATCCGTAACCAGCAACAATGGCGCATCCGCCGCAACCCCATCGGGGACATGGTCCACCATCGCCGCCGCCGCACCCCTGGCCAACGCACCTGCAACAAAAGCATGCCCATCATTGGTTGGGCCGCGTAGCGCGACAAAAAGATCCCCCTCTGCAACACTGCGGCTGTCGATGGAAACGCCTGCCGCCCGCCATTCGCCGGTGCAACGGCCCGCGCTCGCAGCAGCAGCAACGGATGCAGTCCACAATGGTTCCAATGCGCCACTGGCATCAGCCATAGCCGTTTCCTTTTAGCGCCAATTCCTCAATCGCGCGGATGACTTCCTGCCGGTCACTGAACGGGGAGATTATTCCAGCAACCTCCTGTCCCGACTCATGCCCCTTTCCGGCGACAATCAGCATATCGTCAGGCAAAAGATTCGCCACTGCAAAGCGAATGGCGGCTGCACGATCCGCAATTTCGGTCGCACCCGGACACGCAGACAGAATTGCCGCACGAATCGCTGCCGCGTCTTCCGAACGGGGATTATCGTCCGTGATCGTCACCTGATCCGCCAGTTCACGCGCAACCGCGCCCATCAACGGGCGCTTGCCACGATCCCTGTCGCCGCCGCAACCAAACATCAGATGCAGTCTGCCCTTGCAAAAGGGCCGTACTGCCTCAAGCACTGTTCGTAGCGCTTCCGGCGTATGCGCATAATCGACCAGCACACTGGCGCCGCCCGGCGTTTCGCCTGCCACTTCGAGACGGCCCGGCGCGCCAACCAGCTCTGGCAAGGCGCCAAACACATCATCCGGATCCTCGCCACATCCAATCACCAGTGCTGCGGCAACCAGTACATTCATCGCCTGAAAGCGGCCAATCAGTGAAAGTTCAACCTCCCATTCCCGCGCCTCATAGGCAATCCGCAAACGCTGGCCGCGTGCATGCATGTCTGCGCTGACAATACGCAGATCGCCAAAACGTCCCCCCACAGAAATTATGCGATGTCCGCGCGCCCAACTCAGCGCTTCGGCATCACTGTAACTCGCATCTTCGCGATTGAGCACGGCAACGCCACCGGGCGGCAGCACCTCACCGAACAACCGCAGCTTGGCGTACCGGTAGTTTTCCTCGCTGTCGTGATAATCCATATGGTCACGCGTAATATTGGTGAGCGCAGCGGCGCTAATCCGCACACCATCCAGGCGGTACTGCGCCAGACCATGACTGGACGCCTCTATGGCAACATGGGAAACGCCCGCATCGTTCAGGCGGGTCAGCGCTGGATACAGAATTTCCGGCGGCGGCGTCGTATGCACATGCCCGCCCCCGATATTCAGATCGCCAAGATTTTTTCCAATCACACCCAGGGTGCCGATGCTGGCGGAACGCCGGGCAAGCCGTCCCCAGATTTGCCGGCAGAAATCCGCAACCGAAGTTTTTCCATTTGTGCCGGTAACTGCGATAATGGTTTCCGGCTGTTCGCCATAATAGCGGGCGACAAGCTGCGCATAGAGCCGACGCGGATTGATGTCGGTCAGCAGTTGGGCTTTGCCGCTTAGTGCGCTTCTTCCACATTTGGCGGCAATATGCGGCGTGACCAGTATCGCCGCCGCGCCCCGCTCCAGCGCATCGGCAATATAACTGGCCCCGTCGTCACGAACCCCCGGCAGCGCCGCGAACAAAAATCCCGGCCGCACGTCGCGGCTGTCTGCGGTCAAACCTGTAATTTCCAGCATCGGATCGGAAATTACCGGCATGGCTGAACCTATGAGATCGGCGAGCCGCATGACTTAATTCACACCTCCAAACGCCGCCAGCCGGGCGCCATCCACTTCCACAGGGATCGGCGCTACACCCAGCATCGGCGCAATACGGCGTATCACGGAACCAGCGGTAGGCGCCGCAGTCCAGCCCGCAGTCGCGAAATTGAACGTCTCCTTGATGCCCTTGGGTTCATCCAGCATGACAAAAACCAGATAGCGCGGTTGAGATGCCGGGAACATGCCGACGAACGAAGAGATACGCGCATCCTTGCGGTAACGCCCCGCCTGCTGTTTATCTGCCGTACCGGTTTTGCCCGCCACTTCATACCCAGGCACATCCGCCTGCTTTCCGGTGCCTTCCGGTGACGCGACAACCAGGCGCATAAGATAGCGCATCTGCCTGCTGGTTTTTTCCGAGACAATTTGTGGCCCCGGCTCCGGCGTCACGCCATCCGAATAGCGCACCAGAGTTGGGCGCACCAACCGGCCGCCATTGACCAAAGACGCCACGCCAACGCCAAGCTGCAACGGGCTAACCGCCATGCCATGGCCAAAGGCGACCGTCATTGTGCTGAGATCGGGCCAGGGGCGTGGCCAGCTTGGATCACCCAGTTCCCGCAGTTCAAAATCCGGCCGCCGCATCATGCCAAGCTTACCCAGAAATTCTTTCTGAACTTTGCCACCCACATGCAACGCCATTTTGGCCGAGCCAATATTGGAAGAATACAGAAATATTTCCGTCACAGACAAAGGACGGCGCTTGGCGTGAAAATCACTGATGGTGAACCGGGAAACGCGGATTGGATCCGTCGCATCATATATGTCATCAAGCCCGGCAAGGCCTTCATCCAGCGTCATTGCCGTATTAAACACCTTGAAGGTCGATCCCATTTCATAAGTGCCAAGCGTCACGCGGTTGAACTGCGCCTCGTCCTTGTTCTGCTGTTTGCCATTGGGATCAAAATCCGGCAGTGAGGCCAGCGCCAGCACCTCGCCATTGTTGACGTCCATGATCAGGCCCGCCGCGCCAATGGCGTGGAATTTGGCAACCGCCCGCATCATCTCATCGCGCAAGGCATGCTGCACACGCAGATCAAGCGATAATTGCAATGGCGCCCCGCCCAGGCTCAAACGCTCATCCATTGCGCGCTCGATGCCGGACAAGCCATGATTATCGACATCCACATACCCGACCGCATGCGCCGTGAGATTATCCTGCGGATAAATCCGCCGCTCATCACTCGTAAAGCGAAGACCGGGAATACCAAGCACATTTATCGCATGCTGCTGACGCGGGCTGAGGTCATTGTGCAGCACCACATAACGCTTGCCGCTGGCCAATTGCTTGCTGGCGCGTTTCATATCAAGCGCTGGCAGTTCCTGCGACAGGCGCTGTATGGCGGCGGCATGATCCGGCACTTCCGTCGTGTCCGCTTCGAGCGATGCGGTTTTCAGATTGGTGGCTATGACAATGCCATTCCGGTCAACAATATCCGCCCGCTCCACTGGAGCCAGGGCGCCGGCGGAAAGCTGCATCATCCCCTGCTGCTGCCCGAAGGGCAGCGCCAGTTCGACTAACCGCACTGCAATAGCAGAAAATCCAAACAGAAAAATGGCGCCCACCATCATCAGCCTGTTACGGCCAAGATCGATCGCACGATTATTACGTCCCGAAAGCCAAGGCTGCCCCTCTATGCCAACCATGTCACTTGGCACATGCACACGCTGTTTACGGTGCAGGGGCGTTACCATCAGCGAACTGCCACCATTGAAGCGGTTGGGGTTGCGGCAAAAGTCTTGCCCTGTGATTTTGCAGGCGTCACGGCTGGCCCCCTGGCGATCAGCTCACCAATCTCGTCCACCTGCTCTGATGGCTTTTCCGGGATCTGCGCAAAACTCACCACCTGCACCACTTCCACAGGGGCAAGCTCAAGATAGCGGCTGCTTAGCTTCTGCAATCTTTCCGGGCGGTTAAGGCTGCTCCACTCCGCATCAAGAATGCGGATGGCCGCATGCTCATCAGCAATTTTCGCCTTCAGGCTCAACCCCTGACGCTCCATCCTGTCAACGGAATATTTTACGTGGTACAGACCGGCGGACACGCCAAACAGTAAAATAAACACGAACAAGGTCACAAATCGAAGCATCTAGTTTCTCCCTCCAAATGTATCTGCAATCGATGCAGGCACCCCCGCAAACATTGCCATATCACTGACCGGCCATGCACTGGCCGCGGTACGTTCTCCCGCCCGCAAATGCGCCGAGCGCGCACGCGGATTGGCGCTGATTTCCGCATCACCCGGTTTGCGCGCGCCGTTCCACAGCAATTTGAAACTGGGCGCTGGCTGCGCCGAATCATCTGGCGGCTGATGACGAGACGTACCCGGACGAACGCCAGAACGCACGGCAAAAAACTGTTTGATCAAGCGGTCTTCCAGGCTGTGAAAAGAAACCACCGCCAGCCTTCCCGATGGTTTCAGAAATTTTTCCGCCGCCTGCAGGCCACGGGCAAGCTCATGCAGTTCGTCATTCACATAAATGCGCAGCGCCTGAAATGTGCGTGTTGCCGGATTTTTACCACCCGCCGCCGCGCGCGCACCCAAAGCGCCTGCAACAATCCGCGCCAGTTGCAGAGTGCGGGCAATAGGTTCTTCAGCTCTTGCCGCAACGATCGCCCTGGCAATGGCGCGTGAGCGGCGCTCCTCGCCATAATAAAAAAAGATTGCGGCCAGATCTTCGGCGGACAGATTATTCACCACATCCGCCGCAGACGGTCCGCTGCTGGCCATGCGCATATCCAGCGGCCCATCTTTCTGAAAGGAAAAACCCCGTTCGGCCTGATCAATCTGCATGGACGAAACACCCAGATCAAAGGTCACGCCATCCGCCGCTGCGAACCCTGCCTGCGGCAGCAGCTCGGCCATATCTCCAAAACAGGCATTTATCAGATGCAGCCGGTCTGGAAACTCCTGCGCCAGCGCCTGCGCGATGGGGGCAACGGCCGGATCACGGTCCATCGCGACAACAGTGCAATTGGCGGCCTGTAACAGCAGGCGGCTATATCCGCCTGCGCCAAAAGTGCCATCCACGTAAACGCCACCATCATGCGCCGCCAGGGCTTCGACCACCTCCTGCGCCATCACAGCGATATGCGGGCCACCTTCTGTCCGCGCGACCCGTTTTTTTTGCTGTCTAGTCATGGCCGCCATCCAAACGTATATTTGTGGCGGCAACGTGACCCGCATTTGAAACTGGCGCGGTCCATTCCGCACGTTCGGCCATCGCACGTTCGCGCAGTTTTACTTTTTCGGCCTCAAACAAAGGCGGCGACCACAGGCTGAAATAAGTGCCCTGCCCGACAAAGGCGATGTCTTCATCTATCCTGGCGTGGGCAAGAAATTCCGGCGGCAGAACGATCCGGCCGTCCGTATCGGGGATCATTTCCGCCGCCTGGGAACATATCAATGTGGGATAGGCCTCAACCTCACCGCCAAAAGCCCCGAGCGGATTCTGCCGCCCCATAAAGGCCTGCATCTGTTTCGGCGTTACCGCCTGCAACCAGGGCCCCAGCATGGAAGGAAAGCACACAAAGCTATTCATCTCTTTCGACATGAGATAGGCGCGATACTGCGAGGGAACAGAGACCCTTCCCTTTTTGTCTACCCGATGTAACGAATAAGACAGAAACCCGTTCATGCCGCCCGAACCTCTCAGTGGCGTTAGCCAGATCAGGGTGCGCAGAAGAGTGTTTTAGCGGATCAACTCAATTCAGAGCTGCCAGGAAGTCAGCAAGAAATGACTTCGTGCGCCGCACATAACTCACCTTTACACGCCTCAAAATGGGCATGTATGGGTATAACTGGATTTTTTACGGAGTTCAATGGATAAATGATGGAAAACTGATGATATTTATGATTTTTCCTGCCCAACCTCATGTTCTTGTTATGTTTTTAAAATCCCTCCTATCAAGGGCCTAACGATGCTGACGACAGGCTATTCCCTATTAAACATTGCATCAATAATTATTCCCACCACGCGCATGTAAAAGAGGGGGAGGTTATTTCCAGATGCTCACATTGGAAAGAATATAGCAGACACGCTCTGGCTGCCTCCATGCTGCAAATACTATGTCAAATCAGAAAACAAAACAGATATGCTATAGATGGTTAATTTATAAATTTTATTTAACAAATAATTAAGCTAAAATATCAATAAATATTGCATAAAATATTGCATAATATATGTATAAATACAATATTAATAAATTATAAAGATTAAATTTGAAAATCATAATAAATATGTCACAAAATTGTAAAGCAAGTTTTCTATATATAACTACATATTCTTTCATTAGACTTGTTTACCTGCGCAGTTGGGACGCAATAATGAACTTACGCAACCATCCTACATCGAATGAGATAGGAAGCCTGGCGCTTGATCTTGCCCCATTCCCGAGGGAATTGTCCTGCCTGGAGGTCTGCGAGTTTTTTTCAAAAAACCCGGACATTTTGACGGTGGCTGTTGTCGATAATGAACGGCCTATAGGCCTGGTTAACCGGGACACATTCCTGCTGCTGTTTTCCAATCAGTTCGGCCATGCATTATTTGACAAAAAGACTATCGTGCAAGCCATGGACCCCCATCCCTTCATCGTTGACAAAGCATCCAGCATTGGATTGGTCGGCGCGCTGATCCTGGACGAAAACCCGAATGCGTTGCTGAAGGGCTTCATCATCACCGATCAAGACCGGTATTTTGGTGTTGGAACTGCGCTTGGCTTGCTGCGCTATAGTGTAACACGCGGAAAACAACGCGAGCAGGAACTTGAATCGGCGCGACATCAAGCTGTATTCGCGAATGAAACCAAAACCCAATTCCTGGCAAATATGAGCCACGAATTGCGTACGCCACTGAATGCAATCATCGGCTTTTCCGAAATCATGTCCAGTGAGTTATTTGGCCCCATGGGAAACGAGCGTTATAAAGAATATGCACAGGATATTTATCGCAGCGGCGCACATCTTCTCGCCCTGGTAAATGACGTGCTGGACGTGGCGCAAGTTGAAAGCGGCCACATGAAACTGCACGAACAGAAATGCAATTTATATGACCTGATTGACCACTGTCTGTCACAGGTGAATACGCAGGCAAAAGATTCCGGTATCAACCTCGTTAATCGACCGCAAACCAATCTTCCTGACATATATGTAGACGAGCGTAAAATACGGCAGATTTTGATCAATCTATTGTCAAACGCTATCAAATTTACTCTGGTCGGCGGACGGGTTAGCGTGCATGCCTTCATGAGCAGCAATGGAGAATTGCGTGTCTCTGTTATTGACACAGGTATTGGTATCGAAAAACAGGATATTCCAAAGGTTCTGCAAAAATTTGGTCAGGTTGAAAACAGCTATCAGCGTAATTTTGAGGGTGTGGGCCTGGGTTTGCCGCTTGCCAAATCATTGGTCGAACTGCATGGCGGCGCCCTATGGATCAACAGCACCCCTGGCAAGGGCACAGCTGTGTCTTTTACCCTGCCCCCTCAACGTATCTACACCGGCAAACAACTTATTACAGCAACATCATCCGCTTAAAAAATGCCAGACGGCCTGTAAGCCGGGTTCTGTACCCGCGAACGCGGGCGATGACCATTCATCTGGGACGCCTGTTGCCAGACGCCTCGTGCGACCTACCCGGATGGCGGCCCAAAAACATGCCTGCCGCGCTAAGCGGCGCCATCCCTATTTGGTCTTGCTCCCGGCGGGGTTTACCGTGCCGCTGCTGTTACCAGCCGCGCGGTGCGCTCTTACCGCACCCTTTCACCCTTACCCTCTATACCGAAGGCGGTTTGCTTTCTGTGGCACTTTCCCTGGGGTTGCCCCCGCCGGGCATTACCCGGCACCGTGTTTTCGTGGAGCCCGGACTTTCCTCCCCCGTAAACGGGAGCGGCCATCCAGCCATCTGACCTGGTATATATCGGCGGCAATGCAGGCCGCGTCAAGTCAGCAAGTGTTGCAGGATCGCCACCGTGTGCGCATCCGCCACGCCATCCACGTTTGAGGGACGAAAATGCCTCTGGAATGCGGTGACAACGGCGCGTGTCTGGGTTCCGTAAATGCCGGTTTGCGGGACATCATAGCCGAAGCTCGCCAGATCCGTTTGCAGGCTGAGAATGTCGGGCTGTGACGCGGCATCATTATCAACCGGGGCCGGCCACAATCCAATCCCCTGCCCGGCCAGCCATTCCCAGTCAAACAATTCGCCGGGATCGCGTTTACGCCCCGGCGCAACATCGGAATGGCCCAGCACACGATGGGGCGGAATCGGGTGGCGCGATAGAATTTCATGGCAAAGTTCCGCAAGCCGCCGCATCTGTAGTTCCGGAAAATTGCGATAGCCCAGTTCATGGCCGGGATTGACCAGCTCGATCCCGATGGAGCGGCTGTTAATGTCTCGCTCGCCCGCCCAACAGGAAACCCCCGCATGCCAGGCGCGCTTTTTTTCCGCCACCAACTGATAGATCTGGCCATCTTCATCAATCAGATAATGCGCGCTGACCTGCGCCACCGGGTCGCGCAGCCGCGCCAGTGCATCTTCGCCTGAGGCCATGCCGGTATAGTGCAGCACCAGCATATCAATGGGGCCCGGCATACGGTCAGTATAATTGGGCGAAGGACGCGCAATGATCTGCATGACAGTTCAGCCCCCCGTATCCACCAAAGTCTTTTGGCGGCTGGACACAATTGCAACACCGATCAATGTCATCGCGCCACCCAGTATAATGCGCGTGGTAATGGTGTCCCCCAACAGGGTCACCCCGAAAACCACCCCCCATACCGGTGACAATAATGTAATCGGCGCGGTTTGTGTCACCTCATAGCGTTGCAACAGATAATACATGCCCGCATGGCCGATCAGGCTTGTTCCCAGAACCGTGTACAGCACGCCGCCCCATCCGGCCCAGCTTGCGTTGATCATGGCGTCAAGCTGGCCCTTCTCCATCAGCAGCGTGAGGGGGGCCAGCACCGGCCAGCTTAGCAGCGCAATCCAGGCCTGAAGTTCAAACACGCCAACGCCTTCCAGGCGGCGCATATAGATCATGGCGACCGATCCCACCAGCGCGGCCAGAATGACCAGAATCAGCCCGTTCAGATATTGGAACACCACCGGATCAAAGCCAATGATCATCACGCCGATAAACGAGGTGGAAATACCGGCCCAGCGTTTCCAGTGGACTTTTTCGTTCAGAAAGATGATCGACATGATGGTGGCGAACGGAACGCCCAACTGCCCTGCAATGGCGACGGTCGATACATCATGCGCGGCCGCAAGGCCCATATAAAAGATGGCGAAATGCACCCCGCCCATGGTCAGCGAGATAATGACGATGGACAACATCTGTCCGCGATGCAGTTTCAGAAACGGTGCGAGAATGATGCTAAGCAGAAAAAACCGCAGGCCCGTAAACAGAATCGGCGGCAGCTCAGTCACGCCTGCCTTGCCGGCGACGTAATTGAACCCCCACACCAATGTAATAAACAGGATCAGGGCAAGGTGCGGAGGAGACATAAGGTGGTTCTAATTGATGCCTCTTTGTTTGGCAACCTTGTCATAAGCGTCATTGATGGTGGCGATTTTCGCATTGGCCACCATGACGAATTCTTCCGGCAGGCCCTGGGCGATCAGCAGATCAGGATGATTTTCTCGCACCAGACGGCGGTAGGTCTGTTTGAGCACGGCATCGGTCACGGTATGCGAAAGCCCCAAAATCACGTAGGGATCAGCCGCATCGGCCCCAACATGCCCAGCCTTGATGCGCGCCCAGTCTGCGTCGTTGAAACCGAAAATGACGGCGACCGAACGCAGAAACGCTTCTTCCTTGGGATGAAAGATATTGTCCGCCTTGGCGATGAAAAACAGGCCGTCCAGCAAATCTTCCAGCACGCGGGGCTTGGTTTTGAACATTGCGGCGATCTGTTTGGCATATTGCTCATACCCGGCCACATCCTTGCGGGCCAGATCGAAAATACGCGCCACATTTGCCAGTTCGTCCGGCGGCACGTCAAAAACCTGTTTGAAGGCATCGACCTCTTCGCGCGAAACATAACCATCCGCCTTGGCCATTTTGGCGCCCAGCGCGATAACACCTATGGTGAAAGCAATCCGGTTGGTGTCGCCACGAGGATCAAAGGGATTGGCCGGACCCGATTTATCGTCACGATCCAGGGCATAATGCCCGGCCACCAGGCCCAGCAAGACCCCGAGCGGACCACCCAGAGTACCCACCGCCGCACCAAAAAATTTCCCCCATTTAGACATTGCGAACCCTTTCTGCCCCCGCAGTATGGCCAATTTATTATTTGCGCAACATCTTTTGTTTTAGCGGTTACAGCGATCAGGCATGCGCTTTTAACAGCCTGTCCAGCTTTTCCGCAATTTCGGCGCGATGCGTTTCGGAAAGATCAAACTCCACCGCAATGGTTCTTGGAAGGCGGCGGATCACCCGTGCGGGGATCGCCCCAAATCCTTCCAGTTCAATGCTTATCAGCATGCCTGCCCTTGGCACGACAGAACAGCGCAATTGCGCGCCACCAGCAGAAATATCCACCAGTTCCGCCAAAAAACTTTCACTATTGATTTTCAGCGTCGCGTTCAAAGTCACAGCGCCACGCCAGTACTGACGCCGCTCTGCGACACTCATGCGCACATGACCGGCAGGATCCCTACGGCGGGTACCGACGCCCGCATCATTGTTCTGGGATGCAGTCCTCATTTTCTTCTTCTCCCCATTCCATCCTTGAACAAGGCTAATGGCCTAGTGTTAAGAAATTGTTTGGATATCAATGAAGATAATTTTTACATGATAAGAGTGGCAAAAATGCGGCGTGATTAAGGTGAAAAAATAATTAAGGATATGACAATGCGCACATTTTCGAAATCAGCATCGTGTTCGCACCTGCAATATTATTTTGCACCCGGTGTATAATTGAGGTTCGACGCAAGCCAGCGCTCCGCTTCGCGCACCGTCATGGATTTGCGCGCGGCGTAATCGGCAACCTGGTCGCTGTCAATACGGCCAATGCCAAAATAACGGCATTCGGGGTGGCTGAAATAATAGCCGCTGACCGAGACCGCAGGCCACATGGCGAAGTTTTCCGTAAGCTGAATACCCGCGCTTTTTTCAGCCCCGAGCAGATCAAACCCTACCCCCCGCACACCAACGGCAAGGCCGGGCGCTCCGTGCAAATCAGCCTGCGCGGGTGGATCTACGCCTGAGCCTACTCCACGTCACACGACAGGGCCGCACAACTTTGACCCTTCCTGCAACATTACTACTATCGTCGGCCCCACTTTGGCATAAATGCAATGACACCCGTATCACGCCTTCCCGTGACAACCTGTTGAGACATGTTAACTAATCTAGTTCAGTGAAAATTTTTTAAAAGTGAAACTGCACGATGGGTCTTGAAACCGCGTCGGAGGCCTCCAAATGTTGCTCGTGGGATGCCGCTGACGGATCCCGAAGGAAAGAATGGTGAACCTGGACCCTTGCGGTCAGGCAAAGGCCCTTGCCGCTTCGCGACGGAAGGATGTGCGCAGAGTCATCTCTGTATCGGGGGCCAATTCGCCCCGACGTCGTGCAAGTCCGGTTCGTCGTCAATTCTGCCTTCAATCACCCGATACCGGGTCCCGGCAGCTCCATTCCCGCAACATGATGGACTCGCAGAGTAGCCCTTTTTGGGGAACGAAATACAGGCGCGCGCCTGACCGGGCTCCAGGACTATCTCTCGAGAGACCAAATAGGAACATTACGGACGAAAGGAGGATGTAAAATGCTTTTATCATCATGGGACCGCGCTGGCTGGGATCCCTTCGGGGAAATGCAGAGGCTTAAGTCGGAAATGAATCAATTGCTCAATGGCGCGGGCGCCGTTTCCTCTACGCGCGCCTATCCACCTGTCAACCTTTGGCTCGGCGACAATAGTGTGGTGGTCACTGCCGAACTTCCTGGTTTGTCGAGCGAGGATATCGATATCTCGATCGCCGAAGACACGCTAACCATCAGTGGCAAACGCGCACTTGCGGCCAATGATAATCAAGTGGCCTGGCGGCGCCGTGAGCGTCCATTGGGGGCATTCTCACGCACGATCGAGTTGCCGTTCCGGGTGGATCCGGATCGCGTCGAAGCCCGTTGTACGAACGGTGTTCTGGAAGTCGAGATGCATCGCCCGCAAGCCGATCTGCCTCGAAAGATCCAGGTCAAGACCCGCTAATTCAATGCAATTGGAGAATAAGATATGGCACAGGAAATCACCAAACTTCCAACTCGAGATATCGCTCGTGGCCAAGCCGCCCAATCTACGCGCGCCACGAACGTCTATCGGCCCAACTCCGACATTTACGAAGATGAAAATCACGTCGTGTTGGTGACAGATATGCCCGGCGTCGCTCCAGGCGATGTTGATGTCACCCTGGAGCAGCGTGTTTTGACCATACGAGGGCGACTGGCCGCAGAGCGTCCCGAAGGTTATCGGGCGATATACGCCGAATATGGAGAAGGAGACTATGAGAGAGCCTTCACGTTGTCGGAGGACATCGATCAGGATCACATCGAGGCAAGCCATAAAGATGGCGTGCTAACGCTTAAACTGCCTAAAGCCGAGCGGGCGAAGACAAAGAAAATTCAGGTCAAAGCCGCTTGAGGTGAGATGCATCAGGAGAATCAATCTGGAGGCTGAGGATGCAAATCAGAGACTTGATACCGTGGAACCGCAACAAACAGGCGATTACACAAAAAAACGAGGGTGAAGAGAGTCCACTGCAGAGTTTGCAGCGCGATATCAACCGGGTGTTCGACGACTTTTGGAGCCGATTCGATCGTCCATTTTCCGGTTCAAATGGTTTTCTAACGACCGGCGCTCCGCGAACAGATGTTTCGGAAACTGACGAAGAAGTCGAAATCGCAGTCGAATTACCTGGTCTCGATGAAAAGGATATCGAGGTGAATCTCACCGATGATGTTCTTACCATCCGTGGCGAAAAAAAAGAGGAGAGAGAGGAGAAGAAGCGAGGGTATTACATGTCGGAACGTTCGTATGGAGCGTTTCACCGTATGATTCCCCTGCCACCAGGCGTTGATACGGATAAAGCGGATGCCAATTTTAGGCATGGCGTACTGACTATCCGCTTGCCGAGAACGCTGGAATCCAAGGCTAAGGTGAAACGCATTGAGGTAAAGGGGAATTGACACCGACGCAGGTCTTAGCGCGGCTCTATGCGATTAGATAAAACCCGGTGGGTTTATCTAATCGCGTATTGCCCGAGAGCCACAGCCCTTCTATCCACTCAGAGTGCGGCCGTCTGACCGAAACGTCTCTAGGCGTGCGCGATCATCATTCCGCCAGACCGCCCGGCAAATTCGGCGTAATGCAGCGGCGGCAGATCGAACGCAACGGCTAGGGCGGACGGAAGGCCGCGGATCACCGGCGCCGGCATATCCCCGAAACCTTCCAGCCAGACAATGATGTCCATGCCGGTCCTGGCACGACCGAACAGAGCAATTGCGCATCGCCTGCGGATATGTCCAATAATTAATTCGGCCTGAAAACTTTCATTGCGGATTTTCAGGGCCGCGCCCAATGAAAGCGCATGACGCAGGTGATGTCGGCTTTCGGAGACGCTCATATGCACATAACCAATCGGATCGGCGCGCCGTGTGATGGCCTGAACGCTTTTGAATTGCCGTGACATTCATTTTATGTCCTCCCCAGTTGCTCCATAAATAAATTTAGGCGAGGATTTTATTGGCCGTGCCAGACGTATTCTCAGGCATATAATTAAGATTGGAGGCGAGCCAGCGTTCCGCTTCGCGAACGGACATGCCCTTGCGCGCGGCGTAATCGGCAACCTGGTCCGGATCAATACGCCCGACGCCAAAATAGCGGCAGTCCGGGTGACTGAAATAATAACCGCTGACCGAGGCCGCCGGCCACATGGCGAAGTTTTCGGTCAGATTGATGCCCGCATTCGCCTCCGCATTTAGCAGATCGAACAAGGTGCGTTTTTCGGTGTGATCTGGACAGGCCGGATAGCCCGGTGCGGGACGGATACCCCGATAGGCCTCGGCGATGAGCGCCGCATTATCCAGCGTTTCATCAGGCGCATACCCCCAGAAATGCTTGCGTACCTGCGCGTGCAGATGTTCGGCGAAGGCCTCGGCAAACCGGTCCGCCAGCGCCTTGACCATGATCGAGGAATAATCATCCTGCGCCGCCTGAAAGTCCGTTGCTATTTTTTCCACCCCATGCCCTGCGGTCACCGCAAAGCCGCCCAAATAATCTGCGATGCCGGTTTCCTTAGGGGCGATGAAGTCTGATAGGCAAAAATTCTCCTTACCTTCGCCACGATGCATTTGCTGACGCAGGCAATGTATGACCGCGAGACGTTCCTTGCGCGTATCATCGGTGTACAGCTCAATATCATCACCGGTTGAATTTGCGGGCCAGAAACCGATCACCGCGCGCGGCTGAATCCAGCGCTCCGCGATGATGCGTTTCAACATGATCTGTGCGTCATCAAACAGATTTTGCGCGGCCTCGCCAACTTTGGCGTCTTTCAATATCAGAGGATAACTTCCGACAAGTTCCCATGACTGAAAAAACGGCGTCCAGTCAATACAGGCGGCCAGTTCCGCCAAATCATAATCGTCGAAAGTTTTTAGGCCCAGAAATGACGGGCGCGGCGGCGTATAACCCTTCCAGGTCAGCGCAACGCGGTTCGCCCGCGCTTCAATCAATGTCGCGCGCCTTCCCTCGCGCCCGCTGCCGCGCGCATGCTTGCTGGCAATTTCCGTATATTCTGAACGCACCGCAGCAATATTGGCCTCACGCTGATCTTCGCTGAGCAGATCGCTGACCACTGATACCGCGCGGGATGCGTCCAGCACATACACCGCCTGGCCTTTAAGATAGTTCGGGGCGATTTTTACTGCTGTATGGATTTTACTCGTGGTTGCCCCGCCAATGAGGAGTGGAATAGTGAAGCCCTGACGTTCCATTTCGGCGGCGACCGTGCACATTTCATCCAGACTGGGCGTGATCAGGCCGGACAGTCCGATAATGTCGGCCTTTTCCCTGCGCGCCGCATCCAGAATGCGGTCAACCGGCACCATCACGCCCAGGTCAACCACATCATAATTGTTACATTGCAGCACAACGCCGACAATATTCTTACCGATGTCATGCACATCTCCCTTCACCGTCGCCATGACGATCTTGCCATTGACCTTTGCCGCCGTGCCGGAATCTACACGCTCCTGCTCCATGAAGGGCAGCAGATGCGCGACGGCCTGTTTCATCACGCGCGCGCTTTTCACCACCTGGGGCAGAAACATTTTGCCAGCCCCAAACAGATCGCCAACCACGTTCATGCCGCGCATCAGCGGGCCTTCAATGACATCCAGCGACCGTGTGGCCTGTTGGCGCGCGGCCTCTGTATCTTCAATAATAAATTCCGTAATGCCCTTGACCAGCGCATATTCCAGCCGTTTTTCGACATCCGCTTCGCGCCACGAAAGATCGGCCCCCTCCTGACGAACGCCGCCACCTGCACGGAAATTATCGGCAATTTCCAGCAGGCGTTCGGTCGCATCCGGGCGGCGATTAAGAATGACGTCCTCGACGCGCTCCAGCAGATCTTTCGGAATATCCTCATACACCATCAGCTGGCCGGCATTGACGATGCCCATGTCCAGCCCGGCGCGGATAGCGTGGTACAAAAACACAGCATGCATCGCCTCGCGCACCGGATTATTGCCGCGAAATGAAAAAGACACGTTGGAAACACCGCCGGAGGTGCGGCAATAAGGCAATTCCGCCTTGATGCGCCGGACCGCATCGAAAAATTCGACCGCATAATTATTATGCTCCTCGATCCCGGTCGCCACTGCAAAAATATTGGGATCAAAAATAATGTCTTCCGGCGGAAAATTGATTTTCTCTGTCAGCAATTTGTAGGAACGCGCGCAAATCTCGAATTTACGGTCCGCGGTATCGGCCTGCCCCTTTTCATCGAACGCCATCACCACAACGGCGGCGCCATAACGGCGCACCAGTTTGGCCTGTTGCAGAAACGGTTCCTCGCCCTCTTTCATGCTGATCGAATTGACGATGGCCTTGCCCTGCACACATTTCAGGCCCGCCTCAATGACCGGCCATTTGGACGAATCGATCATTACCGGGACGCGGCTGATATCAGGTTCGGACGCAATCAGGTTTAGAAACCGCACCATCGCAGCCTGACTGTCCAGCAGCCCCTCATCCATGTTCACGTCGATGATCTGCGCGCCGCTTTCCACCTGTTGCCGCGCAACCGCAAGGGCAGCCTCATAATCGCCATTCAGGATAAGCTTTTTGAAAGCCGCCGACCCGGTGACATTTGTGCGCTCGCCAATATTTACAAATGTTGAAATCATGTAGCGAACTCAGCCTCTGCATCCGATGTGACAGGAAAAATGAACGGCTCCAGGCCTGACAGCCGCATGGTCTTTGGCCGCACAGGAATTTTGCGTGGAGGCACGCCCGCCACCGCCTGTGCAATGGCGCGGATATGCGCGGGCGTTGTGCCGCAACAGCCACCCGCCAGATTGATCAGGCCCGATCGCGCCCATTCCCCCACATGGGCCGCCGTTGTTTCCGGCGTTTCGTCATAACCGCCAAAGCCGTTCGGCAGGCCGGCATTGGGATAGGCGCTGACCGCCGTTTCCGCCACGCGCGACAGTTCCGCAATATGCGGGCGCATCTGTTCCGCGCCCAGCGCACAATTCAGCCCGACGGCAAAGGGTTCAGCATGGCGCACCGAATACCAGAACGCTTCCGGTGTTTGCCCGGTCAGGGTGCGGCCCGATAAATCCGTAATCGTGCCGGAAATCATGATTGGCAGGCGAATACCCGTTGCATCGAAAGTTTCCTGCACGGCAAAGATCGCCGCCTTGCAATTCAGCGTATCGAACACCGTTTCGATCAGAATGAAATCCGCACCGCCATCAATCAGCGCCGCCGCCGCCTGGCCATAGGCTGCGCGCAGTTCATCGAAATGAATATTGCGAAAGCCCGGATCATTTACATCCGGCGAAATGCTGGCCGTGCGATTGGTGGGGCCAAGCGCGCCGGCAACCCAGCGCATTTTATCCGGGGTGCGCGCGGTAAATTCATCCGCCACCCTGCGCGCCAGCCGCGCGCTTTCATAATTCAATTCCGGCACAATATCCATCAGCCCATAGTCGGCCTGCGCCACCACGGTTGAACTGAATGTGTTGGTCAGCAGTATATCCGCGCCTGCATCCAGATATTGCGCATGAATGCCGCCAATGATCTGCGGCTGGGTAAGTGTCAGCAAATCACCGTTTCCACGCACATCATGATTGTGCCCGGCAAAGCGCGTTCCACGAAAATCCGCCTCAGTCAGCGAATGGGTCTGGATCATCGTGCCCATGCCCCCATCAATGACCAAAATCCGTTCACTGAGGGATTTTTTCATATTTTCAATTCTCGTGTTTCTTTTGTCCGTCATATGGATCTGCTCCCTTCCACCGGCATCGCGCGCAAACCAAGTATGTGACAAAGCGCATAGGTCAGATCCGCGCGGTTTAACGTATAAAAATGAAAATCCTGTATGCCATTGGCGCGCAACCTCACACATTGCTCCGCGGCCGCCACAATGGCTACCAGCTTGCGGGTTTCGGCTTCGTCTTCCAATCCTTCGAACAGTTTCGCCAGCCAGTCTGGCACACTGGCCCCATTCATCACCGCCATACGGCGGGCGCCGTTGAAGTTCGTCACAGGCATAATGCCCGGAATAAGCGGAACCGTGACGCCGGCCGCAACTGCGCGGTCGCGAAACCGCAAAAAACAATCCGTATCAAAAAAGAACTGCGTGATCGCGCGCGTAGCGCCTGCATCTATCTTGCGCTTGAGATTATCCATGTCCACAGCAAGATCAGACGAATCTACATGCCCCTCAGGATAGGCCGCAACACTGATTTCAAAATTTCCTATTTTGCGAATACCCGCAACCAGGTCCGAGGCATACGCATACCCGCCCGGATGCGGCACATATTTGCTCTGCCCTTCCGCCGGATCGCCGCGCAGCGCCACAATGTGGCGGATACCTGCGTTCCAGTAATCGCGCACCACTTCGTCCACCTCCTCGCGGGTCGCGCCGACACAGGTCAGATGCGCCGCGGGGACGAGCGAGGTTTCATCGTGAATACGCTTTACCGTGTCATGGGTCCGCTGACGGGTGCTGCCCCCCGCACCATAGGTCACGGAAACAAATTGCGGCTGGAACGGCGCAAGACGGTGAATTGAACGCCACAAGGTTTCTTCCATCTCTGGCGTTTTGGGCGGAAAAAATTCAAACGACACCCGGATTGGGCCCTTCTCTAATGATGGCGCTCCGCCAAGAATGAGGGATGCTGCGGGTTTTTCATTCTGCGATGTCATCGTAAATTTTCTCCGGTTGCCGCCATGTCCTTGCGCACAGGCAAAAGGCGGTCAAGATTCTGTGCAAGCCATATTGAGACGGTCAGTCCCTGTGATGAAACCGGCGGCAGATGCCGCACTTCGGCCAGGCTCAACCCGGCTGCCACACACCATGCCGACACTTCCTCCTCGGAAAAACCCAAACGGCGATGGGCATGGCTGTCGCGCAACTGTTCGATTCCGTGCGGTGCAAAATCAACAATCAGGATACGGCCATTCGGCAGCAGCACCCGCGCGGCCTCACGTATCGCCGCAGCAGGATTATCCAGATAGTGCAATACCTGATGCACCGTCACCAGATCCACCGAGCAATCCGGCAACGGAAGATTTTGCACTTCCGCCTGGCGAACATGGAAATTGTTCAATCCCGCAGCTTCCAGGTTGGCGCGGGCAATCGCCAGCATCTCGCGGTTGCAATCTATTCCCGTCGCCTTTTCGGCCAGCCCCCCCAACAGCAGCAGGATACGTCCGGTTCCGGTGCCCAGATCAAGCGCATGCGCCACCGGGCGCGGCCCCAGAATTTCCTTCACCGCTTCTTCTACCGCCGCCTCGGAAACATGCAGTGATCGTATCTTGTCCCACTCTGCCGCATTTTTTGAAAAATATTCCGCCGCCAAACGGGTGCGTTCCTGACGCGCCTCATTCAGCCGGGAATTATCCAGCAGCATCGTTGCGTCATCCTTGGGCAGCAATTTTGTAATGGCGCAAGCCAGACTGCCCGATGCGCCGCCATCTACAAGCCGGTAAAACACGGATGTCCCTTCGGGCAGCCGCATGACCAGCCCCGCATCACACAGCAATTTCAGGTGGCGGCTAACCCGTGGCTGGCTCTGACCCAAAATCCGGATCATCTCCGATACGCTCAGCTCTCCCTGCGCCAGCAGCGCAAGGATGCGTAACCGTGTCGGCTCACCCGAGGCGCGCAACCCTGCCAGCAACGAATCCAAACGTAGTCACTCCATTTAGGATTAAAGGATTTTATATATAAGGATATATTTATATATAAATCAATATTTAATGCGCAGGCGCCGCCAAATATTTTCTCATTAGTCTTTAACCCCCCAAGAATCCCCAAACCTGGTAGGCCACGAGCAAATAAGGACGTATGGAATATGGATGGAAAGCTGTTATAAAGTTGTAACGAATCTGGCGGAGGGGAATATAGGTGGCCCTTCAATGTGGAGATTGGAGCGTTCGTGTCTTTTATTTTCTCCCTCAATAAGGACTCGCTAAGGCTTTTCAGTTAACATAAATATCATCCGCTACTGGGAGATTTTGTCCTTGGGCAGCGGCAAATATTGCCGGGTCGGAAGCTATGGAATTTCAGTCGGGGAACTGGTTACGTGATGGATCTAAAATTGACAAAGCGCCTGGGTGCGCACCTTGGCGCCGCCACCATAATTGTTGGCATGCTGGCCACCTCCATGGCTGTTTTGGCACAGGAAAAACCCGCCCCCGATACCGCTGAAGAGGATGTCAACGACCCGTTTGAGCCACTAAACCGGGCGATTTTTTCGTTCAATCTGGGGTTTGATAAGGTCATTCTCCGGCCAACGGCTGTTGTCTATCGCGCGGTAGTGCCTGCCCCTGCACGGGAATCTACGACCAATTTTCTGGATAATCTTGAAAGCCCGGTAATTTTTCTGAATGACCTGCTGCAGGCAAAACCTGGCCGCGCTGGCAACACGCTGGCGCGTTTTGGCATCAATACGATCATTGGATTTTTTGGGTTTTTTGACCCCGCCGAATCCATGGGAATTGAACGCCATGATGAAGATTTTGCGCAAACCCTTGGCACGTGGGGCGTAGGTTCCGGCCCTTATCTGATGCTGCCTTTCCTGGGCCCCCTGCCGCCGCGCGACACGGTTGGTTTTGCAGCGGATATTTTTACCGACCCCATGACCTATATATTGTGGAACCACAGAACGGCCAATCTGGCGCTGTACGGTGTTGATATTGTAGATGAGCGTCACCAGGTGATTGACGAATTCGATGAACTGGAAAAATCATCGGTTGATTATTACGCCGCTATTCGTAGTCTATACCGCCAGCGCATGAATGACCTCATTCGTGACGGCAAACCAGATTTGAATAACCTGCCTGATTTTGATAACTTTGACAACTAAGTCGGCAGCGACCTCCCTAACGGATTTTATTTGATGTTCATGCGTTCGAAATTCATCCCGCTGACGGCGGTCATGTTGTTGGCCGCAACACTTTCCTTTCACATCACTGCACGGGCCGCTGTCGCCCCGTCTGCTTTTGTCGAAAGCCTGACCTATAGCGCTTTTGAGACGCTGCGCGATCCCGCCATCAGCGAAAAAGAGCGCTTTTCCAAATTCCGCGCTTTACTAAGCAACCATGTTGACATGCCGCGCATCGGACGCTTCGTCCTTGGGGCCAACTGGAAGCGCGCGGATGCAACCCAACAGGCTGAATATCAGAAGCTGTTCCATGATTACGTCATCTCTGCCTATGCGGGCCGTCTGAAAGATTACGCCGATGCAAAAATCAGCATCAAGGACGCCACCAGCACGGGCAAGGGTGAACATATTGTCTCGACCCTGATCACCCATCCTAAAAATCCTGAACCGGTGCATGTCGATTGGCGCCTGCGTGAAAATGCAGGTGGACTGCAGGTTCTCGACATGTCGATAGAGGGCATTAGCATGGCGCTGACCCAGCGATCTGAATTTGCCTCTATCATTCAGCAAAATAATGGCGACATTAACGCCCTGCTGACACGCCTGCGCAGTTCCGCCGGGGCCATCAATGATGGCAAGCAGGTTTCAATCACCAAATAAATTTGAAAACCTGCCCGCTTACGCCCGTCCGAGTTTTTTGAACTTCACCCTGTGTGGCTGGGCGGCGTCAGCGCCCAGGCGGCGTTTCTTGTCCGCCTCATATTCTTCGTAATTCCCCTCGAACCATTCCACATGGCTGTCGCCTTCAAAGGCCAACATATGGGTGGCAATCCGGTCCAGAAACCAGCGGTCATGGCTGATGATCATGGCGCAGCCGGCAAAATCAACCAGCGCGTCTTCCAGCGCGCGCAGCGTATCCACGTCAAGATCATTGGTCGGTTCGTCCAGCAGCAGCAGGTTGGCGCCCGACTTCAGGATTTTCGCCAGATGCACCCGGTTGCGCTCGCCGCCCGATAGCACGCCAACTTTCTTTTGCTGGTCCGTACCCTTGAAATTGAACGCCCCCACATAGGCGCGACTGTTCACTTCCATCTTGCCCAGCGTGATCACATCGGCCCCGCCGGAGATTTCTTCCCAGATGTTCTTGTTCGGGTCCAGCGTATCGCGGCTTTGGTCCACATAGCCAAGCTGCACGGTTGCGCCCATCTTAAGGCTGCCCGAATCAGGTTTTTCCTGCCCGGTCAGCATACGGAACAAAGTGGTTTTACCCACACCATTAGGGCCGATAATGCCTACAATACCGCCAGGCGGCAGACGGAAAGACAGATCATCGATCAGCAACCGCTCACCAAAAGACTTGTTAATATGTTCCGCCTCAATCACCACATCCCCCAGGCGCGGCCCGGCCGGAATGACGATCTGGGCTTTGCCCGAAGCCTTCTCGCGCGCCTCGGACCGCGCCAGCAAATCGCCATAGGCGGAAACGCGCGCCTTGTTCTTGGCCTGACGCGCCTTGGGCGATTGGCGTATCCATTCCAGTTCGCGGTCCAGCGTATCCTGAACGCCCGACGCCTCACGCTCTTCCTGCTGCATGCGTTTGCGTTTTTGCACCAGCCACGAGGAATAATTGCCCTCATACGGAATGCCGCGGCCACGATCCAGTTCCAATATCCAGCCGGTGACATTGTCGAGAAAATAGCGGTCATGGGTAATCAGGCACACCGTGCCTTTATATTCCTTCAGGAAGTTTTCGAGCCAGCCAACGGTTTCCGCATCCAGATGGTTGGTCGGTTCGTCCAGCAGCAGCATATCGGGCTGCGACAGCAGCAATTTGCACAGCGCAACGCGGCGCTTTTCACCCCCTGAAAGGGTGTCGATCTTTGCGTCGCCAGGCGGGCAGCGCAACACATCCATCGCCAGTTCAACCCGCGAATCCAGATCCCAGGCATTCAGCGCCTCAATGCGTTCCTGCAGCACCGATTGCCGTTCGATCAGCGCATTCATCGCGTCATCATCCATCGGTTCGGCAAATGCCGCCGATACGGTTTCAAATTCGTCCAGCAGCGCCTTGGTTTCGGCGACACCTTCCATCACATTACCCCAGACATCCTTGCCGGGGTTCAGATCCGGTTCCTGCGCCAGATAACCAATCTTGACGCCCTCGGCGGCCCAGGCTTCCCCCTGATACTCCTTGTCCACGCCCGCCATGATGCGCAGCAGCGTCGACTTGCCAGACCCGTTAATGCCCAGAACGCCAATTTTGGCGCCCGGCAAAAACGACAAACGAATGTCATTCAACACCTGACGGCCACCAGGATAGGCCTTGCTCAGCCCCTGCATCACATACACATATTGATAGGCCGCCATGAAACGCTCCAAAAAACGGGGAATATCTCGAGACCAGTCTTCGCTATAGGCGCGGTCTGGCCAAACTGAGGGCCGGTTTTACGCCATCGCAGCCTCTCGTGCAACGCATCTGCTGCAACATCTTTAGTTAGACAAAATTACCTGCTATAGCCAATCTGGGCCTGTAGTTCAGCGGTTAGAACCCACCGCTCATAACGGTGTTGTCGCAGGTTCGAATCCTGCCAGGCCCACCATGCTTCGCGTGTTCAATCCTAAATTTTCGGCTTGCGCGCATCGGGCCAGGCGCCCGCCAGCAGCGTGGTGGTTGAGACGCCGATCGCCACCAGTTGCGCACCCGCACGCACTTCAATACGGGTGGACGCAATGCCGCGCGAAATATGTTCCAACCGGCAGGCGGAGATCATGGTCTTGGGCAGTGGCGGTTCGGCACAAAACCGCAATGTCAGGTCGGGATTGGGAATGGGAATCGGCTTGCCGCCCAGTGCACTGCCCACCGGCGGCCCCACTGAAATATCGGCGGCGATACAGGCGGCCTCGGCGCAGGTGCCCGGCTCATCCCAATGCACTTTTACTCCGGTTGCGTAACCACGGTCATCATTGCCGACCAGCATCGGACCGAATGTATCTATCAGTGGCACTTCCACACCGCTGCCAGGTTTTGCCCAGGGCTTTCCTTCGTCATAGGGCTTCCAGCCTTCTGGAACGCCGGCAAAGCCCGCATGTTCAAATGGTTCCAGCGCCTCCAGATTGGCCATGCTGACGGTGGCGCGCGTGCACAGCTTGCCGCGCCCATCAAAAATATCCACGCTGATTACAGATAAAGTGCGTCCTTCATGCAGCATTACGGGCACCACCCGCGCCGTGCCCTCGGTCAGTCCACGGATGAAACGCACATCCAGACCGGCGGGCGCGCGGCCGGGCGAAAGCGAACGCGCCACGTTTACACACACCGCCCCTACCACGCCGCCATTGGCCCCGCCGAATGCGCCATGCAGTTCGCGGCCCAGATCATAATGCCATTCGCCATTGCCCGCAGGTTTGCCGCCCAAAAAATCCACTACTTTCATGTTCCAGTCGCCTTCTTATTGATATGCAATTTCCCTGCTCCCCAGTATAATTGTTATAACAGATACAAACAGGGAGAAGATGATGACAAGCGATAAAATTTCACCGGATCTGGTGGGCCAGGACTTTGGCGAAACCACCCGCACCTGGAACGATAACCAGACCATGCTGTATGCGGTGGGCGTTGGCGCCATGCCCGACAAGGAGCTGGATTTTCTGTACGAAGGGCGCGGGCCGAAGGTGCTGCCGACCTATGCGGTGATCCCCGGCATGTGGGCCATGGGCTGTATTGGCAAATATATCAAAATGCCGATCGCGCGCATGCTGCATGGCGAACAATCGGTGGAGCTGTTTCGTCCGCTGCCGGCCAATACGGAAATCACCATGAAGGGCCGGTTGAGCGAAATCTGGGACAAGGGGCCGGGCAAGGCCGCCGTGTTCGGCGCGGAATGTATCGCATCCGACAAAGACGGGCCGCTGTTCAAAACCCATTCAACCCTGTTCTTCATTGGCGGCGGTGGCTTTGGCGGTGAACGCGGACCTTCCACGTCTCAGGTGAATTTGCCGCCGGATCGTGCGCCCGATCACGTAGTGGAATATCAGACCCGCCCGGATCAGGGCGCGATTTACCGCCTGTCAGGCGACCGGGTGGCGTTGCATATCGACCCGGAATTTGCCCGCAAGGCGGGCTATCCGGACGCCTTTATGCATGGGTTGTGCACCTATGGTTTTGTCGGACGGGCGATTTTGCATACGCTGTGCGGCAGCGATCCGGCTAATTTCAAAAGCATGACTGGGCGCTTTGCCGATCAGGTGTTTTTTGGCGACAAGGTGATCACCAAAATCTGGCGCACCGGCCCGGGTCAGGCCGTGGTTCAGGCCGTGACACAAAAGGGCAATGTGGTGCTGTCGCAAGCCGCTGCAACCTTCAAGGCTTGATACCTGTAACCAACAAAAAAACCCTGCCCGATACGAAGAGTGTCGGGCAGGGTTTTCGGTTCAGGCCAACAAAGCCTTATTCCGCTTCGCCTTCGGCAGGCGCGGCATCAGCAGGCGCTGCCTCACCAGCAGGCGCGGCGTCGGCAGGCGCTGCATCTGTGGGCGCTGCTGCGGGTGCTGCATCATCTGCTGCTTTCTCTTCGCCGCAAGCCGCCAGCAAAGGGGCCGCAACCATCAAGCCAGCGATAACAATCCATTGTTTAATCTGCATAAGTATCCCCTCCATAGGTGACATTCTAAACATCCTGAGTCGGCCCATAATGTACCACGCCGCGTCAGGTCTCAAGTCGAAAAAATCTGAAACATATTGAGAATAAGCGGTATCGGATCATTACCTCACAGGATACAGCCAGAATTCGCATGAAAATATCACAAAATACCCCTGGATCGACGTTCCGCAGCCTGCCGCGCGGGGTCGTAATACTGGGCTTCGTTTCCATGCTCATGGATATATCTTCCGAGATGATCCATGGCCTGCTGCCGGTATATCTGGCGGTGGGTCTGGGCGCCAGCATGCTGACCATCGGAATTATTGAAGGCGTCGCCGATGCGACGTCGGCCATCGTCAAAATATTTTCCGGGGTGGTGAGCGATTATATTCGCAAACGCAAATTATTGGTTAGCAT
>JBMOMW010000050.1:0-74918 GCA_049325255.1 Pseudomonadota bacterium | reverse complement strand
CAAGCGGTTAGGAGAAACGTGGGTGGGAGACCATGATGACAACGGTCGTAAATACCGCATCCTGACCGGTTGCCCACCCACGCCACTCATAACACATCCTCAACACACAATCCTGAACGAAGTGAAGGATGACAGGCTGGGGGCTTGATACGGGGCATTACATAGGGCCGCTGGCATTATTTCTTGCGGCTGGCCTTTTCTGCAATACCGGAAACGCCTTCGCGGCTGGCCAGCACCGCGCAGACATCGCCCAGTGACACCCCTGACGCCTGCAGCAGCACCAGCAGATGATACAGCACGTCCGCAGCTTCGGCGGCGATTTCGGTTGTATCCCCTCCCACGGCGGCAAGGGCCAGTTCAACGGCTTCTTCGGCCAGCTTTTTTGCGGGCAGATGCGGCGCACCAGCCAGCAATCTTGACGTGTAGGAGGTATCCGCCCCGGTTCCGGCGCGATCCCGGATCACTTCTGTCAGGCGGACAAGAATTTCCAGCGCACCGGCGCCGGTTGGGTTTTTCCCGGCAGTTTTTTTCCCAGCGGTTTTTTTCATAGCCGCACCGCAATTCCGGCATCCGCCATATGGCGTTTGGCCTGTTGAATGGAAAATTCGCCAAAGTGAAAAATTGACGCCGCCAGCACGGCGCTGGCATGGCCCTCGATCACCCCCTGTGTCAGGTGATCGAGCGTTCCCACGCCGCCGCTGGCGATCACCGGCACCGTGACAGAATCGCTGATCGCGCGGGTAAGCGCCAGATCAAAGCCCGCGCGCGATCCATCGCGGTCCATCGAGGTCAGCAGAATTTCGCCCGCCCCCAACGCCACAACTTCGCGCGCATAGTCAACCGCATCAATACCCGTGGCGGTACGCCCGCCATGGGTCCAGATTTCCCACTTGCCGGGCCCCGCCTGCTTGGCGTCAATCGCCACGACGATGCACTGGCTGCCGAATTTTTCCGCCGCCTCTTTCACCAGTTCGCGGCGCGACACCGCCGCCGTGTTGATGGCAACCTTGTCGGCGCCCGCCAGCAGCAGATTGCGCACATCTTCAACCTTGCGCACGCCACCCCCCACCGTCAGCGGCATGAAACATTGTGACGCCGTCTGCGCCACAATGTCATAGAGCGTGTCGCGCGCCTCATGCGAGGCGGTGATGTCCAGAAAGCATAATTCGTCCGCGCCTTCGGCGTCATAGCGCCGGGCCTGTTCCACCGGATCGCCCGCATCCACCAGATTGACGAAGGAAATGCCCTTGACGACGCGGCCCTTGTCCACGTCAAGACAGGGAATGATGCGCACCTTCAGCATGCCAGCACCTTTAGCGCTGCGGCCGGATCCAGCCGCCCGTCATACAGCGCACGGCCAGAGATAACCCCTTCTATGCCGGGGCAGCGCGCCGCCTTCAGGGCTTCGAGATCGGCCAGCGAGGACACGCCGCCACTGGCGATGACAGGGATTTTCACCGCCCCGGCCAGCGCCACAGTGGCCGCAATATTCGGCCCCCCCATCGCCCCGTCGCGTTCAATATCCGTATAGATCAGCGCCGCCGCCCCCGCATCCTCAAAGCGCGCCGCCAGTTCATGCACCGGAATTTCGGTGGCTTGCGCCCAGCCCGCCACCGCCACCTTGCCGTCGCGCGCATCAATGCCCAGCGCAACCCGCCCCGGAAATGCGCGGCAGGCCGCGCGCACCAATCCGGGATCGCGCACCGCCGCCGTTCCCAGAATAACGCGGCGCACGCCCCGCGCCAGCCAGTCTTCAATCGTCGCCATATCGCGGATGCCGCCGCCAAGCTGCACCGGAATTTTCACCGCCGCCAAAATCGCCGAGACGCTATCGCCGTTCACCGGCTTTCCGGCAAAGGCGCCATTCAGGTCCACCAGATGCAGCCAGGAAAAACCCTGGCTTTCAAAGGTGCGGGCCTGCGCCGCGGGATCATCATTGAAAGTTGTGGCGGCATTCATGTCGCCGCGCAACAGGCGCACACATACGCCGTCTTTCAAATCTATGGCGGGAAACAAAATCATTTCGAAGCGCTGCTCTCATCAAGATTTTTACTATAGTAATACCCGCTGATATAGCGGCCATTGATCCGCGCATAGCGCGCCTTGACGCCCCATCGCTCAAAACCATGGGCTTCGAATAATCTGATCGCAACCGTCCGGTCTGATCGCACATCCAGATCAAGCGTCGTGTAGCCACGCGCGCGCGCCACATCTTCCAGCCCCTGCAACAGCCCGCGCCCCAGACCATGCCCGCGCGCCCAGGGCGCGATAATGAATGTCGTCAATTGCGCGCCAAACGCACCGGATTCGTTGTTCAAAGAAGGACGCAATAATTGCAACGTGCCGACAACCCGGCCATCCAGCCTGGCAATGAACAGGCTGCGTTCCGGCACCAGCATGACGCCATTCCAGTAATTTTCCAGAACCCGCACAGGCGGCGGTTTAACCCACAAAAAGCCATCGCCATCGGTAATCGCATGAAGGGTCAGCTCGCACAGTTCCGCCAGATCGTTGCCGGTAAAGCTTTCGATTTCTTCGATGCGGGTTGCCTTCAGATCGCTGGCGCCGTCTGACTTTTGTGTTTCCGGCATATTAATTTGCTCCGTTCACAGACTTTTTCTATCAGGGTTTCCAGCGCAGAAAATTCGCCAGCAGCCGCAGCCCAAGCGCCTGACTTTTTTCCGGATGAAACTGCACCCCCAGCATATTGTCCCGTCCAATGGCCGCCGTCACCGGTCCGCCGTAATCAACATGCGCCAAAAGATGCGCCGGATTGCGGACGATGAAATGATAAGAGTGTACGAAATAGCCGTGTCCATCGGGACCAGTTGGCAGATGAATGCAACGTAATATCCACCTCAACCACCACTTGTGGTCAAGACCAGCAAATACCGGGTGCGAGCGCCCTCCATCGAGGATCAGGTCGTTCCAGCCCATATGCGGAATTCTCCAGCCCATAAGCGGAATATTACTCTGCGGATCGCTGCGCTGAATTTCAACCACTTCACCACCAATCCAGCCAAGCCCCTGATGCACGCCATGTTCAAGCCCGCGATCAGCCATTAGCTGCATCCCAACGCAGATACCAAGAAACGGGCGGCTGCGCTCCCGCACCGCCTCGTGTAACTCAGCCCGCATCCCATCGACCAGCGACAGCCCGCGGGCGCAATCCCCAAACGCGCCAACGCCGGGCAGAACAATATAATCTGCGTTGCGCACCTGGGCTGGATCATCGCTAACGGTGACCTGCCCGCGCCAGCCGCTGTCCGCACCCGCGCGTTCAAACGCCTTCGCCACCGAATGCAGATTGCCCGAGCCATAATTGATAATAACCAGTTTCACCTGTGCTGATCCGGCGCCATGAAGCCCCAGCCGGGTGTGGCGCTGCGCCGTTCAAATCCGGGCGTGAACACAGACGGCTGTATGGGAGTTTGCACCTGAGGCATGGCTGATCTGCCTGCAAAATAGCGCGCCTCGGCCAGCGGCAGATTTTTTTCCGCCACGCTCGCCACATGACGATAGCCGGATCGTTGCAGATACCAGCGGCGCAACCCGTTGGCCTCGAACGCCACGGCCAGCCCAAATCCAAAACCAATGATTGCAGCAGGGGCCTCGTTCGCACCAAACATCTGACCCAGCAAGCCAACCACTGCGGACAGCCCGGCATAGCCCGCCGCCGCCAGCCACATGCGGTGATACAACATCCATGGCAACGGCAAGATCATCGCGGGCCAGCTAAAACCTTCCTTCAGGAAAATCACGCTGTGCGGATCATCAAGCCTGACGGGTCCACTGGCTGGTTCGAATATTGAATAGATTTTCATATTGGTACCTGAATCTCCAGGTTACAGGCTGCCGCTTAATGTGCCTTTGGTGGATGGGGCGGTTGTGTCACTGCGCGGGTCAATTTCCACCGCCACGCGCAACGCCCGCGCCAGCCCCTTATAACAGGATTCCACAATATGGTGGTTGTTCTCGCCATAACGGTTTTCCACATGCAGGGTTGCGCCAGCAGCAAAGGCAAAGGCCTGAAACCATTCCTTGAACAGTTCGGTGTCCATTTCCCCCAGCTTGGGCTTTGAAAACGCCACTTTCCACACCAGATAGGGCCGGTTGGACAGATCCAGCGACACTTGCGTGCAGGTTTCGTCCATGGGGATGACAGCTTGGCCATAACGCCGGATGCCGATGCGCGCGCCCAGCGCCTGGGCCACCGCCTCGCCAATGGCGATACCGGTATCTTCCGTCGTGTGGTGATAATCAATGTGCAGATCGCCGCTGGCCTGCACATCCAGATCAATCAGGGAATGGCGGGACAATTGTTCCAGCATGTGATCCAGAAAGCCGATCCCGGTCGCCACGGTGTAGCGCCCGGTCCCGTCCAGATTGACGGTCACGGATATCTGGGTTTCCTTGGTCTTGCGGGCGACAGTAGCGGTGCGCATGGTCCCCTCCTGAGGGCGTGATGGATGCGGCGTCCTTTTAGCAGGAGTTGGAAGCTATTGTACAATGCCGCTTGCATGGTTATGTCAGCTCAGTTTTAACAAATTGGTTTATTTCCCCCATGACCCGCCCAACACAAGCCGATCCCACCGGCTGGCACGGCACCACTATTCTATCCGTGCGCAAGAACGGCCTGGTCGCCATTGCCGGCGACGGCCAGGTAACGCTTGGTAACATCATCATAAAAGCCAATGCCCGCAAGGTGCGCCCGCTCGGCGCTGGTGACGTCATTGCCGGTTTTGCAGGCGCCACCGCCGACGCCATGACCCTGTTTGAGCGGCTGGAAGGCAAACTGGAGCAATTTCCCGGCCAATTAACCCGCGCCGCCGTGGAAATGGCCAAGGACTGGCGCACCGACCGCTATTTGCGCCGCCTGGAGGCCATGATGATTGTCGCCGATGCAGATGTCAGCCTGGTGCTGACCGGCACCGGAGACGTTCTGGAACCGGAACGAGGTGTTGTCGGCATCGGGTCCGGCGGGGCCTATGCCCAGGCGGCGGCGCTGGCGCTGCTGGATATGGACCTGCCGGCCGAAGAAATCGTGCGCCGTTCCATGGCGATAGCCGCCCGGATCTGTATATACACAAACTCTAATATCACGCTCGAAACCCTACCCAAAGAAGCCGGGGAATAGACATGGACGCCCTCAGCATTGAACCCGGAACCGCCTTTACCCCGCGCGAGATCGTCTCGGAGCTGGACCGCTATATTGTCGGCCAGCACGACGCCAAGCGCGCCGTGGCCATTGCGCTGCGTAACCGCTGGCGGCGCCAGCAACTGCCCGAAGCGCTGCGCGAGGAAGTGCTGCCAAAAAATATTCTGATGATCGGGCCTACCGGTGTCGGCAAGACCGAAATTTCACGCCGTCTGGCCAAACTGGCGCAGGCCCCGTTCATCAAGATTGAAGCCACCAAATTCACCGAGGTCGGCTATGTTGGCCGCGATGTGGAACAGATCATCCGCGATCTGGTGGAAATCGCCATTGGCATGGTGCGCGCCCGCAAGCGCAAGGAAGTGGAGGCCCGCGCCCATCTGGCCGCCGAGGAACGGGTGCTGGACGGGCTGGTAGGGGAAAACGCCAGCACCGCCACCCGCGAAAGTTTCCGCAAGCGCCTGCATGCGGGCGATCTGGACGACAAGGAAATCGCCATCCATCTCAGCAGCAGCGGCGGGGGTTTTCCCAGTTTTGAAATCCCCGGCATGCCCGGCGCCAATATCGGCATGATCAATATTGGCGACATGCTGGGCAAGGCCATGGGCGGCGGCCAGACCACGCAAAAGCGCATGCTGGTGAAAGATTCCTATGCTGTTCTGATCGCCGAGGAAAGCGACAAACTGCTGGATCAGGACCAGCTGATCCGCGAGGCCGTGCATGCGGCTGAAAATAACGGCATCGTGTTTCTGGATGAGATCGACAAAATCTGCGCGCGGTCCGAACGTCAGGGTGCGGATGTTTCGCGCGAAGGCGTGCAGCGCGACCTGCTGCCGCTGATCGAAGGCACCAGCGTCAGCACCAAGCATGGGCCGGTGCGCACCGAGCATATTCTGTTCATTGCCTCGGGCGCATTTCACATCGCCAAACCATCTGACCTGCTGCCGGAATTGCAGGGCCGCCTGCCCATCCGGGTGGAACTCAAACCGCTCAGCCGCGAAGATATCCGCCGCATCCTGACCGAGCCGGAAGCCAGCCTGATCAAACAATATATCGCGCTGCTTAAAACCGAACAGGTCAGCTTAAGTTTCAGCGAAGACGGCATCGCCGCCATCGCCGACATTGCCGTCGAGATCAACAGCAACGTCGAAAATATCGGCGCGCGGCGTTTGCACACCGTGATGGAGCGCATTCTGGACGAGATCAGCTTTTCCGCCACCGACCGCGCAGGCGAAGCGCTTACCATCGACGCCGTCTATGTCGAAAAACACATTGGTGATCTGGCCAGGAACCGCGACCTGTCGAAGTTTATTTTGTAGGGGGGGTGGCGTGAGTGACGAAATCCAACTAGGGTTGGTATTCGTGTTTATAGGGGCTTGAATGGCCAAATGCCGGACAATTGTATAGACATACTTAAACAAATGGTTGATTTGATCGGCCACCTGGCGTGGCCGGTGACGACGATCACATTTTTGCTGCTGATCCGGCGACCGATCGGTATGATAACGACTGCGCTGACTGCGCGCATCACGGACCCCCGCAGTTCCCTTTCCGCGAGCTACGGCGATGCAAAATTGGGTATTGTTGGCGGTGGATTAAGCGCGACTGGGAAAAAATTAGATGACAGGACCAACGCCGATGCGGCATTTCGTTTGAAAATAACCGAATGGCTGGAGAATGAAAGCCCCGGCTTGTCGATAACATCATTTCTGGACGGAGCGCAGCATGAGGACTTACGTAACAAGGCTGTCCAACATTTCCAGCTATAGCAGTTTGCGTTGAAGGAGTATCACCGTGAGTTATCCCCCTCAAATACTGATAGACATACCAGAAAGTCGTGTGTCGGAGATCGTGGAATCGTTTCGTCGCGATGGGGCGATTAAGATCACTCAGCAACAGATGCGCAGTGGCACCTGGGTAGTGACGGCTGAATTTGAAATAACGCCATTTCCTCGTGAAGGAATGCTTGCGTATATGCGCAACCCGGCGCGTCGGAAAAAAACAATTATCAGTGAGGCTTCGTAATTTATCCCCGCTCGCGGCGCAGATAAACATACAGCGCGCCGCTGCCGCCGTGGCGGGGTTGGGCGGGGGTGAACGCAACCACATAGGGCGCAAGGCCTGGCCCCGCCAGCCATTCAGGCACCAGATCGAACAGCACGCCCTTGCGTTCGGCGATGACATATCGCCCGCCTGCAGTGCTATCCTCGATCTGCTGATTTTTCAATGACCGCCCCTTGCCGGTAATCACCAGAACACAGCGTTTGCCGTAAGCATGATTGCGGCGGATGAAATCCAATAGTTCGCGTTGCGCGGTGTCCTGACGATGGCCGTGCAGGTCCAGCCGCGCCTCGATTTCAAGTTTGCCCCGGGCCAGACGTTCGGCGTTTTTTCCATCCATACCGCTAAGCGCCGCGCGATCTTTGGCGCGAATGGCGGGCGCGGGCCTGTCCTCGACCGGAGGATGCGTGCGCGGGCGAATTTGCACATTTGGCCTGCGCGTTACATTCAATATATCTGGCAAAATGTCCCGCGCGCCTGGTGTTTTTTTCAGCGGCCGGGCATCGGCCATCGTGCTTGCGAACAGTGCGCTTTCCTCTTCATTTACCGGGCGTGGCTTGCGCGGCCTAGGCATTGCCTTCAACCTTTACGGCCGCGCCTTCCACCACAATCACATGCAGGCGCTTAGGCCCATGCGCGCCCATATACATGGTCTGGGCGATATCAGCGGTGCGCGAGGGGCCGGTGATCAGATTGACCGTGCGCGGCATTTGCCCATTGCCCACCTGACGCAACCGCGCCCAGCCGTCTTCCAGCGCGCCCACAATATCGGCGGCGCGCAGTACAACAATATGGGTGGGCGGCAAAAAATTCAGCCCGCTGGCGGCTGTAGACCCGGATGTCAGCATCAGCGTACCGGTTTCGGCAATGCCACACAGCGCCACACCAACACCCGCTTCATCACTTTCCCTGACAGCGCCAGAGCCTGGATTAAAGCGGGCAATACGGTCCCATGGCAGGGCCGCCAGAAGCGCATCGCCGCAAAGCCGGATAGGCCCCGCAAGACCATGCCCCGCAAGATAGGCGCCAATGGCTTGTGGTACATGTTCGGCCAATTCTATATTGTCCACCGTCGCCTGGTTTTTTAACGCCGCTTTTATAAATTGCGCACAGGCGGCAGCGCCCGTGAGCTGGCCGCGCGCCGGTATTAGATTTTTCATCCGATTGTTCAAATGCGCAGCGGCGGTATGTTCTTGCCTCATGACACCACGCGCGGCATGGGATGCGCGAATACGATCGAGAATGGCAATGCGTTGCTGGCTCATGCTTTTGGTTTCCCGCGCCGCGCCCATTGCGCCATAAAACTTTCACCCTGCGGCGCGGGAAAATCCCGCGTCCGGGTCCAGCCGCCCGCCAGCGGCAACCAGTGAAACCGCCCGCCTCCACGCGCCAGTAATTTCAGCACGGCTAAACCCATGCCGCCAAGACGGTGATACAGTTCCGGCCGCAGCGCAACCCAGGACCAGAGCGCCAGCCACAGCCGTTCGCGCACCGGCGTGAGGCGCTGTTCATGCGCCTCGGTGCGTAAGTCCCGCATCAGTTTGGGAAGTGGAATGCGCATCGGACACACAGCCTCACACTTGCCACAAAAAGTAGAAGCAAATGGCAACGCCTGCGCTTTGTGCAAACTGGTCAGATTGGGCGTCAGCACCGAACCCATCGGCCCCATATAGGTGGCCCCATAAGCATGCCCGCCCGCCGCCATATAGACCGGGCAATTATTCATGCAGGCCCCACAGCGGATACAGCGCAATATATCGCGCTGATTGCCGCCCAGAATATCGCTTCGCCCATTGTCCAGCAGCAAGACATGAAACTGCTCCGGGCCGTCAGCGTCGGAGCGCCGCTTTGGCCCCGTCGAAAATGTGGTGTACACGGACATTTCCTGACCCGTGGCGGAACGCGCCAGTACCCGCAACAAGGTGGCGGCGTCTTCCAGGGTCGGGACAATCTTTTCAATGCTGGCGATGACAATATGCATACGCGGAAAAATCTGCGTCATGTCGCCATTGCCTTCATTGGTGACAATGACGGTGCTGCCGGTTTCAGCGATCAGAAAATTCGCGCCCGTAATGCCCACATCGGCCTGTAAATATTGCTGGCGCAGAATGGCGCGCGCCTCGCCGACCAGCGCCTCGCCTTCGGTCTGCCTTTCAGCAAAACCCAGCGCTGGATGATGGACGTGAAACAGATCCGACACCTGATCTTTGGTTTTGTGCAGCGCCGGACCGATAATATGGCTGGGGGGTTCATCCGCCAACTGAATAATATATTCGCCCAGATCGGTTTCCACCGGACGAATGCCGTTCGCTTCGAGAAACGGGTTCAGGCCGATTTCCTCGGCCACCATGCTTTTGCCCTTGGTCACCATTTTGGCGTTGACCGAACGGCACAGTTTCAGAATGATGCCGCGCGCCTGCTCTGCATCTTCGCACCAATGCACCATGCCGCCGCTGGCGAACACCTGCGCCTCAAAGCGTTCCAGATACACATCCAGATGATCGAGCACATGGTCCTTGATGGCGGCAGCCTGATCGCACAGCGCCTCAAATTCCGGCAAGCCCTCTATCGCCTTGCGGCGCTTGACGCCAAAGCCCGCTTCAGCGGCGCCCAGCGCGCGCTGCAAATCCGCATCCAGCAGGGCTTCGGCGGCGTTATCGTTAAAGGCGGCGGGGCGGCGCTGCATTTATTTCTCAGGCTCCGCAATGGCGGGAGTTTGAACGTCCCCCGCCAATATTTCCGCGACATGCCTGAAGTGTAAATCCATGCCGCGTCGCGCTGCGCGCCCCGCCAGATGCATCAGACACCCCAGATCGCCGCCGGTCACAGTGGTGGCGCCGGTGGCGGAAAATTTATCCAGCTTCTTGTCTGCGATGGCCGTGGAGACACCGGTATATTTCACGCAGAACGTACCGCCGAATCCGCAGCAGGTTTTGCCATCATTATTTTCAATAACCGGTGATGGCAGCAACGCGCGGGGCTGCGCCTGAATGCCCAATTCGCGCAGACCCGAACAGGCGTCATGATAAGTAATTTTCTCAGCCATCGCGAAGGCGGGTTTGTAATGCATCACATCATGCAGAAACTGTGTCAGTTCAAAGGTCTTGTCTGCAAGCGCGCGCGCCTGCGCCAGCAATGCGGCGTCACCGGCCAGCAATTGCGGATAATGCTGTTTGATCATCGCGGCGCATGAACCGCTGGGAACCACCACATAATCATAATCCATCAGCAGACGGATGGTTTGCACGGCAAGCCGCCCCGCGCCCACTTTGTCACCGCTATTATAGCCCGGTTGTCCACAACAGGTCTGGGCGGCGGGAACATGCACAATACATCCCGCATCCTCCAGCAATCGCACCGCCGCAAAGGCGGCCTGCGGGCGAAACAAATCCACCAGACAGGTAACGAACAGGGCAATATTTGGGCTAGCGGTCATATCAGCGGTTCTTTCGTGATTTCAATCCGTCAGCAGGCGTAAATAACGATCAAACACATATAGGCGATGGCGCCGCATACCTGTAATTTCTCTTAGTATGTTAAGCTTTACAAGCTCCCGAATAATAGCGTTGGCCGTGGCGCTGGTTACATCAAGCTCTGTTTCAATATCCCTGGCCGATACAATGGGACTGCGGTAAAGCACAGTCAACACGCGCTCCGCTTTCTGGGCGCGCCGCCCCAGACCCAGACACTGATGCGCAACCTCTTCACGCAAAGCCTGTATGGACTGAAATGTTTCACGCCCTTTTTTGGAAATTTCCAGAACGCCGGCCAGAAAAAAACGAACCCAATGCCCGATATCATTTGCCGTGCGCACCCGCATCAGGGAATCAATATAGGATGAGCGGTTGCGCTCGAAAAAATCTGAAAGATAAAGCGTGGGTTTTTGCAGAATGCCCCGGCTAACCAAATAGAGCGTGATCAGCAAGCGTCCTACCCGGCCATTACCATCGCTAAAGGGGTGTATGGTTTCAAATTGATAGTGCGCGATGGCGGCACGCACAAGATCCGGCACCTCTATATCCTCATTATGCAGGAACTTTTCCAGATCGCCCATCAGTTCTGGCACTTCATCATGATGTGGCGGCACGAATGCCGCATCCATTGGCCCCGAGCCGCCAATCCAGTTCTGTGACCGGCGATATTCTCCCGGATTTTTATTTTGCCCGCGCACACCCTGCATTAAAATCGCGTGGGCGCGACACAATAGCCGCGTGGACACAGGCATATGCGGCAATTCCTGTATCGCCATGTTCATGGCCGCAACATAATTACGAACCTCATGCCAATCATCGCGCATTTCCGGTGCAATCGCGTCTTCGGGCATCAGCTCCGTTTCAAAGCTTGTCCTGGTCCCCTCGATACGGCTTGAGGTATGCGCCTCCTTGGCGATATGCATTTCAATAAATAAATCGACATTTGGAATAATGAATGAAAAAGCGTTTAATTCTCCCAATGCTCTTGTTGCACTCTCAAGAAGAATATTAATAGATGGGTCGTCCCATAACCAACCATGATTAATTAATACAGGTGAAAAGCTCTTATACTGATATTGCTTTTTCCATGTACCTGCTTTGAAATCGTTAAAGTTCATATATCCTTGCATTATTTTTATAAAACTCCAGATAACACAAATACAGGCAGGCGCAGTATCGACTATGGCGATATGGCATTCTGCTGCGATGCTTAAATTATGGCAAGCTGCTATTTTAAGAAATCGCGTTTTATTAAAATAGTGGAGCCGCTAATTTTAATATCAACACATAAATTCAACAGCATTCGACAAAATACGGGGAATGGCGGGTGGCGTTATTTTCCTTCCTCAACGGCCAGTTCCGCAACACTGTGTGGCAGCAGGATAAACATACGCCCGTCGCTGTTCATGCGTCCGGCATTTTGCGCCGCCTGTTCGCCAAAGCCCCAGAACACGTCGCCGCGCACCGGGCCGCGAATGGCGCCGCCGGTGTCCTGGGCCACCATCAGGCGCTGCAAGGCTTCGCCATCGGGTGTCACGCTGTCCAGCCAGACCGGAACCCCAAGCGCGTGAAAGTCGGGATCTACCGCCAGGCTGCGCCCCGGCGTCAGCGGCGCATTCTGCGCACCGGGCGGGCCAAGTGCGGGATCGCCGCCTGCGAGTTCACGGAAAAACACATAAGACGGATTGGCATTCAGCACGGCGTCACGTTCGCCGGGATTGGCGTCAAGCCAGGCGCGGATCGACTGCATGGAAATATCCTCGCGCCGGATCGCGCCGGACTGCACCAGGTTTTTGCCGATCGCCACATAGGGATGCCCGTTCTGCCCGGCATAGCCCAGCCGGATCACCCGGCCATCGTCCAGCCGCACCCGGCCCGAACCCTGAATATGCAGAAAGAACGCATCGACCGGATCGTCCACATAGAGCAGTTCAAGCCTTTCCGACGCCAGCGCGCCCGCCACAATTTCGGCGCGCGCCTGCAAAGGCCGTAATTTGCCATCGCTTACCCGCCCGGCAATACGCTGCCCGCGCCATTGCGGATTAAAATCACCCAGATTGACGGCTACCAGATTTTCGGGCGCGCGCAGCAACGCCACCTGATAGGCCCCCTGTTTGCGCAGGCTGCCGCGCAATTCGGGTTCATAATAGCCGGTAAATTTGCCCTGATCGCGGCGGCCATTGCGCACGGCCATGGGCACGAATGCCTGCTCAAGAAAATTGCGCAATGGCGCACCGGAGATGTTTTCGGGCAACGCCCCGGCCCGATGGCACATCTCCGCCCAATCCGCCGCCTTGCCAAAACGGCCCTTTGGCCCCACAGGCTTATCCGGCTTTTGCGCCAGAAAAACCCGGCAGGAGCGGTTTAGCGCGCCTGCAAACCCTTGCAGCGGATCATCTGACCATCCCGGCAACGCAGCATAGCTGACCGGGGTGAGGGTTAAATGATCGGGTTGCGGCGCGATCAGTCCGGCAAAAAACTGGCGCAGATCCGGCCCCGCCAACACCCCCACCAGCACGCCGGCCAGCAGCGCGCCTGACAGCGCAAACGCCAGGCTAATCTTTCGGGGCGGCGCTGGGGGCATCAGTTACGGTGTCAGCCGATGTCGCGATCAGCGTCCAATTCGGATCTTTCGAAGTCGTATCACGGGCAAATGTCCAGAGTTCCGAAACCTGCTGTGGCAAAGTGGGGTGGCCCTGCACCAGATCGCCCGCCGCATTATTCACACAGGAAATCAGATCGGCGGTAAATTTCACCGTCACTTCGGCCATTTTGCCACGCAGGCTTGCCTGCGTAATATGTGCATCCTTGATGGCGGCGAGGCGGGTTTCCATGGTCTGACCAGCGGCCTGACGCGCCGTGATGGCGGCGTCGAAATTGGCGAAGACATCCTCACCCACCATACCGCGCAGCAGATCCCGGTCGCCCTGGGCAAAACCGATAATGATCATTTCATAGGCCTGACGCGCCCCGTCCGCAAAATCATCGGCGTCAAATTGCGGGTCAGCCAGGGCGATTTCCGTCAGGGACTGCCGTAAACGGATTTCGGCCTGGGAAAGCGGCGCCGTACCGCTGGCTCCGCCACGTCGCGGCAGAGCGACGACGGCGCCTTCCTTTTGACCAGAAAGCGGTCCGGTGTGGCCCGCGCGCAAATCTTCCGGCGGCTTTTCATGGCCGGTGCGCGTGCCCAATACATTGCGCAGCCGCAACAGGATGAACACGGCGATCATGCCCAAAAATATCAGATCGAGAAATTGAAAGCCCTGACCCATTATCCAACCCGCTATATGGCCCCGGAATGGCCCCGGATGGCCGCTGAACCGCCATCCTAACCCATCTGTGACGGGTTCGCCACAGACTCTTGGCGCGGCAGCCTATCCATGTTAGCCAGATATAGGAATTTACAGTAATGAAAGCCAAACAATATGACCGACACTGATCCCAAAGGGACGAATCCTGAGCCATCCGCTGATGCGGAACCCCGCCTCTCGATTGCGGCCCAATATGTAAAAGACCAGTCTTTTGAAAACCCGGGCGCACCGGGCAGTCTGGCAAGGGGCGCAAAAACGCCCAGCATCAGTGTCGGCATTGATGTGCAGGTCCGGCGCGGCGCAGAGCCCAATTATGAGGTGGAACTGAAGATTTCCGTCCATGCCAAACAGGAGGAAACCACCATTTTCCTGGCCGAACTTCTGTATGGCGGCGTGTTCCAGCTATTCAACATACCGGCGGAAACCCTGCAACCTGTGCTGTTGATCGAATGCCCACGGCTGTTGTTCCCGTTTGCCCGGCGCATCATTGCCGACATGACCCGTGACGGTGGCTATGCGCCGCTGATGCTGGATAATATCGACTTTTCCCAACTTTACCGCCAGCGCATGACACAATTACAGGCCGAAGCCGAGGCAACAAAACAGCAATAATCAGCCTTTCCAGAGCGGCGCGGCGCCCAGTGTCGTGACAAAGGCCTCATGGGCGGCGCGTTCGGCCTCTGTCAGCCGCGGGGCCAGCGGGCTGGGCCGGGCGGGTCTTGTCTGCGGCGCCAGCCCCGCAAGGGTTTGACCCGCCTGACCCAGGCCTGCGGGACCATCCAGCGCCAGGCCGCTTTGCGCGCCCCCGATCAGTTCAAGATAGACTGCGGCCAGCAATTCTGAATCCTTCAGCGCGCCATGCTGTTCACGCCCCGATATATCAATGCCAAAACGGCGGCACAGCCCATCCAGACTGTTTTGCCCGCCGGGAAATTTACGCCGCGCAATCAGCAGCGTATCGATCGCCCGGCCCGGCGGCAGTTTACCAAAACCGATCCGGTCAAATTCACTGTTCAAAAAGCTCAGGTCAAAGGCCGCATTATGAATCACCAGCTGCGTATCAGCGATAAAATCGCTGAACGCCACCGCGATATCACCGAACAGCGGCTTATCGCTGAGAAATTCCGCGCTGATGCCATGCACATTGAAGGCCTCGGCGGCGATATCGCGTTTGGGATTGAGATAGGTATGGAACGTCATGCCCGTCGGCACATGGTTGAACAACTCAATGCAGCCGATTTCGATAATCCGGTCGCTGCGCGGATCCAGGCCGGTGGTTTCCGTATCCAGTACGATTTCGCGCAATGCTTATCCTTTTTCACTTTCTTGTCTGCGCGATTGACTGTTTTCTTTAGCATCGCGCAGGCGCGATTGACTATTTTCATTGGCATCGCGCAGACGCGATGCCCAGGCTTTCGCTGGAACTTTTTTAAGCAGGGGGATCAAGGCCTTCACTTGCGCCATCGCAGGCTCAATGCCCTGACTTGAATCGATGATATAATCAGCCTGTTGACGTTTTTCAGCGTCCGGCGCCTGCTTTGCCAAAATTGACTGAAATTTTTCTTCGCTCATGCCCGGGCGCGCCAATACCCGTTCGCGCTGCAATTCATAGGGCGCACTTACCAGCACCACACAATCCACCCGTTTCTGACCGCCGGTTTCATATAATAGCGGCACATCAATCACAATTATGTCTGCATTTTCAGCCGCTGCCTGTTCGAGAAACTTTTGCTGTTCCAGCCCAACCAGCGGATGCACAATCGCTTCCAGTTTTTTCAGCGCAGCAGGATCATTCAGCACCAGTTTAGCCAGCGCGTCGCGGTCCACGCCATTGGCATTGGTCACGCCGGGAAAAGCGGCTTCTATCGGGGCCACCGCCGAACCGCCCGGCGCATAAATAGCGTGCACAGCGGCGTCCGCGTCATAGACGGGAATACCCAAACTGCGAAACATTTTCGCAGTTTCAGATTTTCCCATGCCAATGGAGCCGGTCAGCCCGACAATCACCATGGTTTAGTTTCCTTTCGCATTTTCAATATCTGACAGCAAAAGATTGCGCAATGCGTCATCCACTTCGGGCATAATTCCAAACCAGGCCGCAAAACCCGGACGCGCCTGATGTAATAGCATGCCGAGTCCGTCAATGGTGGGATTTCCCCGCGCCGCCGCGGCTATCAGCAAGGGCGTAAGAAGCGGCGTATATACAAGATCGGTCACATAAGCGGAGGGCGGCAATGCCTGAAGTGAAATTTCCAGCGGCGGCTGGCCCGCCATACCAAGACTGGAACAATTAACCAGCAAGCCGCAATCCGAAAGCGCACGGGGCAATCTGGTCCAGTCCCCTGTCATAATGGGGCCGCCAAGATCACTGGCCAATTGATCGGCCCGGGCGCGGGTGCGATTGAACAGATGAATTTCTTTCACCCCTGCATCGCATAGCGCGGCAATCACCGCGCGCGCAGCACCGCCTGCACCGATAATGACCACGGGACCGGCATGGGGTTTCCAGTCCGGCGCGCCCTGGCGCAGATTTTCCATAAACCCAAAACCATCTGTGTTTGAGCCATAAAAGCGTCCATCTTTGATGACAATGGTATTTACGGCTTTCAGTCTTTGTGCATTGGAATCCAGCTCGTCACAGCAGGTCATAGCGGATTGTTTGTGTGGAATGGTGATATTGGCGCCCACATATCCCTGCACTGCCAGCGCGCGAAATTCAGCAGCAAAATTCTCTGGTGCAATCGGAATACGTTCATAACTTCCAGCGATGGCGTATTTGCGCAACCAGTAACCATGCAGGATGGGTGAACGCGAATGGTTAACTGGCCATCCAATAATTCCCGCGCGCGGAGGGATAACAGCCATTATGTTTTTGCCTTACCCGTCTCGCGGCCGGACAATAGATTCAAAATAGCCGCAGCAGTCTCTTCGATCGAGCGGCGGGTGACATCAATTACCGGCCAGTTGTTTTGTGCATAAAGCCGCCTTGCATACCGGATCTCTTCAATCACCAAATCCATATCCGTGTACGTCGTTTCATCATTTTCGTTCAGAGACAATAGCCGGTTGCGCCGTACCTGAACAAGACGGTCCGGGTTTGTTGTCAAACCAACAATCAGCGGTTTGGTAAGCGTGGGTAATATTTCAGGCAGAGCCATATTTGGCACAACGGGGATATTGGCGGCTTTGAGACCCCGGTTTGCAAGATAAATGCAGGTTGGTGTTTTGGAGGTGCGGCTGACCCCCAATAAAATAATGTCGGCTGAATGAAGATCATGAAGTGACTGGCCATCATCATGCGCCATCGTATATTGGAGGGCTTCTATGCGTTGAAAATATTCAGGTGTAAGGGTGTGCTGGCTGCCAGGCCGATGAGAAATTTTCGAACCCAGATAGCCGCCTATAATCTGGATGACCGGATCAAGCACGGATAGACAGGGTAATTGCAGATCGGCACATCGTTGTTCCAGCATATCACGCAAATCATAATTCACCAGTGTATAAACTACGATACCTGGCATGTCTTCTATTTGACTGAGAACACGATCAAGATGACGGGTGGTGCGCACCAGGGCATAAGTATGTTCAATTGCTATTCCGTCATCGAACTGGGCAATAGCGGCCTTGGTCACTGAGTTTAAGGTTTCACCGGTGGCGTCAGAAACCAGGTGTAAATGGAAATAAGTGGCCAGTTTTGGCGATAAAGGCAAATTCCGGGAATTATCCGCCATCACATAAATATTCTCTGTGAATCAGGTGGATAGACGGGTGTGTAACATGGCATTGAAAAAAACATCCCGATTAGTTCATTGTTTGTTGGATGAATTCTATGGCATGGATAACAAAATGCCCAGTGTGTGAATAATGAGCATAACCGTTTTGATCCAGCCCTGTCCTGCCTGTTTTGAGACCATATATGCCGGTAAATAGGGTAAAAGATTTTATCCCCGATCTTCAGGGGAACCACTATTACTACAACCTTTTTATAAAAATATATAAGAAGAAGAAAACTGTGGAAAATCTTGAGCATCAAACCAGAATTAAGGAAAATCTCCACAAATGAGCCAGAAATTATTACTCAGGGCATTAAAGGGAGAAGTTCTGGAACGCCCGCCAGTATGGTTGATGCGCCAGGCGGGGCGGTATTTACCGGAATATAGGGCGGTTCGGGCGCGTGGGGGCAGTTTTCTGGATTTGTGTTATTCGCCGGAACTGGCGGTGGAAGTGACGTTGCAACCAATCCGGCGGTATGGTTTTGATGCTTCCATATTATTTTCGGATATATTGGTGATACCGGATGTTTTGGGTCAGGGGGTGAGGTTTGAAGAAAAACTTGGTCCCTTGCTTTCACCCTGTATTCAAAAGCGATCTGATTTGGATGTTTTGAAAATAGAAGGTGCGGTAAAACGTTTGGAGCCGGTTTATGAGACGGTTCGCCTTTTACGCCAGAAATTGCCAGAAGATGTTTGCCTGATTGGCTTTGCAGGGGCGCCATGGACTGTGGCGACCTACATGGTTGCAGGGACGGGGAGCAAGGATCAGGCTGCTGCGCGTATCTGGGCCTATCGGGATCCGGAAGGATTTACGGCGTTAATAGATATTATTGTATATATCACAGCTGAATATCTGATTGGTCAGGTAAAAGCTGGCGCTGAAGTTCTGCAGATTTTTGACACTTGGGCCGGGTCTTTGCCGGAACCTGAATTCCGGCGTTGGTGCATCAAACCGGTAAGAGAAATTATCCGCAGGGTGAAAGCAATATTCCCGGATGTGCCTGTGATTGGTTTTCCGAAAGGCGCGGGTTCACTTTATGAGGATTATGCAATTGAAACAGGAATATCCGGAATAAGCATGGATACCGCGCTATCCCTTCAATATGCGCGGGACAGATTACAGCCGAATATTACGGTTCAGGGCAATCTTGATCCTCTGCTATTGGTTACAGGGGGTAAATCCATGCTGCTGGAAGCAGAACGGATTTTGACGATGATGGGCAACAGGCGGTTTATCTTTAATCTGGGACATGGAATTGTACCTGAAACGCCGCCAGAAAATGTGACAGAGTTGGTGCAATTTATAAAACAATGGCGATTATGAATAATCAGAAGATCGCCATCATACTTTTCAATCTCGGCGGACCTGATCAGCCTGCGGCAGTCCGGCCTTTTCTGATCAATCTGTTTTCCGATCCCAATATTATTGCTGCACCTGGACCAATACGCTGGCTGCTTGCCCGTTTGATCGCCTGGCGGCGGACATCAAAAGCAGAGGAAATCTATGCCAAAATCGGCGGTGGTTCACCTATTGTATCGGAAACCAGGAAACAGGCCATTGCCCTTCAGGATGTATTACACGCACAGGGATATACGAAGCTACGTTGTTTTACGGTGATGCGTTACTGGAATCCCAGAGCAAAAGATATTGTTGAACAGGTGAAGGAATTTACACCTGATCATGTGGTTTTACTTCCGCTTTACCCGCAATTTTCTACAACAACGACCAAATCATCCTTGCAGGAATGGCGTGCTGTCCTGCGGTCTTGTGATTTCAGGGTCGATAGTCATGAAATATGCTGTTATCCGGACCAGCCGGATTTCATTATGGCGCATGCTGCATTGATCCAGGCCCAAGCCCCGCAATATTTTGGACCTGCAGCAGGCAAAAAGGCCCGGCTATTATTTTCCGCTCATGGCCTGCCCCAGAAAATTGTGGATGCTGGCGATCCCTATCCCCAACATGTGCAACGCACGGCATTGGCCATTGCTGCGAAACTGGGCCTGTCATCAGAAGATTGGGAAATTTGTTATCAGAGCCGGGTTGGGCCGCTGAAATGGCTTGGACCCTCCACCGAAGAACGGCTGCGCGACGCAGGCAGGGCAAAAACTCCCGTTGTTCTGGTTCCTATTGCTTTTGTTTCGGAACATTCCGAAACACTGGTCGAGCTGGACATGGAATACAGACATCTGGCTGGAGAGGCCGGTGTGCCGGATTATATCCGGATCGCAGCGCTGGGGGTACAACCGGATTTTATCCGGAGTCTATCAAAACTTGTACAAAGTGTGCTGTCGCAGCGGCAACTATGCGGTAGCCCCATGTCTAACTGTTTGATGGATAGATAAAAATGGCCGAATTTCTGAGCGAATATTATCTCTGGATCAAAAGTTTGCATCTGATTGCTGTGATCGCCTGGATGGCGGGCATGATGTATTTGCCGCGATTATATGTCTATCATACCGACGCCCCCGTGGGATCGGTGCAGTCGGAAAAGTTCAAATTAATGGAAGGCCGACTGTTACGCGGTATCATCAATCCAGCCATGATTCTGGTGTTTGTTCTGGGTGGAATGCTGTTATTAACGCCTGGCCTGATTGATTGGCAATCCTGGTGGATATGGCTGAAATTGGCGCTGGCGCTGGCGCTGGGGGGGATTCATGGACTGTTCAGCCGCTGGCGGCGTGAATTTGCGGCCGATATCCGTACCCGGCCGGGCCTGTATTACCGGATCGCCAATGAAATTCCCTTTGTGCTGATGATTGCCATTGTCATTTTGGTGATTGTGCGGCCGTTTGGAAAATTTTAGGCGATTGGCGTTCATATATTGTATTAGACGGTGAAACACGCTACATCCTTGCCTTAGCAGAATCACCGCCTGTCCTGTTTTTCCGCCGTTCCTGTCTGGATATGGCGACATTCCCCATAATTTTTTCCTTTTGTCCCTTGCGGCGCCCTCACCAAATTTTTCAAGCGGAAGAACCCCCATGGACCTTATGGACGTTAAAGAAGTCAAACTCGCGGATTTGAAATCCAAATCACCCACTGAATTACTTGCCTATGCGGAAGAGCTTGAAGTGGAAAATGCCAGCACCCTGCGCAAGCAGGACATGCTGTTTGCGATCTTGAAGCAGCTGGCGGAGCGGGAAATCGAAATTACCGGCGTGGGCGTACTGGAAGTATTGCAGGACGGATTTGGCTTTTTGCGCTCACCCGAGGCAAATTATCTGCCGGGTCCGGACGATATCTATGTCAGCCCCAACCAGTTGCGGCGGTTTTCGCTGCGCACCGGCGACACAGTTGAAGGGCGTATTCGCAGCCCCAAGGATGGCGAGCGGTATTTTGCCCTGCTGAAAGTCAACACCATCAATTTCGAAGATCCCGAACGCACCCGCCAGAAAGTGCATTTCGATAATCTGACGCCGCTTTATCCCGACGAACGCCTGATCATGGAAATGGGCCCGGGCACAAAGGATCTGACGACACGGGTCATTGATCTGGCAGCACCCCTGGGCAAGGGACAACGCGCGCTGATTACCGCGCCGCCACGCACCGGCAAGACCATGATCCTGCAAAATATCGCGCATGCGATCGCCGCCAATCATCCCGAATGCTATCTGATTGTGCTGCTGATTGACGAGCGCCCCGAGGAAGTGACGGACATGCAACGCTCGGTCAAGGGCGAAGTGGTCAGTTCCACCTTTGACGAACCCGCCACCCGCCACGTTGCGGTGACGGAAATGGTGCTGGAAAAGGCCAAGCGCCTGGTGGAGCATGGGCGTGACGTGGTGATCCTGCTGGATTCGATCACCCGTTTGGGCCGCGCCTATAATGCCGTGGTGCCCTCATCCGGCAAGGTGTTGACCGGCGGTGTGGACGCCAATGCGCTGCAACGCCCGAAGCGGTTTTTTGGCGCGGCGCGCAACATCGAGGAAGGCGGTTCGCTGACCATTATTGCAACGGCCCTGATCGATACCGGCTCGCGCATGGATGAAGTGATTTTCGAAGAATTCAAGGGCACCGGCAACAGCGAAATCATTCTGGACCGCAAAGTTTCCGACAAGCGCATCTTCCCGGCCATCGACATTACCCGCTCGGGCACCCGCAAGGAAGAGCTGCTGGCGTCCCAGGCCGACCTGGCGAAGATGTTTGTGCTGCGCCGGATTCTCAGCCCCATGGGAACAGTGGACGCGATGGAGTTTCTGCTCGATAAGTTGCGTGCCACCAAGAGCAATGCGGAATTCTTCGCGTCGATGAATACGTAACTTCCGGCGTTACTGAAACGCCTTGTTCGCCTTGGCCCTGCCCAGTACATTCGCACGCCGGTCCACTGCATATTGCTTGTGGAACCGGCTGAGATGCACGAAGCGGTCCAGCAGTTCATAACACACATTGACCTGGGCGTCTTTTGGCTCCCAATAGGCGTTGGGTTGTCCGCATACGCGAAAGCGCACGGAAATCGGGCGTGGCAGATAATAATCCCTGTTCAGCGCTTCGATCAGCGGTACAAGGATCGAAGCGTTTTGCAGCCATAATTTATACTGCTTGTGTTGGGGTGAAATTGCGTCTTCGAATTTTAGCTGGATGGCGAAGTCCGGCGGCATGTGACCCGCATTGCCAAGTGGCGTTTTCGCGTTGTTCTTGAGCGTTGTTTTGATAAATTCCAGGCCCCGCTCGGCCTTGGCGAAATCATCTTCGCAAAATTCCGCGCGCTCCGCTGGCAATTCATTTTCGATACGAAAATCTTCCAGATGTTTGGGATCACGCCCATAGGTCAGGCACGCCATGTCGTAATAGCGCTGAATTTCCAGCGCGTGCGGGTCGGCGTAAGGTATTTCCATATTATCCTGTTCCGCGATAGTCCATTCAATGCGCCAGGCGTCAATAATAGCTTGCATGCGCATGATAGTGCTGTGTGCCGGGGATCCGAGAGCAGGCGGCCAGTCTATGGACGGATTGCGGGGTTCAGGCGACGAGGGGTAAATCAGACCGGTCTGTTGGCTTAAAAATATTACAGCAGTCAGATAATCGGCCTGATCCTCCTCGCGCGCCAGTACGGGAATGCCTGCTTCATCGATCAGCACATGGATCAGTTCATGCAGCAGGGTGAATTCAACATTGGCAATGACGAAGGGGGCAATGTCCTCGCTTGGAGTCTCGGACTGCCTGGGGGGTTGCGCCAGCGCTGCGCCAGCGCCCAGCAGGACGCAGGCAATTATCAGGGAACGGACCAACCCGCAACTGTTGCGCGTCAATGTATCAGGCCAGATGGGTTTTGAAAAAACTGACCGTTCGCGACATGGCCGATTTCGCCGCCGCCTCATCATAATGCTCGCCCCCCATGCGCGCAAAGGCGTGGTCCTGGTCCGGGTAATCATAGAGGGTGCACAGCTTGTTGCCATCAAGGCCTGCATGCATGGCGGCTTGGGCAGGCGGTGGAACGAAACCATCTTTACCCGCAATATGCAGCATCAGCGGTTTTTTGATGTTTGGCGCCTCACCCAGAAAATCGGGGATGCTGACGCCGTAAAACCCGACGGCGGCATCCGCATCGGTGCGTGTGGCGGAAAGATAGGCCAGTAATCCGCCCAGGCAAAAACCCACCGTTCCAGCCTTGCCCGTACACCCCTTGAGCTTGCGCAAGGTGGCGAGCGTGGCGCCCACATCCTCTATGCCGGTGTCGCGGTTGAATTTGCCGAACAGCGAAAACGCCTTGTCCCATTCGGCCTTGGACTTATCGGTGATGTTAATGCCCGGTTCGATGCGCCAGAACAGATCGGGGCATAGCGCCACAAATCCTTCCGCGGCAAAGGCGTCCGTGATGTCGCGCATCACCTGATTGACGCCGAAAATTTCCTGCATCACTACTATGCCGGGGCCGGAACCGGATTTCGGCATGGCGAGATAGCCCATCATGGAGCCGTCTTTACACGGAATACTTATTTCTGTTCCACTCATTTTCTTTCTCCCTGAGTTTAACGCAGCATGTTTTCCAGCGCTTCGCGCGATGGGGCAAACCAGTAGGATCCCGTTACGGCCTGGGTAAAATCCAGCAGACGGTCATGCAGCCCATCGCCAGACACACCATACATGTTTTTCAGGATGGCGTCGAACCGGTGCTGATCGCAGGCGAATGCCAGGAAATACAGCCCGTGTTGCTGTACGCCGCCATACGGAAACGAGCGCCGGTAAATTTTCAGCTCGACCCCGTTTTCGGAAATCTCCGCCCGGGCAATATGGGCGTCTTTGGGCTTGCGGCCGGGCGCCATCTCAACACTGTCTGGCTTGCTGCGGCCAATGACGTTCTCCTGTTCCGGTACGGCCAGTTTATGGAAGGCTTGCAGATCATGCACATATTGCATCGACAGCACATAGGCGCCGCCCGCGCCCTCCTGCCCTTCGGGGATCAGCGCAGCCTCCATGGCTTCTTCCTGCCGGGGATTGGCGGTGCCATCAATGAAGCCGGTCATGTCGCGGTTTTCGTGATAGTTGAAACCGGGAACCTCCAGCATCAGTTCGGCATGGGGCTGTAACGCAGCATGAATGGTGCGCGCAAGATCAAAATTGGCGTCGGCCCGCGCGCTGTGAAGCCAGATCAGCAGATCGCGCTGTGTTGCGGGCGCCGTCAGGCCAGATGCGCCGGTGATGGGAGTAAAATCCTTGAGCATGCTGCCGTAAAATCCTCGCAGCAGCGTATTGCCGAATGCAAACACCGCATGCGCATCGGATGTTGCAAGCGCCGCGCTGCGGGCCGCCTGGATCGCGGTTTTTAATTGTGGCGATGCGGTACAGCGATATTCAAGCGCCAGATAAAACTGGCTGCCTTCTGCAAAAATGCCGGTTTGAGGTGTCGCGGTCATGTGTCCTTCCTTTATTAGCCATTTATACAAAAATATTTTTAGAACAAATAGTGTTCGCCGCAAATATTTCGAGTCGAATCAATGCTTTAGTATATCTTTAAGACTTTGATATGTAACAACTATTATATAGAATCACGTCCCCCTCAGTGTCATTGCGAGGCGCGGAACGCGCCGTGGCAATCCAGGAGCCATAAACACAGGCCTTACTGTGAGACTCTGGATTGCCGCGCCGCTGCGCGGCTCGCAATGACGAAGAAGGGTGTGGACAAACCTGATGTCATATTACTCTAGGCTTTGGCCTTTTACTCTAGGCTGACGCTTTCCTCGGATCAATGGCGTCGGCCAGCATTCCGGGGTCGGTCAGGGGCATCGAACAGCTTGGCCCCTTGCATATATAGGCGGTGGCGCGGTTATCGCGCTGGGTCTTGTTGCGGGCCGGATGATTTTTTGGAAGTTCCGTACCCGGCGCAATCACCATCACGGTGCGGTCCGGCACGGCCTGGGAATACACCGCCTGCAACAGTTTTTGCGTATGCCTGTCGGCTCGATCACCCAGAATGACGATCTGTATGCCGCGTTCCAGAAATTCAAAACTGTTCAGCAGGCTGCCCAGCGCCAGATAGTTTTTGCGGGTCTCGCCGCCAAAGGCTTCGATGACGGCGGCGGACCGGTTGCGATAGAGCATGTCGCCGGTCAGATAGCCCAGCCGCGCCAGCACATTGGCCATGACGCCATTGCCGCTGGGGGTGGCGTTGTCGGCGGCCTGCCGTGTACGGACGATTAAATCTCTGGCGTCTTTTGGAGTATAGAAATAGCCGCCATTTTCGCTGTCCCAGAACCGCTCATTCACCTGATCGGTCCAGCGTTTGGCCCAATCGAGATAGTCAGAAAGTCCGGTCAGTTCATAGAGCGCCAATGCCGCGCGGCTCATTTGCGCATAATCATCAAGTATTTCTGCGCCCGATGTTTTTCCCGCGCACCAGGAATGGCTGATGCGGCCATCCGCGCTGACCATGTTCTCTGTGATAAATTCAAACGCGCGCGCCGCCATCTCAAACCAGCTTGGCCGGTCAAACACGGCGGCGGCATTGGCGAGTGCGGCAATCATCATGCCGTTCCAGTCAGCCAGCACCTTGTCATCGCGGGCCGGTGGAATGCGGTTTTCACGCACCCGCAATAATTTGTCGCGCAGCAGGGCAAGGCGGCGTTCGTCCGCATCGGAGGCCAGACCGAAATCTTTCAGGCGGTTGAGGATATTGTTTTCTTCCCAGTTCCCCACAGGCGTGACATCGTAATGCTGTTTGAAAAACTTGGCGTCCAGGCCAAGCAGCCTGTCGACCTCACTTTCGTCCCAGACATAAAATTTGCCTTCGACGCCCTCGCTGTCTGCATCCAGCGACGCGGCGAAAGCGCCTTCGGGCAGCACCATTTCACGCTGAACCCAGGCCACGGTTTCAAACAGCCGCCACGCATAGAGCGTTGAATGGGTACCAGGCCAGACCATGGTGAGCAGGTCAATGAATTGCGCATTGTCGTACAGCATTTTTTCGAAATGCGGGACCAGCCATTTTTCATCGGTGGAATAGCGCGAGATGCCGCCGCCCAGATGATCGAAGATGCCGCCCTGGCAGATATTCTCCAGCGTGGCGTTTAACAGTTTCAGCTGACCTTCGTCGTGGCTGCGCAGATAGCCGCGCCACAGCATTTCAAAAAGCGAGGACTGGGGAAATTTGGGCGCGCCTTTCAGACCGCCATGGGACGGATCGATCTGGCGCGCTAGCCCTCGTACAGCCTGATCCAGAATATCAAAACTCAGCATACCTTCGGTGGCCGTTTGACTCATTTCTTTAAGCGCCTGTTTCAGCGCGTCCCTGTTATTGGCGATTTTTCCCGGTTCGGACATATAGACCTGATGGACTTCGCGCAAGACATCGCGAAACGAGGGCCGTCCATGCGCGGCGCGGGGTGGAAAATAGGTGCCGCCCCAGAAGGGTTCGCCGTCCGAAGTCAGAAACATGGTCAGCGGCCAGCCACCGGGCTGGCCGAGCAGCGCCAGCGAATTCATATAGATCGCATCCACATCCGGGCGTTCTTCGCGGTCCACCTTGATATTGACGAACAGCTCGTTCATCAGTTCGGCAACTTCCGGGTCTTCGAAACTTTCATGGGCCATGACATGGCACCAGTGACAGGCGGCATAGCCCACAGACAGCAGCACCGGCTTGCCATATTTACGGGCGGCCTGAAAGGCTTCCTCTCCCCAGGCGTACCAGTGAACGGGATTATCCTTGTGCTGTAGCAAATAGGGACTTGTTTCCAGGTCCAGCATATTTCGCGGCATGGCGCGGCCCTTTGAATTCCAGTATAAGATATGGCTGCAACATAACGGCGCAGGCCCATTCCAGCAAGCGAGGAAGCCCATGAAGATCACCTTTAATATTGATTGCACCCCGCAGGAAGCCCGCAGTTTTTTCGGCCTGCCCGACGTGGCCCCGATGCAGGACCGGATGCTGCAGGAAATGGAAGCCCAGATGCGCAAGAATATGGGGGCGATGGATATGGAGAGCCTGTTCAAGGGGTTTCTGACCGGTGCGGGCAGCGGCATGGAGCGCTGGCAGGAAATGTTTCGCAATGTCATAAAACCGGGCGGGGATGGCGTCTGATTTAATTCAGCATGGCGTCGCACGAGGATACGATTTTCGCCCTGGCGAGCGCCCCAGGCCGTGCGGGGGTGGCGGTGCTGCGTGTATCCGGGCCGCAGGCTGGCGCCATTGCCGAAAGACTGGCGGGACAACTACCTAAACCGCGCAGTGCCGTATTACGCAAATTTTCCGATAGTTCAAATATCGTAATCGATCAGGGATTGCTAATATGGTTTCCTGCACCTAATAGCTTCACTGGGGAGCCTGTGGCGGAGTTTCATCTGCATGGCGGGCGGGCGGTGGTGGAGCGCATGCTGGCGGTTCTCTCGCTTTTTCCGGGTGCGCGGGCAGCGCAGGCCGGGGAATTTACCCGCCGCGCCTTTGAAAATGGCAAACTTGATCTGACAGCGGTGGAAGGGCTGGCGGACCTTGTTGCGGCGGAAACCGAGGCCCAGCGCCGACAGGCCTTGCGCCAGATGGAAGGCCGATTGGGGGCCGTTTATGACGGCTGGCGCGTTAGGTTGTTACAGGCTTTGGCGCATCTGGAGGCCGAAATTGACTTTTCCGACGAAGATTTGCCCGCAGGTCTAAGCGAATCAGTCTTTATTTCGTTAGCGGAACTATTAAGGGAAATCAAAGCGCATCTGGCGGACGGCCAGCGTGGCGAAATATTGCGACGCGGTTTTCGCATTGCCATCCTGGGTGCGCCAAATGTCGGAAAATCTAGTCTTCTCAATATGTTAGCGCAGCGCGAAGCGGCTATCGTAACACCCCAGGCGGGCACCACGCGCGATGTTATAGAGGTAAATCTGGATCTGGGGGGATATCTGGTTTCTGTTTCAGATACGGCGGGGCTGCGTGGCGCCGATAATGCGATTGAGGCAGAAGGCATTCGCAGGGCCAAAAAAACGGCTCAGGCTGCCGATCTGAAATTACTGGTTTTTGACGCCGGGGCATGGCCGGAACGGGATGCACAGACGCTGGAATGGTGCGGCCCGGCGGCGCTATGCATCCTGAACAAGATCGATTTGCTGCCAAAAAACCTCGATATATCAGATAGTTATTCTCTCATATCGGTGAAGACCGGGGAAGGCGCCGATAAATTGTTACAGCGCCTTCAGGAGGCGGTAGCGGAACGTCTGGGGGGTAGCGAGACACCGGGACTAACGCGGGAACGGCATCGCCGGGAATTGGGTCTGTGCGTCGAAAACCTTGACAGGGCCTTGAATCAAAAGCAAAAACCGGCGGAATTAATCGCGGAGGACGTCCGCCTTGCCATGCGGGCGCTGGGGCGGATTACCGGCCGGGCCGATGTGGAGGATATGCTGGATGTATTGTTTGGGGAGTTCTGCATTGGAAAATAATGTTTCACGTGAAACATTATGGTGTGTGGTTTTGACAATTCAAGCCGGTGCGACTATGGTGCGGCCATGCCGGAACTAGCGAAATTATCACAGAAATCTTATGACGTTATCGTCGTTGGCGGCGGTCATGCGGGTTGCGAGGCTGCGGCCGCCGCCGCGCGTGTTGGCGCGTCAACTTTGTTGCTGACCCATAAGTTTGAGACTCTGGGAGAAATGTCCTGTAATCCGGCCATTGGCGGCCTGGGCAAGGGCCATCTGGTGCGCGAAGTGGATGCGCTGGACGGGCTGATGGGCCGGGTAGCCGACGCCGCCGGGATTCAGTTCCGCCTGCTGAACCGGCGCAAGGGACCGGCGGTTCGTGGCCCGCGCGCGCAGGCGGATCGTAATCTGTACCGCAAGCATATGCGGGCGGCCCTGGCGGCGACAGAAAGTCTGGATATTTATGCGGCCCCCGCCGGGGACATGGAAATTGAAGATGGCCGGGTGATCGCCGTGATTACCGAGGCCGGGGAACGTATCGCCTGCGCGTCCGTGGTGCTGACCACCGGCACGTTTCTGAATGGCCTGATCCATATGGGTGAATTTACCCAGCCGGCCGGCCGGGTTGGCGAAGCCCCAACCGTGGCGCTGGCCAAAACCCTGTATGGACTGAATTTGCGCATGGGCCGGTTGAAAACCGGCACGCCGCCGCGCCTCAATGGCAAGACCATCAACTGGTCAGGCCTGGAAGAACAGCCCGGTGATACACCCCCCACGCCGTTTTCGTTTTTGACCAAAGCAATCACGACGCCGCAGGTTAGCTGCCATATCACCCATACCAGCCCTGCCATGCATGAAATTATCCGCGCCAATCTGCATCGGGCGCCGATTTATTCCGGTCAGATCGCCGGAACCGGGCCGCGCTATTGCCCCTCGATCGAGGACAAGATCGTGCGTTTTGCGGGCAAGACCGGGCATCAGATTTTTCTGGAACCCGAAGGGCTGGATAGCGACTGGATCTATCCCAACGGCATTTCCACTTCGCTGCCCGAATCGGTGCAGCATGAGATGGTGCGCACCATTCCAGGACTTGAGAAGGTGGAATTTTTCCGGCCCGGCTACGCCATAGAATATGATTATGTCGATCCGCGCGAATTGCGCCCCACCCTGGAAACCAGCGCTGTGAAGGGACTGTTCCTGGCGGGACAGATCAATGGCACTACGGGCTATGAAGAAGCGGCGGCGCAGGGTCTGATGGCCGGGGTCAATGCGGCGCGTCTTGCGGGGGGCGGTGAAGGCGTCACGCTCGACCGCGCCACCGCCTATATTGGCGTGATGCTGGATGATCTGACCAGCAAGGGCGTGAGCGAGCCGTACCGGATGTTTACCTCGCGGGCCGAATACAGGCTTAGCCTGCGTGCCGACAATGCGGATCAGCGCCTGACGGGCCTCGGACAGGCCTGGGGTTGCGTATCCAATCACCGTGCGCAGCATTTCAATTCCACACAGCGGGAATTGATGCGCGCCAGGGAGATAATGAAAGGCCTTAGCCTTACGCCGCCCCAGGCTGCACGCCACGGCATTCAGGTTAATCAGGACGGCATGCCCCGCTCTGCGCATATGCTGCTCAGCTATCCTGGTGTTGATCTGCCGCGGCTGGCTGCCATCTGGCCGCAACTTGAGGGTTTTTCTGCCAGCGTGACCGGGCAGATAGAGATCGACGCCCAATATGACACTTATCTGCAACGGCAGGAGGCGGATATTGTAGCCTTCCGGCGGGATGAGGCGTTGCACCTGCCGGCCGATCTGGATTATGCCCGGGTCGTTGGTCTGTCTACTGAAGTGCGGCAAAAACTGACGGCGGCGGCGCCAGCCACCCTGGGACAGGCGGCGCGTCTGGAAGGCATTACCCCCGCTGCGCTGACCACTTTGCTGGTGCATGTCAAAAAGCACCCGATAGCAAAAACCGCGTGACCGACAAGGGCGTCACGCCTGCTGCCTATGGACCGGATGAATTTCAGCAGGAATTTTTCATATCCGGTGAAACCCGCGCGCGGTTGGAACGCTATGTGGCGCTTCTGCAAAAGTGGCAGCCCAAAATCAATCTGGTCAGCAACACGACCCTGCCGGACCTCTGGCAGCGGCATATGCGCGATAGCGCGCAATTACTGGAACATATGCCCATAACTTCCGGAGCTTCCGGCCCCTGGTTGGATGTTGGCAGTGGCGCTGGCTTCCCCGGGCTAGTCTTGTCGCTGCTACAGCCGGAACACAGCAACATACAGGTGCATCTGATCGAAAGCGATCAGCGCAAGGCCATATTTCTGCGTGAAGTGATTCGCGCCACCCATGCGCCCGCACAGGTGCACACGGTTCGGGTGGAAAACCTTGTTCCTGAAAAAATGGGCGGTAAAGCCCGGTTGATTACGGCCCGCGCCTTCGCGCCCCTGCATCAAACATTGGAAATGGCGGCGCCCATGACAGATTCATCAACAGTTTTTTTACTTTTAAAGGGACAAGATGTAGATGATGAATTGACATTAGCCGCAAAATATAGAAAAATGACCCTGAGCCAGCATCCTAGCCGGACTAATCCGGCGGGCATGGTGCTGCGAATCACGGAGGTCGCCCGTGTCTGATGCGCTTTTATCCCATCCTGTGCTTGTTTCACGTGAAACAATAATGCCATCTTCGCCGCGTGTGATAGCGGTGGCGAATCAAAAAGGCGGTGTGGGCAAAACCACCACCGCGATTAATCTGGCTACGGCGCTTGCCGCTGTGGGGGAGCGGGTTTTGATCATTGATCTGGATCCCCAGGGCAATGCCAGCACCGGGCTGGGTATCACCAAAGAATCCCGCAACTGCTCGGTTTATGAGGTGTTGCTGGGTGAAGCCACGCTGGCCGAGGCTGTGCAGGTTTCCGCCGTGCCGGGGCTTTTTGTGCTGCCATCTTCTGTTGAACTGTCTGGCGCCGATCTTGAGCTGGCAACCCTGCCCCGGCGGAGCTACCGGCTGCGCGATGTGCTGCATGACGCGCTGGAGAATGCAGGATCGGAATATTCTTACGTGCTGGTGGATTGTCCGCCTGCACTGTCCCTGCTGACCATCAATGCCCTGACGGCGGCGGATTCCGTATTGGTGCCGCTGCAATGCGAGTTTTTCGCGCTGGAGGGGCTAAGCCAGCTCTTGCGCACCGTCGAAATGGTGCGCGATACGCTCAACCCGGTGCTGGAGATTCAGGGCGTCGTCCTGACCATGTTCGATTCGCGCAATAATCTGTCGGATCAGGTGGCGCTGGATGTGCGCGGGTTTCTGGGCAGCAAAGTTTATGAAACAGTTATCCCCCGAAATGTGCGGGTGTCCGAGGCGCCTTCCTATGGCAAACCGGTGCTGATCTATGATATGCAATGTGCTGGCAGTCGGGCCTATATGAAGCTGGCCGGAGAAATTCTCCGCCAGGAACGTCCAGCCCAGGCCGCCTGAAATTAAATTGGCGGGGACACCATGTCGGATGAAGGCAGAAGGCAAAAACTGGGCCGGGGACTGTCGGCCCTGTTGGGGGATGAGCGTTCTCCTTTTGGACGGGCCATGCCATCGCGCACGCCCAATCAGGTGCCGGTAGGGAATCTGCGTCCCAATATATTGCAGCCCCGGAAAAGATTTGACGACGCCGCACTGAAGGAATTGGCCGATTCCATTCGGGAAAAAGGCATTTTACAGCCGATTCTGGTGCGCCCGATCGCCGATCTGGCGGAACATTACGAAATCATTGCGGGTGAGCGGCGCTGGCGGGCGGCCCAAATGGCGCGGTTGCACGATGTGCCGGTTCTGGTCAAGGACATATCGGATACGGAAAGCCTGGAGCTGGCGCTGATCGAGAATATTCAGCGCTCCGATCTGAACGCCATGGATGAGGCGCGTGGCTATGCGAAGCTGATCGATGACTATGATCATTCCCAGGAAGATGTCGGACGCATTGTCGGCAAAAGCCGCAGCCATGTGGCCAACATGCTGCGTTTGCTGGCGTTGCCGGAAACTGTGCAGCAAATGCTGGAGGATGGCCGGTTAACCGCAGGCCATGGCCGCACATTGATCACGGCACCCGACCCCGAGGCGCTGGCGCAACAGATTGTGACAGGCAAGCTTTCCGTGCGGGATGCTGAAGCGCTGGCCAAGGGCCGCAAGCCCCAGGGAACGAAAAAACCCCCGGCGCAAAAAGACCCCAATACCCTGGCGCTGGAAGAGGAAGTTTACAATGGACTTGGGTTAAGGGTAAGCATAACCAGCCGCAGCGTGGAAGCAGGGACTATCTCGATAAACTACACCTCGCTCGACCAGCTTGAGAATATTTGTCTAAGGCTGACGCAGCAATCTGAAATACCCGGCGCTCTATAGAGTGTGTCATGCTGAGCGCAGCGAAGCATCTCCTGCCGCCACAGGGAGATTCTTCGCTCTCGCTCAGAATGACGATTTGAGACTGCGTGATCGAGTTACGGCTTCTCGCGCGCCAGAGCCGCGACCTGCATCAATGTTTTGCTGCATAGACTATGATCTGGCGCACCGGTGGTTTTGCACATGGATTCCCCCTGAAGCAGCAGCTCAAGCGCGCGCGCTAAACGGGCTAAACTCCATATTCGCATCTGTTTGCGAAATTCATCGGCACGGCTGAAGTGCATGGGCGGCCTTAATGTCCGCAACGCCGCGTCCATGCTATTGCCCTGCGCCAGCAGGGCGGCCGCCAGTTGCAGCCGCAACAGATGATTGCTGGCGCCCCGCAAAACAGCGACCGGCGCCATTGACGCCTCAAAAGCGCGGGCCAGTTGATTGTCCAGTGCGGCTATATTTCCGGCGCCAAGCGCATCACAAATGCCATCCAGGCCCTGGACGGAACTATCTCCAATACAGGCCCTTACATCCTCAATGCTGACACAGCGATCATGGGTATCGTAGATATCACAGGTATCTTTGGCCCCCGAATTTCTCCTGGAGTCTGCGGTATCTGCGACATCGCCGGTATCATAGCTATCCTGGATATCTCGGGTATCAAAGATGTCTCCGGTATCTCTGATATCCAGGATATCTCCGGCGTCTCTGATACCTGCGGTATCTCTGATATCTTTGGCATCACTGGCGCCTTTGCCATCTATGACATATGCTGCCACGGTCTGTTCACTTGCATGTCTGCGCGGCCATTTATACAGCACCAGCTTGTCCAGCTCCTGCCGGGTCGCCAGCCTGTCCTCACCCAGACAGTGCAGCAGATAGTCCTTGGCCTCTGAGTTAATGGTCAGGCCATGCTGGCGCAAGTGACCAGTGACCAGGGCGTCGAGATCCGCCCCGCTATCTTCATAACAGGCCACAATTGCGCACAGGCTGTGAGATTCAAATAATTTTCGCAAACGGGATGTTTTGGCCAGCTCCCCGGCTTCCACAACGATCAGACTGTCCCCCTGTGGATATTCAAGAAAATTTGCGAAACAGTCTGTTTGCGCATCCCCTATGCCGCGTGCGCGTATGACACGCCGGCCCCCTGTCATGGCAATCGCTGCGGCCTCATCCGCCAGCCGTGCGGGATCGTCTTTCAGATCAGCTGCCGATAGCTGGCAAATGCGAAACGGATCGGACAAATCGGCTACAACCGTTTTGGCAATCTGCACCGCATATTCACGCACCCGTCCCTCATTGGGGCCATAAAATAATATGGCGCGAAAATTGGGTCCGGGGCGTGTCAGCAACTGATCCACGGCCTTGCCTTTGATGATCGCCATGCGCGCCTCAGCCTGGGGGTTGTGCCGGCAGGCGCTGAAAATAAATCGCCAGCCGGGTAATCATTTCTTCGCTGAGGTCGCGCGCGGCACGCTCCTCTGCGTCGCGTTCTGCGCTCAGTGTCGCAAATTCAGAATCAACCACATTAAAGGCAACGGTTGTGCGCAGGTTTGTTTCATACAATATCTGTTGATCCGCAATTCGGACAAGACGAAGATTGCTTAACAATCTATAGTTGAATCGTGTAATTGACTCATCATTACGAATCGCAAGCCCGTCTTTTCTATCGCTAAGCGCCACATCCAGCCTGTAATGCTTCTTATAGTTGCCGCCCCGGGCGCTAAGCCTGTCGATCAGATGATTGCGCAGATGGTGGCCAGGACGGCTGTCAATGTCGCTCACCTCAATCCGGGCAAATTGTGCGGGTGTCGAACTGGCTTGCGACCGGTTGCCATAGAGCGGCTGAAACCCGCACCCTGCCAGCAGCCCGGCACAGGTCAAAACAAAAAAGGCGCGCCTAGACCACCACATTGACGATTCGATTCGGTACTACCACCACTTTACGCGCTGGTTTTCCGTCCAGATGGCGTTGCACGGCCTCCAGGGCCAGCGCCCTGGTTTCAATCTCCGCGTCCGGGGCACCGGGCGCAACGATCAGATCGCCGCGACGCTTGCCATTGACCTGGACAATGATGGTTATATTGTCAGCACGAATCAGATCCGCCTGCGCCACCGGCCAGGGCGTGTGCACCAGTAATTGCGTATGACCCAGCGCCGCCCAGCATTCTTCAGCAAGATGGGGCATCATGGGAGCAGCCAGCAGGATCAGGGCTTCCAATGCTTCGCGCAACGCGAACCCCGCCGCCGCTTCGTCAGATTTCAGGTTAATGAATGCATTAATGCTGTTTGACAGCTCATAGATGCGCGCTACGGCGCGATTAAAGTGAAACCGCTCAATGTCTTCGGTTACCGCGGCGATGGCGATATGCGCCGCCTTGCGCATGGTCAGGCTTGCCTCGCCAATGGCGGCCGGCGCGATAGTTGCGGCCTGTGGCAGCCTGTCAAGTGATTCATCCACCAGCCGCCATACGCGCTGGGTAAAGCGCCAGGCGCCTTCGACGCCGGATTCGGTCCATTCAATATCGCGTTCGGGGGGTGTGTCGGACACCACAAACCAGCGCGCGGTATCGGCACCATAATGCGCAATAATATGTTCGGGATCGACCACATTGCGCTTGGATTTGGACATGGATTCGATCTTGCCGACCTGCACCGGCGCGCCGGTATCCTTATGCACGGCCCCGCCCTCGCGCTTGATGACCTGTTCGGGAAACAGCCATGCGCCAGCGGCGTCCTTATAGGTTTCGTGGGTCACCATGCCCTGGGTGAACAGGCCGCTGAACGGCTCGCTGTCCCTGGCGTAACCGGTTTCCTGCATGGCCCGTGTATAAAAACGCGAATAAAGCAGGTGCAGAATCGCATGCTCGACGCCGCCAATATACTGATCGACGGGCATCCAGTAATCGGCTTCTTTCCGGTCAACCGGCGTGGCCGCGCGCGGGCTGCAAAACCGTGCAAAATACCAGGACGAATCGACAAAGGTGTCAAACGTATCGGTTTCCCGGATTGCCGGTTTCCGGCATTTTGGACAGGGCGCATATTTCCATGATGGATGGTGCGACAGCGGATTGCCGGGTTTATCAAAGCTGACATCGCGCGGCAGCGTCACCGGCAATTGTTCGCGCGGCACAGGCACAACGCCACAATCCGTACAATGAATAACCGGAATGGGGCAGCCCCAATAGCGCTGCCGTGAAACACCCCAGTCGCGCAACCGGTAGGTTACCGCCGGCTCCCCCGCATTTACAGCTTGCAGGCGTTTGGCGACTTCCGCCTTGGCCCCGGCGATGGTCAGCCCATCCAGAAAACCGGAATTGATCAGCCGCCCGTTCAGATTATCCATGTACGCATCATTAACAATGTCGATGGTTTTTGCATCAGCGGGCGCTACAACGGGTACTACCGGCAGGCCATATTTGCGGGCAAAATCCAGATCGCGCTGATCATGCGCCGGACAGCCGAAAATGGCGCCCGCGCCATATCCCATCAGCACAAAATTGGCGATATAGATGGGGGCTTCGCGTCCCGCAATGAACGGATGCTGTACTTTCAGGCCGGTGTCAAAACCCAGCTTTTCTGCGCGTTCCAGCGCCTCTGCGGTGCCCCCGATATCACGGCACTGTTTGCAGAAATCAGCGATGGCGGGATTTCCGGCGGCCAGTTCCAGCGCAATGGGATGATCTGCGGAAATGGCGCAGAAGCTCATCCCGAAAATCGTATCATGGCGTGTCGTGTAAACTTCCAGAAGGCCGCCGCCGGGCAAAGACTTTGCCTCTGGGCCGTTAATGGCAAAACGGATACGCATGCCTTCGGACCGGCCGATCCAGTTGCTCTGCATCAGCCGGACTTTTTCCGGCCAGCGTTCCAGCGTGTCCAGCGATTTCAGCAAATCATCCGCATATGCTGTAATTTTGAAAAACCACTGGGTGAGCATGCGCTGTTCGACCAGTGCGCCGGACCGCCATCCCCTGCCGTCAATAACCTGTTCATTGGCCAGCACCGTGCCGTCCACCGGATCCCAGTTGACCGATGATTCCTTGCGGTACACCAGACCCTTTTCCAGAAAATCCAAAAACATCCGCTGTTCGTGGCCATAATATTCCGCATCGCATGTCGCCAGTTCGCGTGTCCAGTCGATCGACAGGCCCATGGCCTTTAATTGCCCGCGCATGGTGGCGATATTTTCATAGGTCCAGATGGCGGGGTGGATGCCGCGTTCGCGCGCCGCATTTTCGGCGGGCATGCCAAAGGCGTCCCAGCCCATGGGATGCAGCACATTAAATCCCCGCGCGCGTTTATAACGCGCCACAATGTCGCCCATCGTATAATTACGCACATGCCCCATATGGATGCGCCCCGATGGATAGGGAAACATTTCCAGCACATAATATTTTTTACGGGTGTCAGGCGCCGCCACAAAGGCCTGCTCCGCCTCCCAGCGCGCCTGCCATTTCTGTTCTGATTCCCTGGGATTATAGCGGGCCATGCGCGTCCTGCTTTCCCGCCTTAGCCAGCTTCGCTGTCGATGCGCAATTGCCGCGCCCGGGTTAAAATGGAATTTTCGACCCGAACTCCGGTTTCGGCATTGCTTGGCGCATCGGTCCAGGCGCCGCCCGGTCCCTGTTCCTGTCTGAAAACAGAAACCTTTACGCCGTCGGCGCGCAACCGTTTGTCCAGAATATAGATGGTCATCTTGAAACGCTCATTCGGATGGCTCGGGTTAATGTACCAGTCCGTAATAATTACGCCACCGAAAGGATCGGCGGAAGCCAAGGGCATGAAAGCAATGGTGTCGAGGCTGGCGCGCCATAGATAGCTGTTGACGCCAATACCGCCGCCTTCGTTCTTGTCCTTGCCGCCGCCAAGCCCGAATATGCCGCCTTCACCAAACAGGGATTCGTCGGACTTGGGGCCTGTGGGCGCCGGATCATAGCGATTCTTGCCGATTTTCTCAGGATAGCGCGATTCGGTTTCCACAGAGCCGCAGCCGGAAAGTATAAGCAGACAGCCCATCGCGGTAATCAGGACAATGTCCCGCCAGTTCCGTACAGTGTATGACAAAATCTTCCCCTTACATGCGGTTACAGGCCGCTTTATAGAGCCAAGCGGTACCAGCGGCAACCGCTGTACAATAAAATCTCCGCAAAATTATGGCAGGTCCAGGCGATCATGCGGCGGGCGGACCGCCCGGCGTCGCTGTCAAAACTTAATAAACGCTTGTATTGCTGACTAAATCATAGGCATAGGCATCATTTATGTGATGTTAGGGCAACAGGTCTTTCTATTCGTAACATTGTGGCGATCCTGTTTGGCGTTCTTGCTTGACCCTTACGATGCAGTTTGCGAGATTGACCGGGAAATGGCGGGTGCAGCGGGTGCCTGCTTGTTAGCGGTTAGACCGGTCAGCCTGCTAGACACATGGCGGCGGCGAACCTACCAAATATGAGGTAAAGTATGAAAACGTTTCTGTATGGTACAACTGCACTGGTTGCTTCCGGCCTGATGGCTGGCGCCGCGTTCGCTGCCGATCCGATCTCGCTGAAGATCAATGGTTTTTATGATGCGTCTTTTGTTCTGCATGATGATGACGCGCCGGGTACTGGTGACAGCTCTGTCAAGCAGGATGTTGAAATCAATGTCAATGGCTCGACTGTCCTCGACAGCGGCGTGACCGTTGGCGCAAATATCGAATTCAAGGAACAGGTTGGCGGCGCGGCGCTGGGCAATGAAGAAGTCTTCGCCTTTGTCGAAGGCGGCATGGGCCGCACGGAAATCGGCTCGACGGATGGCGCGCCTTTCAAGATGGCATACACCGCACCGGCGCCGACCGATTCCTATGGCGTGGACACCCCGATTTTCTGGAACATCTCACGCTTCAGCGCCCGCACCACAACCCGCATCAAAATGTCGGGCGATTCCAACAAGGTGACCTATTTCACCCCGCGCATGACGGGCTTCCAGCTCGGCCTGTCCTATACCCCGTCAAATGATGGCGCTGGCGCCGCGGGTGTTACGGGGGGGGCGTTCCCGACCCTGGGCGCTGTTAACGCGGATCCCTCCACCGGTAGCGGCTGGGTTAACACCTTCGGCGTTCGCGGCGATGCGAATGGCGGCATCGAAGACATTCTTGAACTGGGCGGCAGCTATGTCGGTGAGTTTTCGGGTCTTGGCGTCAAGCTTTCCGCCGGTTACGCCTGGGGTGACCATGAATCCAATGGCCTGAGCGCGACCGGCAGAGGCCGTGCCAGCGTTATCGGCAGCGATCCGGAAGCCTGGCATCTGGGCGCCAACTTCACCTATGTGGGCTGGACCCTCGGTGGTGGCTATTATGGTTCCGATGGTATGATCCCGACCGGTTCGCCAACCCGCAGCGCGCGTGACGAAGAAGCCTGGAATGTTGGCGTGACCTATGCGTCGGGTCCGTGGCAGGCCGGTATTGCCTATATGGACTCCGAGCAGCAAAGCACGATCGGAGCTCCCGGCAAGAACCAGCTTCAACTGGTGGACATCGGCGCCCAGTATAAACTGGGACCAGGAGTGGCCATCGGCGCCGACCTGACCTTCGCTCAGGACGAAATTCCGGGTGCAGGCACTTTGCTGGCGCCGAATGATGTTGATGACAAGGCGCTGGCTTTGACGCTCATGTTAGATTTCTAAGGTGCTGGATTTCTGATCCACCTCAATATAGTTTTCAAAAGGGCAGGCTTGGGTCTGCCCTTTTTTGTGGCCAATTAAATGCAGGCGGGTCTGTGAGATGGGCGCGATTATCTGGCTGGCCTCCTATCCCAAATCGGGCAACACCTGGCTGCGGGCGTTTCTGTTCAACCTGTTGCGCAATCCGCCGCAGCCTGCCTCCATCAATGAACTGGACAGTTTCTGCATCGGCGAATCGGCCGGCGCCTGGTATGCCCGCCGGGCTGGCCATGCGATCGGGGACATGGCAATGGATGCCGTCATGGCCCTGCGCCCGCTGGTGCATCGGGACTTTACCCAGGCCTTTCCGGATTCCGTATTTGTCAAAACCCATAATTTTCTGGGTGAATGCTGTGATGTCGCGCTGCATACGATGGATGTGACCGCAGGGGCGATCTATGTGGTGCGCAACCCGCTGGATGTGGTGATTTCCATGACGGACCATTTCGGCGTCGGCCTGGATGCGGCCATAGATCGTTTGGGCGATCCGGCGGCGGCGACCGAAACCACGGATGCCCATGCCTCGGAATTTCATTCCGACTGGTCAACCCATGTCAAAAGCTGGACCGGTCTGCCTAACCCCGGCCTGCACATTATGCGGTATGAGGATATGCTGGACCGTCCCAACCGCAGTTTCCGGCAACTTGCCACTTTTCTGGGGTTGACGCCCCCCAATGACCGGTTGCGCAAGGCGATAAAATTTTCATCCTTTGAGACCCTTCAGGCGCAGGAAAAAAAATACAGTTTTAAGGAGCGCAGCGAGTTTTCGCAGGCATTTTTTCGTTCCGGCCGTAAGCAGCAATGGCGCAGCCTGCTAAGCACCGCCCAGATCGACAGGATTGTGGCCGCGCATAATGAACAAATGGCGCGATTCAACTATCTTCCCTAACCGGGGGGAATGTGTTTGGGTGTAGCGTAGACCGTTTTTTTGATCATATGGACGCGCATCACACACACTCATTGTCATTGCCCGGTTTATCCGGGCAATCCATAATCCCAAACTCACGCATTTGGGTGTCACATGGATTACCCGGATAAACCGGGTAATGACACGGTGGGGTGGAAACGCGTAAATCAGATCAGAAAACGGTCTAAATTATCCTTTTGGGCCATTTTTTGCTACCATTGCGGCTAAAATGCATGTATTTAGCGTGATATAATTTTTATCACTGTAAAATAGTGGGAAATAAAATGAACCACCTTGATCAACTGGAAAATAAGAGTGTTTTCATCCTGCGCGAGGCGTTTAACCGCCTCGACAGGATCGGCATGCTGTGGTCTCTGGGCAAGGACTCCAATGTCATGATCTGGCTGGCGAAAAAGGCATTTCTGGGCCATGTGCCGTTTCCGGTGATTCATGTGGATACAGGCAAAAAATTCAAGGAAATGTATGAATTTCGCGATCGCTATGTGAGGGAGTGGAATCTGACCCTTATCCGCGACACCTGCCCGCCGATCGAGGAAATGGACCAGAGCCTGCCCGCCGCCGCGCGCTCGGCTGCGCGTAAAACCGCAGGTCTGAAAAAGGTTCAGGACCGTGAAAAATTCAGCGGACTGATCGCGGGTATCCGGCGCGATGAACAGGCCACGCGGGCCAAAGAACGTGTGTTCAGTCCGCGTGGCCTGGAAGGCCAATGGGATTTTCGCGATCAGCCGCCCGAATTCTGGGACCAGTATAAAACCGATTACCCGCCGGGCACGCATATCCGTATCCATCCGCTGCTGCATTGGACAGAACTGGACATCTGGCAATATACACAGCGCGAAAATATTCCAACCATATCGCTCTATTATTCGAAAAACGGCAAACGCTACCGCTCGCTTGGCGATGAAGACATCACATTCCCGGTGGATAGTCAGGCCAGCACCATCGAAGAAATCATTACTGAACTGCAAACAACGAATGTTTCCGAACGTTCCGGCCGTGCGATGGATCATGAATCAGAAGATGCGTTCGAGCGCCTGCGCGCCGATGGCTATTTGTAAGGGCTAAAGCGAATGTCGAAACTTTCTGAATCCGCCGTCCGCGATTTACTGCGCATCGTGATTGTCGGCCATGTGGATCACGGCAAGTCAACGCTGGTTGGCAGACTTCTCCATGACACAAATTCTCTGCCGCTTGGCAAGGTGGAAGAAATCAGGGCCATGTCGGACCGGCGCGGCATGCCGTTCGAATATGCGTTCCTGATGGATGCGTTGCAGGCCGAACGCGATCAGGGCATCACAATTGACACGTCACAGATCTGGTTTAATTCCGACAAGCGCAATTATGTGATCATTGATGCGCCGGGGCATAAAGAGTTTCTGAAAAACATGATCACGGGTGCTGCCCAAAGCGATGCGGCGCTGCTGATCATTGACGCCGTCGAAGGCGTGCGCGAACAATCGCGCCGTCATGGCTATCTGCTGCATCTGCTGGGTATCCGTCAGGTCGCCGTCGCCATCAACAAGATGGATCTGGTGAATTACTCTCAGGCGCGCTTTGACGAAATTGCGGCGGAATACCGCGCTTATTTGACCGAACTTGGCGTCGCGCCAACCTTCATTCTGCCGGTGTCGGCGCGTGAAGGTGAAAATATCGTCACCCGTTCCAATGCGATGCAATGGTATGACGGACCGACGGTTGTGGGCGCGCTTGACTGTTTTGTGTCGGAACCCTTGTCCAGCGAGCTGCCGCTGCGCCTGCCGGTGCAGGATGTGTATAAATTTGATGAACGCCGCATCATTGCCGGGCGCATTGAATCGGGCCGCGTCACTGTCGGCGATGAAATCATGTTTTCCCCCTCGAATAAGACGGCGCGGGTAAAAAGCCTTGAAGTATGGCCCGAAACGCTTGCAAAACCCGCATTCGCCACGGCGGGCTACAGCGTGGGCATGACGCTGGATGAACAGATTTTCGTCGAACGGGGCGACACGATCAGCCATGTCCGCAATGCGCCCATTGAAACCGATGTGTTCCGTGCACGTCTGTTCTGGCTGGGCCATGAACCGCTGAGCATTGGCAAGACATACAAGCTGAAACTGAACACCACCGAGGCGCAGGTTCAGGTGCAAAAAATCGAGGCGGTGATTGATACCGGTGATCTGTCCTCGGCGGCGGCGAGCCAGGTCGAACGCAATCAGGTCGCCGAAGTCGTGCTGCGTTCGCGGCGCATGGTGGCGCTGGATGCGTTTAATGACATGCCGGCAACCGGGCGTTTCGTGCTGGTCGATGACTATGACATTGCCGGCGGCGGCATCATTTCCATGGAAGGTTATGCCGATCAGCGTCAGCTAATTACCCAGCGCTCCACCAATATCGTCAAGGTCGAACAGGGCGTCAGCGACGATGAACGCGCCCGCATGAACGGCCATCGCGGTGGCGTGATCTGGTTTACCGGCCTGTCGGGCGCTGGAAAATCCACGTTGTCGGTGGAACTGGAGCGGCGTCTGTTTGAAAAAGGCTATTCGGTCTATGTGCTGGATGGCGACAATATCCGTTTTGGCCTCAACGCCAATCTGGGCTTTTCGCCGGAAGACCGCTCGGAAAATATCCGCCGTGTCGGTGAAGTGGCGGCGCTGTTTGCGCGCGCGGGCATGATCGCCCTTACGGCCTTTATCTCGCCCTATCGCTCGGACCGTGACCGGGCGCGCGCCGCGGCGCCCGGCCGCTTTCATGAAATCTATGTGCAGGCCGACGTGGCGACCTGCGAAAGCCGCGATCCCAAGGGCCTGTATGAAAAGGCGCGGCGCGGCGAGATCAAGGAATTCACCGGAATTTCGGCGCCCTATGAAGCGCCCGAGACGCCCGAACTGGTGGTGGACACCGCCAGGCATTCCATCGAGGAATGCGTGTCGCAACTGATCGCCTATGTGGAAGCCAATTTTTCACTGCGCATGGCTGATCGCAAGGCAGGTTAAACCAGCCCGCTGATCCCGGCGATTCCGGCCGCTCCGCTGCCCTTCAGGCGCCGCGCATTGCTCCGGTTCAGGCCGCCAAGCGCGATAACAGGTACGGGAAATTTGTGTGCCGCACGGGCAAAACGGGCCGGGCCCAGCACCGCACCTCCTGGATGGCTCTGGGTGGCGAACACCGGCGATAGCAATATGGCGTCCGCGCCGAAGTAATGCGCGCGATGCATGCTGCGCAGATTATGGGCGGCTACCGTCACGATGGCGTCTGGTCTTGCGGTGCGTATGGCGCGCGCCTGATGCGCCTGGCCTTGCGGAAAATGCACCCCGTCTGCATGAATGCGTAACGCCATGCGCCAGTTGCCGGCCAGCAGGAATATGATCCGGCGTTTCCGGCAAAGCCGCAAAAGTTCGCGCGCCATGCCCTCGCGTTCCGGGTGATCATACTGGCGAAAAATAAACCCCGAACCTGCGGGCAGCCGCAATATGGCGTTACGCGGATCCGGCAAGCGCAGCGTATCACTCACCAGCCACAAGGCCGGTAATCTGTTCCCGCAATGGGCAAACCGTGAAGCGCATTTGAGTTGAGCCGCAAGCCTTGCCAGCATCATTCATAATCTCATTGGTATAAAATGCGTGTATTATTCAAACCATGATCCAGAGTGATTCATCCCGGCAAAAAGATATTACCACCAATCTTGCGGCGGTGCGCGCGCGCATTGCCGCTGCGGCGCGGGCTGCGGGGCGCGATCCGGCCAGCATTACGCTGATTGCGGTCAGCAAATTTCATCCGGCCGGAACCGTGCTGCCAGCCCTTGTGGCGGGCCAGCAGGATTTTGGTGAAAACCGGGTGCAGGAAGCAGCAAGCAAATGGCCACCGCTTCGCGAGAATTTTCCGGAATGCAGGCTGCATCTGATCGGCCCGTTGCAGACCAATAAAGTGCGCGAGGCGGTGGCGCTGTTTGATGTGATCCATACCCTGGATCGCGAAAAACTGGCGCGGCGCATAGCGGACGAAATCGCCGCCACTGGAAAATCCCCGGCGCTGTTCATTCAGGTGAATACGGGCGAAGAGCCGCAAAAGGCCGGAATGCCGCCAAAGCATGCAGATGGCTTTATTACACACTGCCGCGCCGGATTGGGCCTGAATATTTGCGGGCTGATGTGCATTCCGCCCGCGCACGAAAACGCCTCACCGCATTTTGCATTGCTGGCTGAAATCGCCGCGCGCAATGGCCTGCCCCATTTAAGCATGGGCATGAGCGATGATTTCGAGGCGGCTATCCGGCATGGCGCAACCCATGTGCGTATCGGCAGCGCAATTTTCGGCGCGCGGACATGACGCCGGATCAGAAAACGGTCCGGCATTTCCTCACAAATACATGGCGCCGATATCCACCGTCGAACTATTTCCCAACGCATCGAAATTCTGCGTGATCCAGGCATCGGCGCAGGCGCGGCCTGTGTCGCGCAGTCCGGTCAGAAACTCCCATTCGGTGCTCATCTTGCTGGCCACGCCCAGGCTGCGCATCATGTCATCGGCGGCAATGGCGTGGATCAGCATGCGGCTGAATGACGGGTCGTTCAGTTTGCCGTCATCGATCAGTTTGGTCACGAAACTGACCGCGCGCATTTCGCGCATCAGCGATGAATTGAAACTGATTTCATTGATGCGGTTCATGATCTCGCTGGCGGTGCGCGGCAGCTTTTTGCGTTCAATCGGATTGATATGCACAATCACCACATCATGACTTTCACATCCATAGATCAGCGGAAAAATCGCCGGATTGCCCATATAGCCGCCATCCCAATAGGCCTCGCCGTCAATTTCAATCGCCTGAAATAAAAACGGCAGGCAGCTTGACGCCAGCACGGCATCGGCGGTGATTTCGCCATTCTCGAAAATCTTCACTTTGCCGGTGCGCACATTGGTGGCCGACAGAAACAGTTTGACCGGGCAGGCTTTGTTCTGCAACGCCGCAAAATCCACGCTCTGTTGCAGCACCGCGCGCAAGGGGTTGAGGTTCAGCGGATTGAACTGATAGGGCGACAATACCCGCGTCATCAGATCAAAGGCCATGAATGCGGGCGATTGATCAGGCGAGGTAAAGCCAAACAGCCTGTCAAACACACTGGGCCGCAACGGGCTTGACTCGCCTGCCCTGGCAACGCGCTTCCAATAGGCCTCAAGGGCTGTGCGTGCGCCCTCGCGGCCATCTTTCGCCAGGCCGGACGCAAAGACCGCGCCATTCATCGCGCCCGCACTTGTGGCGCTGATGCCTTCAATGGAGATGCGCGGCTCTTCGCACAGCCGATCCAGCACGCCCCAGGTAAACGCGCCATGGGCGCCGCCGCCCTGCAGGGCCAGATTAACTGGCTTTACGGCCTGGTCCGTATCATTCGCCTGCTGCGAATGCTGTGCGGGAATTTTCGTGCCGTCCGCCATTTATCCTCACCCGGAATATTGCTTTGGGCGAAGTCTATCGTATTGGGGGATGCGGCGGAAGATATTCTGCAGGCAGGAACCCGGTCCGGCGATCTGGCCAGACCGGGTTTATCTGGTAAGGCTACAGGATGGTTTCGCCATGCAGCGACAGGTCCAGCCCGTCGCGTTCATATTCCGGCTCAACCCGCAGGCCGATGGTGAACTTGATCAGATACAGTATCCCGGCGGTGGCCAGCGCGCACCAGGCAATGGTGTATCCGATGCCCACGATCTGCGTCATAACCTGGCCCGGATTGCCCTCGATCAGGCCTGAGACGCCGCCAACGCCTTTCAGGGCAAAGACGCCGGTCAGCAGGGCCCCAACGATACCGCCAATGCCATGTACGCCGAACGCATCCAGGCTATCATCATAGCCTCCGGCATGCTTCAGCCAGGTGGCGCCCCAATAGCACATTACACCCGCGATCAGGCCGATGATCAGGGCGCCGGACGGATCGACAAAGCCCGATGCAGGCGTAATGGCGACAAGGCCTGCAACTGCGCCTGAAATCAGGCCCAGCGCGCTGGGTTTGCCGCGCAGCGACCATTCGGTGAACATCCAGGACAGCGCGGCTGCGGCTGCGGCAATCATGGTGACGGCCATCGCCATGCCTGCACGACCATTGGCCGCACCCGCCGAACCGGCATTGAAGCCAAACCAGCCAACCCACAGCAGGGACGCGCCGATAAGGCTCAATACCAGATTATGCGGCGCAAAATTATGACTGCCGCCCTTGCCATAGCCGGTACGCTTGCCGACAATCAGCGCGGCAACCAGGCCCGCCACACCGGCATTGATATGCACCACCGTGCCGCCCGCGAAATCAAGCACGCCCGCGGCCCACAGCATACCCATCGGATGCCAGACCCAGTGTGCAATCGGCGCATAGACGATCAGCACCCAGAGCACGGTGAAGACCAGCAGGGACGAGAATTTCATCCGGTCAACAAAGGCGCCCGTGATCAGCGCGGGCGTGATGATCGCGAAAGTCATCTGGAACATCATGAACACGCTTTCGGGAATGGTGAACTGCACCGATCCGGTTTCCATGCCCGCCCCCAGCAGGAAAGGCGCATTCATATCCATGCCATGCAACAGGACGCGCGTCATGTCGCCTACATAGGCGGCGCCATTGCCAAAGGCCAGGCTATAGCCCAGCACCATCCACAACACAGCCACGACACAGCAGATGGCGAAACTTTGCGTGACTGTCGCCAGCACGTTCATCTTGCGCACCATGCCGCCGTAAAACAGCGCCAGGCCGGGGATGGTCATAAGTAAAACCAGCGCTGTCGATGTCAGCATCCAGGCCGTATCGCCGCTATCAATGGCCGGCGCCGCCGCTTCGGCCGCCTCCTGCGCCAAAACCGGGTCCATAAAGCCAAGTCCGGCAAGCGCCAGAAATGCGGCCAGGAAAGAATATTTAATGAGGTTTTGCATGTTGTTCTCCATAAACCGCTTACAGCGCGTCGGCGTCTTTTTCGCCTGTGCGCACACGGATGACCTGATCAATGGGGGAAACGAAGATTTTGCCATCGCCGATCTGCCCGGTGCGGGCGGCAGCGATGATGGCGTCCACCACGGCCTCAACCTGATCGGTGGAAATCGCCAGTTCCAGTTTCAGTTTCGGCAGGAAGCTGACCGCATATTCCGCGCCACGATAGATTTCCGTGTGGCCCTTTTGCCGTCCGTAGCCCTTTACTTCGGTTACGGTCATGCCCTCTATGCCCAAGGCGGTCAGCGCCTCACGCACTTCGTCCAGCTTGAAAGGCTTGATAATCGCCATTACGAGTTTCATAAGTATGTTTCTCCTCCGTCTGGATTGCCCCGGTAGATAGCTGTTATTTCAAGAACTGTGCCGGTTTGTGATAATCGTCACGAATTGGTAATCATTGGGAATTCTAAGAGAGATATGGACCCCGTTGGCAGAAGCGCGCCGATGGTTTGACCATTTAGCAGGCTTTGTGCACAATAATTAGGCAGAAAATATGACCTCAGCACCATTTGACGCTGACATCGTTCTGGTAGGGGGCGGCCTGGCGGGCCTGAGTTTCGCGCTTGCGGCGGGGCAGGCCGGACTGTCTGTGCTTGTACTTGACGCCGCCACCCCGGCCACAAGCCTTGCATCCGGGTTTGACGGGCGCGTGTCCGCGCTGGGCCGCGCGTCCATCCGGCTGATGGGAGGCCTGGGGGTCTGGCCGCTACTGGTCAAAGATGCACAACCCATTCTGGATATTATGGTCAGCGACGGGCGCGTAGAAAGCGGTCCCTCGCCGCTTGCCCTGCATTTCGATCATCTGGACGGGGACGCCACAAGATCGGGACAACCGCTTGGCCATATCCTTGAGAACCGCCATATACGTTCGGCGCTATACACAGCGCTTGCAGACTATGCGGCGATGGTTTCTGTACGCGCACCCGTAAGGGTGCTTTGCGCGCTGCCGGATGCATATGGCGTAACCATACAACTGGCCGATGGTGGACGCCTTCGCGGACGTCTGTGTGTGGCGGCCGACGGCCGGGAATCCGTCTTGCGCCAGGCGGCGGGCATCAAATCGGTCGCCTGGAATTATGGCCAGTCCGGTATCGTGGCGACGGTGCATCATGCCCAGCCGCATGGCGGCCTGGCGCATGAATATTTTTTACCCGGCGGCCCGTTCGCCATTCTGCCCATGACCGGCGCGCGTTCTTCGCTGGTGTGGACCGAACCCACTGCGCGCGCGCAGGCCCTGATGGCGCTGGGTCAGGAAGATTTTGATTATGAATTACGCGCGCGTTTTGGCGGCCAATGGGGCGAAATCAACAGCGACGGCCCGCGCTGGATATATCCGCTGTCATTTCATCACGCCCGCAACTATGTCAGTGATCGTCTGGTCCTGGTAGGCGATGCGGCGCACACCATCCACCCGATTGCGGGACAGGGATTAAATCTGGGCCTGCGCGATGTGGCGGCGCTGGCCGAAGTGCTGGTGGATGCGCACCGGCTGGGGCTGGATATTGGCGCGGCAACGGTGCTGGAACGTTATCAGGCATGGCGGCGTTTTGACAATGTCAGCCTGGCGGCGGTAACCGATATACTCAATCGCCTGTTTTCCAATGACGCACCCTTATTGCGGCTGGCGCGCGATATTGGACTGGGCGTGGTTGGGCAGATCGGACCCTTGCGGCGGCTGGCCATGCGCCATGCAGCGGGGGATGTGGGAACGCTGCCCCGCCTGATGAAAGGCGGGGCGCTGTAAAAAACATACTAGGAATTATACGGGACGCCTATCCTGATAGAAGCGGCATGACGCGACACCTGTAATTCTTTTGCTATTTCCTCAGCATTTAATCCATGTGCGCGCAGACGCTCAACGATATCCATAGGCATGAGAAGTGAGGCTGCAAATTGATTGGCCTCTGTTTCATGTTCGGGCAGAATACGGGGATTGTAGTGCCTATCGCTAGCTATTGTTCTGTAAGTTTTACTATCATTCACTCCATCACCAATAATGGGCCGGTGATGAATATAGTGGCCTAACTCATGCGCCAATGTGAAGCGTTGCCGTGTGCGCGGGTGGTGCTTGTTTATCGTGATGACATACAAGTCGCCTTTACGCACAAGTGCCCCTGAAACCTCCTCGGGCATGGTCACATACACGACACTAATACCCAGGGACTGGGCAAGCTTGTCAACATCTACAGGGTAGGTCGATTTTGCTTGCCGAACCTTCTCAAAGATTGTCGCCATGCTCCGTATCCTCTTGTGCGCCAGCAATTTCATCCGCTTGTCTAACCGTTGCCTGGTTTTGAGCCAACTCCATATAATCTTTTACTAATGTAGAAAGCATCTCTTCCATTTTCGATATGGCTTCTGCTTCTAATTTAGAAGTCAGCCCTTCCGTTTGCGCCCGGATTTCTTCCCTGGCTACAGTTTCCGCACGATAACGAAGAAATAAAAACAGTGGTAATGCTGCCAAAGCTATCACCAATGCTACCACGGCCAGGAGCGCCGAAATAAAATCCAGCCTTCCCAGTTGGCTGGCGATTTGTATTGCATCGGAATTTTGAGACAAAATATCAGGCATGTCTCAGTCTGAAGGAAAGTCTCGTATCTGGCTAGACCCCAATTCACTCATTCGAATAAGATATTTGCATAATTCGAAAATCCCTCACGGGCGCAGCCGGTAGCCGCCATGTTCGGTGATCAGAAGCTGTGCGCAGGATGGATTTTCTTCGATCTTCTGGCGCAGACGATAAATATGCGTTTCCAGCGTGTGGGTGCTGACAGCCGCATTATAGCCCCAGACTTCGTGCAGCAGCACATCGCGCCCGGTCACCTGATCGCCCGCGCGATACAGAAATTTCAGAATCGCAGCTTCTTTTTCGGTCAGCCGGATTTTGCGTGCGGTGGTTTCATGCACCAGCAGTTTTGCGGATGGCTTGAATTTATAGGGTCCGATATTAAAGACCGCATCTTCGCTTTGTGCATGCTGGCGTAAATGCGCCCGCACCCGCGCCAGCAGCACCCCATAGCGAAACGGCTTGGTGACATAGTCATTGGCGCCGGATTCAAGTCCCAAAATTGTATCGGCCTCAGAATCCACCCCGGTTAACATGATGATCGGGCATTTTACGCCCAGGGCGCGCATCTTGCGGCACACCTCGCGTCCATCCATATCCGGCAAACCAACATCCAAAAGCACCAGATCTGCGGGCGACTGCTGTATCCATTGCAGCCCCTCTGCTGCGGAATGCACCAGATGGCTGGAAAACTCGCCCTGCAAATCGAATTGCTCAGATAGGGACTCACCCAGCATCACATCATCGTCTACGATCAAAAGGCGTTTTTGCAAATTAACCGGCATAACCCGTTCTTGAGCCTGTTCTTGAAACTGGAGCATCGTAATCCCTTCTTATGCGAAAAATCCATCTGCCAGATGCCGTATCGCGATCATTGCATGCCGCAATGAAGTGGTTAGCAAACAATTTAAGCCTTGTCGGGAAGCATGCCATGTGCATTTTGTCACACATGACGACATTTACTATCATCACTCCCCCGGCTATGGCGCTTTTTTGCGAAGGCAAATCATGAGTCCGGAACAGTTCAGCATATCCCCTCTGGTAGGGGTTGAGCGCGCCATGGGCGATTTTCGCCGTGGCCTGCCCGTACTGATATGCGATGATGCGGGCAGTCCAGCCCTTCTGGCCGTGGCGGCCGAGCTTGCCCGGCCGGAAACCATACAGGCCATGACGCAATGGGCGGGAACATCCCCTTTTCTGGCATTGACCCATCAACGCGCCGCCACCCTGAAAATTCGCCTGTATACGCCAGATGTTGTGCTTTTGCCGCAAAACGTCAAAGGCGGGTGGGAAACCGCAGATGCGGCGAAGTCGCTTGCGGATCCTTCACGCGATCTGGAATTACCCCTGCGCGGCCCATTTCATGCCGTGCGTACGCTTCAGGGCAAGGGTTGGACAGCGGCCATAAAGCTGGCCAAACTGGCGCATCTGCTGCCCGCCGTCATTGCGGTTAATATGCCACAGGCCCAACCGTTAAAGGACTTTGCCAGCAGGCATGACCTGCTGCAGGTCCGCACCGGCGCCCTGCTATCCTATGATGCGGCGGCGGCAATGGCTTTGGTGCAGGTGGCGGGCGCCCGGGTGCCGCTGGCGGGCGCGGAAGCGGCGCGCCTGATCGCCTTTCGGCCCAAAGATGGCGGGCTGGAGCATTTCGCCATCCTGATCGGCGATCCGGACCGGCATCAGCCGGTGCTGGCGCGGCTGCATTCGGAATGTTTTACGGGTGATCTGATCGGTTCGCTGAAATGCGATTGCGGCGAACAGTTGCGCGGCGCGATCAAGCAGATCAATGAAGCAGGCGGCGGTGTTCTGCTGTATCTGGCGCAGGAAGGCCGGGGTATTGGCCTGATCAACAAGCTACGCGCCTATGGGCTGCAGGACCAGGGGTTCGATACCAATCAGGCCAATGAACGGCTGGGCTTTTCGGCTGATGAGCGGATTTTCCTGCCCGCCGCCCGGATGCTGACTTTGCTGGGCTTCAGCGAAGTCCGGCTGATGAGCAACAACCCTTCGAAAGTGTCCGGGCTGGAACAATTGGGCGTGCGCGTCGTGGAGCGGGTGCCGCACCAGTTCCCCAGCAATGAACATAACTGGTTCTATCTCAACACCAAACGCGACAAAAGCGGCCACTTACTCTAGGCAGTAATTGCCATCTGAGCAGAGACAAGGATAGGATAAATATATAAACTATTGATTTATATAGAAATTTTATTGGCCTGACATTTGCGTATATGACGCCATGTCTACAGAGCCTCAAGTCCCGGTCAACCCGTCTTCCTATACAGGGCGCTATTATGCGTTGCCGTTGCGGGGCCGCCTGACGCCCTATGAAGGCGGGACGTTCGGCAATGCGCCCAGCACGATCCGGGAAGAAGACGCCAGGACCGCCGGGGCGGCGCAAAAGAAAGCCGGTTTTTCGTTCGCCGGTTTTCTCGACATGATCAATCCGTTGCAGCATATCCCGATTGTGTCCAGCATTTACCGGCGCATCACCGGCGACGAAATCACCCCGGTTGGCCGCGTTGCGGGCGATACGATGTTTTTCGGCGTCATTGGCCTGGCCAGCTCCCTGATCAATACAGTGATTGAAAAGGTTACAGGCAAGGATGCCGGTGACCATGTGATGACCGCGATGCTGGGGGAAAAGGACAAAGCCCCTGTTCCAGCGGACGATCAGGATGATGGCGCCAATAATGTACTGGCGGCAATCCCACAATCCGAAACCCGGCGCGGCCGCGTGATGGTGCACCCAAAAGGCGTCACTGCGCCGGCAACGCTCGACGCCGCAACGCTCGACGCCCTGTCCCGCACGATTGGCAGTGCCGAACCCCTGGCGCATCTGGCCCAGCCTGTCAGCCCGGATACGAACAAGAACAAGCCATCCGCACCCGCCAGATCACCGGGCCAGATGGCGGCGGCCACCAGCTATAATGATGCGCTGATCCGCATGCAGCAGGGGCTGGACCGGTATCAGGCGCAGCAACCTCATAGCCCGTAACCGGTGCGTTCGCATCCCACGCGCCATTCCAGCATGGCGGGCATATTCCAGATGGCGTCCATATAGGTTTTGCATGCGCTGTCACAGGCAACATCATAGGTCATAAACCGTGTCACCACCGGCGCATACATCGCGTCCGCAATGCTGAACGCGCCATATAGAAATGGTCCGCCCGCACCCCATTGCGCCCGGGCGTCGCGCCAGATTTCCTGAACGCGCGCAATGTCCGCGGCAACGCCTTCCCCATCCAGGCCCTTGCCCGGATAGCGGCCCAGAATGTCCATCGGCAGATGGGTGCGCAGCGCCTGAAAGCCCGCATGCATTTCGGCGCTAATGCTGCGCGCCCGCGCCCGCGCGGCGGGATCGGCTGGCCATAATTGTTTTTGTGGAAACAGCTCTGCCAGATATTCGGCAATCGCCAGACTGTCCCAGATTGTCAGCCCATTATGCTTCAGCACTGGAACCTTGCCGGACGGCGAATGCTGTAAATTCTGCTGGCGCGTGCCGTGCTGGCGCAACTGAACATGCGCTTCGTCAAACGCAATGCCCGCATGTTTCATCACCAGCCAGGGCCTTAACGACCAGGACGACCAGTTTTTGTTTCCGATAACCAGTATGAATTCCGGCATGCCATCCTCGTTTACAAAGCGCACAATTCAGCCACTTACAGAGAGTGTACGGTAGTGTCTCAGTTTGAAATCCTGCTTCGGCAAAAAAGTCACTATATATTAACAAGTGGGGTTGACATTGGAGCCGTTCCGAGTCCCCCGCAAACGAATTGTTGATCTTGAGTCGCATCAAATATATGGTTTGTTCTACAGGGAGAACAGGGAAGCAATAATGCCAAAAGGTCCACAAGGCCAGAAGCGCCCTGCTGATGCGATTGGAGCCGCCATCATGGTGGCAAAGATCGCCACTGGGGAAGTTGAGGAAGTTTTAACCAAGAAATCGGGGCGTTCCCGCTCTGGCAAGGCCGGGGGGAAGGGCCGTGCCGATTCTTTAACGCAAGAGGCGCGCAGTAAGATTGCCAAAAAGGCGGCAATGGCGCGATGGGAACGATGAAGATCGCCACATGGTTCAACGCTCGCAAGGCCGCGCAAGTGACCGCCTTCTTTGTTGTAAGGGATGGCGGAAGCGCACCTGTGTTAAAGTTGATAAAACTAATCTATCTATCTAACCGCAAACATATTGAGAAATTTAATTTCCCGATATTTTATGATTGTTTGGTGTCTATGCCGCACGGCCCGGTAAACTCCATGACTCTCAATTTTATTGACGGAGCTTTTAAGGATGCCGGGTGGGATCAGTTTATAGGCGGACGTCAAGGATATGATGTAACTGTCGCGCGGACATTTGATGATGCTGCGCTTGATGAGTTAAGCGACGCCGAACTTGAATCTCTAAATGAAGTTTGGAGCGAGTTAGGCCACATGGACCGATGGGTGATCAGAGACTATACCCACACTCATTGCCCCGAATGGGAAGACCCAAACGGAAGCTCAACTCCTATTCCTTATGGAAGGCTGTTGAAGCATCTGCGCAAGCAAAATGTAGACGATCTGGATCAAAGCATACGGGAAGAGAGAGAAATAGACGAGGTTTTTGCCTCTTTGCGAGAATAAACTCTTGTTTGTTCCGGCCCCAGGAAAGACACTCCTAATGCCATCTGGGAACATCCAAAGTCCCGACAAGCTCCACCTGTTTTTTATTTGTACAAAACCCAGCGGCAATGATGAATATTTGCTTGTTAATATAGCAACATGGACGAACCCCCTCTGTGATGATTCGTGTATTCTTAATGCAGGCGACCATGAATTCATTCGGCGCAAAAGTTGGGTAGTATATCGCGCGGCCAGAGTTGAGAGCAATGCCACAATAATAAGGGGGATTAGCGATGGTCGATTTAGACCGCATAAACCTGCGACACAAAAGGTGATTGCGGCGATTCAGAGGGGGCTTATTAATTCCCCGCACACACCAAGAAAATATAAACACTTTTACTAGCTTATAAACTGAAAATAATGCTTGCTATTTGACTTTATCAGCATTATATCACATTATATCAAGGGCATGAATAAACTGCCCTTAAATACGCGCGCCCAAATTCTCAGCATGCTGGTTGAAGGATCATCCATGCGATCTATCAGCCGCGTGACGGGTGTATCTATCAACACGGTTACGAAGCTGCTGGTTGATGCTGGCACAGCTTGTGCTGCCTATCATGACGCCCATGTGCGCCACGTGAAGGCGTCCAAGGTGCAGTGCGATGAAATCTGGTCGTTCTGCTACGCCAAGGCAAAGAATGTCGCCATGGCCTAGGCTGCACCCGATCAGGCGGGCGACGTGTGGACCTGGACGGCGCTTGATAGCGGCCACAAGATGATCCTGTCATGGATGGTTGGCGGGCGTGACAGTGGATACGCCATCGAGTTTATGGATGATCTGCGCAGCCGTCTGGCAAACCGGGTGCAACTTACGACAGACGGCCACAAGGCTTATCTCGAAGCGGTTGAGGGCGCGTTTGGCGGCGATGTGGACTACGCCATGCTGATCAAGCTGTATGGTGCAACGCCAGAAAGCGCCAAGGGCCGCTTTACCCGGCTGACGAATGCCTTCTCAAAGAAGGTTGATAATCATTGCCACGCCCTGGCGCTATACTTCGTGCATTACAACTTCGCCCGCATCCACAAGACATTGAAAGTCAGCCCAGCGATGGCCGCTGGCGTATCTGACAGGCTTTGGGATATGACGGACATTGTGGCGCTGATTGATGCCGCCGCACCGAAACCCGGACGGCCTGCGATTTACAAAAAGCGCGGCACGGAGATTTCAAACTGAGACACTACCGAGTGTACAGATCGCGCCGGCTATATGCTATATTGCCGTCATGATTACGGAACTGAATGAACGATCCCGGCAGATTTTCCGCGCATTGGTCGAGGCCTATCTGGCCGAAGGGGGGCCGATTGGCTCCAGGAGCATTGCGGCGCAACTGCCGACGCTGCTCAGCTCCGCCACGGTCCGCAATGTCATGAAGGATCTGGAGGATATGGGGTTGCTCTATGCGCCGCATACCAGTGCAGGCCGTATTCCCACGCAAACCGGCCTGCGCATGTTTGTCGACGCGCTGCTGGAAATCGGCAATGTCACCGAAAAAGAGGCGCGCGAAATCGAGGCCATGGCGTCCTCGCATGGCGCCAAGATGGAAGATGTGCTGGCGGACGCCACCAGCCGCCTCTCGGGTCTGGCGCGTTGCGCCGGACTGGTGCTGTCGCCCAAGCATGAACCGCCGCTCAAGCATATCGAATTTGTAAATATCGGTCCCGGTCAGGCGCTGACGGTGATTGTCGGGCAGGATGGCCATGTGGAAAACCGTCTGATCACGGTGCCGCTGGGCATGACAGCGGGCGCGCTGCAACAGGCCAGCAATTATCTGAATGCGCGGCTTCTGGGCCGCACCCTGGAAGAGGCGCGCAGGCAGATACTGGTGGAACTGGAGAGCAAGCGCCTGGAGCTGGATGAGTTGAGCGCCAAGGTGGTGGAAGCGGGGCTTGCGGTCTGGGGCGGTGGGCATAATCGCAGTGCAGGGGCCTCGCTGATTGTGCGGGGCCATTCCAATCTGCTGGAGGATGTGCACGCGATCGAGGATCTGGAGCGTATCCGCACCCTGTTCGAAGATCTGGAGGGCCAGAATGACCTGATCCAGCTTCTGGAGCTGGCCCGCAACGCCGATGGGGTGCGCATTTTCATCGGATCGGAAAACAAGCTGTTCAGCCTGTCCGGTTCGTCGCTGGTGCTATCGCCCTATCGCAACAAGAACGAACAGATTGTCGGCGTGATCGGAGTTATTGGTCCGACCCGGTTGAATTATGCCCGCATCATCCCCATGGTGGATTATACCGCCAAGATTGTCGGGCAATTGTTGTCCTGAACGCGTTCTGCTATAGAGTGCCGCTGCAAAAATAATGGATTTATGATGAACGAAATCGAGAACGAAGCTGAGGGTTTTCCTCAGGAAGAAAATATCGAAATTCAGCCCGAGACGCCGCCGCAACCCACCCCGGAGGAGCTTATTGCGCGGCTGATAACCGAGGTGGCGGATCTCAAGGATCAGCTTTTGCGCGCCGTGGCCGAGGGTGAAAATATCCGCCGCCGCGCCGCCAAGGAAAAGCAGGACGCCAGCAAGTTCGCCATCGCCAGCCTGGCGCGCGACCTGCTGGCGGTACCCGACACGCTGGACCGCGCCGTCAGCAGCATTCCCGAAGAGGTGCGCGCCCAGGAAGGCGTGGTGAACCTGATCGAGGGCATGGAGCTGACCCAGCGTCAGTTGCTGGGCATTTTTGAGCGTCACGGCATCAAACCGATTCACCCGATGGGGGAGAAATTCGACCCCAACTTCCATCAGGCCATGTTCGAGGCCCCCGATACCGGCCAGCCGGACGGCACTATCGTGCAAATTCTGCAAATGGGCTATGTCATTGGCGACAGATTGTTGCGTCCGGCCATGGTCGGCGTGGCCAAGGGCGGCCATCAGAATTCCGGCGCGCCCGGCAGTACGGTTAATACGTCCGCCTGATGCCACGGACACCAAATTTTCTTGTCAGCCGTCCCCGGAGTGGGTTGCGGCCCAGACAGGCGGCCCCTATATACCCTTCACACGGTCCACCCCTGTCCGGGAGTGGCTGTATGTGTGGTATGACATGGGGTCATAGACACGAACCAATTGTTAATGGGGGCCTTTACGGGCGCCATTGTGGCCCGGCAGGTCTGCCGCAGGAGTGAAAGAACATGGGAAAAGTAATCGGTATCGACCTTGGCACAACGAATTCATGCGTCGCCATCATGGACGGCGCAACACCGCGCGTCATTGAAAACGCCGAAGGGTCGCGCACCACCCCTTCCATCGTCGCCTTTACGGAAGATGGCGAACGTCTGGTCGGACAGCCCGCCAAACGCCAGGCGGTGACTAACCCGGAAAACACCTTATTCGCCATCAAACGTCTGATCGGGCGGGGGTTTACCGATCCGACAGTGCAGAAAGACGCCAAAATGGTGCCCTACAAGATCACCAAGGCGAATAATGGCGATGCCTGGGTCGAGGCCCATGGCCAGAAATATTCCCCCAGTCAGATCTCGGCCTTCATCCTGCAAAAGATGAAAGAAACCGCCGAAGCCTTTTTGGGCGAAAAAGTCGATCAGGCGGTGATCACCGTTCCCGCCTATTTCAGCGATGCGCAACGCCAGGCCACCAAGGACGCCGGCAAGATCGCCGGCCTGGAAGTGCTGCGCATCATCAATGAACCCACCGCTGCGTCGCTGGCCTATGGGTTGGACAAGCAGGAAGGCAAGGTAATTGCCGTCTACGATCTGGGCGGCGGCACATTCGACGTGTCGGTGCTGGAAATCGGCGATGGCGTGTTCGAAGTGAAATCCACCAATGGCGACACTTTTCTGGGTGGTGAAGATTTCGACATGCGGCTGGTGAATTATCTGGCCGATGAATTCAAGAAAGAACATGGCATTGATCTGCGCAATGACAAACTTGCGCTGCAACGCCTGAAGGAAGAATCCGAAAAAGCCAAGATTGAGCTTTCTTCGACCCCGCAAACCGAAATCAACCTGCCCTTTATCACCGCCGACAAGACCGGCCCCAAGCATCTGACCATGAAGCTGACCCGCGCAAAGTTCGAGGCGCTGGTGGATGATCTGATTCAGAAAACCGTCGCACCCTGTGCGCAGGCGCTGAAAGATGCGGGCCTCACTGCGGGTCAGATTGACGAAGTGGTGCTGGTGGGCGGCATGACCCGCATGCCCAAGGTGCGCGAAGTGGTGAAAAACTTCTTTGGCCGCGAACCGCACAAGGGTGTCAATCCCGACGAGGTCGTCGCCATGGGTGCGGCCATTCAGGCGGGCGTGTTGCAGGGCGATGTCAAAGACGTGCTGCTGCTGGATGTCACGCCGCTGTCGCTGGGCATCGAAACGCTGGGCGGTGTGTTCACGCGGCTGATTGACCGCAACACCACGATCCCGACCCGCAAGAGCCAGGTGTTCTCGACCGCCGAAGACAATCAGTCCGCCGTGACCATTCGCGTGTTTCAGGGCGAACGCGAAATGGCTGCCGACAATAAATTCCTCAACCAGTTTGATCTGGTCGGAATTCCGGCTGCGCCGCGCGGCGTGCCCCAGGTCGAGGTGACATTTGATATTGACGCCAACGGCATCGTGAATGTCGGCGCGAAAGACAAGGCCACCGGCAAGGAACAGCATATCCAGATCCAGGCGTCGGGCGGATTAAGCGATGCCGACATCGAAAAAATGGTCAAGGACGCGGAGCTGCATGCGAGTGAAGACAAGGCCAAGCGCGCCCGTGTCGAGGCCCGTAATCAGGCGGAACAGTTGATCCATTCCACCGAACGCACCCTCACCGAAGCGGGCGACAAAGTGGATGCCGGTCTGAAAGGCGAAGTTGAAACCGCCATTGCCGAGCTGCGCAGCGCCATGCAGGATGAAAATGCGGGCGAAGCGGAACTGGCGCCAAAAATTCAGGCGCTGATGACTGTCTCGATGAAAGTCGGCGAGGCCATGTACAAGCCGCAGGAGGAAGCAGGCGATGGTGGCCATGCCGGTGGCGATGACAGTGTCGTTGATGCGGATTTCGAAGAAATCGACGACAATAAGAAAGACTGAAACATGTTCGGCTGTCATCCTTCGCCTTCGGCTCAGGATGACAGCAAAGATTGAATTGAGGACGGGCAGGAATGGCTAAGCGGTGCTTTTATGAAACCCTGGGGGTAGAACGGGGGGCCTCTCCCGAGATTATCAAAAAAGCCTATCGCAAGCTGGCCAAGGAGCATCATCCCGACCAGAACCGTGAAAACGCCAAGGCTGAATCCCAGTTCAAGGAAATCACCCACGCCTATGATATTCTGAAAGACGACCAGAAACGCGCCGCCTATGACCGTTTTGGTCATGCGGCGTTTGAGAATGGCGGCCCGCGCGGCAATGGCGGCGGCGATGGCTTTGGCTTTTCCGATCTGTCCGATGTGTTCAACGATCTGTTCGGCATGGGCGGCAGGCGCGCCAGTAATCGCACGCGCGGGGCCGATCTGCGTTTCAATATGGAGATCAGCCTGAACGAGGCCTATCTCGGCAAACAGGCGGATATCCGCGTCCCAACCTCGGTGGCTTGCGAACCCTGCAAGGGCAGCGGCGCGGGGGCCGGATCGACACCGGTTACATGCGCAGGCTGTAACGGGGCGGGAAAGGTGCGCGCGCAACAGGGTTTCTTCACCATTGAGCGCACCTGCCCTTCCTGTGGCGGGCGCGGCCAGGTGATCAAAAGCCCGTGCAAGGCGTGTCATGGCGCGGGCCGGGTGCAAAAAGAACGCACCCTGAATTTCGCCGTGCCGCGCGGCGTGGAAGAAGGTACGCGCATCCGCCTGTCGGGCGAAGGCGAGGCCGGCATTCAGGGCGGCCCATCGGGCGATCTCTATGTGTTCATTTCCATCACGCCGCATCCGATATTTCAGCGCGACGGTAATAATCTGTTCTGCCGCGTACCCATTTCCATGACCAGCGCAGCGCTGGGCGGCCAGATCGAGGTGCCGTCAATGGAAGGCGCACCCGCGCGCATTGAAATTCCCGAGGGCACCCAGAGCGGCCGCCAGTTCCGCCTGCGCGGCAAGGGCATGCCGCCGCTGCGCGGCACGGGCTTCGGCGATCTGTTCATCGAAACCGTGGTCGAAACGCCAATGAATCTGACCAAACGCCAGAAGGAATTGCTGCGCGAATTCGCCGAAGCCGGCAGCGAAAAAACCTCCCCCGAATCCAGCAGCTTTTTTGCGCGGATAAAGGATTTGTTTGCGGGTGCAGATAAGGCGGAGGGGTAGATTATCTCGCCGATCAATCCGCCCTTCCCAGCCTTTCCCGCATGAATTCTGTTCGATTTTCCCGGCTGGACTGAGTTGTCCAACCGGTTTGCCTAGCCAAATCCTCATAAACATTTTGGCATTCAAAATAGATGTTTCCTAACTCTCTTTTAAATTCATTCTCTGCATCCTCAGGCCGCTGAACATTCATAGTGAAGTGAGCAGAAAATTCCGCATTTTGTAATTTTGCAATGACGTCAAACAATTTTTTCGCAGATTCTGATTTCAGCAATGAAATCACGGCGAGGGAGTTTTTTAATGGAAAGTCTGGAATATGCCACGGCAATGGGAAGGCGTCTCTGTCAGGATCATAATCGTCAGGCTCTTGATCAATCTGCCTATTTGCAAATACCTGATAAATATCATTGAGCCAGTAATCTAACAGAGATGCTATCTGCATGGCGGCGATCTGTTGCTGCACGGCCCGGTTACGCTTGAATTTGCTTAACTCTAAAAGCCAGGTCACGCCACCTCCAACCACTACTCCGGCTACAGCGCTGATTGTTCCTGCCCAGAAGTTTTCCATTTTTTGCCCTCCCGATCAACAATAGACGATCTATCCCTATCCCCGTTGCCTTTCACTGCAAAACGTTATCTGCACTGCCCTATTAATCTTTGTGCGCAGCCAAAAATTCGGGCAAACTGACCTTCAGCAGGAAATCACAATCGGGGAGGGATCATCATGAAACTGTCAAAACCACGCATTGCGCCGTTGCCGGAAAGCCAGTGGAACGACGAACAGAGGCCACAATATGAGGCTGCTAAAAAGGGCAAGTCCGGGATCAGCACGGCGGTGGTGTTTAACGTCATGGGTACGCTGGGCAATCATTGGGAAGCGGCCAAAAAATTCAATGTCTGGGCGTTTCATGTCATGGGCGACACCTCCACCCTGGCGCCGCGCGAACGCGAAATTCTGATCCTGCGCATCGGCTGGCTGTGCCAGGCGGAATATGAATGGGCGCAACATGCGGTCATCGGCCGGGCGTGCGGCCTGTCGGACGCCGAGATCGAGCGCATCAAACTGGGTGCAGACGCACCAGGATGGAGCGAACTGGACGCTCTGCTGCTGCGCGCGACGGATGAACTGCACAAGGACGCCTGCATCTCGGACGCCACCTGGAACGGGCTGGCCAAACGCTATAATACCCAGCAATTGATGGATGTGGTGTTCACCGTCGGCCAGTATAATCTGGTGTCCATGGCGCTGAATTCATTCGGCGTGCAACTGGATGAAGGCCTTAAGGGGTTCTGACGGCGCAAATACAAAAATGCTTTTCCCCGTCCCGCAGATAGGGCAGACTGATCCCTTATAAGAAATAAAAATCAGGGAGGGATCATCATGAAGCTGTCAAAACCACGCATCAAGCCGCTGGATGAAAGCGAATGGACGCCGGAACAGGCCAAGACCCTGGGCCGTCTCAAGGGCGGCAGCACCGAATTTGGCGCGAAGATGCATGTGTATAATGTGCTGGGCACATTGTCGCGCCACCCGGAGGCCAACAAGAAATTCGGCGTCTGGGCCAATCATATTATGGGGGAAACCAACACCCTGGCGCCGCGTGAACGCGAAATTCTGATCCTGCGCATCGGCTGGCTGTGCCAGGCGGAATATGAGTGGGGCCAGCATGTGGTGTTTGGCCGCGCCGTGGGCCTGAGCGACGAAGAAATCGCCCGGATCAAGCTGGGCGCCGATGCGCCGGGCTGGAGCGCGCATGACGCGCTGCTGATCCGCGCCGCCGATGATCTGCACAAGGACGCCTGCATTTCAGACGCCGTCTGGAACGGGCTGGCCAAAACCTATAACACCCAGCAACTGATGGATGTGGTGTTCACAGTCGGCCAGTATAATCTGGTGTCGATGTGCCTGAACAGTTTCGGCGTGCAACTGGATGAAGGCGTGAAAGGTTTTTGAGCATGCGATTGCAAGGCAAGAAAGCCATTGTCGTTGGCGCCGGGCAAACGCCGGGCGAGACCATTGGCAATGGCCGCGCAACGGCCATCCTGTTCGCCCGCGAGGGCGCACAGGTGATGTGCGTGGACAAACGCCTGCAATCAGCGCGGGACACCGTCGATATGATCGTGAAGGAAGGCGGCGACGCCTTCGCTTACGAGGCCGACATCACCAGCGAGGCGGCGAATATCGCGCTGGTGAAGGCGGCCTGCGACAAAATGGGGCGCATCGATATTCTGCATAATAATGTCGGCATCGGCTTTGGCGACGCGCAGCCGCACTTGCTGACCGAAGACGCCTATGACCAGATCATGCTGGTTAATCTCAAGGCGATGTGGCTGACCTGCAAACATGTGATCCCGGTGATGCGCGAACAGAAATCCGGATCCATCGTCAATATTTCCTCGGCCGCCGCCGTGTCGTCGGGCGGCATCACCGCCTATGAAATTTCCAAGGCGGGGGTGAACAAGCTGACCCAGTCCATCGCCATGACCAACGCCAAATATGGGGTGCGCTGCAATGTGATCATGCCGGGCCTGATGGACACGCCGATGGCGATCGAAGGCAATGTCCAGGCGCGCGGCATTTCGCGTGAAGAGGTGCGCGCCATGCGCGACCGCATCGTGCCACTGCGCGGCAAGATGGGCACCGGCTGGGATGTGGCCTATGGGGCGCTGTATCTGGCGTCGGACGAAGCCAATTTCGTCACCGGCGCAGTGCTGCCCATCGATGGCGGACATGCGGCGAAAGTGGGATAATCAATAATAATAACCGGAGGGAAGTTCATGAAAGACGTAAAGGGAAAAGTGGCGTTCGTCACCGGCGCGGCCAGCGGCATGGGGCTTGGCATGGCGCGCGCGTTTGCGGAAGCCGGCATGAAAGTGATGCTGGCCGACATTGAAGCAGGGCCATTGCAGCGCGAAACCGATGCGCTGAAGGCCAAAGGTTATGACGTGGCCTGTGTGCAGCTTGATGTCACCAAAATGGCGGATGTGCATGCGGCGGCGAAAAAGACTGTGGACACATTCGGCAAGGTGCATGTGCTGTGCAATAATGCAGGCATTGGCGTCTTCGGGAAAAGCGAAACCGCCAATATCAAGAACTGGGAATGGGTGGTGGACGTAAATCTGTGGGGCGTTGTGTATGGCTTGCAGGCGTTCGTGCCGCTGATCCTCTCGCACGGCGAAGGCGGCCATGTGGTCAGCACCGCCTCGATGGCGGGCATGGTCGGGCTAAGTGGCGCGGGGCCCTACAACGCCACTAAGTTTGCGGTGGTCGGCATCATGGAAACCATGATGGCGGAAAACCGCAAAAGCAATCTGGGCATTTCGGTGCTGTGCCCCGGCGCGGTGGCGACCAATATTTCCACCTCCACCCGCAACCGGCAGGATGATTATGGCGGCGCAGCGCCGCCAAGTTCGAAAGAACGTATCGCTGATGTGCTGGCGCAGGGCCTGCATCCCGATGTGGTGGGCAAACAGGTGCTGGAAGCCATCATCGACAATCAGCCCTATATTTTCACCGACCCGAGCATGCGCAAAATGATTGAATCGCGGCACAAGCGCCTGATGGCGGGTTATGACTGGGCCGATAAATGCAAGGCGCTGGCAGGCCAGAAACAGGCGGGCGGCATACCGGGCGGCATTCTGAAGGAATAGCGACACGCTTGACCTGCCGCCGCCATTAGGCAAAGCTGCAACCATAATAATTGCGGGGCGCGCAAAAAGCCCCGCTTAACATCAGCACAGGGAGACGCTTGCGCAGGCAGGCGGTAGGATCACTATGAAAGACGTAAAGGGAAAAGTGGCGTTCATCACGGGTGGCGCCAGCGGCATGGGCCTGGGCATGGCGCGCGCATTTGCGGCGGCAGGCATGAAGGTGATGATCGCCGATATCGAGGCGGAACCCGCCAAGCGCGCGGCGGCTGAATTGACCGGCAAGGGCTATGAAGCGGCCTGGCTACAGGTTGACGTGACCAAGCTGGACGCCATGCATGCCGCCGCCAAACAGACGGTGGACACATTCGGCAAGGTGCATCTGATCAGCAATAATGCCGGTATCGGCGTGTTTGGCCATAGCGAAACCTGCGATATGCGCAACTGGCACTGGGTGGTGGACGTTAATCTGTGGGGCGTGGTGCATGGGCTTCAGGCTTTTGTGCCGCTGATCCTCTCGCATGGCGAAGGCGGTCATGTGACCAGCACGGCGTCGATGGCGGGCATGGCCGGGTTGCGCGGTGCGGGGCCGTATAATGCAACGAAATTCGCCGTGGTCGGCATCATGGAAACCTTTGCGGCGGAACATCGCAAGGATAATCTGGGCTCTTCGGTGCTGTGTCCGGGTCTGGTGGCCACCAATATCGCGTCTTCCACCCGCAACCGGCAGCCCGAATATGGCGGCGCGGCGAAGGCCAGCGACAAGGGCATCTCGGCCACCGAACTGGCCAAGGGGCTTAACCCCGACGCGGTGGGCCGTCAGGTGCTGGAAGCCATTCAGGAAGATCAGTTCTATATCTTCACGGATCCCAGCCTGCGGCATATTATCGAAACCCGCTGCAAGCGCATTCTGCAGGGCTATGACTGGGCGGCGAACTGCAAGGCGCTGAAAGGCGAAAAACAGGCCGGCGCTCTGCCCGGCGGCCTGCTGACGAAATAGCTTAAAACTTCATAACAAGGCAGGGCGGCGAAAACGTCCCGCATCACTTCAGCCAAGGGAGGCGTCTGCACCAGCGGACGGCATAAACACAATGAAAGACGTAAAAGGAAAAGTTGCCTTTATCACTGGCGGCGCCAGCGGCATGGGCCTGGGCATGGCCCGGTCATTCGCCGCAGCGGGCATGAAGGTCATGATCGGCGATATTGAACTGGTGCCTGCGCAAAAGGCCGTTGATGAGTTGAAAGCCAAAGGGCTGGAGGCGGCCTGTGTGCAGGTTGACGTCACCAAGCTGGAATCGGTGCAGAACGCCGCCAAGAAAACCGTGGATACATTTGGCAAGGTGCATGTCATCAGCAACAATGCCGGCGTGGCCGTGGGCGGATATAGCGAAACCTGCAGCATCCGCAATTGGAACTGGGTGGTGGATGTCAATCTGTGGGGCGTCGTCTATGGCTTGCAGGCGTTTGTGCCGCTGATCCTCTCACACGGCGAAGGCGGCCATGTGATCAGCACCGCATCCATGGCGGGCATGGTTGGCCTGCGCGGCGCGGGGCCGTACAATGCGACGAAATTCGCCGTTGTCGGCATCATGGAGACGTTCGCGGCCGATCATCGCAAGGATAATATCGGCGCGTCGGTACTGTGCCCCGGGGTTGTCGCCACCAATATCGGCAATTCCGCGCGCAACCGGCCCGAAGAGTATGGCGGCGTCGTGGCGCCCAACCCTCGCGACCGCACAGCGGAAATGCTGGCTCAGGGTCTTAATCCCGATATTGTCGGCCATCTGGTGCTGGAAGCCATGCAGGCGGATCAGCTTTATATCTTCACCGATCCGGGCCTGAAACATTTGATCGAAACGCGCTGCAAGCGCCTGACAGATGCCTATGACTGGGCCGCCAACTGCAAGTCGCTGAAGGGCGTGAAGCAATCGGGTCTGCTGCCGGGTTAGGGCATCCCCACACACGTGAGCATTCACCCCGGATTTATTCCGGGGTGACACCGTAAATTGGCACAGGCATTTCATTCCTGTACTGCACGAAGCTGAGATTATGAGATTAAATGACATCAGCGGCCTGATGAACAGACCCATTGTCATTCTGAGCGAAGCGAAGAATCCCCACGATATGGGGCGAGATTCTTCGCTTCGCTCAGAATGACAGGATCAGGCATGGTGCCGTTGGTATAAAAAATTCCGTTCACAGATCATTACAGCAAGGGGAACCCTCATGAAAGTTGGCTTTATCGGTCTTGGCAATATGGGTGGCCCCATGTGCCGCAATATTATCAAGGGCGGGCATGACGTCATTGTGCTTGACCTGAACCCGGCGGCGGTTAAAACCTGCACCGATCTGGGCGCAAAGGCGGGAACATCGCCCAGGGATGTCGCGTCCCAGGTGGATGTGGTGATGACCTCGCTGCCGATGCCAAAGGATGTGGAGGCGGTGGCCTTGGGCCCCAATGGCATTATCGAAGGCATTCGTCAGGGGACGGTTTATATTGATCTGTCCACCAATTCGCCGATCATGATCCGCAAGATCGCGGGCGTACTGGCCCCCAAGGGCGTCGTCACGCTGGATGCGCCGGTGTCTGGCGGCGCGATCGGCGCGGAGAAAAAAACCATCGCCATCATGGTGGGCGGTGACAAGGCGGCTTATGACCGCTGCATGCCGATTTTTGAAAGTTTCGGGCAGAGCATTTCACATCTGGGCGATCTGGGCAGTGGCGCCATTGCCAAGATCGTCAATAATATGCTGGCCTTCAGCAATATGGCGGCGGCGGCCGAAGGGCTGATGCTGGGCGCGGCGGCGGGTATCGATCCCGAAGCGTTGAACGAGGTGATCCGCAACAGTTCCGGCAATAGCATGGCCTATCGCGGCGTGGCGCATAAAACCCTGAATGGCGACTGGTCGGCCACCTTCACCATTGATCTGGCCTATAAGGATTTGCATCTGGCGCTGGAACTGGGCGATGAACTGGGCATTCCATTACCGCAGGGTGCGCAGACCCATAATCTGATGCGCATGGCGCGCGGTATGGGCTTTGGCGGCGATGACGCCACCGCGCTGATGCGGGTCTATGAAACAACGCTGGGGCGCGAAGTGCGCAAGAAAAAGAAGTAGTGGGATAATCGGGTGGACAATAATAACGGACCGGAGAAAACCGGTCTGATACCGGCGGACTTGCCGGTGGTGTACAGCGCCAATTATGTGCGCTATGCGGTGGGTATTCTGTCGGTGGTCTATCTTGTCAATCTGACCGACCGGCAGATTTTGGCGATCCTGATGCAGCCCATCAAGGAAGAGATGCGGCTGTCCGATACAGAGCTGGGTTTTCTGGGCGGCATCGCCTTCGCGATTTTTTATTCGGTGCTGGGCCTGCCCATTGCGCGCCTGGCCGACAAGCATTCGCGCGTCAACATCCTGACCATTTGCCTGGTGTTATGGAGCATCATGACGGCGCTATGCGGCGTGGCGCAAAATTTCTGGCAATTGCTGGCCGCGCGCATTGGCGTGGGGGTTGGCGAAGCGGGTGGCAGTCCGCCATCGCATTCGCTGATTGCCGATTATGTGCCGGTCGAAGGCCGCTCGACCGCGCTCGGCATATTCGCCGTTGGGGTGCCACTGGGGCTGTTGTCGGGCTATCTTCTGGGGGGCTGGATCGAACAATATTATGGCTGGCGGGTGGCCTTTCTGGCGCTTGGCCTGCCGGGCGTCGCTTTGGCCGTGATTGTGCGCTATTCGCTGGATGAACCCCAGCGCGGCCATTCCCAGGGCGGCGTCAAGGAACAGGTGGAAACACCGCCCATCCTGGTAGTGGTGCGCCATATGTGGCGTGTGCCAACATTCTGGCATTTATCACTGGGGACGGCGTTGCAGGCCTTTGCCACCTACTCCATTTATCAATGGATGCCCAGCTTCCTGGCGCGCAGCTATCATATGCAAAGCGGTGAAATCGGCCTGTGGCTGTCGCTGGTCATTGGGGTGGGCGGACTGATCGGCACTTTTTCAGGGGGCTATCTTGCCGATCTGCTATCGAAGCGCGATAGGCGCTGGCAGATGTGGGTTCCGGCGATTTCCATTCTTCTTACGGCGCCTTTTTGTGTGGGCGTATATCTATCTGGCGGGCCGGTCTGGTCGCTGATATTTCTGTTTTTCCCGATGATATTGGTGAACACTTGGCTGGGTCCGGGATTTGCGGTGACCCAGACACTGGCGCCGGTGCGGATGCGGGTTATGGCCAGCGCCCTGCTGCTGTTTGTCCTGAATATTATCGGCCTGGGGCTGGGGCCGCAGGCGGTTGGGATTATGAGCGATCTTCTGGCGCCGGCCCATGGCGAGGAATCCCTGCGCTATGCCCTGCTGATTTCGAGTTCATTTTACCTCTGGTCGGCCTATCATTTCTGGAAAGCAGCGGCGACCCTTCGCGAAGACCTGAAACTGGCGATAGAATAATAAGGGGGAAATATGACCAGCATAGACGAAGACGGCGCCGCGGCGGCGGCGCTGACACCGGCCCATGAACCGGCCGCGTATTTCAGCAAACCCTATATCCGCTATGTCATCGGTATGCTGACAATGGTCTATGCGGTCAATCTTATCGACCGGCAAATCCTGTCGATCCTGATGCAGCCGATCAAGCAGGAGATGCGGCTTTCCGACACCGCGCTGGGATTTTTGTCCGGTATCGCCTTCGCGCTGTTCTATGCCACTTTGGGGGTGCCCATCGCGCGGCTGGCGGATAGAAGTTCGCGGGTCAATATTATTTCCATCAGCGTGGCGCTCTGGAGCTTTATGACCGCGCTCTGCGGGCTGGCGCAGAATTTCTGGCAATTGCTGGCGGCGCGCATTCTGGTGGGTGTGGGCGAGGCGGGCAGCGGGCCTTCCTCGCATTCACTGATCGCGGATTATGTGCCGCTCGAAACCCGCAGTTCGGCTTTGGCGATTTATTCGCTGGGCATTCCCATTGGCATCATGGCGGGTTTTGCGGTTGGCGGCTGGCTGGAGCAATTATATGGCTGGCGCGTTGCGTTCATGGCCGTGGGCGTGCCGGGGCTTATACTTGCGGTGGCGGTGCGATTGACTTTGCGCGAACCGCCGCGCGGCCATGCCGACCAGGCTACGCCAAACGGCTACGCCGTGGCGAGTGGCAGAGCAAGCGCCGTAAAAGCCGAACAGCCGCCCCTGCGCGAAGTGGCGCAGATCATGTGGAAACGAAAGTCCTTCCGGCATTTAGTCGTTGCTATCGGCATCCAGGCGATTGCGGGATATGGCGTTCTGATCTGGGTGCCAAGCTTTTTGCATCGCAGCTATCACATGACCAGCGGCGAGGTCGGCACGGCGCTGGCGATCATCCTTGGCATTGGCGGCGTCATTGGCACGGCGGCGGGTGGTTATCTGGCCGATCATCTGGCGAAGCGCAATGTACGCTGGCAATTATGGATCCCGGCGCTTGGCGGCCTGATTGCCGTGCCGTTCAGTTTTGGGATTTATCTTTCCGGCACATCATTTGCGACGCTGGCCTGGTTTGTGGCGCCGATTATCTTCGCCAATCTGTATCATGGCCCGGTATTCGCCATGGCGCAGGCGCTGGCCCCCCTCAAAATGCGCGCCATGGCCGCAGCGATCCTGTTATTCATGAGCAGTTTTATCGGCATGGGCATCGGGCCGCAACTGGTTGGCATTCTCAGCGATCTGCTGCATCCTTTATATGGGGCGGATTCGCTGCGCTATGCGCTGCTCTGCGTCTCCATGGCGCATTTGTGGTCGGCGGCGCATTTCTGGCTGGCGTCAAAAACCTTGCGAGAGGACTTGGCGATTGCGCAATAATAGGGGCATAATAGGGGTCCATAACAGCAGGGAGAAGAAACCATGAGCCTGGGTGTCATCGCAAAGATCAAGATACAGGCCGGCAAGAACGCCGAGTTTGAACAAATTTTCGCCGAACTGGCCGCCGCCGTGCGCAAGAACGAGCCGGGCAATAATTTCTACGCCCTGCACAAATCCAAGACCGACCCGCTGCTTTATGTGGTGCTGGAAAATTACAAGGATGCTGCAGCCTTTGCCGCGCACCGCGAATATCCGCACTTCAAGGAAGGCGGCAAGAAAATGGGCGCCTGCATGGCCGGCGCGCCCGAGGTCGAACTGCTCGACGGGGTTTGAGACCATTTTCTAAACAAATTGATGCATCACCCAAACCTTATTTGTCATGCCCCGGCTTGTCCGGGGCATCCATGCTGCACCCGGCAGCTTGGGTTTGGAGTTCTGGATTACCCGGACAAGCCGGGTAATGACAGTGAGAGAATAAGACCTGCATCAAACCTGATCAAAACACTGACAACAACCAGGAAGGAAATGTAAAATGACAATAGGTATCGTAGCGAAACTTAAAGTGGCGCCGGGCAAGAACGCCGAGTTCGAGGAAATCTTTTCCGTATTGGCGCGCGCCACCCGTAAAGATGAACCGGGCAATAATTTCTATGCCCTGCACAAATCAAAAACCGATCCGCAGACCTATGTTGTGCTGGAAAATTACAAGGACCAGGCGGCGGTCGATACCCATATGAGCTCGCCGCATTTCCAGGCCGGCTTCAAAAAAATGGGCGCCTTGCTGGCCGGCGCACCCGAAATCGAAATGCTCGACGGGGTGTGATCAAATCACGCGGCATGCTCCGATAGCCTGCCGCGTTTTTTCAGTTTACTCAGGGGAGACAAGTTCACCCTTAACCAGGGCTGCCACTGTCTCGCGCACCTGGTTCAGTGTTGCATCCAGCAAAATACCTGCGCTACCGGAGAACAAGGCTTCACTGGCCGTAAATAATTTCCCGGGGCGCGCATAACTGAGCAATTGTAGGCCGCCCGTAACGAAATCCGCGTCGCTTAGCGGAATGATTTTAGATTCGGTCATATTCTTCATCGTCATTGCGAGCCGCGCAGCGGCGCGGCAATCCAGAGCGGCACGGAAATGCCTATAATTTTGACTCTGGATTGCTTCGCTTCGCTCGCAATGACGCAGGAAGAAAGTGATTCAACTTAAAATCATTCCGCTTAGCGCAATTGCGTGTGTGTCGGCATACGGGTTGCTGGTTATCTGACAGGCAATCCAGTCTCCGCGTCCCGCATGGGCCAGCAGCAGCGATGGACGGAATTTGCTCTGGCTCAGCTCCGAAAACGGAAAAGGCAGAATTACGATTTGTCCGGCTGCAAATGGGCCCATGCCGCATCCTCCTCTGGCCGCAACCAATCTTCCGCCAGGGCCTGTTCGGCCAGCAGCGCGCTATTCCCTGCCGCCGGCTCCAGCAGGGTCAGCAGCGCCCGGCCAGGCGGCAGGCGCAATTGTGGCTCCAGCGGGTGAACCCTGCCCTGTGCATCAATTTCAACCGCGATTGTCTTCATCATGACCGGCCCTATGACGATGGTGGTACAGCTACAGGATAACACACCGGAAGTATCAAATTACAACGAATCGTTGCCTTGAACATTACATGAACATATAATATTAGCTTGCGATGCCTATCGTGATTCGCCGGTATAGAAGGAGGTGATTTTAATGGCAAAGTCCAACAAAGAGGTGACTAGCGCTAAAGCTGCTTCGGCGGCTTCCAAAGTGCTCCGCGACCCTACGTCGAGTCCCGCCGCAAAGTCTGCGGCAGGCTCTGCACTCACGCAACGGCCCAATAGCAGTAAGAAGAAGAAGAAGTAATACACTGCTATTCAGTGTGTAATTAAATCACGCGGCATGCTCCGGCAGCAGGCCGCGTTTTTTCAGGATGCGGACGAGCAGCACCAATGCTGTTGCGATGCCGAGCGGGATGAGTACGGACTCCATTGCATCAATGAACGCGCCGCCGTTCCAGCAGGTATGTTCCCAGGCAATGAGAATGATCATGCCCACGACCCAGGTATAGACGGTGGAATAATCCTTGATCACGATGCGGCGCCAGTTGAAGTCCATGCCTTCGACGGCTTCGTGGTAATGCGTGAAATCGGGCCAGAAGCGGTTCACGCGGGCGCAATAGGCGCGATAGCCGTCACCGAATTTTTCCAGCAGAAATTTTTCCTCTGCGGCAACGATGCCCCAATAGGCGACGCCGAAAAACAGCAGGCCAATGATATAGGCGAGCGGGTTGTTGTGCACCATAAACAGGCCCAGCAGCACCAGCGCATTGCCAACATACAGGGGATTGCGGCACACCGCGAACATGCCGGAACTGACCAGCGTATCCGCATGCACTTTTTTATCGAGGCCGCCGCGCTTGATATAGGCCAGCCCGATCACCCAGGCGCGCAGGCCAGAACCCGCCAGCGCCAGCAACAGGCCCAGCATATCTGCCCACGCATCGATCACCGGGCTGCCCAGAAACGGCGTGGGCTGCAGGCCGGTGAACAGCGCCAGCAGCATGGCGGGAAAAGCGATATTGCGGTATTTGAAAAACCAGTCGCCGATCTGAACGATCATGTTTGCTGCACTCATTTAACGGCGATCAGGCCGCAAAAATTATACCAGCGGAAAAACATTTCCACGCTGCGGAAGCCCGCGCCCTTCAGCAGTTCGGCATTTTCTTCCAGCCGGTAGGGGATCAATACATTTTCCAGCGCTTCGCGCTTTTGCGAAATTTCCAGTTCGGAATAGCCATTGCGCCGTTTCATGTCGTAATAATAATTGATGAACAGCCGGTTCAGGTCACTGTCTGAAACGGTCAGCTTTTCGATCAGAATGAACGCGCCGCGTCCCGTCATGCCGTCATAAATCTGCTTGACCAGACGTTCGCGGTGCAGCGGACGCACAAATTGCAATGTGAGGTTCATCACCACCACGCTGGCGTCATGCAGCGGCGGCATTTTTTCGATATCGGACAGCATCAGTTCCACGGGCCGCGTGATGCCCAGACCATCCAGCTTCTCACGCGCCTTGCCCAGCATCTCGGGTGAATTATCGACGCCCACAAACTGCACGCTGGGATCCACCGTATAATGCAGCATGGCCAGCGTCGTGGCGGTGGAACAGCCCAGATCATAGAGGCGCGTATCGGGTTGCGCAAAATCGCGCGCCAGTTCTGCGGTCATGCGCTGCATTTCATCGTAATAGGGTACCGAGCGGCTGACCATATCGTCAAACACGCGCACGGTTTCCGCGCCGAATTTGAAATCTGTCTGCGGCTTTGCGTCCGCAAACACCCGGTCAGGCGGCGTATCCAGCTTGACAGCGGCAAGGCTTGGGATGGAAGTTAGGCGCTTATCTTCGGGCATGGGGTTCCTCGGCTGACGGAGTTACGCGCAGGATTCTGTAATATAGGACCAGGACATGGAACTCAAGACACTCCGCTGTGCGGTGGAAAATCAGGTGGCCACGATTACGCTGTCGCGGCCCAGGCGGATGAATGCCTGGACCGGGCGCATGCACACCGAATATCGCTGGGCGCTGGCCATGGCCGAGGCGGACCCTTTGGTGCGGGTGATAATCGTAACTGGCGACCCGGCGGGGGGCGCGTTTTGCGCAGGCGCCGATACAGCCGCGCTGGAAGGCCATTCGGAAAAGGGCCGCTATGATGCGGGGACATCCGGGGATATCGCCACCCCCGGCTATGGGGTGCGGCCCGAATTTGACGCCACTTTTGCCTATCATTTCGGACTGAGCAAGCCGGTGATCGCCGCCATCAATGGCGCTGCGGCGGGTATTGGGCTGGTGCTGGCCTGTTATGCCGACCTGCGCTTTGCGGTTGCGGGGGCGAAATTCACTGCGGCCCATGGGCGGTTTAACTTTCCGGCGGAATTCGGCCTGTCCTGGGTATTACCGCGTCTGGTGGGCATGACCCATGCAAATGATATTCTGCTGTCCAGCCGGGTGTTTCTGGCCGAAGAGGCCATGGCCATGGGCATGCTTAACAAAGTACTGGCGGCGGATGCGCTGATGCTGCATGTGCGGGGCTATGCCGGGATGCTGGCCGAAAAATCCGCCCCCGGCAGCCTGCGCATGACCAAACGGCAGATTTACACTGATCAGCACCAGTCCGTTGCGGCGGCCGTAGCTGAATCCGAACGGCTGCTGAATGAAGCCATCACCCATCCCGACTATCACGAAGGATTAAGCGCCTGGCTGGCCAAGCGCCCCGCCAACTGGCGCGGGGGCTAGAGCGTTTTGTGAACGGATTGAAGCGCATCACACACCCTCATTGTCATTGCCCGGTTTAGCCGGGCAACCCACACCCCCAAAACCCAAGCCATTGGATGTGGCATGGATTACCCGGACAAGCCG
>JBMOMW010000049.1:0-8470 GCA_049325255.1 Pseudomonadota bacterium | reverse complement strand
GCCGAACGTAACCGCGACGCGCTATGGCAACGTATCGGTAAACTGCTCGAGCACTTCAACCCGGACGAATGTCAAAACTATATCCGCCACGCCGGATACGCTTCAATATGATCACAAATTGCTCTAAGCGATTTTTATACGGATTAAATCTCCCCACACGCTGTCATTGCCCGGTTTAGCCGGGCAATCCAGACCCAATCGGGAACTTCGCGTGTGACAGGGATTACCCGGAATGGATTACCCGGACAAGCCGGGTAATGACAGCAATAGGGGAAGGGCTAAAGCCACGCGATTAATATCACGCCGCCTTTTCTTTTGGCGTATGGCCCTGCTCATATTCTTCGAGAAAATTCAGCAGTTCTTCGCGGTAGCGGTAATAATCCGGATGCGCCAGCAGGGCCTTGCGGGTGCGCGGGCGCGGCAGATCGACCTGCATGATCTTGCCGACACGGGCATTGGGGCCATTGGTCATCATCACTACACGATCCGCCAGCAGGATCGCCTCGTCCACATCATGGGTGACGCAGATGGCGGTCACCTGGGTGCGCGTCCACACATCCATCAGCACTTCCTGCAATTCCCAGCGCGTGAGCGAATCCAGCATGCCAAAGGGTTCATCAAGCAGCAGCAGTTTCGGCGATAGCGCAAAGGCGCGCGCAATGCCCACACGCTGTTTCATGCCGTTCGACATGGCGGTCACGGGTTTATCCATGGCGTCACCCAGGCCAACGCGGCAAAGATAATATTCGATAATCGCCTTGCGTTCCCATCCGCTGGCATGGGGATAGACCCGCTCAACCCCCAGCGCGACATTCTCGCGCGCACTTAGCCAGGGAAACAGATTTGGCGCCTGAAACACCACGCCCCGGTCCGGCCCCGCCCCATCCACTTCGCGCCCATCCAGAATGATGCCGCCGCCGCTGATATCATTCAGCCCGGCCACCATCGACAACACCGTCGATTTGCCGCAGCCGGAATGACCGATCAGCGAGATAAATTCACCCTTTTGCATGCGCAGATCAAAGTCTTCCACCACAGTAAGCGGCCCCTTTGGTGTCGGATAGATTTTACTGACGTGGGAAAATTCCACAAACCGCTCCAGATGCAGGCTGCGCGCCTCACCCGCCTGTTTGGCGGCTTTCGGCATTGCGGCGTTCAAATTAAGCGGCGTGATTTTTGGCAACAATAAATTCTCTTCTGTCCGGCAGGCGCGCGCTGCGCCTTTCTGCATCAGATAGGCAGTAATGTCCTGGCGTAGCTTCTTGAACACCGGGTCATGGTTCAGCCCCGCGCGCACGCGCGGGCGTGGCAGGTTAACGGCAAATTCCGGCCCCAGCACGGCGTTCGGGCCGGGATCCAGCGGGATGATGCGGTCGGCCAGAATAATCGCCTCGTCCACATCATTGGTGATGAGAATGATGGTTTTTTTCTGCTGCTGCGAGATCGCGGCCAGCTCATCCTGAAGTTTGGCGCGGGTTAGCGCGTCCAGCGCACTTAATGGTTCATCCAGCAGCAGAATTTCCGGCTGCATGGACAGCGCGCGCGCCACCGCCACGCGCTGGCGCATGCCGCCGGACAGTTCCGATGGCCAACGCTCAGCGGCGTGCGACAGACCGACCATTTGAATATATTTATTTGTATGTTCGGCGCGGCGGTCTTTTGGCCAATCGCTGAACACCGTATCGACCGCCAGCGCGATATTTCCGTACACAGTCAACCACGGCATCAGCGAATAGTTTTGAAACACCACACCGCGTTCAGGATCAGGGCGCGCGACCTTCTCGCCCTTGCACAGAATTTCTCCGCTGTCCGGCGATATCAGGCCCGCAATGGCGGAAATAAGCGTCGTCTTGCCAGATCCGGAAAATCCGACAATGGCGACAAACTCGCCTTCCTCAACCTTCAGATTAATGCCGCCCAGCACGTCACTGCGTTTGCTGCCCCTACCATAGGATTTGCGCAGATTGGTTATTTCGAGAATGGACATGCTGTGTTCCTATCTTTTATCGTTGAACGTAACCAGGCTCTGTAATTTTCCCATCATGCGGTCGAGCAGAAACCCGATAATCCCGATGGTAAACACCGCCACCATGATGCGCCCCAGCGAGTGCGAGCTGCCATTCTGGAATTCATCCCACACAAATTTTCCAAGACCCGGATTTTGCGCCAGCATCTCAGCCGCGATCAGCACCATCCAGCCAACCCCCAGCGACAGCCGCATGCCCGTAAAAATAAACGGCAGCGCCGATGGCAGCACCAGCTTCACCAGTTGTGTATGCCATTTCAGGCGCAGCACCTTGCCGACATTCAACAAGTCCTTGTCGATCGATGCGACGCCCACGCTGGTATTGATCAGCGTGGGCCATAGCGAACACAAAGTCACAGTGATGGCTGAGGTAATAAAGGATTTCTGAAACATCGGGTCTTCGCTGATATAAAGCGCGCTGACCAGCATGGTGACAATCGGCAGCCAGGCCAGCGGCGACACCGGACGGAAAACCTGGATCATCGGATTCAACGCGGCATTCGCAGCCGGGCTGAGGCCGCAGATAATGCCCAGCGGCACGGCCACAATCGTCGCCAGGAAAAAACCCATGAACACGGTTTTCAGGCTTGTAAAAATCTGATCAACATAGGTCGGCTTGCCGGTATATTCGCGCCATACCACCTTGGCGTCTGGATCGGCGGCAAGCAGTTTTGCATTGCGTTCTTCCTGACGCGCATTGAAGGCGTCTTTCTGGGCGCCCTGCGCAATATGATCCGCCAGCAGGCCCTGCATTTCCTCATACACCTGCACCGGCCCCGGCAAGACGCCAAGGCTGGTGACGATGTTTGATGAGGTCTGCGCCCAGAGAAACAAAAAAACACCGATGGATATAAAAGGAATACCAAAGTTCCGCCATATGTGGGCAACCCATTGCGCCGGATCTATTTCAGATAATTTTTTCAATATCCATGAAGGGGTCACAGACGCCTCATTCTGTAATTTCATTTCCTCGGCCATCGTTTCCACTGACATATATTTTTTCCTGTTGTTTAACCCACGCCGTCATCGCGAGCCGCAAAGCGGTGCGGCGATCCAGAGCCTCATAGGAAAGCCTGCGTTTGTGACTCTGGACACGCCGCGCAAGCGCTGGCGCTGCGGGTTGCCACGGCGCGTTCCGCGCCTCGCAATGACGGCGGAATTTTGGCGCTTCACTTAGTATTCAATTACCTTACCCGTTCACATCCGCCCCCTGAACCGTCTGCGCATCCTTCAGGCCGATCGGAAACAGCTTCAGATAATCATTCGGCTTGCGCCCGTCATAGGTGACGCCATCGATAAATTCACTCTGCGGCGCGCGATAGCCATCTGTGTCCCAGGGAAAATCCGCTTCCTTCGCCAGTCCGTCATCGACCAGTGAACGCGCGGCTTTCAGATAGATGTCAGGGCGATAGACTTTTTTCGCGGTTTCTGCAAACCAGACATCATCCTTCGCCTCGTTGATCTGGCCCCAGCGGCGCATCTGGCTCAGATACCAGACCGCATCGCTGTAATAGGGATAGGTGGCGAAATGCCGGAAGAAAATATTGAAATCAGGCGCGGGACGCTTGTCGCCTTTTTCATATTCAAAGGTGCCGGTCATGCTGTTGGCCAGCACTTCCTCATCAGCGCCGACATAATCGCTGCGCGATAGTATTTTCACCGCCTCGGCCCGGTTCGCGCCATTATTTTCATCCAGCCACATGCCCGCCCGGATCAGCGCGCGCACCAGCGCCAGATGGGTATTGGGATTTGCCTCGGCCCATTCCTTGGTGACGCCGAATACTTTTTCCGGATTGTTTTTCCAGATTTCATTGTCGGTAATCACCGGAATGCCGATGCCCTTGGCAACGGCCTGCTGGTTCCACGGCTCACCCACGCTGTAACCGTGAATGGTGCCTGCCTCCAGGGTTGCGGGCATTTGCGGCGGCGGCGTCACCGACAGCAAAACATCCGCCTGGATCTGCCCGGTAATGTCGGACGAGGAATAATAACCCGGATTGATGCCGCCCGCCGCCAGCCAGTAGCGCAATTCATAATTGTGGGTCGAGACCGGAAACACCATGGCCATTTTGAAGGGCTTGCCTTCGGCCTTGAATTTCTCGATTACCGGTTTCAGATATTCCGCCTTGATCGGATGTTTGGGTTTGCCGCCTTCCATCGGCAGGTTGGGCTTCATCATAGCCCAGACTTCATTTGACACCGTGGTGCCGTTGCCATTCAAATCCATGCTGAAAGCCGTGACGATATCGGCCTTGGTGCCAAAGCCGATGGCCGCGCCCAGCGGTTGCCCCGCCAGCATATGCGCCCCGTCCAGTTCGCCGGTGATCACCCGGTCCAGCAGCACCTTCCAGTTGGCCTGTGGTTCCAGGGTGATATAGAGCCCCTCATCCTCGAAAAAGCCCTTTTCATAGGCAATCGCAAGGGGCGCCATATCGGTCAGCTTGATAAAGCCAAGCTTGAGCTCAGGCTTTTCCAGCGCCAGCTTTTCAGACAGCCCGGGGCTGATTGCAGACAAAGTCAGCACCATGCTTGCGGCAATAATTTTCAACTTTCGCATACATATTCTCCTGTATTGACCACTAATGCAGCCGGATAGAAGGGTGCGCTGCAACATGCATGCCAATAAAACACGCTTTGATTCAGGCGGAGTGCGGGGCGCTGGCGTCCAGAAAATAGGCAATATATCGCCCTGGATGCTCCATTTGCCCGCATCACATGCTATAAGGCAGGAAAAGCAGAGGAGATTTGATATGGAACCCATTGAGTATATGCGCATGACGCGAGAACTGTATTCCAGCCTCGGTCATCCACCTTATGGCTGGTGTATTGCAGACACCCCGCCCGCCTTCACCCGGCTGAAAAAGCCATTGTCAGAAAGCCGCATCGGCCTGCTGGCGACGGCGGGCGCCTATGTGGTGGGCCAGCGCGCCTATCATTACAAGGATGACACCTCGATCCGGGCAATACCGAAAACCACGCCCACGCAAAACATTCATTTCGCGCATATTACCGAAAATTATCTGCCCGATCCGCGCCGCGATCCAAATTGCGTATTTCCCATCGACGCGCTGCGCACACTGGAAGCAGAAGGCTTTATCGGCGGACTGGCGGATGATCTGTTCTCCTGCATGGGTGGCGTATATTCGCAACGCCGGGTGCATGCGGAATTAATTCCAGCGCTCAGCGAAGCCTTCCGCAAACAGAAAGTCGATGCGGTGCTGCTGGTGCCCATGTGCCCCGTCTGTCATCAAACCGCAACCCTGATTGCCCGCCATCTGGAAGCGGAAGGTACGCCCACCATGGTCATGGCCAGTGCGCTGGATATTGTGAAGGCGGGGCGCGCGCCGCGTATCAGCTTTGTCGATCACCCGCTGGGGCACACCGTTGGCAAGCCGTTCAACAGGGCGGAACAGCACGATATTGTGCGGCGCGGACTGTCGGGAATTGAGACCATGACCCATGCCGAACAGGTGGATATGCAACCCGTTCGCTGGGCCGATACCGAGGAATGGAAGGCCGAGGAATGGAAAAAAGGCGGCGCAGGCGGCAAGGATGAACGCAAACCCCGCGACGGAACGCCACAATATCAAACCGAACAGGACCGCATTCTGGCGGAAGGGCGCTAAGTCCATTTGCCAATCCACCTGCTGGCGACGTAAACTGAACACCAGCAGGTGAAACGAAAACAATAAAATTATAACAGGGGAAAGATCAGCATGAGCGGTGAACAGACAGGCGCATTGGCGGGCATCCGGGTTATCGATATGGCGACGCTGCGCGGCGAAATGGCCGGCAGGTCACTGGCCGATATGGGGGCCGAAGTTCTCAAGATCGAGCCGCCAGAAGGCGCCGCCGCCCGCTTCCAGCCACCGTTCATAAAGGGCCGCGAGGGCGACCCGGAAGGCTCGCTCTATTGGGCAGCATTGGGCCGTGGCAAACGCAGCATCATTGTTGATTTATCCAAACAGGCGGAACGCGACCAGTTGAAGCAACTGATCGCAGGCGCCGATGTGCTGATCGAATCCTTTGACCCCGGCCATATGAAAACCCTTGGCCTGGATTACGCCGCCATGAAGGCGCTGAACCCCGCGCTGATCTATGTGTCGATCACGCCCTTTGGCCAGACCGGCCCATTCGCCATGGACCCCGCCACCGATCTGACGATTGAGGCCGCCTGCGGCCTGATCAATTTGCAGGGCGATGGCGACCGTCCGCCGCTGCCGGTTGGCTTTCCCCAGGCCGCCTTTCACGCGGGCATGGTCGCGGCAGCCGACACCGTCATTGCGCTGAATGAGCGCCAGCATTCCGGCCTTGGGCAACAGCTCGATGTATCCATGCAGACCGCCATGATGCTGACGCTGATGAATGCGCAAAGCTTCCCGACCGCCGAAAAGCGCGACATTCCGGGCTTTGGCATGGAGCGCAATCTGCCAAAGCCGCCGGCCACTCCGGGCCTGGACGTGCCGGGGCTGGTAACCGTCGCCGATGGCCATGTCACCAATCTGATGGGCGCTGTCGGGCCGACCGTGCGCGCGCTGGGCGAAATTATCAACTGGCGCATTGAGCTTGAAGGCCCGCTGCCGAATTTGCCGGACATTGACTGGAACAAATGGCCGCAGGAGCGCAAGGACGGCAAGATCACCATGGAGCAGGTGAATGAAGGCGCGCAGATTGCGCTGAAATTCCTCAGTACACGGAAAAAACAGGAAATTTTTGAACGCGCGCTGGAACATGGCCTGCTGAATGTGCCGGTTTACACGACCAAGGATCTGCTGAAGGATGCACAACTTGAATCGCGCGGCCTATGGGAAAAAATTGATGGCATCCCCTATCCCAAGCCCTGCATCCGGCTGTCGCGCACCAAAACCATTACCCATCGCCCGGCCCCAAAACTGGGCGAAGCACAGGCGCTGCTGAATGGCCCCGCGCGCACGGTTGCGGCCCCAAAGGTTCCGGCCAGCCCGCGCGGCAAACCCTTTGCGGGCATCAAGGTTGCCGACTTTGCCTGGGTGGGCGTGGGCCCGATTATCTCAAAGGCGCTGGCCGATAATGGCGCCACCGTGGTGCGCATTGAAACCTCGAAGCGGCCGGACGTGCTGCGCATGGCGGCCCCCTATTTCAACCGCGAATTCAATTTCAATTCCAGCCAGTTCATGGGCAATTTCAACACGTCGAAGCTTGGCATGGCGCTGGACATGTCCTCCGAGGATGGCCGCGCCGTTGCCAAAAAAATGGTCGGTTGGGCGGATGTGATGCTGGAAAGCTTTACCCCCGGCACCATTGGCCGTTTTGGCCTGGACTGGGAAAGTGTCAGCAAAGACCGCCCCGACATGATCATGCTGAGCACCTGCCTGTATGGCCAGACCGGCCCCCGGCGGCATTTTGGCGGCTTTGGCAATCAGGGCGCGGCACTGGCCGGGCTGCATGGCATTACCGGCTGGCCGGACCGCCCGCCCGCAGGCCCCTATGGGGCGTATACGGACTTTATCACGCCGCGCTTTGGCGCGCTGGCGCTGGCGTCCGCCATCTATGAACGCAGCAAAAGCGGCAAAGGCCAATATGTCGATATTTCCCAGGTCGAGGCGGGCATTCAGTTCATCGAACCCCTGATTCTGGATGCCGCTGTGAATGGCGTCGCGGCCCCGGCGCCTGGCTTGGACAGCCTGTCGCAATGTCCGCATGGTGTCTATCAGACCGCAGGCATTGAGCGCTATGTTGCGATTTCAGTTGATAGCGCGGCACAGTGGCGCGCGCTCTGCAAATTTGCCGGGTTCACGCAATTTTCCGATGCGCGCTATGACGATGCGAAAGAACGCCTTGCCGCCCGCGATAAAATCGAAGCCGCGATGCGCGATTTCTGTTCCGGCAAGCCACCTTTCGCCTTCGTGACGCAGTTACGCGCGGCTGGCGTACCCGCCGCCGTCGTCATGCGCGGCAGCGATCTGTACGAAGACCCGCAGCTCATCCATCGCGGCTATTTCGTCACCCTGAAACATGGCTTCATGGGGGACATGCTATATGATGGCTACCCGACCCTGTTCTCGGAAACCCCCGTGAAACTGAGCAAGGCCGCACCGATGCTGGGCGAAGACACGCTCCATGTGATGAAGGAGTTCCTTAAATACCCGGAGGAAGAAATCACCCGCATGAAAAAAGCAGGGGTTTTTGTCTGAGAACACTGGCCGCTCAATTCCGGCCAGAGGATTCGTCTAACGGTGGCCCAGCCATGGCTGGGCCACAATGCTTCCTGTGACATACGGACAGCCAGCCACACACCGCAAGCACGTTTCAGAAAAGTGTCGCGGCCTGATTCTTTTTAGAGCAGCCCGCAATTAGCTTGAGTCACCCCACCCACGGTGTCACCCCGGACTTGATCCGGGGTCCAGGGACAAAAACACAGGCTTTCCCTTGTAACCCTGGACCCCGGGACAAGCCCGGGGTGAC
>JBMOMW010000048.1:0-1020 GCA_049325255.1 Pseudomonadota bacterium | reverse complement strand
GCAGAAGACTTCTGGTGATGCACGGCGACGAATTCGACAGCGTGGTGCGATGCGGAAAATTCCTCGCCGTGCTCGGGAACCACGCCTACGAGGCGCTGCTCAAACTCAACCGCGCGGTCAATTTCTTTCGCCGCAAGTTTGGATTCCCCTACTGGTCTCTGGCGGCCTGGATCAAGCACAAAGTCAAAAACGCGGTAAATTACATCAGCGATTTCGAAAAGGCCCTGGCGCGCGAGGCAAAACAGCGCGGCGTGGACGGACTGGTATGCGGACACATCCATCGTGCGGAAATCAGCCGCATCGAAGATATTCTCTATTGCAATGACGGAGACTGGGTGGAGAGCTGCACCGCGCTCGTGGAGCGCCGCGATGGTGGCCTGCGATTGATGCACTGGGCGGACATCAAGGAATCCATGAAGGATGAAAAGACACTCGTCGTCGAAAGGGCCGCATGAAAATCGCCATCGCGACAGACGCCTGGTACCCGCAGATAAATGGCGTCGTCAGAAGCCTGGCAAAAACCGCCGAGGCACTGGCATCACTGGGACACACCGTGCGCCTCTTCACGCCGGAGGGGTTCAAAACCATTCCATGCCCCGGCTACGCATCCATCCGTCTGGCACTGCTCCCTTACAAAAGACTCGCCGCACTGCTCGAAGAATTCGAGCCGCACACCATACATATCGCCACGGAAGGACCGATGGGATTGGCGGCGCGCCGTTATTGCATGAACAGGGGCTTTCCTTTCACCACCTCGTATCACACGCAATTCCCGGAATACGTGCGCCTGCGCGCACCGGTTCCCCTGGGCGTCTCCTACAGCTATCTGCGCTGGTTCCATGGCGCGGCCGTGCGCACCTTCGTGCCCACCGCCTCGCAAAGGGAAAGGCTGACCGCGCGCGGTTTCGGACATCTGGAAATCTGGCCGCGCGGCGTGGACGTGAATCTGTTCAGACCGGGTGACAAATCTTTTCTCGACGCGCCGCGCCCCATCTTCATGTACGTGGGGCGCACCGCCGT
>JBMOMW010000047.1:0-79071 GCA_049325255.1 Pseudomonadota bacterium | reverse complement strand
AAGGCGCCATCGGCCTCAAAACACCAGGCATTCAGACAGATGGCAATATCATAGGCAAGGGCGTCATTGCAGGCGAAATAAAAATCAATAAATCCGCTTAGTTTGTCATGCAGGAAAAAAACATTATCGGGAAAGGCGTCGGCGTGAATAATACCGGCCGGTAAATTTTCCGGCCAGTGTTTTTCCATCTGCTGCAGTTCCGTATCCAGCTCCACACGCAGCCCGGCGGAAAAACTGTCCATGCGTTCGGCGCAACGCATATAAAGCGGCCGCCAATGCTGCACCGACAAGGCATTGGCGCGCTGCATCGGGAAATTCCGGCCGGCAAGATGTAACCGCGCCAAACCCTCGCCAAGACCGGCGCAATGCTGCGGCCGTGGCCGGCGCACCGACATGCCATCCAGAAATGTCACAATCGCAGCAGGGCGGCCGGCAAGGGTGCGCAGCGCCTGCCCATCACGTGCATGCACGGGCAGCGGGCAGGAAATACCGCCCCCCGCAAGATATTCCATCAGCCCGATAAAATAGGGCAGGTCGGCAGGCGTAACCCGCTTTTCGTACAGTGTCAGGATATAATTGCCACCCCCCCCATCCGTGCGAAGCAGAAAATTGCTGTTTTCAACCCCTTCAGCAATCCCCTTGCAGGAGGTCACTTCGCCAATATCATATTCGGCGATAAACGCCTCCAGTTCTTCGTCAGAGACTTCTGTGTAAACCGCCATGTGCGTTTCCTCAGCCCTGCCTATTCAAGCAATGTGCGGGGCAGTTTGAATTCTATATCCTCAACGGTCACGGCGACTTCTTCAATGTGCGTATCATAATGCACGGCAAAGGCGGCCAGCACCTGCTGCACCAGAATTTCCGGTGCGGACGCCCCCGCAGTTACACCCAGGGTGCGGATGCCGTCAAAGCTTGCAATATCAAGCTCGCTGGCGTTCTGCACCAGCAACGCCTTTTTACATCCCGCACGCGCCGCCACTTCGACCAGGCGCATGGAGTTTGAGGAATTGGGCGCCCCCAAAACCAGCAAGACATCGCAGCGCGCGGCAATCGCCTTTGCCGCCGCCTGACGGTTGCTGGTTGCATAGCAGATGTCTTCGCGCGGCGGCCCGGTCAAATCAGGGAAACGCTTGCGTAACACAGATATGATTTCCGCCGTGTCATCCACTGAAAGCGTGGTTTGCGTAATATAGGCCAGACGCGCCGGATCGCGCGGCTGAAATTGCCCGGCATCGGCAATCGTCTCCAGCAGGGTTACGGCCCCAGGGGGCAACTGTCCCATCGTGCCAATAACTTCGGGATGTCCTGCATGACCAATCAACACGATTTCGCTGCCCATGCCATGTAGGCGCTGGGCCTCAATATGCACCTTGGAAACCAGCGGGCAGGTGGCGTCAATATAAAACAGGCCTTGTGTTTGCGCCATCTCGGGTACGGATTTTGGCACGCCATGCGCCGAGAATACTACCGGGCGGCCCGCCACCACCTGGTCAAGCTCATCAATGAAAATCGCGCCGCGCGCCTCCAGGCTTTGCACCACATGCCGGTTATGCACAATTTCATGTCGCACATACACCGGCGCGCCATATTTCAGCAGCGCCTTTTCGACGATCTGGATCGCCCGGTCAACGCCTGCGCAAAACCCGCGCGGCGCCGCCAGATAAAGTGTCAAAGCCGGTTTGGCCATTTGCTTCATTCAACATTTGCCATTAGACTGCCCCAAGCCTCAAGCATACAAGAGATTGAAGGAGTTCGCCATGGAAGAGCCTGTAATCGCCGGAAAGCAACCTATTGCCGTTGATGTGGTTGCTGGCAAGAATTATTTCTGGTGCGCCTGCGGCAAGTCCGCGACCCAGCCCTTCTGTGACGGCGCCCACAAGGGCGGCAGCTTTACACCGGTAGCCTATAAGGCCGAGGCAGACCGCAAGGTGTTTTTCTGCGCCTGCAAGAAAACCAGCAAGCCCCCAATGTGTGATGGTTCCCACAACAAGCTCTAGAGATTAAGGGGCGACCTATCGATACTCCTGAACCATTGGCCGATAAGCGACAATTTGAACATATGCATGTGATTTCCCGTATTGCGCTGCTTGGCGCGCTTCTTCTGCTGCCTGCAGCCTGTAGTTCTGATGAAGACTTCGGTAAAGCGCCCCTGGTCTGCCCCGCAGTGGGCGTGCTGTCGGATGCGTCGGCGTTGCGCGTGTTCGGTGATGGAACCGGGCGTGATCAGGCGAATACCGCCTATGAGCTGGAATTCATGCGCGCCAATTTGCTTGAGTGCGAACTGAAGGAAGGCGAGATGACTGCAACCATTCGCTTTGAGGCGCGGGCCAGAACCGGGCCAGCGGCGCCTTCCAACGAATATGAATATCCCTATTTCGTGGCGCTGCTAAACCCCGATGGTGAGGTAATCAGCAAGGATCTCCGCAAGGGTACAGTCAAATTCAGGTCCGGCAAGGCCGAGACTTTCTTTGCCCAGGAATATGATGACATCGAATTTACCGTGCCCGAAGGCAGGGACGGCCTGGGTTTTGAAATCCTTGTCGGGTTTCAGTTGACCCGCGAGCAGATCGAACTCAAGCGCGCCCAGGATGCCGCGCCAAAACCCGGCCCTGACCTGATCATGCAGAAATGATCAGAGTGTTTTCTGATCAGATTGAAGCGCCTGGCCTTGCTGTTGCAAATCATTGATCAGGCCGCTTCGCCTCTTGATCCCCGACACCTTGTGGCGATCACGTCATTATAGATGGCGAGAATGCCGGAAATATCTTGCGCCGTGGCGTCACGAATGCTCATTTTACGTCTCGCAGTTTCGGCAGCTCGGCGGTCACAACGCCGCCAAACAATATCACGGCCCAGGACAGATAGGTCCAGATCAGAAATACCGGCAGCGCCGACAGCGCGCCATAGATGGCGTCATAGGCTGCGAAATTCCGGATATAGACGCCAAAGCCAAATTTCAGCACCTCGAACAACAGTCCTGCAATGACACCGCCAATCGCCGCATGGCGAAACGCGACTTGCACATTGGGCAGCGCCATATACAACAAACCAAACCCGGCAATTTCCAGGGTGACGGGCAGCAGATAGGCTAACAGGCCGATGGACTGCGCCGCCGCGCCATCGCCGGTCAGGACGCTGGCGAAATACGGCGCGGTAACGGAAAGACCCAGCCCAATCAGAATCGGCCCCAGCGACATGACCGTCCAGAAAATGGTGATGCGCGCCATCAGGGTGCGCTTTTCCTGAACCTGCCAGATCTCGTTGAAGGTGATTTCCACTTCATACAGCAGCATGGTCGAGGTGAAGATCAAAAACAGAATGCCAACCCCGGTAAGATTGCCAGCATTGGTTACCAGACTGCGGAAAGTGTCCTGAATGGCGGCATTGGCGTCGGGCGTAAAATTTCTCAGCACAAAGCCGGTCAGCATGTCCCCAATACCGGTAAAAACCGGAAACGCCGACAGAATCGCAATACCAATCGCCGCCAGCGGCACAATTGCCAGCAGACTGGTAAAGCTCAGCGAGGCGGCGCTGGTCAGACAATGATGCGCGATAAAACAGCGCAGCATATGCAGGGCGTCCCTGGCAAAACGCCGCGCCAGCGCCATTAATGCATTATTCATCATCACCCCCGCGCCATCCGGTCCTGTTCCTTTATTTAAGGAGACAGGCAATTGAGATATAAGACATTTTTAGCGGTGTTGGATATTGAGTGAAATTAATGGAAATTTTTCGGGTATGCATATATATTGAGGTCGGAGGCTTTGGGGCGCGAAAGCGTTGCATTGCCTTTTTTATTGGCCAAGAAGCTCCTTTTCTTGCTGGGTTCGCAGGTCGGTAATGCGGGTAAATCGCCAAATCGTTTGGTTAATTCCTCGCACTTCTCGCGTCGTCCTGAATCTAAGACCGGTAATCTGGTCACAGAATGGCGCCAACTCCTTCCGTGCGGGTTTTGTCATCTGGGGCAATCTGAATCCCCATGACACACAATAAGCAATTAAATCAGCAATCTGAATTCCAGTGGTCAGATCACTGTGAACAAAGAACGGTTCCGGGACGATCAATCTGGCCCGGTGCTTGCCGGTGGCCGTATCTTTGAAGTAGCGGTGCGCCTGGTCGATGAGAATGTGACTCTGAGATTTTTCAAGCTCATCGAATACGATGATCCCTTGCTCTTGAGGTGATTTGGCGTCTTCCAGAAAATAGAAAAATCTCTCGAAAAGATAACCATAATCCTTCCGCAAGCCACCGGCATTTGTCGGATTTGCATCTTTTTCAACTATGCTGGCAAATGCCTTGCATCGGAAACGGACGCAAATTTCAAAAACATCTTTAACATATGAGAGCTTGGCTAAAGCGAGTGCCTTGAATTGTCGTGCGTCAGCAGATGCGCCATCGTCTAATGCTGCTTTAGCCAAAGGAGCAATTTCATCAGGCGTGATAGACGTATTCAGGTTTGAGTGATCAAATACTTTCTTTTTTAGAAGTTTCTTTCCCTTTAGCTCAGCAGGGCCAGAACTATAACGTCTGCCAAAATTCCTAATCTCAGAATCATGTAAGTCATTCACGAGATTCCAGATATCGCGGTCCTGAATCGCAACACCAGCAAGCACCTCATAGGGGGATGCCCCCTTATCGTGCCCGCTTTCGTCTATGAATAAGAACCAAGCCATTATTCTGCAACCCCCTTCACCTCTGTGCCATCCGGTCCAGCGCGCCCTGCAGAATATAGGCGGCGGCCATTTTATCGACCAGTTCGGCGCGCCGGGCGCGGCTGGCGTCGGCGTCGATCAGCACGCGGGTGACGGCCATCGTGGACAGGCGTTCGTCCCACAATAGGATGGGCAGGTCAAAGCGCTTGAGCAGATTGCGCGCGAACTGGCGCACCGACTGGGCGCGCGGGCCCTCAGAGGCGTCCATATTCATGGGCAGGCCGATAATCAGGCCGCCCACATTCTGCGCACTGATAATGGCGGCCAGCTTTTCCAGATCCACGGAAAATTTGCCCCGGCGGATGGTTTGCATCGGCGTGGCGATCATGCGCCCCAGATCGGACAGGGCCAGACCAATGGTTTTTTCGCCCACATCCATGCCCAGCAGCCGCTGCGCGGGACCAAGTTCGGCTTTCAGAGTGAGAATGTCCGGTAAAAGAGGCATTTGGGCAGTATCGGGATTGGCCGGGCGCTGTCAAACCTCCTTTCGCGGGTGGGGCGGGCGTGATAGGTTCCGGCCAGTACTGAACAGAATGAAAACAAGGCAGATATGAGCGTTGATACAGATACGGTCCGGCGCATTGCAAAGCTGGCGCGGCTGGCGATTGCCGATGAGGGGCTGGCACCCATGGCGCATGAATTGAATGTGATTCTTGGCTGGGCCGAGCAATTGAACGAGGTGGACACGAGCGCAGTCGAACCGATGACCAGCGCTGTGCAAACCACCCTGAAACAGCGTCCCGATAGTGTCACCGATGGCCATATCCAGGAGGCGGTGCTTGCCAATGCGCCGCTGGCCGAGCATGGCTTTTTCGTCGTGCCAAAGATTGTCGAGTAGGAACCGCGCATGACGGATTTAACGGAACTAAGCCTGGCCCAGGCCCGCGACGGGCTGCGCGCCAAAAAATTCAGCGCGCTGGAGCTGACCGATGCCTATCTGGCGGCAATGGCGGCGGCGCGGGTGCTGAATTGCTATATTACCGAAACGCCGGAGCGGGCGCGCGAGATGGCGCGCATGTCGGATAGCCGCATCGCATCGGGCAAGGGAGGGGCGCTGGAAGGGATTGCGCTGGGGATCAAGGATCTGTTTTGCACCAAAGATGTGCTGAGCACCGCCGCCAGTCATATTCTGGATGGGTTTAAGCCAGCCTATGAATCCACAGTCACCGCCAATCTGTGGCGCGAAGGCGCGGTGATGCTGGGCAAGCTCAATCTGGATGAATTCGCCATGGGTTCATCGAACGAGACCAGTTATTACGGCCCGGTGATCAATCCCTGGCGGCGAACCGGCGACACCGCCAAACTGGTGCCGGGCGGTTCCAGCGGCGGATCATCGGCAGCCATCGCGGCGCATCTGTGCGTGGCGGCGACCGGCACAGATACGGGTGGCTCCATCCGCCAGCCCGCCGCCTTTACCGGCATTGTCGGACTGAAGCCAACCTATGGCCGCTGTTCGCGCTGGGGCATTGTGGCCTTTGCATCCTCGCTGGATCAGGCGGGGCCAATGGCGCGCACCGTGCGCGATACGGCCATCCTGCTGGGCGTCATGGCCGGGCATGATCCGAAAGACAGCACCAGCGTGGATCGCCCCGTACCCAATTACGAGGCGGCGCTGACCGGCGACATCAAAGGCATGCGTATCGGCATCCCGGCGGAGTATCGCGTGGACGGCATGCCTGCGGGCATCGAGGCGATGTGGAGAAAGGGCGCAAATTGGTTGCGCGATGCGGGTGCCGAGATCGTTGAAATCAGCCTGCCGCACACCAGATATGCTTTGCCCGCCTATTATATTGTGGCCCCGGCGGAAGCGTCGTCCAATCTGGCGCGCTATGATGGCATGCGCTTTGGCCTGCGCGTGGCGGGAAAGGATTTGACTGATACGTATGAAAAATCGCGCAGCGCGGGTTTTGGCGCGGAAGTAAAACGGCGCATTCTGATCGGCACCTATGTGCTGTCAGCGGGATATTACGACGCCTATTATCTGCGCGCGCAGCGGGTGCGCACCCTGATCGCCAATGATTTCAAGGCGGCGTTCGAAAAGGTGGACGCCATTTTGACGCCCGCGACGCCAAGTCCGGCATTCGCCATCGGGGAACGCAATGAGGATCCTATTGGCATGTTTCTGAATGACGTGTTTACCGTGCCGGCCAATCTGGCGGGGCTTCCGGGCATTTCGGTTCCGGCCGGGTTGTCGGAGGATGGCTTGCCGCTGGGCCTGCAACTGCTGGGCAAGGCGTTTGACGAAGAGACATTGTTGCGCGTGGCGGGCGTTCTGGAAGAGGCAGCGGCATTTACCGCGCGTCCCGCACAGTGGTGGAGGGCTTAATCATGTCTGTACAGGAAATTTATGAGGCCAGGCACGGCGAGCAGGGCGGGTATATCGCCGGCGCCACGGGTGATTGGGAACTGATCATCGGCATGGAAGTGCATGCCCAGGTTTCCTCCAAGGCCAAACTGTTTTCCGGCGCGCCTACGGATTTCGGTGGTGAACCCAATGAACATGTCAGCCTGGTCGATGCCGCCATGCCCGGCATGTTGCCGGTGATTAACGAATTTTGTGTCGCGCAGGCGGTGCGCACCGGGCTTGGCCTGAAGGCGCAGATCAATTTGCGTTCTGTGTTTGATCGCAAAAATTACTTCTATCCCGATCTGCCGCAGGGCTATCAGATCTCGCAGTTCACTTTTCCCATCGTCGGGCGTGGCGAAGTGCGGGTTGATTTGCCGGATGGCGGCACGCGCATTGTGCGCATCGAACGGCTGCATCTGGAACAGGATGCGGGCAAAAGCCTGCATGATCAGCATCCCTCCATGTCCTATGTTGATTTGAACCGGTCTGGCGTGGCGCTGATGGAAATTGTGTCGCAGCCCGATATCCGTTCGGCCGAAGAAGCGACCTTGTATCTGGAAAAGCTGCGCACGATCCTGCGCTATCTCGGCACCTGCGACGGCAATATGCAGGAAGGCTCGATGCGCGCGGACATTAATGTTTCGGTGCGTAAACCTGGCGGACCGCTTGGCACGCGCTGCGAAATCAAGAACGTCAATTCGATGCGCTTTATCCGCCAGGCCATTGAATATGAAGCGCGCCGCCAGATCGAAATCATCGAAGAAGGCGGCGTCATCCGCCAGGAAACCCGGCTGTATGACGCGGTCAAGGGCGAGACCCGCTCAATGCGCTCAAAAGAGGAATCGCATGATTACCGCTACTTCCCCGATCCTGATCTGCTGCCATTGGAGTTAACGCAAACATGGGTGGATGAAATCGCCAAAAGTTTGCCGGAACTGCCGGATGCCAAGAAGGCGCGGTTCATTTCTGATTATGGATTATCCGCCTATGACGCCAGCCTGCTGGTGGCGGATCGGGAAACGGCGGCGTTTTTTGAACGGGTTGCGAAGGGGCGTGACGCCAAGATTGCGGCAAACTGGGTCATCACCAATCTGTTCGGCGCGCTGAATGAAGCGGGCAAAACGATTGAAACGTCTCCCGTTTCGGCGGATGCACTGGGGCGATTGCTGGATCTGCTGGCCGATCAAACCCTGTCCAGCCGGTTGGCGAAAGACGTGTTTGAAATCATGTTTGCGACCGGGGACGCGCCTGAAAAGATCGTTGAGGAACGTGGCTTGCGCCAGGTAACCGACACCGGCGCGATCGATGCGGCCATTGACGCCGTCATGGCCGCCAATCCGGACAAGGTGGCCGAGGTAAAAAGCGGCAAGGACAAATTGCTGGGCTGGTTTGTCGGCCAGGTCATGAAATCCACCGGCGGAAAAGCCAATCCGCAGATGCTGAATGATGCGCTGCGGCAGAAATTCGGGTTATGAGCGACCCGGATTTTGACCTGCAACGCATCCTGGATGCATGTTGAGCGTGAATTTCGACTCAGCAAATCATGACGCGCGCTGACTCGAAAATACGAATCAGCCGTCTAATGTTCGGGTCATGTCAGCCTTTTTGATCGCCGCATAAATTTTTTTCCATAGGTGTTGCTTGTAAGCCGCACTTCTGTTTTTGGCGTGCCGGAGGTGTTTGCCGTTCTGCTGGACCGGATGTTTTGCAGATGACCGCGAATGCGGATTTCGCAAAAAAGAAAGCCGCGATGTGAGGCCTGCGGACGCCTGAAAAGCGCAGAAACTGAACGGCTAGCGCTTTTTCAGCGTCACAGTTTGACCCGGTGTAATCCCGGAAAGTATATTTCCGTCTGGCACTATAGTGCGCTTTTTTGTCCGGTCATACTTCCGGTCATCTTTGAAATAGTGCAGCGCCAAACTGGCCGCAATGGCCGGAGAATGGCCAAAATCCTGGATTCTCCCAGGGTTTGTTAAGAGTTTATTGGTAAATGGCGCAGTTAATATACGCAACTATTGTGCACAACACATCCAGAGCAAGCAGATATGAGCAGTACACGGACGAAAAGTTTTCAGAACGGTTTTGCCGGATTCAATCGCCGTGCCGCTATTGCACCGCACAGCGTGGCGCGGCCTGTCCGGCAAATGGCCATTTCATGCCGGAATGATGGGCTTATAGAGCCTGATCATAAATTGTTAACACGTCCGGATAGGGCGCATGGGCTGCCTGAATAACCGGATTGAAGATCACGCTGAAGCAAAGTCAAAGTATATTGCGAATATTTTTATTGACGGAAGGATTGATTAATTAGATTACGAATCATTGGTCGAATCGTTGATGTGCGCCGGATGTGCAAAATGAAGATGGGCAATAGGGTCTTCAGGATGCGGTTGGCGCAAAAGACTGGTGCAGCTTCAGAGGTAGAAGATGTGGAGGCAGGAACAGTAACCCCGGTGCTTGATCTTAATATCGGGGTTTGGTTGGTGAATGCTTCGATCGACGATAGCAGGCCCGAAAGGGCCGGGTTGAATGAGTACCCTGCTTTTGTTTTTCACCGGGACAGAGAGTTGCTGTGTCCCACACACTAGAGAGGACTGAACATGGCTATGAGCAAACCCAAGAAGGCGACCAAGAAAATGGCCGTCAAGAAGACCACAAAAGCTGCTGCGGTGAAGAAGCCGACAGTGAAGAAAGCTGCGGTGAAGAAGCCGGCAGCGAAAAAAGCCGTAGCAAAGAAGCCTGCGGCTAAGAAAGCTGCTGTGAAGAAGCCTGCGGCCAAAAAAGCTGCGGTGAAGAAAGTAGCAGCAAAGAAGCCCGCCGCGAAAAAGAAATAGTAATATCAGCCGTTTTATGAAAACGGCTGCATCCGGATCGGGTGTAAAGGCCAGCAGTAAAGGGAAGCAGGCGGCTCAAAGGCCTGCAGACCTGCACTACTGGCCTACCCCTTGCCGGCTCCTACTTTAATGCCTTCCATTTTGGTAAATATCATCTGGTATGCGCATTACGGCGCCAGGCGGCATACAGCAATTTTCGCGCCTCTTCAATCAGCAGCACGGACAGCGCGATGGACGTCGCCAGTACCCAGTCAAGCGCACTCAGCGGGCGCATATGAAAAATCTCTTGCGCCAGCGGCCAGTTGACTACCAGAACCAGCAGGCTGACAACCGTTACCAGGGCCGCCCACAATTGCCAGTTGCTGAAGAAATTGTGTGCGAACGCCGAGCATGTCTCGGACCGCACATTGAAAGCATTGCAGAACTGGAACAGAACAAAGGTCGTAAAGGCCAGTGTTGTGGCGCGTTCCGTGTCGCCCGTCGCCACCCCATAGGCCAGCATTATTAACGTTCCCGCCGCCATGATCGCCCCATAAAAACCGATTATCCCAAGACGTCCCCATGATAAAACGCGTTCATCCGGGCTTCGTGGCTGCACCGCCATCAAGTCCGGGCGTGCCGGATCAAGCCCCAGCGCCATGGCGGGCGGTCCATCCATGATGATGTTAACCAGCAGAATTTGCAGCGCAGTAAACGGCACCGGCAAACCAAACAAGGGGGCCAGCAGCATCGTCAGGATAGCGCCCGCATTGGTCGATACCTGAAAACGCAAAAATTTGACAATATTGTCATAGATGCGCCGGCCTTCGTGCACCGCGTCCACAATGGTGGCGAAACTGTCGTTGGTAAGCACCATCTTCGCGGCTTCCTTGGCGACGTCGGTGCCAGTAATCCCCATGGCGATGCCGATATCGGCAGCTTTAAGTGCGGGCGCATCATTGACGCCATCGCCGGTCATGGCCACCACATGATTATGGCGTTTCAGGGCCTGTACGATCTTGACCTTGTGTTCTGGCGCGGCGCGGGCAAAAACTCCGACATGGTCCAGACGTTCGGTCAATTGTTCAACGGACAGGCTTTCCAGTTCCGCCCCCGTCATGATCTCGCCCGTGATGCCAAGTTCAGCGGCGATCGCTGCGGCGGTGAGTTTATGGTCGCCGGTGATCATTTTTACCTGTATGCCAGCGCGATGGCACAGCGCAATGGCCTGACGGGCTTCTTCGCGGGGCGGGTCCATCAATCCTACAATGCCTGCAAGGGTCAAGTTCCGGACCAGCGCGATGTGATCGCCGCACATGTCAAATTCCGCCAGCGGCACATCGCGGTACGCCACAGCCAGAACCCGCAAGGCCTGCGCCGCCATATGCTCTACTTCCGCGATTGCTGTTTGGGTTTCCAAAGCTTCTTCACCCCCGGCGCCGAGGGTTTTGCTGCACAGGGGAAATAAAACTTCCGGGGCGCCTTTGACATATAGCCGCACCAGATCACCCTGGCGGTGAAACGTCGCCATGAATTTATGCGTGGAATCAAACGGGACTTCAGCCGTGCGTGGAACCTGCATCTGCAATTCGCCGCAATTGAGGCCGGCTTTGGCGGCGAGGACCAGAAGCGCGCCCTCCATCGGGTCGCCGGACACCTTGCCGTCGGATACAGTGCAATCCGTACACAGTGCGGCCGGTTTCAGAAGTGCGGTAAAGTCCGGCAGGGGTTCTGCGCCGCCACTGGCGCTGATTTGCCCCACATTTTTGTAACCATTGCCGCTGACCAGAAAGCGCCGGGCCTGAAAATAAAATGCCCGCACCATCATCTGGTTCAGGGTCAGCGTGCCGGTTTTATCCGAACAGATTACGGTGGTGCAACCCAGCGTCTCAACGGATGATAGCTGTTTCACAATGGCCTGATTTTTCGCCATCAAATGCATGCCGACCGCCAGGGTTACCGTCACCACGGCGGGCAGCCCTTCAGGAATGGCGGCAACCGCAAGCGCCACGGCAGTCAGCAGGGTTTCCATCAACGGCTCGCCCCGCGCCACGCCCCATACCAGCAGCAGCACGGCAACACCACCCGCAAGCAGCGCCAGCCGGCTGCCTACGGCATCCAGCTGTATCTGTAGCGGTGTCATGGATGGCTCGGTCGCTTCCATCATTTGCGCAATATGACCGATCTGGGTTTGCATGCCCGTGGCGGTAATCACACATTCCCCGCGCCCGCGCGTAATGCAGGTGTTCATGAATGCCATGTTGGCGCGTTCGGCCAGTGGGATTTTGGCGCCGCAAATTTTATCCGCCGTTTTGCTGACGGGGACAGATTCGCCTGTAAAGGGTGATTCATCAATTTCGAGGGTGGTCGCCTGAATCAACCGGCCATCGGCGGGCACACGGCTGCCTGCATCCAGCAGCACGATATCGCCGGGGACCAGTTCTTCCGCAGGCACCTCCATCGCCACGCCGCTACGGCGGACCCGGCAATTGGTGGCCAGCATTTTCTTCAGAACGGAAAGGCTTTTCTCGGCGCGCTGTTCCTGCTGAAAGCCCAGAAATGCATTGAGTAAAATGACAAACAGAATAACCAGCGCATCGGTCATATCGCCAATGACGCCCGCCAGAACGGCGGCGAACAGCAGCACAATAATCAGATAGCTCTTGAACTGGTCCAGAAACAACAGCCAGCGCGACCGGGGACGCTTCCCGGATAGCAGGTTTCTCCCAAAACGCTCCAGGCGCTGGGCAGCCTCATTCTGGTCAAGACCCGAAGCCGCAGATACCTCCAGATTTCTTAAAATATCGGCAACAGGGCTGGAATGCGCCTCCAGCATAAAGCCGGGGTAAATTGCCTGATTTGGATCGGGGCGCAGTGGAATGCTATGTGAATCCATGCAGAACCAGGCTCCCCTAAAACAAATTATATCTTATGCATCCCGGATTGTGGGCAGGCCTTACCCATATGGTGCTTTCGCGGCTCTGGCTCAAGGCTTTCCATGCATATGTTTCGGGTTTAGCCGGTCCATTAGGGCGAACAGTACCCCGGATGCCACAAAGGTCAGATGAATGCCGACTTTCCAGCCGAGTTGGGCGTTGGTCAATTCCTCCGCGTTCATAAACGCTTTTAGCAGTTCAATGGCGGAAATGGCGGCAATCGAGCCGATAACCTTTATCTTCAGGTCGGAGAAATCCACATGTCCCATCCAGTCGGGGCGGTCTTCATGGTCCCCCGTATGCATTTTGGAAACAAAGTTCTCATAACCTGCATAGACAATAATGATCAGCAGATTGGCGATCAGGGTAATGTCGATCAGCGACAGGATGCCGATAATGACATCACCGCTTTCAGCGGTCATGATCCCGCCCGCCAGAAAGTAAAACTCCTTGGCGAATTTGATCAGCAACAGAATGATCGACAGCACCAGCCCGACATACAGTGGCGCCAGCAACCAGCGGCTGCCAAACATCAGCCGCTCCAGCGCGGTCTCAAGTGATTTCACGATATTTGATCCTATTTTGGTTTTGAGTAAATGGTGATCAGGTTGAGGCTTCCCTCAATCCCGGTCTGTCACCCCGGATTTATTCCGGGGGTGACACAGAGGGGGTGTGGTGGGTGGTGAGAAAAAACATCTTCCGATTTCCTTGCAGGGCAAACAGCCTATAACACCTCTTCCGCCAGCAGCCGCATACTATCGGGGCGCAGCCCGGCGGCCAGCAGGGACGTAATATGCTTGTTTTTACCCGCCTGAATATAGGCCTGCAAACGGTCTTTCACCCGGTCCGCCGGTCCCAGCAGCGCGATTTCATCGCATAATTTATCGGGCACTGCGGCGGCGGCCTCGGCTTTTTTGCCATCCAGATATAAATCCTGAATGCGTTTCGCCTCGGTCCCATAACCCAGGCGGACGGCGTAATCATTATAAAAATTCTTGCCCCGCGCGCCCATGCCGCCAATATATAGCGCCAGGAAGTTTTTCACCGGGGTGCGGCATTTTTCCAGATCGTCGCCGATGATCACATTAACGAAGGGCGAGATGGTGAAAGCGTCCCTGCTCTTTTTGCCGCCCGCCTTGGCGAAGCCTTCCTTGATCGCGCCTTCGAACACATCGAAACGCTCCGGGTTCATAAACACCGGAATAAAGCCGTCGGCCACTTCGGCGGCAACCGCAATGCCTGCCGGCGAAATCGCGCCGGTGACGATATGCAGGCTGGGATCGCCATGCAGAATGCTTTTCAGCGGCTTGCCCAGCCCGGTGGAGCCTTCGCCCATAAAGGGAATCTGATAGTGATAGCCCTTGTGCTCCAACGGCTGCTTGCGGTCCAGAATCTTGCGGATAATCTCGATATATTCGCGGGTGCGGGTCAGCGGGCGGCCATAGGGCACGCCGTGCCAGCCTTCGATCACCTGCGGCCCCGATGGCCCAATGCCCAGAATGAAGCGTCCGCCCGACAGCGCGGTCAGCGTCATTGCCGTCATCGCCGCCATGGCGGGGGTGCGCGCCGACATCTGCATGATGGCGGTGCCAACCTTGATCTTGCTGGTGCTTGCTAGCAGCCACGCGGCGGGCGACACCGCGTCCGAGCCCCAGGCTTCCGCGGTCCACACACTGTCAAAGCCCAGGCTTTCCGCCTGGCGCACCAGATCCACCTGATTTTCAAACGTCCCGCCAGAATAGCCAAGCGTCATGCCGAGTTTCATGCTGAAAGCTCCTTGATAAGTTGCGGGCGCTTTTCCGGCGCGGCGTAACTGAAATTGATGCTGATGCGGTCGACCAGGCCGGTATAGCGGCTTTTGATCATCGGGACAATTTCGTGCGGTTCGCCGACCACGGCGAAGGCGTCGAGGATTTCGTCTTCGATCAGTTCGCCCATTTCGACCCATTTGCCCTGCTTGGACATCAGGTTCAGTTGTGGCTGCAAATTGCTCCAGCCATGGGTTTCCAGTACGCCGCGATAGGCGGGCGTGGAGGCGTAAAAGGCGATTCGTTGCTTGATGGCCTGCTTGCTCTCGGCAAATTCTTTTTCATTCTGGCCGGACACCACGAACACCGGATAGGACAGCTCGAATGTATTGCGCGCGCGGCCGCGTTTTTTCAGGCTGGCTTCGACGATGGGCAATGTCATCTGTTTGAGATATTTCACACTGGTCATGGGGTGTACCATGATGCCGTCGGCGACATCGGCGGCGACCTCGGTCATCATCGGGCCGACGGCGGCCAGGAACACGCGGGGCGCGCCATATTTGCTGGGGTTGGGCGTGAACACCGGCGTCATCAGCGTGTGCGAATAAAACTCGCCCCGGAAATTCAGCGGCGCGCCGTCATACCAGTTGGCCCAGATGGCGCGCATCGCCAGAATCATTTCACGCATGCGGGGCGCCGGGTGCGACCAGGGCATGGAAAAGCGCTTTTCAATATGCGCCTTGATCTGCGAACCGATGCCCATAATGAAACGGCCCTGCGAATAATCATTCAGATCATTGCCCAGCGCCGCCATGTTCATGGGATTGCGGGCGAAGGCGACGGCGATGGCGGTGATCAGTTCAATCTTTTTGCTGTGTTCCGCCGCCAGCACCAGCGGCAGAAACGGGTCATGCCCGGTTTCCACGGTTTGTGCGCCGGTAAAGCCTGCGGCTTCAAGCTGGCCGATCCGTTCGGTGACCTTTTCCATCCCGATAGGCAGTTCGCCGTCTACTTTCATTGTTCCCTCCTGACTCCTGTTATCCGGGCGTGGTGAAGCCAGCCCCGTTGTCTGGTCGCATAATACCGCTTTGTGATCGCGCAAGGCAGATTATTATGGCATTGCAGGGACGTAAAAAACAGATCAAGACGGTTGGATATGGCATTGGATACTACACCGCTGGTTGGGGCGGCGGGGCTTGATCTCAGTCTGGGCGGGCGGCGCATTCTGGCGCATGTGGATGTATCCATCGGGCCGGGCGAGATTATCACCCTGATCGGGCCAAACGGGGCGGGGAAAAGCACGCTGGTGCGGGTATTGCTGGGGCTGGTGCGCCCCGATCATGGCAAGGTGGTACGCCGGGCCGGATTGCGCATTGGCTATCTGCCGCAAAAATTTGTTATTGATGCGGTGCTGCCGCTCAGCGTGGCGCGATTAATGACACTGACCTGCAGGGCCACCCGCACTGAAATTGAAGCGGCGCTGGATGAGACCGGTGTGGCGCATCTGGTTGGCGCACAGGTGCAGACTTTATCCGGAGGCGAATTGCAGCGCGTGCTGCTGGCGCGCGCCTTGTTGTCCAATCCGGATTTGCTGGTGCTGGACGAACCGGTGCAGGGGGTGGATTTTGGCGGGCAGGCGGAACTGTACCGTCTGATCGGCGATATCCGGGACCGCCGGGGATGCGCCATCCTGATGGTGTCGCACGATCTGCATCTGGTGATGGCGCAAACCGACCGGGTGCTGTGCCTGAACCAGCATCTGTGCTGTGCGGGAACGCCCGCGATGGTGGCGAAGGATCCCGAATATTTGCGGCTGTTCGGCCCGCGCGCGGCGGAAGCCTTTGCGCTATACGCCCACGGTCCGCATGGCCATGACCATGTGCATACCCTGTCGGGTGAGGTTGCGCCGGTTGATCACGCGCATGAAGGGCGCCTGCATGATCACTGATTTTTTTATCCAGGATTTTTTTACCCGCGCGCTGATTGCGGGTGTCGGGGTGGCGTTGGTGGCGGGGCCGGCGGGCTGTTTCATTGTCTGGCGGCGCATGGCGTATTTTGGCGACACCATGGCGCATTCAGCCCTGCTGGGGGTGGCGCTGGGGCTGTTGCTGGGGGTTGACCCCATTCTGGGCGTGCTGGGCGTTAGTATCGTACTGGCGCTGATTTTGGCTGGGATGGGGGCCAACCGGACGCTGGCCAGCGACACCGTGCTGGGAATATTATCGCATTCGGCTTTGTCGCTGGGCATGATTGCGCTCAGCCTGATGCAGGGCATCCGGCTGGATCTGATGGTCTATCTGTTTGGCGATCTGCTGTCTGTCGGCATGACGGATATTTATCTGGTGCTGGGGGGCGGTGGCGTTTCGCTGGCGCTGCTGATGGTTTTGTGGCGGCCCCTGCTGGCGATGACGGTGCATGAGGAACTGGCGCGCGCCGAGGGGGTGAATGTCACATTGGTGCGGGCGGGCTTCATGCTGCTGATCGCGTTTCTGATTGCGGCGGCGATGAAAATCACCGGCGCGCTGCTGATTACCTCGCTGCTGCTGATTCCGGCGGCCTGCGCGCGGCGTTTTGCACAAGGCCCGGAAATGATGGCGGCGCTGGCCGCACTGTTCGGAGCGGTTGCGGTGACGGGCGGGTTATATGGTTCGCTGCATTTCGACACGCCAACGGGGCCATCGATTGTGCTTGCCGCATTATTGCTGTTTTTGTGCAGTTTATCATTCGGGCGAAGATCGTCAGGCCGTTGAAACGCGATAATCGCTGGGGCAGGCCTGCTTGCATTCCGGAGGCGAACGGCTAATATTATCATAATAATCATCCAGCCAAAACCCATGGAACAAGAGTAATTAGACATCATGAGCCAACCAACGCGCACAGAAAAACCTGCCGAAGTTTATAAAAGTTTCATTATGGACAGCACCCGTTGGGAAAACTTCCAGTCGCGAGATGGCGATATTTTTATTTGCACACCGCCAAAATGCGGCACCACCTGGACACAGATGATCTGTGCGCTGCTGATTTTTCAGAAGACCGAATTTGAACGCCCATTAAGCGACTATACGCCCTGGCTGGATATGATGATCGCACCCATAGACCAGGTGCTGGCGCGGCTTGAGGCGCAAACCCATCGCCGTTTTATCAAAACCCATACGCCCTTTGACGGGCTGCCTTACTATCCGGGTACGACCTATTTATGCGTGGGACGCGATCCGCGTGACGCATTCATGTCGTTTGGTAATCATTTTAAAAATCTGAATCCTGAATTCATGATGAAGATGATGCAAAACGCCCAACCGGGCCACCGGCCGCCTAATGCGCAGGCGTCGGATATCGGTGCGCGCTTCATCGCGGAAATCACCGCCACCGGCACACCCGGCGCAACTGATAATCCGGCCGGGGTGTTGCCTTATGTCAAAAGTTTCTGGGACTACAAACATCTGCCGAACATACATTTTTTCCACTTTGACGATATGAAGCGCGATCTGGGCGGACAGATGCGCAATATGGCGAAAGTGCTGGGCATCACTGTCGATGAAAAACTTTGGCCTGCGCTGATCAACGCGGCACAGTTTGAAAATATGAAACAAAACTCTGACATGCTGGCGCCCGATGCGAAAGTGGGCATCTGGCGTGACCCTGGTAATTTCTTTAACAAGGGTGAAAGCGGGCAGTGGCGCAACGTTCTGGGGCCGGATGAACTGGCGGTGTACGAAAAAACCATGCGTGAACTGCCAGCGGATCTGGCGCAATGGATCGAAAAGGGGACGCTGGGTTAGGTTGCGGGCGGTTCGCTTACGCCGCAGCACTCAGGCGCGCCACGGCATCGCGTAGTTTGGCGCGGGTTGCCTGCTGTTCCGCCAGGCGTTCGCGTTCGGTCTCGATCACCTGGGCCGGTGCGCGATCAACAAAAGCGGCATTGCCGAGTTTGGTTTCCGCCTTGGCGATTTCCGCATTCAGCTTTTCCAGCGATTTCTGCAATCGTGCGCGTTCCGCCGCAATGTCGATCACATCGGCCAGCGGCAGGATCAGGGTTGCCTCAAACAGCACTTCCTGCACGGCGCCTTGAGGCAAGGTTGCGGGGGCAGGGGTCACGGAGGCCAGCCGCGCAAGGCGGGTGATGACGCCGTCATGGTCTTTCAGGCGGTTTTGGGTTTCGCCATTGGCGTCTTTTATCAGTAGCGGTATTTTTGCGCCAGCGGGCACATTCAGTTCCGCGCGCACCGAACGCACGGCGCTGATCAGGCGGATGACCCATTCCATTTCTTCATCCGCAGACGGATCAATCAACCGGTCCAGATCGCGCGGCCAGTGCGCCAGCATCAGCATGGTTTCACGCGGGCTTCCCCATTCTCCGGTAAGCCGCCATAATTCCTCGGTCACAAACGGCATCACTGGGTGCAGCAGGATCAGCAACTGATCGAAAACATACGCCATCATGGCGCGGGTTTCATCGCGCGCGGCGGCGTCTTCACCGCTCAGCGCTGGTTTGGAAAATTCAACATACCAGTCACAAAATACATGCCAGGCGAATTGATACAGCGCATTGGCCGCATCATTATAGCGGTGCGCCTCAATGGCTTCAGTCACCTTGTCATGCGCCCGCGCCAGTTCGCCGCCAATCCAGCGGTTCAGCGCCAGCTTGCATGACGCCGGATCAAAGTTTTCAACGCGCCGGCATTCGTTCATTTCGCAGAATCGCGCGGCGTTCCACAGCTTGGTGACGAAATTGCGATAGCCTTCCACGCGGGCAGGGGCCAGTTTGATGTCGCGGCCCTGCGCCGCCTGCGCCGCCAGGGTGAACCGCAGCGCGTCCGCGCCATACTGATCGATCAGGTCCAGCGGGTCGATGACATTGCCCTTGGACTTGGACATTTTCTGGCCCTTTTCATCGCGCACCAAGGCGTGAATATAAACGGTGCGGAATGGCGCCTCCTTCATGAAATGCAGCCCCATCATCATCATCCGCGCCACCCAGAAAAAGATGATGTCAAAGCCGGTAACCAGCACATCGGTCGGGTAATAGCGCGTCAGTTCCGGCGTCTCGTCCGGCCAGCCAAGCGTCGAAAACGGCCACAGCGCCGAGGAAAACCAGGTGTCGAGCACATCTTCGTCGCGCACCAGCGGCGTGTCCCTGCCGAATTTTTCACGCGCGGCTTCCAGCGCCTCGGCCTCTGATGCGGCCACGAAAATTTCACCGTCCGGGGCGTACCAGGCGGGGATTTGATGGCCCCACCAGAGCTGGCGCGAAATGCACCATGGCTGGATATTGTTCATCCATTCGAAATAGGTTTTTTCCCAGTTGCGCGGCACGAACACTGTCTGGCCGCTTTCCACTGCCTTGATGGCCGGCTGCGCGAGCGTGTGGGCGTCCACATACCATTGATCGGTCAGATAGGGTTCGATCACCACGCCCGAACGGTCGCCGTGAGGTTGCGTGATTTTCTTTGCCTCTATTTCGCGCAGAAGCCCCATCGCGGCGAATTCTTCTACTATTTTTTTGCGGGCTTCATAGCGGTCGAGGCCCTGATACGCTGTCGGCGTGTTTTCATTCATCCGGGCTTGCGTATCCATGATGATAATCATTGGAAGATTGTGCCGCCGCGCAACTTCAAAATCGTTGAAATCATGCGCGCCGGTAATCTTGACTGCTCCCGATCCAAACTCCGGATCGGGATATTCGTCAGCGATAATCGGGATCAGCCGTTCAGCGACCGGCAGCCGGACCATCTTTCCAACAAGGTTTTTATAACGCGCATCGGCAGGGTGCACGGCAACCGCGCCGTCTCCAAGCATGGTTTCCGGCCGCGTTGTGGCGATGACTATCTCGGAGACGCCATCAATGGGGCCGTCCGCAAGAGGATAGGCAAAATGCCACATATGCCCGTCTGTCTCTGTGGGCACGACTTCCAGATCGGAAATTGCGGTCAGCAGTTTGGGGTCCCAATTGACCAGGCGCTTGTCCTTGTAGATCAGGTCCTGTTTGTGCAACTCGACGAATACCTTGGTGACGGCGCGCGACAGCCCCTCGTCCATGGTGAAGCGTTCGCGCGACCAGTCACACGACGCCCCCAGACGGCGCAACTGCCGGGTAATCAGGCCGCCGGATTCCTCTTTCCATTCCCAGACCCGTTTCAGGAACGCTTCGCGGCCCATATCACGGCGCCCGGGCTGCTGGCGCTCGGCCAGTTGGCGCTCAACCACCATTTGCGTGGCGATGCCCGCGTGATCAGTGCCAGGCTGCCACAGCACGTCGCGTCCGCGCATACGCTCAAACCGGATCAGAATATCCTGCAACGTATTGTTCAGGGCATGGCCCATATGCAGGCTGCCGGTGACATTGGGCGGCGGAATGACAATGCTAAAGCTTTTTGCGCCGGGCTTCTGCCCGCAGCGGAAGGCGCCGGCATTTTCCCAGGCGTCATAGATACGTTGTTCGGCGTCAGTCGGCTGGTAATGTTTTTCGAGCATGAATAAGGCCTGTTGGCGTAAAATGCGTTCGGTTGGCCTAAACGCAAATTGCGCCAGCGTCAACGGTGCAGGCGGGAGACGCGGGCGATTTCTTCCTGCACCAGCCGTTCGACCGTACCGGGCAGATGCGCATCCAGCCATTGTTTCAGCATGGGGCGCAGCAATTCCTTGGTGATATCCTCAAGTGTCAGGCCCTGGCCGATGCCGATAAACTTCGGCATTTCCACCACAAGCTGGTTCAGCGCGGCGGCGGCCAGATTGGCTTCCATATCACCCATGATCGGTTCAGCAGGGGCAATTGGCGCAACCGGGCGTGGCGGTGGCGGCGCCATAACCGGCTCTTCCTCGAAGACGGGTTCGGGTTCCGGCTCCTCAAGCAATTCGTCGATATCGGTGACGGTACCGTCTTCATTGACCATTTTGGTCAGCTCAAGCACGTCTTCCTGTACAGGTTCTGGTTCCGGCTCAGGGGCCTCCTCATCCGGCTCGATTACAATGTCGTCAAACGGATCGGGGGCGGCGGCTACGGGCTTTTCCTTGACGGCCGGTGCGGGCGGCGGCGCTTTTGCTTCAACCGGCGCTTCCACAGGCTGATCTTCATCGGAAATGATGCGGCGGATGGAGGAAAGGATTTCCTCCATTGTCGGCTCTGGCGTCCCACCCGGCTGATTTTCGCTCATTCAATCACCTGCAAATATACTCCGGGATACGAAGAACATCTGATGCGCTTTACTTGCTATTGGTATCGGTTGACGGCGGACCATCAGCAGCTTCTGGAACCCGCACACTGGTATCTGCACGCGTGCCGATCATTTTTGTACGAACCTCATTGTAATGCTGTAGCGGATCATAGGCTGCAACGGCCAGACCCAGTTCGCCAGCGGTAAGGTTGCCTGTTACGCTCAACAGGCTATAGCCAGCAACAACTTCGTTACGCTGCGAACGCACCAGGGCCACGCGCGCGTTCAGCAGTTCCTGCTCCGCATCCAGCACGTCCAGGGTCGTGCGTGCGCCGACATCGGCTTCCTGGCGCACCCCTTCCAGGGCGATTTCATTGGCCCGCACGGCTTCCTTGTCGGACACAATACGCGCACGTGTCGAACGCAGACCTTCCCAGGCGTTGCGCACACCTTCGATCACCTGACGCCGCGCCTGGGTTGCTTCGAGCCTGCGCTGGCTGTTGATTTCGCGCGCCTGACGGACGGTCGCGTAAACCGCGCCCGATTCATACAGCGGCACCTGCAACAATGCCGTGACCGCAGCCTCGTCCTGTTCCAGACCCTGTGAGCCTACATCCTGTGCGATGCGTGCGCTGGCTTCCAGTGCGACGGTGGGAAGCAGTTTGCCGATTTCGACCCTTACCGCATGGGCAGAGGCGCGTTCCGCCTCCAGCGCCGCGCGCAGTTGCGGATTATGATCGAGAGCTTTGGTTTGCGCTTCCTCTTCGGTTAGCGGAAGGGGCGGGAATGGCGGTGGCGGCTCAAGTCCGGCGGGCTGATGCCCGATGGTTTTTTCATAGGCTGAATTGCTGGCGATCAGCGCTGCTTCGGCGGCGGTAAGATTGGACACGGCGCTACTCAGGCGCGCTTCGGACTGGGCGACATTGGTGCGGGTGATTTCCCCGACACGGAAGCGGTCCCGCGTTGCCTGCAATTGACGGGTCAAAACCTCGACCTGGTTCTTGCTCAAATCAACAACGGCCTTGTCACGCATTACGTCCATATAGGCGGTGATGGCGCTCAATAGCACGGACTGTTCGGTGGATAGCAGCAATTCGCGGCCCGCCAGCACACCGGCTTCGGCCTGACGAACGCCGTTCAGCGTACGGCCGCCGCGATAGATCGGCTGGCTGAGCTTAATTTCGCCGGTGATGGGTGATATCACACGGTCATTGGAGATACCGCCGCCCCGGCCAACAAACGTCAGCGGCTGTTCCGTGCGAATCGCCTGCCTGCCATAAGCACCCGTTGCCGTAACCGACGGCCGCCATCCGGACAGGGCCTGGGATACGGTTTCATCCGTGGCGCGCAGCGCGGCGCGTTGGGCATCCAGAACCGGACTGGTTTGATAGGCCGATGTCAGGGCCTCCATCAGCCCTTCCGCATGCACAGGGCCGGCCGCCACGGTGGACAGCAGTATAGCTGTAAGCGCCACAACCCGGCCGCGCCCGGTTGCAGACCGCAAATGCCCCGATAAAGTCAACAAATCACCGTACATTGTGTAAATACTCGAAATTGCGCCAACACGTCTGTGATAAAGCATCCAGCCTGCGCCAATGCAAACAAAAACCCTCATCCCAGGGATTCTAGGCGATATAACCCCCTATAAATACACCTAATATTGCATGAAGGTTAATAAATTGTCCTTAATCCATATAGGCCTGTAAAGCCCTGAATTTCAGGCAGCTTTTTCTACCTGGCTGAAAACCGGGATAGCCATGCGCTGATTTCGGCGTGGGTGGCGAATATTCTGTCGGCGGCGCTTATGACTGTCGCCGGATCGCCAAAACGCACCGCCGTCCCAAGGCCCGCCGCCCGGGCCGCCGCAATATCATGTTCACTATCCCCGATCAGCAGGCTGGCGGGCATATCCAATGAAAAATCCGTGGCTGCCTGTAACAGCATTCCGGGTGCGGGTTTGCGCCAGTCGGACTGTTTGCGATATTCCCCCACGCCATCGGGGTGATAAGGACAGTGATAGACAGCGGTCAGCGGCGCGCCTTCAGCGGCAAATCGATCCCGCATCCAGGCGGTCAGATGTTGAAAATCCGCCTCGGTATAATATCCACGCCCAATGCCCGCCTGGTTCGTTACAATGATGAGCAGATAGCCAAGCGCATGCGCCGTACGGCACAGATCGAAGACGCCATCGACAAAATGGAATGTTTCGATCTTGTAGGTATAGCCGGCGTCGATGTTAATAACGCCGTCCCGATCCAGAAACAGCGCGCGTGGTTTGACCATGGTACGCTCGTGCATTCAAGAGGCAAAAAAGGTCTGCGCCCGGTGATAATCCTCAGGCACGCCGATATCAATAAAACGCGCTTGTGTACTGTAGGCCAGTGGTTGCAATTGCCCAACCCTTGCTTCGAGAAAATCAGCCTCGAATGAAAATTTCTCCGATAGCCCATCCTGCATCCGGGCTAATAGTGCATCACGATCAACCAGATAAACACCGGCATTTATTACTCCGGCGCCGGCCCCGCCGCGTGCTTCGAATCCGGTAATCCTGCCTGCCTCGATCCGCAACCGTCCATAGCGGGATGCATCGTCCATCTGTTTTACAGCTATGCTGATCAGTGTTTTGGCGGCGCCATGCGCGGCATGCATCGCGCGATAATCAAGTTCCAGCCAGGTATCCCCATTCACCACAAAAACGGGTGACTGGCTGGTTTGCGATAAAGCCAGCACCAGTGCGCCACCGGTTCCAAGCGGGGCTTCTTCAATGGCGTAAGTAATCCGTATTTTTCCGAAGCGATCTGCGTAATGGGAGATAATCTGTTCTCTCAAATGTCCAACCGAGAGCACGGCTTCATCTATGCCCTGGCTCTCCAGATATGTCAGCAGGTGATCGAGGAACGGCCGTCCGGCGACCGGCACCATGGGCTTGGGAATATCCGGCGCGACGGACCGCAACCGTGTGCCCAGCCCGCCAGCCAGGATGATCGCCTGCATCAGTAATTCACACTTTGAAAGGTGAAAGTCATGCTCAATTGATCCGCCATCCTTCGGTTCCCCGTTTGGTAAAATGACAGCCCATTACCTCGCCTTCCTGCTGGTTAAGGGCGCGGATCACATCCATGCGCCGGCCTGGATCCGTCAGAAAGGTCATAAACCCCCCACCGCCGGCGCCAGATACCTTGCCCGCATATGCGCCTGCCGCCATTGCCGCCGTATAGGCCGCATCAATATGATCATTGGAGATGCTATGCGCAGTGCGTTTTTTGGCATCCCAGGATTTACGCATGAAATCCCCGAACCGCATCAGATCACCCTTTAGCACGGATTCCTTCATGTGCAGGGCGTCGGATTTCAGCTCATGCATCGCATCAATCGACTTGCTGTCTTTTTGTTCAATATTGGCCGTCTGCTCACTGATAATGGCTGCCGAGGAGCGGGACCGGCCGGTGAAAAACAGCACAAGCGAGCTTTCCAGTTCGGCCAGAATCCAGTTTTTTATGCGCAGCGGATTCACAATCACCCGCTCTTGCGCATAAAACTCCATGAAGTTTACGCCGCCAAAGGTCGCCGCATACTGATCCTGGCGCCCCCCATGCAGGCCAAAATCAATACGTTCAATTTCAAACGCCAGCCGCGCAATATCATAGTCGCCAAGCGGCAGCGACAGCAGTTCAACAAAGGCCTTCAGCATGGAGACAACCATCGTTGAGGATGAACCAAGCCCCGAACCGGGCGGGGCCTCGCAAAAAGTGCTGATCGTGCAGGGTAACGGCGCGCCGCCGTTGAAATCTTGTACCACGCGCCGGTAAACCGCCCGGTGTAACCCAAGCGGGTCAGCCAGTGGAATTTCTGCGTTCGCCTTGAACTCAATCTCTTCAACGATATCTGTCGCTTCAAATCTGACTATGTTGTCAGCGCGGGGCGTCAATACGGTATAGGCATACATATCGATGGTGGCGTTAAGAACATGACCGCCATAAATATCGCAGTAGGGGGACAGGTCCGTCCCGCCGCCGGCCAGTCCCAGCCGCAAGGGCGCGCGTGCACGTATTAGCAAAATTTCATCTCCTCTTTACAGCCCGTTACTTGCTGTTCGCATCAATTAAGGTATCGAATTTAGCCAGCCGCGCAGCCCAACTATAGTGATCAACGACACAGGTGCGTGCGGCAATACCATATGGAGCCCCATCCAGTTTTTTCGTCGCCAGCTTACATGCAATATCCGCTATTTCAGTGGCCGAGTTGGCCAATAGCAGATCGCGTCCTGCCTGGGCCTCATCAATACCTTCAAGGGCCTGAGGTGTGGTGATAACCGGCTTGCCCATCGCCATGGCTTCCAGGACTTTGTTCTGAATGCCACGCGCAATACGCAGTGGCGCGACAGATGCGACGGCATGCGCCACATAGGGACGCACATCCGGCACACGGCCCGTTACATGCACACCATCCAATTGCGCCAGCCGCTGGACCTCTTGGGAGGGATTGGTGCCTACCACATAGAATTGCGCATGGCCGAGTTGGGCGCGGATCAACGGCAAAACATCCCGGGCAAACCAGCATGCGGCATCAATATTCGGCGGATAATCCATAGTTCCAGTGAAGACAAAGGCGGGAATTGCCGGATCAAACAATGATTCGAAAATATGTTCGGGCGAGAAATAAACTGAATCAACGCCGCTTGCGACGGCATGGATTTGGTTTGCGCTTTCCGGCGCAAGACGGCGAAATATTGCGGCTTCCGGCTCGCTCACAAAGGTGCTGGCGTCTGCCCAGAGCGCGGATGCGCGATCCTGAGCCAGCACAAGACGTGCTTCGCGTGCATATACAAACTTCATGATTCCACTGCCTTTTTCGGCATATTCGCGCCACTTTTCTGAATCGGCGTCGGCGAAATCGATAATTCTGCATTTGGGCCGATGCGGGTGAGCGATGACATATTGCGCCATATTTGAAGAACAGACAAAGACCACATCAGGCTTTATCTGCGTCAACACCTTATCCACCCAGACAGCCAGACGCCGGTCATGGAAGAACGTGAAGCTTAAAGGTTCCCCCGTCAGCCAGCCCTTCTGGCAGGCAAGCATTGCAAGATTGCGGTTCAGTCCTGCAAAATACGCATCCGCGCACATGGCGCGCACGGTTTCCACATGTTCAAAATCGGCGGGGTCATCTATTAAACAACCGAGATGAATCGCGTAATTTCGAGCAAAATGCCGGAGAATCTGCAGGGGGCGGATTTTTTCGCCTTTAATTGGAGGGTAAGGAATCCGTTGTGTCAAAAAAAGTAAATTTGGCATTAAGCAATAGTCCCGATTTGTTTGATCACAGCAATATGTGGGCCGAGTTCGTTCTCACGAGGATATTATTATCAGACAAAACAATGTTTTCTTAATGTCCAAATGATTTCTTGGTACACAGGTTGTATCCTTTGCGATAGGTCTGTCCAATATTACTGAACGAACGGCTTAAATTATTCGGTGGAACCAGATTATGAGCATTGCCGGTACTAAAGCGACGGATCAAACTCTGGAAGAGATTAGGCGCCGCCAGATCGCAAGTCTGGGGTTGCTGTTCGCAGCCATCGCAATTCTTACCGGGCTGGCCTGGCAGAGCGTAACCGGTATGGTGTCGATCTGGCTGAACAGCTCGGCTTATAACCATGGTCTGTTTATTTTGCCCATCGCGGCCTATATGGCGTGGGAGCGGCGGGAGCGGCTGGCGGGGCTGACATTGGAGCCCTATTGGCCAGGAATTATTCTGGTTGCCGGATTTGCCTTTGCCTGGCTGTTTGCGCGCGGCGCCGCAATCATGGAAGGCGAACAAATCGCCTATGTTGGTATGTTGCAGGGGCTTATGCTTACGGTGCTGGGCCGCAGGATTTTCCGTGCGCAACTTTTGCCTATTCAGTATTTGTGGCTGATGGTTCCCACGGGCGGGTTTCTGATACCGAACTTGCAGGCCATTGCCACCTGGCTGACCACACAGTTTTTGCAGTTAACGAGCATTCCCTTTTTTGTGGAGCAATTTTATTTTCAGCTTCCGGTCGGCCTGTTCTTCATAGCCCCTGGCTGTGCGGGCCTGAATTTCATACTGGCTGCATTGGCGCTATCGATCGTTTATGCCGATCTTGTATATCTGGGGTGGAAACGAAAAATTATCTGCATTCTGAGTTGGCTTGGCGTGGCGGTGTTGGCTAACGGGATCCGGATTTTTGGCATTCTCTGGCTTGCTGAAATTACCAACAAGCAATTGGCGATCGTTGATGACCATCTTTTGTATGGATGGGGTTTCTTTTTCATTATTCTGATTGGACTGATGTATGTGGGGCAGCGTTTTTCCAATGTCCCGCCGTTGTCAGCCAGTGATGCCCCCAAGGATTGGCTTCCTACTGCGGTGGCGCCCATTGGCGGCATTGGCGCTGCAACCGCAGTGCCTGTTTTGATTGTTTCTGTAGTGCTTGGGTACGGACTTATGGTGTTTTCCGGCGGGGTTCGTCCGCAAGGGCTTGTTCTTGGCGCACCTGAAAATGCAGGCGAGTGGCGGATGACTGGCGAATTGGGCTATGCGCAAAGCGCATTCCCCAATGCGGATGCCCGTAATGTGTGGCGTTTTGAAAATGCGGGAACGGAATTAAATTTATTTGCGGCTTACTACGCCGCTCAGTGGGACGGACATGAAGCCGCAGCAGACAATAATAATATTTTTGGCGATGCTGATTTGAAAATTATTGGCCGCGCCAACCCAACCATACTGTTGAATGACATGCCCGGCCAAGTGCAGGAAGAAACAGTTGCCGGCGCGCTCAATAATATTTTGATCTGGCGCTGGTATTGTTCGGGCGATCATTTCACTACAAGCAGGCTGGAGGTGCGGCTTCGCGCTTCTGTCAGCAGGCTATTGTTGCGTGATAGTCAGGCGGCGGTCTTTACGCTATTCGCGCCAGATACCAGCGATGCGCGTGAGAAAATGACATCCCTGATGCAGGCAACTGCTGGCGCAAAACCCGGTTTACGTGTGCTTGATGCGCAGGGAAATACAGCCGGCAACGCGGGCTGCTGGTAAGTTTCAGCCGATGCCCCGGATGATATAGGGGCCGATCATATTGGCCAGGGCCAGTGGCATGCGCTGCCAGGCCTTGATCATCAATTCATATTTGGGATTGGTTGGATTGGTGTTTGGGGGTTCCCCGCCATCAGGCAAATAATAGGCATGCGTGATTGGCACGGGTGTGAAGCCCCAGTTTTTCTTGAAACTATATGGGCCGGTACCTATTTTGCTGCGGCCAAAATCAAATATTGTGCAGCCGCGCTCCCGTGCGCGGCGCATCAGGCGCCAGTACATCAGGTCATTCGATCCATATTGACGTGCGGCCAGCGCGCTGCCGGTAAAGTAGGGTAACACCGCATCACGAAAATAGAAACTCAGTACACTGCTTATTGGCTGCCCGGCGGCGGTGATGGTTAGTATGTCGCAGCAATCGGGACCAAACTCCCGTAGTAAATTTGTGAAATATTTCCGGCTTTGCACAGGGGTGCCAAGGCGATGCACACTGGCGGAGAACAGCCTGAAAAAACTGCTCACATCGGTTTCCATGATGCAGTCAAGATCCGCTTCCATGGCCTTGCGAACCACGGCGCGTTGCTTGCGTGGTATCTGTTTCAGATTGTCTTCTTCTTTTGCGGCAATTTCCCAGGAAAAAGCGTAATAAAGATCATCGCGCCTTGCCCAGCCATCAGGCACATGGGCAGCGCCCCGGTATTCGATATAGGCGGCGCCGAGATCCTTGCACAGGCGCTGCGCATATTGGTCAAGCGTGTGGCGGGCAGTTTCATTTGATGCGGCGGCTCCGCCGCCAACGGTAAAGCCGGTGGAGATCAGGCCGGATCCAAACAGCATGCTTTTGACATGTATCAGCGGCAAAATTCCCTGGATTTCGCCATCTGATTCTGCGAACAAATAATAGGCCCGTTGCCCGAAACTTTTTTCGATAACCCTGCGCCAGCCAGCCTTGTGAAAAAAAGTTGCATCGGGGCAGATGGCAACAAAATTTTCCCAGGCGGCTTCGCTGGCGTCATCCAGATTCCTGATTTCAATCATGGGTTTTTTGTGCTGTCCCGGATTTCAATAATGCCGCATATACATTGTCTACCCGATCCCATGCAAAATCTTTCAACAGTTGCCGCAGGCGCGGTTCAGTTCGTGAGAGATTAAGATAGTGGCGTATCCGGCTTTTGAGCGGCGCCCCCGTTATACGCGGCTGACCGGGATCAATTTCCCAGGGGTGCATGTAATAAATGCAGGGCAGTTGATCTGTGTGATTTACGCGCCGCAATCCCCAGCGAAACACGGGGTAGGGCAATAACCGGAAAAATCCGCCACCGCCAAATGGCATGTTTCTGCCGAATAAATGCACAGTCGTAATGGGAATTTCCGGGATGGCTTCGTTTGGGCACGGATAAAATGGCGCGCGCGGCGCATCAGGAAGCCCATACAGATCATGCTGCACGGGATTAATGCTTGACGAATACCGGTAACCCTCTTCCGCCAGAATATCAAAAGCCCACATGTTTTTGGCGCCGATGGAAAAGGTCGCTGCGCGGTAACCCGTAACCGGAACGCCGCCCGCATCTTCCAGAATTGCCTTGGCTTCGGATATATCGCGGCGGAATGCCTCTGGTGTCTGTTCGTCGGCCCTGAAATGCGCCATGCCATGGCTGGCTATTTCATGGCCTTCATTGGCCATGCGCCGGATCAGGGGCTTGCAACGCTGCGCCACCCAGCCAAGCGTAAAGAATGTCGCCTTGATATTTTCCTGCGCAAGCATATCAAGAATGCGATTGGTGTTGGCGGCAAAACGCCATTCCAGTGTTTCCCAGTCGCCGCGCGCGACCTGGCCGTCAAATGCCTGCACCTGAAAATAATCTTCTACGTCAATCGACATGGCGTTGCATAGGCGCCCGCGTACAATCGGCGCATCAAAATGCGGAACGCGATATGGCGGAATGGCAGGTTTGACGGGGCTTGCAGTCATGCTGGATTAATCCCGGCGTGCAGTATTGGCAATGGCGACGGACATCATTTTCAATAATTTATCATTGCGTTCCAGGTGGCGCTCCATATCATCGAGACGCCGTTCAATTTTATTCAGCAGATTATTGTAGCCATCCATATTGGGCATTGTCATGGCCTGTTCAGATGCAGGCATGGATAGTGTGCTGGCAGCAGCGCCATTGACATGGCCAGGCACGGCCACGACGGCCAGCCGTTCGGCTTCCAGATCTGTAGCAACGCTTTGGACATCATCCGCATCGATAAGATGGCGTTCCTCAATAAATCCGTATAATAGAACGCGCGCGCACAATGTATTGATCCGGCGCGGCACGCCGCCGCTGTAGGTGTATATTTCCTTGAACGCAGCATCGGAAATCACGGGATCATTTTTCCAGCCTACGGCCTGCAGGCGGTGCGATACATAGTTGCGCGTTTCATCCTCGCTGATCGGGCCAATATGATAGGAGGCCAGAATACGCTGGCGCAACTGATCGAACTGCGGCATGCCAATGGTTGTGCGGAATTCCGGCTGTCCCACCATGATGATTTGCAGGACGGCGCTTGATCCATACTGAAAATTTGCGAACATGCGTAATTCTTCGAGCGCGGATATGGATAAATTCTGCGCCTCATCAACGATCAGTACGGCGCGCGCGCCACGTTTGTGAATTTGCACCAGGTGGGCTTCCAGATCATGCAATATGCCGGCCTTGTCCCTGTCACCTGCATTGACGCCGAAACTTATGGCCGCCATGCGGACAATATCATCGCCTTCCAGCTTTGTGCTGGTCATGTTGGCGGCAACGAAGTTCGAGGCGCCGTCCATCTGCGCCAGCAAATGCCGGATCAGGGTGGTTTTTCCCGAACCCACTTCGCCAGTAATAACGATGAAGCCTTCGCCCTGGCTAAGGCCAAATTCCAGATGCGCCATCGCTTTTTTGTGGACGTCACTGCCAAAGAAAAAGCGATGATCCGGCGTTAGCTGAAACGGCAGCGCGGAGAGGCGGTAGAATTCCTCGTACATATTGATACCTGGATAATGTGAGCCAGATCAGTCTGGCCAATAGTTCATAACGCCGCAACGGTGTTTTGGTATTGTGAAGCAACCTGGAGAAATCTACCAGTAGAGCCTGAAAATTCTCTAAAATATTGGTCATGGCGCGGCGGGAAGCAGAAAAAAGTCCGTTTTTCCATAAAAATATCGGGGAGGGGCCGCTAGAATTGGGCGTTAATCCCGATACTCACCACATTCTCTGAAACATCACCTCTAAAGCCATTTTTGCGCGTCAGATAGGAATAGCCAAGATTGGAACTCAATGATTCGCCAAGCTGATATTGAAGGGTTGCGTCGCTTTGATAGCGCTCGCCGCCATTGTTGCCATTCCTGTTGAACGGTCCGGCAACACCGGCGGCGGTTGTTCCCCCACCCTTCAGCGTGTCCGAATAAGAAAGATCGAGGCTTCCCGAAAGGCGGGGCTGCAAACGCCGGGACACGCCAAGATTAACGCCAAGCTGCTCTTCTTTCACCGTATTCTGAGCGGATTCACGGCTGGATAGATCAGCGCTTAAATTAATGGTGTTTCGGCCACGTGTTCCAGTCAGGCCAACCTGGACCAAATCTTCCCGGAATGATGCATTATTTAAATTTAACCCAAAGTTTGAATCGCCAGGATTTCTAAAGCTCCCGGAGAACGGATCCACCAACCGGCCATTGTCATCGGCAATTAATCTGTTTAGCTGGTTTAACCGGCTTGATGTTTGTGTCTGGACAGATTGCGAGACTGACGCATTCAAGACGTAAAAGGATGAAATCTTATAGGTGAGGTCTGCCGAAATATTTTTTTCGCCAAATCTTTTGCCATACTCGGTCCGCAGATCGATCCTTGGGCCTGGCTTTACATGGAAGCCAAGGGACCCTGTTGCGCCACGGTTAGACAATGTAGAATCCATATCGCCGACATCTTCATACCCGACCCGCGCGATAATCGCCAACTGCCGGATAATTTGGTATTCATTGACCCAATCAACCCGGTCCTCTGTAAATTTGCTCCCGGTTCCGCGCTTGCTGGTGGACTTTTCAAAATTCAGTTGTGAATTAAAGCTGGAGAAATAGCGTCCGGTATCCAGCGATAAAGAGATGTCATCACTTTTTTCATTTTGATTTTGAAGTCGGTTTGGGTTGGTTAGTCCGGGTAGTGTGGGGAGCACAGGCGGCAGGTTCGCTGTCCCCGCCGCAGGTTTTGAATATCTCGACTCTGAATGCCGGTACTCAAGCGTAGCTTCCAGCAGGCGGCCAAAGCGGTTCACTAAACGCGGCGCTACCTCATAAAGCAATAGCTGCGCACGATTGGATGGCAGATTGCGGTCTGTTGCCGATTGGTCCCCATTGCGTTGCGTAGAGGTTTCGCTCAGGCTGACGCTGGCGTCGATAAAGAAATGATCCTTGAGCAACTCAATGTCGCCAGCGCCTAACGCCTGCGGGCGAAGGCCGTTCAGCCCATCCGTATCAAGGTAATAATCGTGAACGGCGCCGAGGTTCAGATTCAGGCCTACACGCGCACCAGAAGCCGTAAAATTGAGGTCCGCCTGGGTTTGCGTGATCAGATCAGCTTCCGCCCCTTCGCTGGCAAGCAGAACATTGTCTGTGTAACTTTCGGTGACATCTGCAGTAGGAGTGATTCGAAGGGTGGCGCCGAATGCTATTTCAGGCGGCGCTGCAGACAATAATACCGGCGCAAGCATGAAAAGCCAGAATCGCAGGCGCCAACCAGCCCTAAAGCGTCCGCTTTGAAGGAGCGAGGTCATTTCATATTCATCAGACCCCAGCATTTAATGCCCACATCATTTGCCCCGCCCTTGCATTTCACCTGTCGCCCACTTAATGTGACGCTGCCGAGTTGTTATCCTTCCTGAACGGAATCACCAAGAAAATCAAGCTATTCTTGGGGCAATCTCACGCATTCAAGGTTTACCACAGGCGCAACATGAATGCATGAATTTGCACTATAATCTAGTCAGCCCCTCATCCTTGCCGTAATAGCCATAATACCCAAAGCCACCCGCATCCTGATAACGGCATTTGTTCAGGATCAAACTGACATTCTTGCAGCCGCTGACGAGCGCAATGGTTTCATCAATGGCCTGACGCTGTGTTGATTCTGATTCAACGACGATGACAACTTGCCCCACATGCAACGCCAATACGCTGGCTATACTGCTTGCAAGGGCTGGAACCGTATCAAAAATGATAACCCGGTCGGGATAGCGCCGGGCGATATCATCGACCATGTCGATCATGCGCTGGCTTGCCATTAGTTCGGTTTCCATAGAGTGGCGCTGACCGCAAGGGATGACGGAAAAATTTGGAATATTGGTGCGCAAAATGACATCAGAAATCGACAGGCTGTCGCCGGCAAGGACATCAAGTAATCCAGGTCTGTTCTTGATGCCAAGACGCTTTTCCATATCCTGGTTATGGCTGTCGGTATCAATCAGCAGCACGTTAAGGTCTGGCTCAGACGCAATGCTCATACCCAGATTAATCGCGGTGAAGGTTTTACCTTCAGCGGGCTTTGCGCTGGTAATCATAATTACATGGCTTTTGGGGTCCTTTATCCCCGTGCGGGGAAAGGCATTCAGCAGAAGCGGGCGCTTGATTACACGAAACTCTTCAGCGATGCGATTGCTCACGCCCTCTGGCGAGACATAGCCCTCGCTATAAAGTTTGCGGACATCGATATGCAAAAATTTTGGATCATTGGGATCAGCGGGCGGAAGCGAAGTAAAAGCGGCTTTTACGGGCCGCTGAGTGGTAGCAGGCGCCCGCAGTTTTTCATCGGCCGGCGGGCCGGATTCCGGCAGGGTGATACTGTTGACGGGCGTCGAAGTGATCGGGGCTGTTGGCGCCGGCGGCACTGCATTACCTGAAGCAGCACGAAGCCGTTCTGCAACACGCTGGGCCAGGTCAAGCCGTTTGCTGTCATCAGCCATTCTATACCGATCCACTAAATAATGAGGAAACCGTACCATTACCCAGTTTGGCCATAAGGCTGACCAGGCGTGGCCCCAGCAGCGTCACGAATGCAAGAGACGCCACAAGGCTGCCAGTGGCAAGGCCAAATCTCCAATAATCCCTTCGGATCCGAAGTTCTTCCGCAGCATTACGAATTAAACTAATTCTTCCAAGCACAGGCAGTCCAAATGTTGTGCTTAATTGGGCGCTGGTAATAAAGCTGTCATTGAGAGACGCCATTAAAAAGGCGACACCGCCACCGACGCCGAGCCCCACCAGGAGAGAAAGGACGTAAAGAATTGACCTCTGCGGTGAAGATGCGACGATAGGAAGCTGCGGCGGATCGATCACCCGGAACTGTACTGCGCTGGTCGACGCCTCTTGCGCCTGCGAAATGCGTGCTGATTCGCGACGCGCCAGCAACGTCTCGTAATTGCCCTTAAGCACCGAATAGTCTCTGTTCAGATCTGATAATTCGGCTTCTATGCGCGGGGCGGTTTGCGTAAGTTCCCGATCTTTTTCAATCATGCGCTCGGCCTCGCTGACCCTGCGTATCAGACTGGCGATATTTGTCTCTGTATCAAGCACCTTGATTTTGATGTTCTCATAAAGCGGGTTAGGCATTCCCGAGGTGACATTAGGGCCCTGCTGGGCCTTTTGTTCCTTTAGCGCTGCAAGCAGCCGTGTCTGGGACACAACATCGGGATGCTTCTCCGTATATTGCAGTTTTAAATTGTCGATGCTTTGCTCGACTGCTGCAATTCGGGAGTCAATCGTAACGCCGCCTGGTTGTTGAGAGGCAATAAGTTCCGGGATGGCTGCCAGTTGGCGGCGCAACTCATCGCGCCGGATTTCCGCATCCTGCAATGCCATTTGGGCCAACCGTAACTCCTCCCGGTCCTGCTCAAGTTTGCTGGCAAAAGTGCCGCCTTTGCCAAGAAACAGCGCGTTCTTTGTCATAAATTCAGCTCGTCTTTGCTCTGCCTCCTGGAGTTGGCGTTCATATTCGGCGATTTGCTTTTCGATAAATCCGCGTGCGGACTCCATATCCGTTCGCGACTGACCAAGATTATTTTCGACAAAAATAGTTAAAAGCGATTGCACGACTGACTGCGCCTGCCGCGGATTTGTATGGCTGTAAGAAATGCTGAACAGGTTTCCCGTTTGCGCCGTGATGTTGATTTTCGACGCCAGGTTCGCAAGCAGCGCCTCAACCTCTCCGGGGGTTGTTGTGGTCAGGTCAAGATCATTCATGCGCATTACCTGCTCCAGATTTGGGCGGCTTAGCAGGGTACGCTGCATAATCATGATTTCCTGATCAAGATCGGTTCGTACAGTCAGGCCACTCAGAAGCGGGGCCAGAAGGCTTCTTGTATCAACATAAACACGCGCCCGAGATTCATACTTGTCCGGAAGCGTGATGATTATGCCCCAGCCCACAATGCTGACTGCCCATGCGAGCGCCAAGGATATCCATCTGTAACGCCACATTGCTTTGGCGTAGCGAAATATTTCTGCATAGATTTCGTTCATGAACGCAACCGCGATTAATAATTCGGGAAACTATCCGCCGATGGACGGCCGGCGGGCAACCAGCTTGGGCGGACGGGGTGAAATGCATACCCCATCCGGAGGCTGAGGCATCAGAACCAGCTTTGGGGCACGATCAGCACATCGCCCGGCATTACAGGGACATTGGCGGCAACATCGCCATCCTTGATCAGATCATCAAGCCGAACGCGAAACGATCCCTGCCCCTGGCGGACCAGCACGGCGCGGTTGCCTGCTGCAAAATCAGTCAGGCCACCAACTGCGATCATTACATCCAGCGCGGTCATATGTTCATTGTAAGGGATAGCCTGCGGATTGGTAGCCTCACCAATCACCCTGATTTGCTGATCATAGGGACCAACAAACCCGCTCATGATCACGGATACAACCGGGCTTTGCACATATTGCTCAAGCTGTTTTTCAATTTCACGCGCCAGCAGCGTCGGGGTCTTGCCCGCAGCCTGCAAATCTTCAATCAGCGGCACTGTGACCTTGCCATCTGGACGCACGACGACGGATGTCGTCAGTTCTGGATTGCGCCACACGAAAATCTGCAGATTATCGCGTGGGCCAATAATGTAATTCGGCGACGATTCTGCGGATGTGTTTCCAACACCAGCGGCGTCGGGCATTCCCGAACAGGCGGAAAGCATGGCAAACAGCGCCAGACCGGCGGCAAGAGCCAATGGACGTTTGAGACCTGAAATAAACAAAACAATTCTCCCCAGCACGAAGTGACACACGATCAGGCCATAGCCCCGGCGGAACCGTTCGGCCCAAACATTAACTTTACCTATGCGAACGCCAAGTCAAGCAATTCTGTATGGTTAACCTGACAGTATCTCACAAAAAAACATAATATGAAAAAAACCATAAAAACGTAAATATTAGATTAGAGCTTGCAAATGGAAGGGTTAAATTGGAGTTAAGCTGAATAATGAAATGCCATCGGCCGGCGTCAAGGAGGCGCGGGGGGTGCTTTGGTTGCATTAAATTCCTCGATCGTGTTGTCTTTATCACAAAATGCGATACAGGGTGCGCCTCTGGACTTCGGTGGGCCATTCCTCAGGGCCTCCTGAATACGCTCCTCAGTCCAGAAAGTCTCCTCTTTAGCCTGATTTCCCCTTGTTTCATGCTTGAGAATAGCCCCCAGCGCCGCTTCAGGGGTCGTATTGGCAGGTGCGACGGGGCTTACGGGCGCAGATTGTTTCGGATCCGGCACAGTTACAGATGGTCCTGCAATAGGCGGGGTTGTAATCTTCCTGGTCGTGTTTTTTTCTGATGTTGCTGCCCGGCGATGGCCAGCCGGGGGTGCGGGTTCCTGCGGCGGCGCCAAAGGCTGGGTCCGGGCGGGAGCCTCGCCAATTTTCAGTTTGCCTGACCGGATCTGATCAATGGTAGCCAATTCGGCAGAAATCTGATGTTCAGCCAATGCTATCCATGAATTCCACCGCGCTGCGAACGGGTCCGGCCACATCATATACGTGCCGCCAAGTGCGAAGGAAATTGCAATCAGTAAGCCAAACAGTTTCCGCATGGCCCGATCATTATTGGTGGGATACAGCTTTCATTGTATCAAAAAATGAGCAGTTCGTAAAATAATCCCTTTAGCGGGGCCAGCGAACGATATGGCCGGGCAGATCATCAATTTCTATTCCGGTTTCGTTTACGCACCGCCCAAGCACCGACTTTCCCAGGCGGTGCACGGCCCCGCGATCCCCGCATTCCAGATAGTGCCATTGCGGCAATGGCTTGCCATCTGCAAGCAGGCGGTAGGCGCAGCTTGATGGCATCCATTGTTTGACGCGATCGATGTTTTCAGGCGTCAGCGTGATGCAATCGGACACACGTTTTTTCCGGTTGGAATAATCAATGCACCTGCATTTTCCTGCATCCAGCAGGGCACAGGCGACATCCGTGTAATGAATTTTACCGGTATCCTCGTCTTCCAGCTTGACCAGGCAGCATTTGCCACAGCCATCGCACAGCGCCTCCCATTCTTCAGGGGACATTTCCCCGAGACGCTTGTTCCGCCAAAATGGCTCAGTGCACATGACCTCTCACTGCGCCGGGAAAAGTGTGTCGAGAAATTTGCCAATATTATCTGTCGCATGGTGAATATGCAGGGCATCTGGTTGCGGATCGGGGCCGCTCCATTCCGGCTTTCCGCTTGCCCAGACGGTGGTCATGCCCAACTCGAAAGCCGGCAGCAGATTTTTGACACTGTCATCCACCATGACGGTGCGGTTTGCCTGAATGCCGGAAGCCGCCACCACATGGTGATAGGCGTCCGCGTGCGGCTTTGGCACATATCCTGTGGCGGCTATATCAAAAATATTCTCAAAATGATGTGCTAGCTTCAGACGGTTCAGCACATTTTCCGCGTGGCGCACCGTGCCATTCGTAAAGATGATTTTGCGTCCCGGCAGCCTGGACAAAGCGGTATCCAGACGCGGGTCATAGGCCAGCCTGCTGACATCAATATCATGTACAAACTCCAGAAAGGGTTCCGGCGGCATGCCATGTTCGGACATGAGGCCGTTCAGGGTTGTGCCATGACTGGCCCAATAGGCCTTTTGCACGGCTCTCGCTTCTACGGCGTGAATGCCAAGAAAGCTGGCGATAAATGCCGCCATACGCTGATCGATCTGGGCAAAAAGGTCTGTATGTGCGGGGTACAGCGTATTGTCGAGGTCAAACAGCCATGCCTCGGCCTGGGTAAGCCTTTGGGGGTTATGGGGCAGGTTCAATTGGGGCATGGCGCGACCATCGTTCCCTGGCGGGGGTCTGTCAAGGGCTGGATAACAGGCATGTAATCAGGCGTTAACCCGGATATGCAAGGTTGTCCCCCGGAAAAAACACACAAGGCCATGTGAAAAATATGGGTGGTCAGTATCCAATCCTGTCTGCGGCATTCTGGCGGCGTCCCGGTGCCGCCAAAGAGGCCGCCGGGGAAGATAATGAAAATAATTATGGGCTGGATGCGCGCGCCCAGATTGCCGCATTTCCAGGGCCTGCCATGTTACTTGCCGCAGGTGGCAGGGTTTTGGCTGCCAATGGCCAGGCGGCCCGTCTGATCAAGGCGCTGGCCGCGGATGACGCCCAGGACATTCGTGTTTTACTTGCCGGCGTATCCGCGACGGGCCGCCCGGCGGTTGGACAAATCTTTCTCCCATCGGATCCAATAACCGGTGAGGCGCAGGCATTGTTTTATTTAACGGCCCTGGCGATTGAACAGGCAACCTCGCGGTCGCATGAAGAACGCAGGGTTATGATCCTGGGGCGTGACGGCAGTGCAGAGCACGCCATGCGTAACGCATTGATCGAGTCGCGCGATCTTTATCGTGATCTGTCCCGGTGTTCATCTGATTTTTCATGGCAGACGGATGAGAATGGGGCCTTCACCTTTGTCAGCGCCAAAGGCGCGCTGGGATACAGTGCGCAGGCGTTGAATGGCCGTCGCAGCCAGGATTTGCTGGAGCAGTCTTTGCAATATTCACAGGAAAATCCTTTTATCGTGCGTACGCCGGTAGAAAATATCGAGATTGCAGTGCACGACGTCAACGGCGATATCCGTTATTGCCGCGTCGATGCATTGCCAGTTTACGATAAAAAAGATCAATGGCGCGGCGCACGCGGCGTCAGCAGCGACATCACCGAGGCCAAACTGCATCAGCAAGCGTTGGAATTTATGCGCCGGCGTGAAACCCAGGTCCGGGCCATCGTCGATGCCACTCATCGCACATTGAATCCGGAAGAGGCGTTTTCTGATGCGGCGGACATTTTAGTTAGGGAGGCTGGTGCAATTCACTGCGCTATTCTGGTCCTGGATACTAATCAGCGCGTCCGGGAACTCGGAGTTTCCTGGCCAAACATCGGCGCGTTAGTCCCGCCCGATATAATTCTTCATGGCCTGGAGGGGAACGCAAGCCGTGCGGCCCTGAACGGCGCCCAGCCAATCAGTTTTATCGAAGGCCATCGGCGGCATCTGGTGGTGTTCACAACCCATGGCGGCAAGCCTAATGGCGCCATCTGGCTGCTATTTTCTGAAAACCCGGCCCCGCCTGCCACAAACCAGCTTGCGCATCCCATGGCGCCAGCCAGTTCCCTGGCCGAGTCGGTTGCCAGCCATATAGGCATCGCGATTGCCCATGACAACCAGATGCGCCGCCTGGCCGAACTGTCGTGCACGGATGAATTAACCGGTTTAATGAACCGGCGGGCCTTCATGGAAAATCTGAGTCAGCGCCATGCGCACCTTTACCGTAGCGGCCGCAAGGGCGCGCTGCTGTATATTGATCTGGATAATTTTAAACCGGTCAATGACCGGTTCGGTCATGCAGCAGGGGATCAGGTGCTGAAGGAATTCGCGAATATCCTGTATGGCCATAGCCGCGTTGGCGATCTTAGCGCCAGGCTTGGCGGCGACGAATTCGCCGTTTGGCTGGAAGATACTGATGCGGGTGGCGCTGTAACCAAAGCCCGGCATCTGATGGCGGAAACGAAATTGCTGCATAAGCTTGCAGGTATCACCAGTGATGCAGACATGCCGGAATTAGGCTTGTCCATTGGTATTTCAATCGCTGATCCGGGGATTCGCGAACAATTACCGCATCTGATCAAGCGGGCCGATGATGTGATGTATCAGGTCAAGCGGCAGGGCAAAGGGGGGTTAATGATTGCTCCGGGCAGGCCGTATGAACAAAACAGGCATTCGAGTTAAAAGATAAAGGCGATGCGATGCTAAAAAAATTACTCAGCCAGCTTTCTTTCGGAAAAAAGCTTCCTGAAAATCTTGAATATGAAACCGCGCGCCTGGTTCTTGAAAAAAATCATCTGGCGCAGCGCACGGAGCTTGCGGGAAGGTCTGATTCACCGCCAGAAATGCTTTACTATCTGGCCAGCGATGAATCGCCAAATGTGCGGCGCGGGGTGGCGAAAAATCCGCATACGCCGATACAGGCTGACGAACTTCTTACCGATGATAAGGATGATGAAGTGCGTTGCGATCTGGCGCGTAAAATCGCCCGCCTCGTGCCAGGACTGCGGCAGGATGCGCAGGTCAAGCTGCGTGAGCAGATGGAAGCCATTCTGGAAAAATTGGCGGATGATCATCTGCCGCGCGTCCGCCAGATCGTTGCCGAAGAAATCAGGCATTCGGATAATGTGCCAAAACGCATAGCGATGCGGCTGGCGCAGGATCTGGAGCAGATAGTGCGTGCCCCTATTCTGGAATATTCGCCACTGTTATCGGACGATGATCTGTTGCAGATTATGGCCAGCGGCATTGTCAATGGGGCCATGGCGCCGATTGCCAGACGCCAGCATGTCAGCGAACCGGTTTCAGACGCCATCGTTGCTTCGCTTGATGTATCCGCAGTGGCGTCGCTGCTGGCAAACAAGAATGCCCAAATCCGGGAGGAAACCCTGGACGCGATTATTGATCAGGCGGAAGATATTCACCGCTGGCACAAACCCATCGTGATGCGCCCTGAACTTTCATTGCGCGCGGTCCGCCGTGTGGCGGGCTTTGTCGCCTCATCGCTGCTGGGCATCCTGCTGGAGCGCGATGATCTGAATCTGGATAAAGACACAACAGACGTGTTGAAAAAAGCCATCCGTGAACGCATCAATACGGAAGAAACGCTTTCAGAAATAGATGATTGTTCAATAGGATTGAACGCGCGTCAGGCATTTGATGCGGGTCAGTTGACAGATGCTGACATCGCCGCTGCCGCAACTGCCCATCGCCGCGAATTTGTTATTGAGGCGCTGTCGCTGAAATCCGGAGTGCCGGAATTGTTGACCCGGCGGATTTTCGATGCCCGCAGCGGCAAGGCAATAACCGCGCTGGCCTGGAAAGCAGGTTTGTCGATGCGCACCGCGCTTGAGGTGCAGAAAACCACAGGTCATGTGCCGCGTCCGGATTTAGTTTTGGCGCGTAACGGGGTTGACTATCCGATGGATGCAGAAGAAATGCGCTGGCATCTCCAATTTTTTGATGTTCCCTTGTAATATGCACCCCGCTTGAAGCATCATCGCCTGAAACAAAGTGATCAGGAGGCTGTGGGAAAAATGGATATCAAGGGAAAAGTCGCAATCATCACCGGATCGGCCATGGGTTTGGGCGCAGCAGTCGCGGTAAAACTGGCCGCGCGCGGCGTCAATGTCGTGATCAACTATTCCAAAAGCGAAAAAGAAGCACACGAAGTTGCGGCTGAATGCGCAGCCCTGGGCGTGGAGATATTGGTGGTAAAGGCCAATATTTCCGATGATGCAGATTGCCGCCGGCTTGCCAGGGAAACCATGGATAAATGGGGGCGCATCGATATTCTGGTGAACAATGCGGGGACATCGGTATTTGCCGATCACCGGGATCTGGATGCGCTGTCAGCGGATGATTTCCATTATATCTACGGACTGAATGTTGTTGGCCCTTATCAGATGACGCGCGCCGTAGCGCCAGCCATGAAGGCGGGCGGCAAGGGCGCCATTGTAAATGTGTCGTCCATTGCCGCTGTTGTGGGCATCGGCAGTTCGATTGCCTACGCCGCATCAAAAGGCGCGCTGAACACCATGACTTTATCTCTCGCCCGTGCGCTTGCCCCGGAAATAAGGGTCAATGCGGTGTGTCCGGGCTTTATCGGCACCCGCTGGTTTTCGGATCGTCTGGATGCGGACGGCTATCAGGGCATGCTGGATACGCAGCGCAAGATTACACCGCTGAAACGCGCGGGAACGCCCGATGATATTGCCGATTCAGTGGTGTTCTTCTGTGCCGAGGGGGCCGAACATATTACCGGTGAAACACTCATCACGGATGCTGGCATGCATTTGAACATGGCGCCACTCACGGCGCGCTAAACATAAGGAACAGGCCCATGTTGCTAGAAGATTTGAAGGCGGAAATTTGCCGGGGAATTGACGCAATACGCGCACCCCTCCTCAAAATATCGCACGGCATTCACGCCAATCCGGAACTGGCGTTTCAGGAACATCACGCCCATGCGCTGCTGACCGGAGCCATTAGGGATTCAGGTCTGAATGTTACCGCTTGCGATTACGGTTTGGAGACGGCGTTCGAGACAGAAATATTTGGCGCAGCTGAGGGGCCGCATGTAACGCTACTGGCCGAATATGACGCGCTGCCAGGAATCGGTCACGCCTGTGGCCATAATCTGATTGCGGCGTCATCGCTGGGGGCGGCGCTTGCGTTACATGGGATTGCTTCGAAACTTCCGGGAAGGGTGCGGCTGTTGGGTACGCCTGCGGAAGAAGGCGGTGGCGGAAAGGAGCTGATGGCCCGGCAGGGCGCCTTCAAAGACGTAGATGCGGCGATGATGATCCATCCCGCCGGCGTTAATCTGGCCACGATGCCGACCATTGCGGTGTCGGAGGTGAAAATTTCCTATCGCGGCGTTTCATCCCATGCGTCCGCCATGCCGGAACGTGGCGTCAATGCGCTGGACGCCCTGATCACGGCTTATAACGCCATAGCGATGTTGCGTCAGCATATCCGTCAGACAGAGCGCATTCACGGTATAATTCTGAGGGGAGGAGACGCCCCCAACATTGTTCCGGAATTCGCAAGCGGCCATTTTTTGGTGCGGGCCAGGGATATGAAAGACCTGACGGCCCTGCGTCCGCGCGTGCTGGACTGTTTTGAGGCGGGCGCGCGCGCCACTGGCGCCACCTTAACTGTAGAATGGGGAGATGTGGATTATCTTGATTTGATGACGAACTGGCCGATCGCGGAACGTTTTCAGATTAACGGGGAAAGTCTTGGGCGCGTGTTTACGCCGTTGGAGCAATTGCCCTCCAGTGTGAAAGGCAGCACGGATATGGGCAATGTCAGTTATCTGGCGCCGTCCATCCATCCAATGCTCGCTTGCGCGCCGCCGCACGTGTCGATCCACAATCCGGAATTCGCCAAATATGCGGGTGGCGAAAGCGGCGATCAGGCGGCCATTGATGGCGCGAAGACTTTGGCCATGACCACGCTGGATTATCTGTTCGATGCGGAGTTGCGTAATGCGGCCCGCCAGGCATTCGAGAAATCCAAACAGGTCAGCGCGATAGAGCAAGACCGCGGCGCGTGAAGGTAAATGAGGGCAAGAGAAGGCATTGCACCCGTCACGAATTGAACATTGTTCCAATGCTTAAGCGCCTGGCGCCGGCATCGAGTCCAGTTTGCCGTCATATTTGCGCAGGTCCGCTGCATCGCGATCCTGATATTCCTTGTTAAGGCGCATATCTATAGCGCTGAATACAGGATCGATACGGCCAACAAATTTGTTGTTCCGCACATCTATATCTCCGGGAATTTTGGTTATTTTACTAAACAGCCAGCGGCAGCAGCGATTGGCGTCGTCGTAAATGATCCAGTTGTTTTCTATCAATATCTTATGCGCGCTCCCGGATATGATGCGTTTCGGCTCGACGGCATAAGATATGAAATTATGATTCTGCGCATTCCGGCCAAGCTGAAGCACGCTGTTCCTTACCGTAAGCTGCCCGCCACCATATGCATTTATGACTTCTCCGCTATTCCCTTCCAGTGATGCAATGACGCTATTTTCCACCAGGGTAATTTTGGCGCCGGTTTTCAACAGGTGGCCATTATTGGACGCCAGAATTTTTACATTGCGCAGGATTGCTTTGTTACCCCCATTTATGTAGAGGCCATGCGCAAAGCCGTTCTTGCCGTGACCTTCAAAATAGGAATCTTCAATGGTCATCACCCCATCTTTATTATTTGCACCCCCCAACACGCCATTCTCGCTGTTCAGGCAGATGATGTCCTTGATCAAAAGTTTTTGTGCGGTTGGCCCCACCCGGATACAGGCGCCATTTTCATGAGGGACGGTAATATCACTAATTTTTAGGCCCTGAACCGTGACATCCGGCGCATCAAGATCGATGGCGGCTTTTCCGCTGCAGGCAGTTTTTTTGAGATGTGCGCGGCTTCCGTCGGATGCAATTTTTCCCACGATTTTCATCGATTTGTGAATTTTTATGCAATCGAAATAAATGCCTGGCTCAATCGTCAGTGTACCGCCTTGCGCTATCAGCGCCACTGCCTGATCAAATTTTGCGGCGTCACATCCGCCTGCGCACATAGATACATTCATTTTTAATCCACCGGATGCTGGCGCAGCGGGCGCGGCTGGCGGCGGAGCCGGAGCCGGAGCCGGAGCCGGAGCGGCGGCAGACGAAACCGCGCCAGAATTTGTAGCCCCAGCAGGAGTGGTGCGGGCCTCCAAAACCCGAATGCGGGCTTTTATATCAACCATCTCTGTTTCAAGTGTGACAATCCGTGACGTGAGTGCTTCCATGGTCTTGTTGATCTCACCGCGCAGGGAGATGAGATCGGCTTCGTTCACCATCCTGGTGTTTTTTGCGCCCATTTGTTCGCGGATTCGCGCCGCGCGATCCGGGTCAATGGTTTGCGCGAAACTTATGTTGCCCAATAGCTGTGCCAGCCACACGCAACTTAAAACAGTAAAGGTTGCGCGTAGTGTGCGTCCGGTATGTTTCACGGTGACATCCCCGCCTGTTAAGCCGTCTCGTCAAATAGTTCGCGGCCGATAAGCCAGCGGCGAATTTCGCTGGTGCCTGCGCCAATCTCGTACAGCTTTGCATCGCGCAAAAGCCGGCCCGCGGGATAATCATTGATGTATCCATTGCCGCCCAGAATCTGGATTGTCTCCAGCGCCATCCAGGTTGCCTTTTCCGCAGCATACAGAATTGCGCCCGCCGCGTCCTTGCGGGTGGGGCCGCCGCGATCACAGGCCTTTGCGACCGCATACACATAGGCGCGCGTCGCATTCATGGTCGTGTACATATCGGCCATTTTGCCCTGCATGAGCTGGAACGTGCCGATAGGCTGGCCGAACTGTTTGCGTTCGTGAATGTAAGGGACCGCGACATCCATGCAGGCCTGCATGATGCCCAGCGATCCCGCCGCCAGCACGGCGCGTTCGTAATCAAGGCCGCTCATCAGAATGTTGACGCCTTTGCCTTCACCGCCCATGACATTTTCTTCGGGCACTTCGCAATCCTGAAAGATCAGCTCGCAGGTGCCGGAGCCGCGCATGCCAAGCTTGTCGAGCTTGGGCCCAGTGGAAAATCCCTTGAAGCCGCGTTCAATGATGAAGGCGGTAATGCCGCGTGGGCCTGCCTTGGGATCGGTCTTGGCATAGACCACCAGTACGTCTGCATCGGGCGCATTGGTGATCCAGAATTTATTGCCGTTGAGAACATAGCGGTCACCGCGTTTTTCGGCGCGCAGCTTCATCGACACCACATCGGAACCGGCTTCGGGTTCGCTCATGGCCAGCGATCCAACATGTTCGCCGCTCATTAATCCGGGCAGGTATTTCCGCTTTTGCGCATCACTGCCCACTCGGCGGATCTGATTGACGCATAAATTGGAATGCGCGCCGTATGACAGGCCCACGCTGGCTGAGCCCCGGCTGATTTCTTCCATCGCCACCACATGGTGCAGATAGCCCATGCCGGCGCCGCCATATTCTTCCTCGACGGTAATGCCCAGCAGGCCAAGATTGCCGAGGCGCGGCCACAGATCGCGGGGAAATTCATTGCTGCGGTCAATTTCCGCCGCGCGCGGCGCGATGGCGCTGACCGTAAATGCCGACACACTGTCACGCAGCATGTCAGCGGTTTCGCCAAGGTCAAAATCAAACGGTGGTAAACGATTTGAAAGCATCGGGCAATCCTGAAAAATGAAATGGCCGGTTACAGCAACAGCAAAGTCGCCAGCCCCAGAAACGCAAAGAAGCCTACCACGTCGGTTACGGTCGTGACCATAACCCCCGAGGCCATGGCCGGATCGATCTTTAACCGCTCCAGCGCCAGCGGCGCCAGAACGCCTGCAATCCCGGCGGCGAGCAGATTGATCAGCATGGCGGCCGCCAGCACGGCGCCAATTGCGAGGCTGTCAAACCACAGGCCGCCTATCGCGCCCATGATCAGGGCGAACAGCACGCCGTTATAGCCTGCCACAAAGACCTCGCGAAAAACGATGCGTGCAGCATTGGTGGCGTTCATCTCCTTGGTGGCGATGGCGCGCACGGCAACGGTCAGGGTTTGCGTGCCTGCATTGCCGCCCATGCTGGCGACAATCGGCATCAAAACCGCAAGGGCCACAATTTCCTCAATCGTCGCTTCGAATTGCGCAATCACCAGCGACGCCAGAATGGCCGTCAGAAGATTGACCAGCAACCAGGGAAAGCGGCGCCGGGTCGTGAGAATGATTGAATCCGTTGGATCGGTTTCAGCGACGCCACCAAGACGAAGAATATCTTCCTCGGCCTCCTCTTCGATAACATCCACCACGTCGTCAACGGTAATCACACCCACAAGGCGTTCGTCCTCGTCCACGACGGCAGCGGAAATCAATCCGTACTGGTTAAACAGATAGGCGACTTCTTCCTGGTCCATCATTACGGGGATCAGGGTTTGCTCACGCTCCATGATCTCGCGCATGGCGACATGACGGCGCGTCCGTGCAACACGGCTGAGAGGCACAGTGCCAACCAGATGAAAGGACGGATCAACAATGAATATTTCATAGAATTCATCGGGAAGATCATCAACCGAGCGCATATAGTCGATAGTGTGACCGACCGTCCAGTAATGCGGCACAGCAACAAGCTCCGAGCGCATCAGACGTCCGGCGGTGTCCTCGGGATAGCTAAGGCCTTTTTCAACGGGCGCCCGTTCTATCCGGGGTAGCAGGTTGAGTACTTCCGCCTTGCGTTGCTCGCTGAGGTTTTCGAGAAGATAAACCGAATCGTCCGTTTCAAGTGCGGCAACAGCCGCCGCCAGCGCCTCACTGGACATGGCGGCCACGACACGGTCGCGCAGGCGCTCATCCAGCTCCGGCAGTACTTCCGGGTCAAGCTGCGGTCCCAGCAGATCAAGTAATTTTCGCCGCTGCTTGCCACGCAGCAGGCCGAGCAGATCGCCCATATCGGCGGCATGCAGCGGTTGAATCAGTTCAAGAACGGCGGTTTTATCGGCGGCCTTCACGGCATCGATAACGCTCTCCAGGAAAGCCGGGTTCAGCGCATGCAATGGCTCGCCGCCAGCGGCGCCAGGCGTTTCGTTGTCCGCTCGCTGTTCTGTGGAGGCCGTATCTTGCACCAGCCGCACTCCGATAGAATTAATTTTTTGCGCTTGGCAAAACCGGTAGCAGTCCGTCTTCACTCTGCGAGCTTCGCCGGACACTGCTTCGGCCTAACGTTGTTCGCATGGCTGCGCCAGGCGAAGCGTGGTGCGGTCGAGAAGACTCGAACTTCCACGGGTTTTACCCCACAGCGACCTCAACGCTGCGCGTCTACCAATTCCGCCACGACCGCATTGTGGGGGAAGTAGCAAATCGCGGCCAGTTTAACAAGCTGCATCTGCCTGTTAGCGGAATTAGATGCCGCCACCGTCGGTGAAGCCGTCCAGGTGAATGCCGCATTCTGTCTTATCCTGACCTCGCCAGCGGCCTGAACGGGCGTCTTCCCCTTCCTTCACGCGCGAAGTGCAGGACATGCAGCCAATCGACAGATAGCCGTCACGCACCAGCGGGTGGGGCGGCAGATGGTGTTCCACCATATAGCGTTCCAGGTCGGCCTGACTCCAGTCCGCGAGTGGATTGATGCGGTAACGTGCGCCGACCATTTCAATAGCATTCATTGAAGCCCGGTCATCTGTCTGGAAGCGCTTGCGTCCGGTTATCCAGGCGTCAAATCCTTCCATTGCACGCGCAAGGGGGACGGTTTTGCGAAAATTGCAGCAGGCGTCTGGATTTTTTGACCATAAGCGGCCCTCCGGGTCTTGTGCCGCCCGGTCTTTCGGGTGTGGCCCGATGGCGCGCAGGTCCGTCAGCCCAAGCAAATCCTGCAATCTGTCACGATAACGCAGGGTCTCGCCGAACAGCTTGCCCGTATTGAGAAACAGTACAGGGGTGGAAGGATCGATTTCTGCGACAAGGTGCAGCAATACCGCAGATTCCGCGCCAAAGGATGACACCACGGCAATCCGGCCAGCGAATTCCTGCTGGATCATTGCCCGCAGCAGCGCTGGCGTTTTTGAAACCGCATGATCCCGCTGCATTGTTTCAAGGCGCGAGGCTTCAAGGCGCGAGCCGGCGGATTTTGTGAGTGGTTGCACCATGACAATATTTACACTTATATTAGTGTTATATAACTATTCAATAGACAATATAGTGTAAATTATTAAAATGTCAATTTTGTAACGTAAAATAGTATTTTATCCAAAAAAAGACGGTGTTTAGCGGAGGCCATAATGCGGGAAAAGGCCAGGCAGCTATTGCGTGTGGATAAGATCACGGATTGAAACCGCGATGGATTCGCCCTGAATCATGATTTCGCCGCGCGCAATCAAGCGCTTGTTGGCATAAATCAATACAGGATCGGTCTGAAGCGACTCAAGCTCGATAACTGCGCCACGGCCCATTTTCAGCAATTGATGGATCGGCATGATAGCCTGACCAAGCACCACTGAAACTTCAATTTTAACGCTATCTATGGCTTTCGACTGCACGTTCAACTAATCCCCGTTTCCCTGTATATTGCCCTGATCATGCACTATCAGGGTTAGGGAACGGTTAAGTTGGCGTCATGAATGATTATATATCTCGAACATCCTTGTTTAATCCCACGCAAGAGGCCTGAAAGTGACGGATTTTTGCCCGATAGGTGATACCGGCAACGGTATTGCAGCCGCCATGCCGCCGGTTTTGTGGCGTGTGGCGGATCAGCCGGTTGCCTATCTGGATGCCGTTAATTTCATGGAAACCCAGGTGGCCGCGATTCGGGAAGGCCGTGGCGCAGAGATGGTATGGCTGCTGGAGCATCCCGCGATCTATACGGCGGGCACCAGCGCCAAAGCGCAGGATTTGCTGGCGCCAGGACGTTTTCCGGTGCATGAAACCGGGCGGGGCGGGCAATATACCTATCATGGGCCGGGCCAGCGGGTGGCCTATGTGATGCTGGATCTTAATAAGCGCGGGCCGGACGTTCGAAAATTTGTCTGCAATCTGGAAAAATGGCTGAAGGATACATTGGCGGTCTTCGGCGTCATCGGAGAAACCCGTGATGGCCGCGTCGGCACCTGGGTACGCCGCGCCGATGATAGTGGCGAGGACAAGATCGCCGCCATCGGCATAAGGGTGCGCCGCTGGGTCAGCTATCACGGCGTCAGCATCAATCTGAACCCGGACCTTTCACATTATGACGGCATCGTGCCGTGTGGCGTTACGGATCACGGCGTGACCAGCCTGGCGAAACTGGGGCTGCATGTCACCATGGATGAACTGGACGCGGCGCTGCGCGAATGTTTCGTGCCGATTTTCGGATCTGTCGCCAGCATTTGATCCGGGTCAAACCCTCAAGATCTTCTCATCGTTAGAAAAATCCTCTCAGATTGAAATGAGAGGGGTTCATGAACAGATTGGTTTATCCGGCCGCTACGGCAATTTTGCTGGCGTTAGCTACGCCTGTTCTCGCGAAAGACAACCCCGGCGGGTTGAGTCCATGGCAGGTGCGTATACGGGCGACCGCAATCCTGCCGGATGAGGATGCCTCTATTCGCCCGGTTGCCGGCTCCGCCGATGTCGAGGAGGCAGTCATACCGGAACTCGATATCAGCTATTTCTTCACTGATCATATTGCAGCGGAACTCGTCCTGCTGATCAGCAGTCATGATGTCGACGCGAAACTGACGGGTGTTGGCAAGGTTGATCTGGGGGAGGTCAATCTGCTGCCGCCGACGCTGCTGCTGCAATATCATTTCCGTCCCCACGGAACGTTCCGGCCATATGCGGGCGCGGGCGTGAACTATACGGTATTCTGGAACGAAGACGCACCCGGCGGCGCGGTGACCGGCATTGATTACGACAATAGTATAGGCTATGCGCTGCAGGCGGGATTCGATTACGGGCTAGATAAACACTGGATGCTGAATGTTGACGTCAAGCGCTACTGGCTTGATACGGATGTCAATATCAGCAGCGCGCTGGGCCCCTTGAACGCCGACGTGGATCTGGACCCGTGGACCATCAGCTTTGGCGTCGGCTACCGGTTTTGACGCCAGCCCATCTTGCTTTTTCACCCCCACCCCCAAAGGAGAGTATAGCCAGTGCTGAGCGATCATACCAAAGCCATCATAAAATCTACCGCGCCCGTGCTTCAGAAACACGGCAAGGAGATCACCGCCCGGATGTATCAGATCGCCTTTACCGAGCGGCCTGAATATAAGCGGTTTTTCGAGAACACATGGATGAAGCATCCGCTGGACGGCGGACCACAGCCTGCACGGCTGGCCGAGGCCGTATGCGCCTATGCACAGAACATCGATAATCTGGACGCGCTGAAAGGCCCATTGGAGCATATCGCCCATAAACACACCAATACACGCGTGATTGCCGAACAATATCCGGTGATCGGCGCCTGCCTTCTACAGGCGATCAAGGATATTCTCGGCGATGCGGCCACCAGCGAGGTGATGACCGCCTGGGGCGAGGCGTATAATTTTCTGGCGGATGTGCTGATCAAGCGGGAAAAGGAAATTTACCGCGAAGAAGATGCGCAAATGATTGCCGCTGCGCGGAAATAAACATCTGGAAAGTAAACGGGCTGAGGTTAAGCCCGTTTACGCAGATGAAGCGGGTTTACGCAGCCGCGGGGACTGCGGTGAGCACCGCGTATGCGATCATGATCGTGCCGACCAGACCGGCAAAATAGGCCAGGGTGCGGATGCCCATCACGCTGATACCTGCAATATAAATGGCGGCATATGCAATGCGCGCGGCCAGGAATAGTTGTGCGCCCATAACCGTCAGATCCGTATGCACATTGGCAAGGTGCGCAACGATGACCAGCAGGCCAAAAATCAGCAGATTTTCCAGATGATTGAGATAGGTGCGCTGTGCCCGTGCGCCCCAGCCGCTCACGGTTGAAGGTGTATCGCGATTTCCGAGACCCCATTCCATGCCCATGGCCATCAAATTGGCGTTTGCCGAGGTCATGATCAGAACAATCAACAGAACGGTGCTCCAGGCAAGCATGGTAAGTTCTATCGTCATTTTGTTTCCCCCTTGGTTCCTGTTGAATTTAGCCATTTTCATGGCTTGCCCGGCCAGCATGCCTGTTTCTTGTGCATCCGTAAATGGTTTCGTGGCCCGATCCAGCCCCATCATCACGCCCATTGCGAAATTTTGCGCTTGGGTTCACAATGCTTCCATTCCGAGGGGAGCCCGCAAGGGCTGAGATGCCGGTCGGCAGACCCTTTGAACCTGATCCGGGTAGAACCGGCGGAGGGAACGGAACCAGTGGCAATCACAGTATGATAATATTGTCCACCACGTTGCTTTCTCCCGTACATTTTGCATTCACTGGGGAGACGCGCCATGAACATACACGCTAAAGACGCCCGCATATTGGTGACCACCGGGCCGCTGCCTGCATCGAGCAAGGTATATGTTGAAGGCAATCTGCCCGGTGTGCGTGTGCCGATGCGCGATGTGGCCCTGCATGAAAGTGCGAACGAGCCGCCGGTGCGCCTGTATGACACTTCCGGTCCCTATAGCGACCCGAAAGCCGAAATCGATATCTATAAGGGGTTGGCGCGCCCGCGGAATGCCTGGGTGCGCGCGCGCGGTGATGTGGAAGAATATGAAGGCCGCGATGTACGCCCGGAAGATAATGGCAATGCGGGCACTGCGTTGGCGGCGGAATTTCCCATCCGCAATCGTCCCCTGCGCGCCATAGGCGGCAAGGCTGTGACCCAATACGCCTATGCAAAGGCGGGCATTGTTACGGCCGAAATGGAATATGTGGCGATCCGGGAAAATATGGGCCGCGCTGCGCAAAAGGAAAAACTGCTGCGCGATGGTGAAAGCTTCGGCGCGGAAATTCCGGATTTCATCACCCCGGAATTTGTGCGCGATGAAATCGCCCGTGGCCGCGCCATCATTCCGTGCAACATCAATCACCCGGAACTGGAACCGATGATTATCGGCCGCAATTTCCTGGTCAAGATCAACGCCAATATCGGCAACAGCGCGGTGGCGTCATCGGTTGCCGAAGAAGTTGACAAGATGGTGTGGTCGATCCGCTGGGGGGCGGACACGGTGATGGACCTGTCCACGGGGCGCAACATTCATAATACACGCGAATGGATTATCCGCAATTCGCCCGTGCCCATCGGCACCGTGCCGATCTATCAGGCGCTGGAAAAGGTCGATGGCGTGGCCGAAAATCTGACCTGGGAAATTTTCCGCGACACGCTGATCGAACAGGCCGAACAGGGCGTGGATTATTTCACCATTCATGCCGGCGTGCGGCTGGCCTATGTGCCGCTGACCGCCAAACGGGTGACGGGGATTGTCAGCCGGGGCGGCTCGATTTTGGCCAAATGGTGTCTGGCGCATCACAAGGAAAATTTTCTCTATACGCATTTCGAGGAAATCTGCGACATCATGCGCGCCTATGATGTCAGTTTCTCGCTGGGCGATGGCCTGCGCCCCGGTTCCATCGCCGACGCCAATGACGAAGCGCAATTCGCCGAACTGGAAACCCTGGGTGAGTTGACCCGCATCGCCTGGGACAAGGGGGTGCAGGTAATGATCGAAGGCCCCGGCCATGTGCCGATGCACAAGATAAAAGTCAATATGGACAAGCAGTTGCGCGAATGCGGCGAGGCCCCGTTTTATACCCTGGGGCCGCTGACTACTGATATCGCGCCGGGCTATGATCACATTACCAGTGGTATTGGCGCCGCGATGATCGGCTGGTTCGGTTGCGCCATGCTGTGTTATGTGACGCCGAAAGAACATCTGGGCCTGCCGGACCGTGACGATGTGAAGGTTGGCGTGATTACCTACAAAATCGCGGCCCATGCGGCCGATCTGGCCAAGGGCCATCCGTCGGCACAGGCGCGCGATGATGCGCTGAGCCGGGCGCGGTTTGAATTTCGCTGGGAAGATCAGTTCAATCTGTCGCTTGATCCCGAACGGGCGCGCGAATTTCATGACCAGACCCTGCCCAAGGACGCGCATAAGGTGGCGCATTTCTGCTCCATGTGCGGGCCAAAATTCTGTTCCATGAAAATCACCCAGGAAGTGCGCGATTACGCCGCCTCCGGCATGGCGGAAAAATCCGAAGAATTCCGCAATGCGGGCGGCAGGATTTATCAGGATATCGCCAAATCCGAGGAAAAGCAGTCGAACGGCGCGCTTTAATTGCAGCTTGCCCGCGTGTGGCGGGGTGTAGCAGGGTTTATCGGATTGCTTGCGTGGATTTATTCCGCGCAGGCCCCGGCCGCGTGGTTGCAGACCAGGGGGGACGGGCTACTTATCAGTACACTGAGCGATTACAGGGCTGATGCGCGTTTCGATGCTTTTGGCGCTAAAGCGCCAGACAGGGCCTATCGCAAGCAGGAATTATCCCTATACGGCGTTTACGGACTGACCGATGGTCTAACTCTTGGCGCGCAACCAAGTTTTTATCACCTGAAAGTGCGGCCCGGAGCCATAGCAGGAAGGCAAAGCATGCTTGGCCTTTCGCATATTGAACTGTTCGCCAGGACCAGACTTCTGGCAGGCGATTTCTGGATTGTTTCGGCACAGGCTCTAGTTGAACTGCCAGGCGCCAGGCCAGTTGACCGCGAACCACTGCTGGAAAGCGCCAGCCGGGATGTAGAGGCCCGCCTGCTGTATGGGCGCAGTGGACGGTTTGTCAAAAATTTTCTGAATTTAGAATATTTCTCTTCTGTCGAGGCCGGTTATCGTGCGCGTGACAGGCGGGCCGCGGATCAATGGCGCGCGGACGCCACATTTGGTTTTCGTCCGTTTCAGAAATATCAGATTATTTTGCAAGGCTTTAACACTATTTCACTACAAAGTCCGGATGGTTCCGATTCCACTGCGTATGATTTACATAAAGCGCAGATATCTGCCGTGAGAGACCTGCCGCATGGTATGGCTTTGCAGGCGGGGTGGTCCACCGAATATGCCGGACGCAATATCGGCGCGGGCAATGCACTGTTCATGGCGTTTTGGTCACGGTTTTAATTTGGGGTTTTCCGGATGACGGATAGCAAAATCGAAAGATCAGTTTCAGATATTCCGGTATCCCTGTTTGCGGCTGTTCTTGGAATTTCCGGGCTTGGCCTTGCCTGGCGCAAATCGGCGCCGATCCTTGGGATTGCGCCGTGGATTGGCGAAGTTCTGATCTTTGCGGGTGTTCTGGTGTTTGCATGGATCGCCACGGCCTATGGCATGAAGATTGCGCGCGCGCCGCAGGCCATGCGTGAAGAAGCCAATGATCTGAAACGGATCGCATTTTTTGCCACTGTGCCATTAAGCCTGCAACTTCTCGCGGCGGGGGCTTTGCCGCTGGATCAGGCGATTGCCCTGTTGTTGTGGGCTATCGGAACGGGCGTCCAGTTCATTTTGTTATTTATAATTCTTGGGCGCTGGATGCAGGGTGGTCATCCGCGCCGGATATTTCAGCCGTCATTGTTTTTACCGTCCGGCGGAGTGATGCTTGGCCCGGCGACGGGTTATCAGCTTGGTTTTATTGAATTGGGCTGGATGATGTTTGTGCTGGGGTTTCTTGTATGGATGCTTTTTCTGGTGATGCTGTTCGACCGTCTGTTTTTCGACATGCCGCTGACGGATGAAGAGCTTCCGCAACTGGCGATTTCAGCTTCGCCTCCAGCCCTGGCTTTTATGTCATATATCGCACTGAATCAGCAAATGATCGATGGGTTCGCCCGTTTTCTGTTTTACGCCATGCTGCTCTTTGTGATTTTGACGCTTGCGCACGCCAGCCGCTTTGCGCGCATGCGTTTCAGCCTCGCATGGTGGTCTTTCACATTTCCGGCGGTTGCTGCGGCAGGTGCGGCGATGGAATATAGCGGCGCCATCGGAACAAATTTTCCAACAGTCCTGTGCATAGCCCTGCTTGTGCTGGCCAGTGGTCTGGTTGGCTATTGCAGTGTACGGACACTTATGGGGCTGCGCGAAGGCGGCCTGTTCAAAATGGTCAGTTGAGAATAGTGATCAGCGTACCGCAGGCGGGTGCAACTGTTGCCCAGTTCTCAGCATTACAGTCGAATATTGCCAGGCCGCCCATTGGAAGGTCTCGCGCAAAAGGATCGGGTGTATCCATATTCCCATTGTTAAGCAGCCGCGCAAGATCGCTTATTCCCGGTGCAATGCTGACTATTAAAAGGCTCTCAACCTCTGCATTCACTTCATGTAGCCGCTGCAGCATCGCGTCGCCGCGCGCCATATGGATGCGGTAATCATACACAAGTCCGGGCGCCTTGCCGCCAGCATCCATAAGATAAGGCCACATATTTGATAGTGTCTGGCGGGCGCGTGTGATGGTGGCGCAAATCACAAGATCAGGAATATAGCCATTTTTGTGCATGGCCTTGCCCACAGTCATGGCGGCAATTTCGCCGCGCCGCGTAAGGGGGCGATGATAATCGGAAAGCAGAGAATCGACTGTCCGGTGCCGCGCGCTGCGCAGCAGATAAAGCCGTTTCATCAGGAAACACCAGGCGGCTTATTCTGCGTAAGCGTGCTGGCGATCAGTTTGCAGGTTTCGTCGACGCCGTACAGCGCGATAAACGAACCCATGCGCGGCCCCTGGCTTTGCCCGAGCAGTACTTCATACAGCGCCCTGAACCAGTCGCGCAGGTTTTCAAAGCCATGCGCCTTTCCGGTTTCAAAAACCAGATTTTGAAGAAGTTCCGCACTGACGCCAGCGTCAAGCGCCGCCAGCCGCCCGTGCAGGTCCATCATTGCGGCGCGCTCCTGATCCGTAGGCGGACGGTATTGCTTGGCAGGCAGCACGAAGTCATGATAATAGGCGATCGCATATCCCACCATTTTATCAAGAATGGGATGGGCGGCGGGCTGCACGCCGGGAAGATAGCGCGCGATGAAGCCCCACAAGACGCTGCTGTCGCTACTGTTGCTGGCGCTGGCAAGATTAAGCAGCATGGAGAATGAAATCGGCACTTCTTCCCTGGGCGGTGCGCCGCGATGAATATGCCATGCCGGATTGGATAGCTGTTCGGCTGGCGTCTGCCTGAAAAATCCGTCAAGATGCGCGATATATTCATCTACCGTCTTGGGGATGACATCGAAATGCAGCCGCTTTGCGGTGCGTGGCTTTTGAAACATATATAATTGCAGGCTTTCAGGCGAGGCATAGCGCAGCCATTCATCAATGGTCAGGCCATTGCCGCGCGATTTGGAAATGCGCTCGCCATTTTCATCCAGAAAAAGTTCATAACTCAGAACCTCTGGGGGCCGCCCGCCGATTGCCTTGCAAATGCGGCTTCCCATCTGTACCGAGCTGATCAGATCCTTGCCGGACATTTCATAATCGACATCCAGCGCCGCCCAGCGCATCGCCCAATCGGGACGCCATTGCAATTTGCAGCGCCCGCCGGTGACAAGGGTTTCCACCAGCGATCCATCTTCATCGCGATACACAATGCTGTCCGTGGCGGGGCGCACTTCAACCACCGGCACTTCCAGCACACGGCCGGTTTTGGCGCAGACAGGCAGAAACGGGCTGTAGGTCTTGCGGCGTTCCTCGCCCAGTTCAGGCAGCACCACATTGATCACGGCGTCGTAATGTTTCAGCACATTGCGCAACGCGTCATCGAATTTTCCCGACCGGTACATTTCCGTGGAGCTGTAGAATTCATACTGAAACCCGAATGCATCCAGAAACGTCCGCAATCGTGCATTATTATGGGCCCCAAAGCTGCTGTGTTCGCCAAACGGGTCCGGCACGTCGGTTAATGGCTTCTTCAGATACGGCAGCATGATTTCGCCGTTGGGAATATTATCCGGCACCCGGCGCAAACCATCCATATCGTCGGAAAAGCAGATCAGGCGTGTCGGTACATCGCTGATTTGTTCAAACGCGAATCGCACCATGCTGGTGCGCGCCACTTCGCCAAACGTGCCGATATGCGGCAGGCCGCTTGGCCCGTAGCCGGTTTCAAACAGCACATGCCCCTTGGCGGGCATTTTGCCGCCTATTCTGGCCACGACCTTGCGGGCCTCTTCAAAAGGCCAGGCCTTGCTGGCAAAACATAAATCGCGTGGAATACTCATTAAAACGGCTCTTTCGGGGTAAATGGCAGTCTGTATGTATCAGACCAACCGGCCAATTGAGCAAGTCTTAAAAAGAGATAACCCCCTGCCAAGGGCGAATTGGCAGGGGGTCCTGGAGACATGTGTACGGGGGAGTACAGGAAAAATAATGGGGGGATAAAGCGGCGGGACCAAGGCCAGATTAAGGCATTTTTGTGTCACTGGGTGATGATGGTCACTGTCCCGCTAAATAGTTGTTTACCAACCCCTTGGCGTAGGAGCGGAATAATGCTTATCTGTACCCCATGAGGGCAAATTTGCTACATTATAGCGGGCTGGGCGCGATTTTGGCGGCATTGCTTTGCAATGTGTCGCCGGTGTTGGCCGATCAGCGTCATCCACAGCTTGCCCCCTTGTTTGAGAAGCTGATGAACAAGGATATGGCGCCAGAAGAGGCCCGTGCGATAGAAGGCCAGATCTGGACCCTGTGGCAGGCTTCGGGCAGCGACACGATAGACGTGTTGTTGGCGCGGGTGGACGCATTCCTGCGCGAGGACGCCTCTGAACCAGCGATTGATCTGCTGAATGAGGTTGTCAGCCTGTCCCCGGAATATGCCGAGGGCTGGAACAAGCGGGCCACGGCGTTTTTTATGCGGGATGATTATAAAGCGGCCCTGCAAGACGTTGAACGCACCTTGCGTCTGGAACCGAGACATTTTGGGGCATGGTCCGGCCTTGGCACCATTCTGCTGGCAATGGGCGAAGACGCCAGGGCATTGCAGGCCTATCAACGCGCGTTGCAGATCAATCCGCATCTGAAAGATATTGCCAAAGAAGCAGAACGTCTGGAATTGACCGTCAAGGGACGCGGTATTTAAGCGCGTGCATAGGGCAAGGGGCAGGGGAGTGGTTTCCGTAATAATGTTTTTGGCTGCCCTGACAGGCGGCTTGCTGGGCTATAGCAGTTACGCCGCCAACAGCGCGGTCAAGGCCCATCCGCCGCTTGGCAGTTTTATCGAGATTGACGGCGTCAGGCTGCATTATCTCGATAGCGCGCCAGATCAGGCCGAGCGTCAGACGATTGTGCTGCTGCATGGCGCCAGCAGCAATCTGCGCGATTTTGTCATCAGCATTTACCCGACCCTTGCGTTGAAATACCGGGTCATTGCCATTGACCGGCCCGGCTATGGCTACAGCCAGCGCCCCGTGACCAATGGCGAGGGCTGGATCAATCCGGCGGTGCAGGCAAAACTTATTCACGGACTGCTGGACAAGGCAGGCGCGCGCAATCCCATTATGGTTGGGCATAGCTGGGCGGGTGCGGTGGTGCTGGCCTATGCGCTGGATTATCCGCAGGATACCGGGGGCGTGGTGATGCTGGCGGGCGCATCGCATCCCTGGCGCAGTGATCCCGCCTTTCATAATCGCTGGCCTGCGGTTCCTGTGCTGGGAGATGTGTTTTTGAATACGCTGGCCGCGCCGGGGTTCGCACTTGTCTCACACACGGCGGTGGCGCGCAATTTTGCGCCAAACCCGCCGCCTGCGAATTATGAGCAACGGGCAGGGCTGTCCCTGCTGGTGCGCCCTGATAATTGGCGGGCCAATGCCGAGGATATGCGCAATCTTGCCGCGTTTCTGGCCGTGCAAAAGAACCGCTATGCAGAACTTCGCATGCCGGTGACAATTATTTTCGGCGAAGATGACAAATCGGTTAATCCCGAAAACCACGGAAAGCGCCTGCATAAGCAGGTTGTTCAGTCAAAACTGATCCTGCTGCCGCATACGGGCCATTCACCGCACCATGCGCATCCCGATATTGTGATCGATGCGATCAGTGATGTTGCCCGTCAGGCTAAAAACTAGCCGGTTACGGAATTTCCGGGCGCTGGCCGCCACCGCCGACCATGGCGATGTGCAGTACATTGGTGGCCCCCGGTGTGCCAAAGGGAACACCTGCAGTAATGACAATGCGCTGTCCGCTGCGCGCGAAACGTTCCTGAAACACCAGGCGTGACGCCTTGTCCACCATTTCGTGAAAATCACGCACATCCACCGTGCAGACACAATGCAGACCCCACGCCAGCGATAGCCGCCGCGCCGTGCCAATGCGCGTCGTCAGCACCATGATGGGAACCAGCGGCCTGGTGCGCGCAACGCGCAGACCGGTGGAGCCGGAATTGGTGTAGCTGACAATGGCGGCGGCGTGCACGGTGTCCGCCACGGTATGCGCCGCTTCTGCGATGGCGTCTGCGGCTGTTGGCTGCGGGGGTGTGCGTAACCCTGCAACTGTGGCGGCATAATTCGGATCGCTTTCAACACGGCAGGCAATGCGGTTCATCATGGTGACCGCTTCGATGGGATATTTGCCGGACGCAGATTCCGCCGACAGCATGATGGCGTCCGCGCCGTCATAGACGGCGGTCGCCACATCGGAAACTTCTGCACGTGTCGGGATCGGCGCTTCGATCATCGATTCCAGCATTTGCGTTGCAATGACAACTGGTTTACCTGCGGCGCGCGCGGCGCGGGTGATCTGTTTCTGCCAGCCGGGGACATGCTCCACTGGCAGTTCAACGCCCAGATCGCCGCGCGCGACCATGATGGCGTCGCTGGCTTCGATGATCTTCGCCAGGCCCTCCAGCGCAGAAGGCTTTTCGATTTTCGCCAGCACCGCCGTGCGCCCCGTAATCAGCCGGCGGGCCTCGATCACATCTTCGGCGCGCTGCACAAAGGACAGGGCAATCCAGTCCACTCCAAGTGAGGCGACATGTTCCAGATCGGCGCGATCCTTGGGCGACAGGGCGCTTAGCGGCAGCACCACATCAGGCACATTGACGCCTTTGCGCGAGCTTAGCGTACCACCCACCACAACAATGGTTTCCGCGCGGTCATGCTGAATGGTTTTAACCGTTAACCGGATACGCCCATCATCAATTAACAGGGACGAGCCAGGTTTTAGGGCCTCGAATATTTCAGGGTGTGGCAGGGGCGCACGGGTGGCGTCGCCTGCCTGCGGTTCCAGGTCCAGCACAAAGCTTTGTCCTTCAATCAGCATGGCGGCATTGCCGGTGATTTCGCCGATACGCAATTTAGGCCCCTGCAAGTCCGCCAGGATACCGATAGGCCGGTCAAGTTCCGCCTCTGCGGCGCGGATCATGTCATACATTTTGGCGGCTGCATCATGGCTGGTATGGCTCATATTGATGCGAAACACATCGGCCCCAGCCATGAACAGCTTGCGGATCATTTCAGGCGTTGCGCTGGCGGGACCAAGGGTTGCCAGTATTTTTACTTTACGGTCGCGATGCATATTGATTTCGGCTCCAGATAGGGAGAATGAGTATAGCCTATAGTATGGTTAACAACTGTTATACCCCTCCGTCGCCGGGGTAAAAGCGCGAATCGTGATACACATCAGACATGCCAGAAAATATATCCAAACAGATGCCTTTCAGTGTGTTGAATCCGGATGGCGATCCTGCCGTGCTGCTGGTGTGCGATCACGCCAGTAATTTTGTGCCACCGGAATATAACAGCCTTGGCCTGCCAGCGGAGGCATTCAGCCGCCATATCGCTTATGATATTGGTGCGGCGTCGGTTACGGCGGAATTATCACGAATATTGAATGCGCCTGCGGTGCTGGCGGGGTTTTCGCGTCTGTTGATTGATACGAACCGCGGGGTGGATGACCCGACACTGGTGATGAAGCTGTCGGATGGCGCGATCATTCCCGGCAACCGGTATGCGGATGCAGCCACCATCGCGGATCGTGTCGCGCGGTATTACAAACCCTATCATCAGGCAATTGCCGATCGCATTGCTGCTGCCCGCGCCAGGGGCATTGCGCCAGCTATATTATCGCTGCACAGTTTTACGCCGGTATTTCAGAGTTATGCCCGGCCCTGGCATATCGGCATATTGTGGGACCGGGATGGGCGAATTGCACAGCCATTGCTGGCGTCATTGGGGGCGGACAAGCATCTATGTGTTGGTGACAATCTGCCATATTCCGGCGAACTGGTGGGCGATTGCATGTTTCAGCACGGCACAAGCAATGGGTTGCCGCATGTGCTGATTGAAGTGCGTCAGGATTTGATTGTGGATAAATCAGGTGCAGAGCACTGGGCGGAATTGCTGGCGGCGCATTTGCGTCCTATATTGGAAGCAATAGAGAGGTAGCGCCATGGATAAACAAACCCAAACCGAACTTGAAGCGGCCGCCTTTCGCCGCCTCACCCGGCATCTGGCTTCGCGCACGGATGTGCAGAATATTGATCTGATGATACTGGCCGGCTTTTGCCGCAACTGCCTGTCAGACTGGTATAAAGAGGCTGCGGATGACAAGGGGCTAAGCATCAGCCGCGATGAAGCGCGCGAAATTGTGTATGGAATGCCCTTTGCCCAATGGAAGGCGCAGCACCAGCGCGAAGCGACGCCGGAACAATTGGCCGCTATGGCGGCCGCCAAAAAGCACGATTGATATTCATTCAGGAGAAAGACCCATGTCCGACGGAGGCGTCATCGCCGCAGACCAGCTAAAAGCCTTCATCGCACGCATTGAACGGCTGGAAGAAGAAAAGGCCACGATCGCGGGCGATATCAAAGAGGTCTATTCGGAAGCCAAGGGCAACGGGTTTGATCCAAAAATCATGCGCCACATTGTGCGCCTGCGCAAAATGGACCGCGATGATTATAGCGAGCAGCAGGCCCTGATCGAACTGTATGCGGCGGCCGTCGGGTTGCCGGGCGTATGAGCGCGGCGCAGGCCAGTGATTTAGGCGACCTGCCGGAATGGGATCTGGGCGCACTCTATTCTGGAATTGATGATCCGCAATTTGCGGCCGATTTTGCGCAAGTGGAGAAGTCCGCGAAAGAGTTTGCGCAAACCTGGCAGGGTAAACTTGCCAGCCTTGATGGCGCGGCATTTGGCGCGGCGATCAGCGCCTATGAAGCGATAGAAGAAACGTTGGGGCGGATTATGTCGTTTGCCTCGCTGGTTTATGTTACACGCATGGATGATTCCGGGCTAGCCCGCTTTCAGGCCGATGCCGGGGCGCGCGCAAGCGAAATAGCGTCAGAGCTGGTTTTCTTTACGCTGGAAATCAACCGTATAGAGGATACGCGGTTGGCGGAGCTGTTGAAGGATCCGGTAGCGGCGCGTTACCGTCCGTGGATCGAAGATTTACGCGTTTACCGGCCACACCAGCTTTCAGACGAACTGGAAAAACTGCTGGTTGAAAAAAGTGTGACGGGACGCACGGCGTGGAGCCGCCTGTTCGACGAAACCGTGGCGGGGTTACGCTTTAGCGTGCGCGGCAAGGAACTGACCGAAGAAGAAACCCTGCATCTGTTGAGCGAGCCGGACGCCGCCCTGCGGGCCGAGGCGGCTGTTGCCCTGTCGGAAGTTTTCGGACGCAACATCAAATTGTTTGCGCTGATCACCAATACGCTGGCCAAGGATAAAGACATCGAAGACCGCTGGCGGCATTTCCCGGAGCCGGCGAGTTCACGGCATTTGTCGAACCAGGTGGAACCGGAAGTCGTGGCGGCGCTGGTAAGCGCGGTGCGTGATGCCTATCCGCAATTGTCGCACCGTTATTATGCGCTGAAGGCGCGCTGGATGGGCAAAGAGAAACTGGCATTCTGGGACCGCAACGCGCCACTGCCGGATCAAAGCGACCGGCGCATCGGTTGGGAGGAGGCGCGCACGACGGTGCTTTCGGCCTATGCGGATTTCGCACCGGAAATGGCCCAAATCGGCCGGAAGTTTTTCGACGAACGCTGGATTCACGCGCCAACGGTTGCGGGAAAAATCGGCGGAGCCTTTTCGCACCCGACGGTGCCCAGCGCGCATCCGTTTGTGCTGATGAATTACCAGGGCAAACTGCGCGATGTGATGACCCTGGCGCATGAACTGGGCCATGGGGTGCATCAGGTGCTGGCGGCGGGGCAGGGCGCATTGCTGGCCGATACGCCGCTGACCCTGGCGGAAACAGCCAGCGTGTTCGGTGAAATGCTGACCTTTCAGGCGCTGCTGAAAACCGCAAAGTCCCCTGCGGAGCGTCACGGCATGCTGGCGTCCAAGGTCGAGGACATGCTGAATACGGTGGTGCGGCAAATCGCATTCTATGAATTCGAACGCCGCGTGCATGATGCGCGCAAGCAGGGCGAACTGACGCCGGAACAGCTGGGTGAAATCTGGCTGGGTGTGCAACGCGAAAGTCTGGGGCCATCGATTGACCTGAGCGCCGGGTACGAGAATTACTGGTGCTATATTCCGCATTTCATTCACTCGCCATTTTATGTGTACGCCTATGCGTTTGGCGATTGTCTGGTGAATTCGCTGTTTGCGGTCTATTCCAATATGGCGGCGGGCTTTCAGGAAAAATATTTCACCATGCTGCGCGCCGGTGGTTCCAAACGCTACGGCGAATTACTGGCGCCGTTTGGCCTGGACGCCAGCGACCCGGCCTTCTGGCGTGGCGGGCTGTCGATGATCAGCGGCTTTATCGACGAACTGGAAGCCGGTCCGGGATAGGGCGCCTAGAGCCTTTCCCGGTCAGGTTGAAGCGCACCCCTCCGTTGTCGTTGCGAGGAGCGCAGCGACGTGGCAATCCAGAGTCACGAACTCAGGCCTTTGCGAGAGACTCTGGATCGCCACGCTTCGCTCGCGATGACGAAAGAGGTTTTACAAACGAGGATCTACGGATCAATCCGCGCTGTGGCGTTTCCGGCGATCACTTCCTGGCCCTTTTGGTTGCGGGTGGAAATCGCCAGATCGACATAATGTTTACCGCCTTCCTCGCGAATGGCCTCAACCGTTGCCGTGGCGGTCAGATCATCGCCGGGCCAGACCTGGGTGGCGAAGCGCACCCCATATTTGGTCAGCCGCCCGTCCCCCACATAATTGGTCAGCATTTTTCCGGTCAGCCCCATGGACAGCATGCCGTGGGCGAACACGGACGGGTAACCCGCAACCTGTGTGGTGAACACTTCATCCGAGTGCAGAGGATTATAATCCCCCGATGTACCCGAATACATGACCAGTTGCGTGCGGTGCAGGTTTTCAACGACCACTTCGCTATGGGTGTCGCCTACTTTCAGTTTCTTTGCGCTTAACGGCATTTTCGCCTCCCTTATTTCTGTTCGACGACGCGTTCGGTCTGAACGCCGACGCCGCGCGCGGTGATCACCAGCTCGCCTTTTTGATCGCGATATTCGCTGATGGTCTCGGAGAATTTCAGCTTGCCGGAACGCTTGCCTTCTTTTTCCCATTTTTTGCCGGGCTTCACAGTCACACTCAGTACGTCGCCGGGGCGCAGATGCCGGTGATATTCGAAATGCTGTTCGGCATGCAGGCCGCCGCCGCCACCGCCTTCTTTTTTCTCGCCTTCAACCTTTGGCTTTGGCGTAATGCCGGTGGGAGTTTTTCCCGATCCCAGCCAGGGCTTGCCAACCTGCGGGCGCAGAATAAAGTTCGGATCAAATTGCGCACTCGCCTGCGCAAATGTCGGCGGTGCGATTATGCCGCCCACTTCGGATTTTTTGGCGTATTCCTCATCATGATAAATCGGATTGTCGTCCCCCACGGAACGCGCAAACATCATAATGTGGGTATATTCCACGGGAAATTTTTTCACCGCCATCTGGGTATCCTCCCTGTTCTGGTTTTGGTTGTGTGCAGATTAAGCGATGTATAACCCGCTGCCAATGATTATCAGCCTGTCAGCAAACGAACAAATTTTGTGAGCTTCATCGCTGAGGCGCGTTTAGCAAACCGCTTATCTGCGGTTATCATTACACAATTTTCAGAGTGTGCTAACGCCAGGTAAAGGCAATCGTAGATGGGATGCCCGAGCCGGATAGATAAATCCAGTGCGGACTCAATCAATGTATCAATTGGTTCAATGTGACTGATCATCATCCGGGCGCCTGCAAGCGCTGTGCTGGCCTGAATATGGTCAATCTCGCCCACATGTGAGCGGTGCCAAAAAACATTCGCCATTTCCGCAAGGATAATGGCTGGCGCAATCAACTGCTCGCCTGATATCAGCAGATTATGAGCCAGATCAGAGTCCGGCTCCTTTAGCACCCATTTACAAGCGATGCTTGCATCGACAACAAACGTCATCGGGAATCGCGATATTGGCGCACAATGTCGGTGCTATCGGTAAGAAGCGGTTCCTTTTGCATTCCGCGAATTGAGACCGCGAGCGCCCCTTTTTCAGCGGGTGTCAGGCCCGCCTCGCGGCCCAGAATATTGCGAAGTTCCTGCTCCAGTGAATGGCCGTGTATTTCAGCCTTCAGTTTCAACCGTCTGATAAGATCTTCAGGAAGATTGCGGATGATAACCTGGCCCATGATCCATGCCCCTATAATGATATCAACTATGATAGCGTAAAGATTAGGATTAAGCAATGCTTTTCGCTAGCCTATCAAACGCCATCAGGGTGGTGAGCAGGTCCGGCATGTCCTTCAGATGCACCATGTTCGGGCCGTCGGAGGGGGCGTGGTCCGGGTCCTGATGGGTTTCCATGAACAGGCCGGCGATGCCGACGGCCACGGCGGCGCGCGCCAGCACCGGTACGAATTCGCGCTGGCCGCCGCTGGTGGCGCCTTGCCCGCCCGGCTGTTGCACGGAATGGGTGGCGTCGAAAATAACCGGGCAGCCGGTTTGTTCCTGCATGACCGGTATCGCGCGCATATCCGACACCAGCGTATTGTAGCCAAAACTGGCGCCGCGTTCGCACAGCAGGACATTCGGGTTGCCCGCGCCGATGATTTTATCGGCCACATGACGCATGTCCCATGGGGCCAGGAACTGTCCTTTTTTGACATTGACGGCCTTGCCGGTGGCGGCCGCCGCCAGCAGCAAATCCGTCTGCCTACAGAGGAATGCAGGAATTTGCAGCACATCCACGGCTTGTGCCGTGCGCGCGCATTGTTCCGGCAGATGCACATCGGTCAGCACCGGCATGCCAAACTTTTCGCGCACCTCGGCCAAAATCGGCAATGCGGCATCCAGGCCCAGCCCGCGCGGGGTGGCGGCGCTGGTGCGATTGGCCTTGTCGAATGAGCTTTTGTAGATCAGCCCGACACCGGCTTTGGCCGTGATTTCCTTTAACGCCTGCGCCATTTCAAGCGCATGGTCACGGCTTTCCATCTGGCACGGACCCGCAATCAGGATCAGCGGCAGCCTATTGCCGATGCTGAGCGGGCCAACCCGCACGGTGCGCGGCGCGATCATCACACCAGCCGCGACTGATCAAGCGCCGCCTTGACGAAGGATGCAAACAGCGGATGCGGCGCGAAGGGCTTGGATTTTAATTCGGGATGAAACTGCACACCTATAAACCAGGGGTGCGCAGGGATTTCCACAATTTCGGGCAGCAATCCGTCAGGCGAAATACCGGAAAACAGCATGCCGTTTTTTTCGAGCAGTTCACGATAGGCCATGTTCACTTCATAGCGGTGGCGGTGGCGCTCGGAAATGCGTTGCGTGCCGTAAATTTCCGCCGCCTTTGATCCGGGGGCCAGAATTGCGTCATATTTTCCAAGCCGCATGGTGCCACCCATATTGCCATTGGCGGCGCGAATTTCGCGTTCATTGTCGCGCATCCATTCGGTCATCAGGCCAACCACGCGATCCTGACAGGGGCCAAACTCGCTGGAGCTTGCCGCCGGCAATCCTGCCAGATTGCGCGCCGCTTCGATCACCGCCATCTGCATGCCAAAGCAAATGCCGAAATAGGGCACGTCATGTTCACGGGCAAACGTAACGGCTGCAATTTTTCCTTCGGCCCCGCGTTCGCCAAAACCACCGGGCACCAGAATGCCATGCACGTCACTCAGATGGCTGACACAATCTTCCTGTTCGAACAGTTCGGAGGCCAGCCATTTCATGCGGACCTTGACCCGGTTGGCGATGCCGCCATGGGTCAGCGCCTCGGCCAGCGACTTATAGGCATCCAGCAGGCCGGTATATTTTCCGACGACCGCAATCGTAACCTCGCCATCGGGCTGGCGCACCCGGCGCACAATTTCTGTCCACTGTTCGATGCGGGGCGGGGCCGGATCAACAATGCCAAAGGCGCGCAGCACCTGAATATCAAAGCCTTCGCGGTGATAGGCCAGCGGCACATCATAAATCGTATCCACATCCAGCGCCTGAATGACGCTTTCGGGACGCACATTGCAGAACAGCGCGATCTTGCGGCGTTCCTCGACCGGAATTTCACGTTCACTCCGGCACAGCAGAATATCTGGCTGAATGCCGATGCCGCGCAGTTCCTTCACCGAATGCTGGGTGGGCTTGGTTTTCAGCTCGCCCGCACTGGCGATGAACGGCACCAGGGTCAGATGTATGAATGCGGCTCTCTCGCGGCCCAGTTCATTGCCCAATTGCCGGATGGCCTCGACAAAGGGCAGGCTTTCAATATCGCCAATCGTGCCGCCAATTTCGCAAAGCACAAAATCCACATCCCCGACATCTGCAAGAATGAATGCCTTGATCTCGTCGGTCACATGCGGAATGACCTGCACCGTCGCGCCCAGATAATCGCCCCGGCGTTCCTTGGCGATGATCTGCTGATAGATACGTCCGGTGGTGATGTTGTCGCTCTTGCTGGACGCTACGCCGGTAAAGCGTTCATAGTGCCCAAGGTCAAGATCCGTCTCCGCGCCGTCATCGGTGACGTACACTTCGCCGTGCTGATAGGGGCTCATGGTTCCCGGATCGACATTCAGATAGGGGTCCAGCTTGCGTAACCGCACACTGTAACCGCGCGCCTGCAACAATGCGCCAAGCGCAGCCGAAGCCAACCCTTTGCCGAGAGAGGAAACCACACCGCCAGTGATGAAGATGAACCGCGCCATGGACTTGCAGACTAGATGGTTTTGCGCGCGAGAAAAAGCCAACTGTTACATAAAAATGAAAAGCAGCAGATTCCAGCCGCTATTGCGATGACGGAACAGAGGGAAGTTCGGGCGCCGGAGCAGGTTTTTCGACAGGTGGCGCCGAATCGAGAATCGAAGGCGCAGTTACCGTGCCGCGCGCCAGTATGGTAAGGATAATAGAGGTGCCAAAAAAACCTGCCGCCAGAATCGCTGTCATCCGCGTCAGCAGGTTGGCCGCCCCGCGTCCGGTCATAAAGCCCCCCATGGGATTGCCGCCGATGCCCAGCGCGCCGCCTTCAGATTGCTGCAACAGCACGGTGATGACCAGGGCGACAGCCAAAATCAGATGAATGACAATAATGACGGTTTCCATAGGCCTGTGCTGATCCTTGCAAGACGGGCGGGGGACGAGGATTTCAAACCAGCCCCAAACGCCAAAAGTCGGGCATACATACACAGATAGCCAATTGGGCGCAATATCTGTCAGAATTGGGTTAATTGCCTGCTATGATGACTTTGTATGTTTATTTCGTAAGGAACGAGAATCATGGGCGTATTTGCCGTTGGCCAACCCTATCGCCGCAAGGAGGATGACCGGTTTATCATTGGCGGGGGCCGCTATGGTGACGATGTAAACGTGCAGGGTCAGGCCTATGCCTGTTTTGTGCGCTCGCCCCATGCCCATGCCCGGATAATGGGTATTGATAGTTCCGAAGCCAGCGCCCTGCCTGGCGTTATTGCCATATTGACGGGCAAGGACATGGAAGCCGCAGGGCTTGGCGGCATGCCCTGTATCGCCGTACTGCCCGGCCGCAATGGCGGCCCCGGCAATGTAACGCCGCACCGCGCGGCGCTGTGCACCGGAATAGTGCGCCATGCGGGCGATCCGGTGGCGATGGTGGTCGCCCAGACATGGCGCCAGGCCCGCGACGCCGCCGATCTGGTGATGGTGGAGTATGAAGAACTCCCCTGCGTTACGGACGCTGTTCAGGCGCTGGCCCCCGGTGCGCCGCAAATCTGGCCGGAGGCGCCGGGCAATCTGGTGGTGGACTGGGAACTGGGCAATCGCGACGCCACCGATGCGGCATTTGCGCGCGCGCATCATGTGACGAAGCTGCGGCTGGTGAATAACCGGCTGGTGGCCAACGCCATGGAGCCGCGCATGGTGATTGCGGAATATGATCCGTCTACGGATCAATACGCCGTGCATACCCCAACCCAGGGTGTATTTCGCTGGCGCGGCCTGACCGCCGGGGCCGTGTTTCATATTCCGCCCGAAAAGATGCGGGTGCGCACCTATGATGTGGGCGGCAGCTTTGGCATGAAGGCCTTTCTGTACCCGGAGCAGATTGCGGCATTATGGGCCGCAAAGCATATTGGCCGCACCATAAAATGGACGGCGGACCGCACCGAAAGTTTTCTGACCGACAATCAGGGCCGCGATCAGGTCAATGACGCGGAACTGGCGCTGGATAAAGAGGGGCGCATGCTGGCGGTGCGCATTCATACGATTTCCAATGCCGGGGCCTATGCCTCGGTCATGGGGCCGGGCGTGTCGTGCCTGGGGGCGGGTGGCTTACAGGTTGGCGTGTACGCCATCCCGGCAATGTATCTCAATGTCACGCCCGCCTTCACCAACACCACGCCCACGGACGCCTATCGCGGCGCGGGCCGGCCAGAGGCCGCCTATATTATCGAGCGTCTGGTGGACGCCGCCGCGCGTGAAATGGGCATTGCGCCCGATGAACTGCGCGCGCGTAATTTCATCCGCCCGGACCAGATGCCCTATGCCACCGCCGGGGGTTATATTTACGACAGCGGCGATTTTCTGAACGTCATGAACGAAGCCAAACGGCTGGCGGACTGGGATGGTTTTGGGGCGCGCAAGCGTGAACGCATGGCGCGCGGCGAATTGTCCGGCATTGGCATGGCCTATTATGTGGAAAGGTCCGCAGGCCCGCCGATGGAAACCGCGCGCGTGGATGTGCTGCCCGATGATACAATCCGGGTTTTCATGGGCAATCAGTCCAATGGCATGGGCCATGAAACCGTCTATGCGCAGATCATTGCGGATGCGCTTGGCGTGCCGTTCGAACGCATTCGCGTGACCAGCGGCGACACCGATGAACTGCCGGATGGCGGTCTGTCGGGCGGCTCCGGCTCCGGCCTGATGGGCAGCGGCGCCGCCAATCTTGCGGCGGAGGCCACCATCGCCAAAGGCAAACTGATCGCCGCGGAACAGCTTGAAGCCGCCCCCGTGGATATTGAATATGAAGCCGGGCAGTTCCGCGTCGCGGGAACCGACCGCGCCATCAGCCTGTGGGAAGCGGCGCGAGCAAACGGCGCGGATGGACTAAGCGCCAACGGGGAATATCATAACACGCCGTTCCAGTTTCCCAATGGCTGCCACATCTGCGAGGTCGGCATCGACCCGCAAACCGGCGTCATCCGGGTACTGAACTTTACCGCGGTGGATGATTTCGGCAATGTGCTGAACCCGATGATCGTTGCAGGCCAGGTGCATGGCGGCATCGTGCAGGGGCTTGGACAGGCGCTGGGCGAACATGCGGTTTATGACCCCGAAACCGGCCAGTTGCTCAGCGGCTCATTCCTCGATTACTGGATGCCGCGCGCCGATGACATGCCGGATTTTAAGGTCGCCTTCAAAAACTCCCCCTGCACGACCAACGAGATGGGTATCAAAGGCTGCGGCGAAGCCGGCTCCACCGGCGCGCCCCCCGCGCTGGTCAACGCGGTGCTGGACGCCGTGGCGCATCTGGGCATCACCCACCTGGACATGCCACTGACGCCCTTCGCCATGTGGCAGGCGCTTCGGGGGGTCAAGGCGTGAGGGAGACATGGTCAATGCTTTCCTAATAAAAAAACGGTGTGTGAGCATTGACCAGGACAGCCTAATTTTACTGGAAATTAAGCCCTGTGCGATTAGATGGTGGGTGTAGAGATACCAAATTCGCGCAATTGCGGAACAGGCATTGCAGGCGGATTAAGGGATTGAGTGACACAGGACGGGGGCCAGAACCTTTGCGGTTATACGCGGGGTGACGCGCTTCTCGAAACGGCAATCCGTCAGGAATGACGGGACGCAAAGCTACCGGCCCCAATCCTTTTGAGAAAAGGCAGGGCAGCGGGGCTACCGAAAGGAGAGATCATGCGTATTATCGTTCTCGCATCGCAAAAAGGCGGCTCAGGCAAAACCACGCTGGCCGGACATCTTGCCGTGCAGGCTGAATTATCCGGTCAGGGCCCCGTTGCGCTGATCGATACCGATCCGCAGGGCAGTCTGGCCAAATGGTGGAATGCGCGTGCGGCGGAAACGCCTGCCTTTGTGGGCGCGCGATTTGACAGCCTGCAGGCGGATCTGGACGCCCTGCGTGCGCAGGGTTTCAAAATAGTGTTTATCGACACGCCGCCAGCGGTGACCAAGGCCATTGCGCATGTGGTCAGCTTTGCTGATCTGGTGGTGATGCCAACCCGGCCAAGCCCGCACGATCTGCGCGCCGTTGGCGCCACAGTCGAAATTGCGGCTGCGCACAACAAGGCCATGGTGTTTGTGATTAACGCGGCCACCGCGCGCGCCAAGATTACCTCAGAGGCCGCGGTTGCACTGTCGCAGCATGGCACCGTTGCGCCCGTGATGTTTAATCATCGTGTGGATTTTGCCGCCAGCATGACAGATGGCCGCACGGTGATGGAACATAGTGCGAAAGGCGCTTCGGCAAAGGAAGTCAGTGAGTTATGGAGCTATCTGTCTGGCCGTTTGGCAAGGCTGGATGGCGGACCGGTGGATTTTATCGATCCGGTTGGCTTTGATTTTGAAGTCCCGAAGAATGTATTGCCCGAAACGGCGCCACAGCCTGCATTACAGCAGAGCGCCAGCCTGGTTTCTCTTGCAGCGGCAATCGGAGAAAAATCGCCTGCTATTGTCCCTGCAATAGAAGAATCTGCTGGTGCCGTTGCACAGCTGTTGCAGGAGACGATCAGACAACCCGAAGCCCTTGCGCGGGAAACACAGGCAGCGGAAACTCAGAATATCAAAGCCGATGCGGCTTTCGACAGTGATAGCGTGCCACCGCCCCTGCTGGAAAACCCGCAACAGGCGTTGCTGGAGGCAGTGCAGCGTTTGCGCGGCGAGCTGGATTATCCCGCATCCCTGGAGGAGATACTGAACCCGGACGGTACTTCTGATGATACTTCCGGGGAATTGCTTGATCCAGAACAGATTCTGAAGGAAATGGCGTCAAACAAGCGCGGTATGAGCACCCCGTTCCTCAATCGCATGATCGGCTTTGGCCGTCGCGCGTAAGCGCAATGGGATGCAGGCGTCCAATGGCGCCACTGCGTATCGGAGTTGAGATTGATTGCGTTATGAAGCAGGTTGCAGCCCAAAAAAATGGACGCTGGCCAGCAAGAGTACGCCTGCACAGGATAATTCGGCATGAGCACGGAAAAATATACTGCACTGCATAGCGGGCTTATCGCCCGCAAGGGCGAGGCGTTGCCTGCCTCACATATCAGCATGGATACGCTTGATGTGGAAAGGCCGGTCACGCCGGTATCTGAAATTCGATTCAGGCCTCAAAACTGCGATATACCGCCGGGGATTTCCAAACCCAAGCGGCCCGAGCGTATAGCGGAGGAGAGCAAAGCGGGAGGCATGAAGGCGCTTACCTTCCGGCTTGATCCATCGCTCTATCACCGGGTGCAGGTTGCCGCCGCAAAACTGGGCTGGACCAGCCAGGATTTAATGCGGGCGGCGGTAGAAGCGCATCTTATGCATCTGAGCACGGATGTTTTTCCAAACTGCGGGTGCATAGGCGGAAAAGAGGGCTGCAATTAACGCCTATTGCGATGCCCAAATAATGCGGGCAATCCAGCTAAGGTCGCCTGGCGAAAAGGTGCGCAGCGGAAATTCCGGGTTGAATGACGCCAGTTCCACGCGGCTGGCGGTTTTGCGCAGCAATTGTTTCGCCATGACCTCGCCATTCAGGGTTTTGGCAATCACCCGGTCACCGCGCCGTACATCTGCATGCGGCGAGACGACAACAATGTCGCCATCGCGATAGACCGGCAGCATGCTGTCGCCGCTGATTTCCAGCGCATAGGCGTTTTCATCACCAAGGCCGGGAAAATTGACGGTGTCCCAGCCGCCCCCCACAGGAAATCCGCCATCATCGAAAAAACCCTGCGTCCCCGCCTGGGCAAAGCCAATGACCGGAATAGGGCGGGAATTGCGCGCGGCAATATCCGTCACCGGTGAAATCAGCAAAGCAAAATCAGCAATCGATGCGCCGGTAACCGCCAGCACGCGCGACAGGCTTTCTGTGCTGGGCCAGCGCTGCTTGCCATCCTGCGATCGTTTTGAACGGTTGAAAATGGTGGGGTCCAGACCGGCGCGCCTGGCCAGCCCTGACGGGGAAAATCCGTGGGCCGCCGCCAGGGCGTCAATTCCTTCCCAGATTTGTTTATGGCTTAACATGGCAATCTGTGACATCTATCATGGAATAGGAATTATAGCTTATTACATGGGTAAGGGGAAGCCAAATATGCCGGACCTGATCTATAAAATTTTACGCCAGCCGGAATGGCAGGCGGCGTGCGCCGGGGGGAAACTGACCGGTGCGCCTGTGGATATCGCGGATGGGTTCATTCATTTTTCAACCGCGCGGCAGGCGCGTGAAACGGCGGCAAGGCATTTTTCCGGCGAGCCGGATCTGGTATTGTTGGCCATTGACCCGAAGCAGTTGGGCGAAGCGCTGCGCTGGGAAGCCTCACGCGGCGGGGATTTGTTTCCGCATCTGTATGGCGCACTACCACTGAACGTGGTTGCGGCGGTGTTTGAGTTGCCGTTAGGAGATGATGGCGTGCATATTTTCGCCGTGGAGACAGGTATTTGAATGATGGGTTTATACGCCCTTGCAGGGCCGCTGCTGCGCATGCTGGACCCGGAAACTGCGCATGGCCTGACGATACGTGCGCTTGGGCTTGGCCTGGCGCCGCGCGTCTCTGTGCCGGTATCGCCGGTTCTGAAAACTTCCGTATTCGGATTAAATTTTCCTAATCCGGTCGGGATTGCGGCGGGGTTCGACAAAAATGCGGAAGTCCCCGACGCGATGTTGCGTCTGGGCTTCGGCTTTGCCGAAACCGGCACCGTGACGCCTCGCCCGCAGGCGGGAAATCCGCGCCCGCGCATATTTCGCCTGGCCGAAGACCAGGCTGTAATCAATCGTCTGGGGTTCAATAATCATGGGCTGGATGTCTACAGGGCGCGGCTTGCGGCGCGGCGCGCATGGCCCGGCATTGTCGGTGCGAATATTGGCGCCAATAAAGACAGTGTGGATCGCATTGCAGATTATCTGACATGCTTCGAGGCGCTGGCGGGACTGGCGGATTATTTCACGATTAATGTGTCGTCGCCGAATACGCCGGGCCTGCGCGGATTGCAGGATCGCGAACTGCTGCAAAACCTGCTGGCGAAATTGCTGGCGGCGCGCGCGCGCAAGCAGATAAATGTGCCGTTGCTGCTGAAGATCGCGCCAGACCTGGACGAGCAGGCATTGCGCGATGTGGTCGCGGTGGCGCTGGATGCGGGCATTGACGGGCTGGTTGTTTCTAACACCACCATTGGCGGACGCGAAAATTTGCGCAGTCCACACCGGATGGAGCAGGGCGGGCTTTCCGGGCGTCCGCTGTTTGCACCCTCAACACGGATGTTGCGCGACGCCTGGCGCCTGTCGGATGGAAAACTTCCGCTAATTGGTGTAGGTGGGGTTGCCAGTGGCGCGGATGCCTATGCCAAAATACGCGCGGGCGCCTCGCTGGTGCAGCTCTATACGGCAATGACCTTTGCGGGACCGGATTTGGCGGCTAAGATAGCGATTGAATTGGGGGGATTGTTGGAAAAAGACGGCTTTGCCAATATACGCGATGCCGTTGGGATGGATGTTTAGGATAGAGAACAGGAATGACCGTAAAAATCTACCATAACCCGCGTTGCACGAAATCCCGGCAGACTCTGGCGCTGTTGCAACAGCGTGGCGTCAAGCCGCAGGTGATTGAATATTTGCAAAACCCGCCAACCGTTAAAGAGCTTGAAGCCATTTTGCAGATGCTTGAAATGAAACCCCGTGAACTGATGCGCAAGGGGGAAACGCTATACAAAGAGCAGGAACTGGACCGGGAGAGATTGACCCATGGTCAACTGATCAGCGCGATGGTCAATTCACCCATTCTGATCGAACGGCCTATTGTCATCGCCAATGGCAAGGCCGCGATTGGCCGCCCGCCGGAGAATGTCCTTGCAATACTTTAGTGCTGCTTTGCTGTTGGCAATTGTGCTGGCGTCTGGTTTCAGCATGGATGCCCGCGCCGGGACGCCGGAGAGAATTTGCAACAAGGCGAAGATGCCGGAAATCGATTTCTATACCTGCGAGGGCATACGCCTGCGCAATAAGGGACAGATGCTGCTGCGTCAGGCAAAAATACAGATATCCGAGGGGCAACGCATTACCGCCGACTGCAAGCGGCTGGAAGACAAACAGGCCGCGCGTGACTGCGATCTGATATCTTCAGACATGCTCAATGACGCAGCCTTCAAACAGGCCGAAGCAGCCGACATTCTCGATCAGGCGGAACGCATGGAATCCCGCGCGGCGGATATGGACAGGAGGAGGCGGTAGCCATCAGAGCATTCATGCCTCTCCTTTGTTAGGATAGATAGGTATTGACTTATATAGGTATGATAATATTATGCGCATGCATACCCCATGAATGAAGGAGATCGCGCATGCCAATCCCTGCAAACTACCCAGATGCGGAATTACTGGCGGAAATCCGTCAATTGCATGGGACGAAAAGCGCACAAATCAGGGCTTTAGCCGAAGCGGGCTGGCCAACCGCCCGGATAGCCAAAGCACTTTCGATCCGCTATCAGCATGCGTACAATGTACTGCATGACGCCAAAAAACACGTGGAAGCGTTTGAGAACAGCCTTAAAACCGCTGGCGTCAATCAATCGGATTTACCTGAAATAGCCAACATCGCCGAAAATGTGACGGCGTCTTTTGCGGCGGCCAAGGAAACTGATTATGCGTATTTGCAGGATGCGCTGGCAAAAGCGCCGCAAGCCAATAAGAAACCCGTCAATCTGTCTATAAACGCCAGCCTGTTGGCAGCGGCAAGGTCGATGAATATCAATTTGTCCGAAACGCTGGAACGCGAACTGAGCGCACTGCTTTCGCAACAGACGCGCGCGCGCTGGCAGGCGGAAAACAGCGCGGCGATTGAGGCGCACAATCAGTTCGTCGAACGCAACGGTCTTTGGAGCGATGGCTTACGGCAGTTCTGATGGCGCAGTTCGATGTCTACCGCAACCCGAACCCCAAAAGCGCGCAGGCTGTTCCTTATTTACTGGATGTGCAAAGCGATTTTCTGTCCGGTTTTTCGACACGGGTGGTGGTTCCCCTTGTACCGGTTGAGAGCATCGGAAAATCAGCGCAGCGCTTGCACCCGCAATTCCACATTGATGGCGTCCACATGGTCATGATGACGGAACTTCTCGCTGCGGTGGCAAAAGTCGCGTTGGGCGCCGCAATAATGTCGTTGGCGCAAAATCGTGACGATATCATTGCTGCCATGGATTTCCTGATAACCGGAATCTAGGGCCTGTCGTCAGTTAAGGGATTCACAATAGCAGGATTATGTGATTCATAGAAGGTCGGCTGAACAGGAGGAGCTGACCGATGGCAAGACGTTATGCGTTGCGCGATGATCAATGGGAACGGATCAAGGATTTTCTGCCCGGACGCGAAGGACATGTTGGGGGAACGGCGGCCGATAATCGTTTGTTTGTGGATGCGGTGCTGTATCGCTATCGCGCTGGAGTTCCATGGCGGGATTTGCCGGAGCGGTTTGGCGATTGGAAGAATGTGCACCGGCGCTGGAGCCGGTGGGCGCAAAGCGGTGTTTGGGAGAATCTTTTCAAACACTTGGCCGCCGATGCCGATAACGAATACGCGATGATTGACAGCACGATTGTGCGCGCTCATCAGCACAGTGCGGGGGCCAAAAAAAACACGGCGAAGACCAGGCCATCGGGCGCAGCAAAGGCGGGTTAAGCACCAAGATCAACGCCACTGTTGATGCGCTGGGCAATCCGACAGGTTTTGTTCTGACGCCCGGGCAGGCCTGTGATCTGGATGGGGCTGATGTTCTTTTGCCTCTTGTCGAAGCGCAGACAGTGATTGCTGATAAAGGCTATGATGCGGATGAGCGTGTCATTTTACCGCTCACGCAAGCGGGAAAGACAGTCATCATCCCGCCAAAACGCAATCGTAAGGTCAAGCCGCGAGTATGACAGGGACATCTACAAATCACGCCACCTGATCGAGAATTTTTTTTGCAAACTCAAGCAATTCCGGGCCATCGCCTGTCCTCGGGCCAGCCTTGGCTGGTCCCGGGGGCCACCCGTTATGACAAAACCGCGCGCAATTTTCTCGCGGCAACCTACCTCGCTTCTGTTACAATCTGGCTTAACTGACGACAGGCCCTAGGGTGTAGACTTAAATAAGTATTATGTGATTCAAGGGTCTTATCAACTGATTCTGGGAGATTAGGCCATGCGGGAGAATTTGTTTTGGTTTAGCGATGAGGCATGGGCAAAGCTGGAGCCGCAT
>JBMOMW010000046.1:0-8804 GCA_049325255.1 Pseudomonadota bacterium | reverse complement strand
ACCGGAAAGGCCATCATCGCCACTGCACGCAAGCTACTCAACACCATCTTCCACACCCTCAAAAATAACTGGGTGTTCCAAGACTTCCCAAACTTCAAACTTTTACCTTGTAATCAATCATAGGAGGCCAGCATGTTGGGGCGCGCATAGCCGTTGTCAAGATGGCCCAGCCAAAAATCATTGCCCGCCGCATCTGGCGTGCGATCCAGCACATTCTGATAGAGCAAATTAACAAATTGCGCATTGCTGGTGTTGCTTCCATTCAGGCGGATGAATTCTTCCGACGCAATAAAACTGGCCGCGACAACTGTGCCATAATCCCCGCCTCGATCCAGTTCGCGTATCCAGTAACCAAGCCCCGCAGCGTCCGGCGCGCGGTCGAAGGCGGCACGATATAACAGATAGCCCTTACCCGCATTATCGGTGGGCAGATTGTCAAACGCCAGCACTCCATCGTTGAACAGCAGGCGTTCAATGCCGGATACGGTGTCATTACCGTCGCGATCAAGCGCACTGTCCCTGATGCTGCGCGTGGGCGGAACACCAGCCACCTGAACGCCAGGAAGCAGAGAAATGACGTAATCGCCCCGCACGCCCTGATAGATTGACGTGTCTATACCGCCGCCGCCGGTGATGACATCATCCCCGTTTAATCCCTGAAGCATGTTTCGTCCGCTATCACCCCGCAAGGTATCAGAATAAACGGAGCCGTTCACATTCTCGATGCCGCGCAAACTATCCGTCCCGCCAAAACCGTCCCGCGCCGAGCCGGCCAGCAGATCGACAGTGACCGCCGCCGGATCTAAAAAATAACTTACAAAATCTTGCCGCAAAGGATCATTTCCCCTGCCATCGATTACATCATTGCCGCCAAACCCACGAAATCCGTTTCTGCCATTATCGCCGAGCAGAATATCATTGCCATTGGTCCCAATGACATCTTCAATGCCAATCAGCGTGTCCGTTCCGCCAAGACCGTCCTCTGCCCGGCCCAGCAACAGATCAACCATCACCGATGTTGCGCCGGATTCCAGATAGTCCACCGCATCGCCAATGAAACGCGGTATTTCAATGAGCTCCGCATTGGCCCCGCCGTCCAGAATATCGCTTCCGGCCATCCCCATGAGTTGATCCCGGCCGCCACCGCCAGAAATTTTATTGGCCAGCGCATTGCCGGTCAGGCTGTCATCCACATTGGAGCCAATGACATTTTCAATCTGGACGCCAATGGCGATGGCGAAATTTTGATAGGCGGTCACGCCGGGCGCCGCCAGCCCGATGGAGCTGAACTTTCCGTCGCGCAAATCCACAAAGGAGGCAATGCTGATGGCGCTCAGATCCAGCGTGTCGTTGCCGCCGCCATCAATTAAGGTTTCCAGAACAGCGCCCTGATCGTCCGTTAACGCATAAATGTTATTTCCGGTTTCAGACAAGCGCTGGCCATACAGATATTGCAGGGTCAAAATATCATAAATGCCGCCGAAAGAGGGTTGACCCTGCGCCGCATCGCGATAGGACATGACCGTATAGGCGGTTGAATCTTCCGCCTCGCCCAGAAAATTTCCGGTAGCCTGGGGCGATGGCGTATTCGGACCATCATAATTTCCAGGATGTTTCAGGCCAAGCGCATGGAATATTTCATGCACCAGTAGCGCATAATCCTCAGAAATCGTGGTCAGGCTGGACATGCTGTCCACATCGACAAACACATCGCCATCCAACGGCCTGCCGGTTGAAAATGGCAAATAGGCATAGGCCGCTGAAGTTTGCTGATTATTGCTAAAGCGAATTTGGCCATAGGCTGCTTCGCTGTCGGGAACTTCTACAAAACTGATATTGGTGTAGGTTGATATTTCCGTCAGAATTTCACGGGCCAGATCGCGCTGACAGGCAGAAAAAGGTTGAAACCCCAGCCTGTCCAGAAAATTGCCATATACCGGCGCCGCAGCAGCGAAACTGAACGTCACCGTAACCGGTTCGCCAACCGGCAAAACCCTGTTCCAACGGTAATCCAGAGATTCAATCAACACATCCTTGCGGTAATCACCCGTATGCGCAAACGCAATGACGGTGTATGCCGGTGCAGGCAAAATTGAAAAACTGATTGCGTCGAGAGCTTTCATTTCCTTGAGAGGCATCCGATAAATCTACCTGTTTTTCCATAACCTAACGGAAAGAATACACCGTCATTGATCTGCAATTTGATATGGCTGTAATGGTCGTGCAGAATGACGCATGGATCAAGCGAAATGGGAAACTGTTATCGTGAAAACCCGCACATTGCCTGAGTTATCTCGCCTGATTTATGTCTGCGCCTGATGATAATTTGATAACCGAACGCCCTTAATAAAAAGCAAATAACACAGGATTGTTACTAAAGAAGCCTGAACAGGGGCAGAAGGCGGCGCCAGCGCCCAAGCCGAACTGGTCCGCCTTCCTGATCCCGTGGAAGAGAAAGCTGCGCTTGCCCCTTCCCGCGCGGCGCGGCATCGTCTAAAACCTGCATCAGGCAACAGACAGGGAAGCATATTGTGAGCAAAACCAATCCGGGCAATTACTTTGAAGATTTCGAGGTCGGCCAGTTTCTACGCCACGCCACGCCGCGCACGGTGACGCTGGGGGATGCGGCGCTGTATACGGCACTGTTCGGGCCGCGTTTTGCGCTGACTTCGTCGGATGAATTCGCCCGCAGCCTTGGCCTGCCCGGCGCGCCTATGGATGATCTGCTGGCGTTTCATATTGTGTTCGGCAAGACTGTGCCGGATATTTCGCTGAATGCGGTCGCCAATCTGGGCTATGCGGATTGCCGTTTTATTACGCCGGTCTATGCAGGCGACACCCTGTCCACCACGTCAGAAGTCATTGGCCTGCGCGAATTATCCAATGGCAAATCCGGCATTGTCTATGTGCGCAGCACCGGCGTTAATCAGCGCCACGAAATAGTGATCGGCTATGTGCGCTGGGTGATGGTGCGCAAGCGCGATGAAACCGCGCCCGCCCGCGCGGCGTTCATACCCGAATTGCCGGAATTCGTTCCGGCCAATGATCTTGCACTCCCCACCGGGCTTGATTTCAGTAATTATAATTGCGATCTGTCCGGCTCCGCGCATCTGTGGGACGATTATCACGTAGGTGAAAAAATCGACCATGTGGACGGCATGACCATCGAGGAAGCCGAGCATATGATGGCGACCCGTCTGTACCAGAACACCGCCAGGGTGCATTTCAACCAGTATATGCAGAACAGCGGCTCTGGCGCTGGGGGGGCGCAGCGCCGCCTGGTCTATGGCGGCCATGTCATCAGCCTGGCGCGCGCACTCAGCTTCAACGGCCTGGCCAACGGCGTAAAGATCGCCGCCATCAATGCCGGGCGCCATGTCGCGCCGTGCTATGCCGGGCATACGGTATTTGCGTGGTCGGAGATTTTAGCCAAAGCCGAAATTCCCGGCCGCAAGGATGTAGGCGCGCTGCGCGTGCGCCTGTTCGCCACCAAGGACCACCCTTGCGCCACCTTTCCCGGCACCACCGAAGACGGCCACCACCCCGCAGTCATTCTTGATCTGGATTACTGGCTGCTGATGCCGCGCCGCTGAATCGATCCATCCACCAGAGCCACCAACCGGCAGTCCCAAACCCGCCAAACCTGCTCAGAGCGGCCCCTCGAATAGTTGCGCATCAACGGGGGACTCGAACGCGATAAAAAGCGTGCAGGCGTCGGAACTCACGCATACCGCCTTATGGGGCGCCTTGGCGGGGCCATAGGCATAGCTGCCCGGCATCAGTATCTCTACCGGCTGTCCTTGATAGGTTACATGCAATTCGCCGGAGACAAGAACCATACGCTCCGCCGAAGTATGCCAATGCGGCGGCAGCTCTAACTTGGCGGGAACTTTGAGGAACACATCGGCGTTCGTCCCCGCTGGATCGCCATGCAGAACAGCGATTTCACATCCGGCCGGAAAGATCGCCGGGCATGGCCCCCACGTGAGTTCTGAGGAGCTTGGCAGAATCGCCAGCGCCTTTTCGGCCACCGCCTCCGCTCTTGCTGTTCCCAAAGCAGTGATCGCGAATAGAGTGATTACGATACCGAATTTAGTAATCTGCATCAGGCTTTCTCCTTTTGTGTGTTGCGATTCAATCTAATCTTATTACGCCCTGGCAAGCGTAGCGTCCCTTTTATTCGGCTGCGCCCCCCTTGGCGCCTTCGATCGGATCCAGGCCAAGGGCCAGCCGGCCCGTGAAATGATGCTGGCGTTTTTCCTGCAATGGATGAAATTGCGAGGCATGCGCGTCTCTCAGCATCCGCTCCAGGCTGTGTTTGCGGTAGAAGCCAGCGCCGCCAGCGATCTCAATCGCCTTCTCCACCACCGCCACTACGGCCTTGGCGACGATTGTCTTGCGTACAAGCACGGCATTTGCCGTTACGGTTAAAGGCGCAAAGTCATAGTTATTGGCAATCCGCACCATATCATCGACGGCAAGCTGGACCATGGTAAGGATGTTGGTGAGTTCACCCAACAAAAAAGGTATAACGGTATCGGCTTCGCGTTTGGCGGCATGGTTGAGCGCCTCCGCCGCCGCCGCTTCCGCAATACCCGTATATACCGACATGATGAGCGGCATGGCCATGGTCAAGATGGTGTTCCAGGCCATATGATACTCTCCCCTTGGACGCGATAGACTGACCGCCTCTTCGGCAACGAATACCTTATCCAGGTTCACAGTGTGCGAGCCGGTGGAACGCATTCCCATAGTGTCCCAATCGTCGCCAAGAGACACGCCCTTTGCTGCAAACGGAACTGGAAAATGCAACACTTGCCACCCTTCCACGGCATGTTTGTAGGGTGCCGATGTCACCAGTACATCTCCGCAGGGTGAGCCCGAACCGAAAGGCTTGTTGGCGGTTACCTCGAAACCGCCGTCAACCTTCACGACAGTACCGTTCGATTCCAGCCAGTCTTTACCGCCAGTGCTTACGAGTACGGCTTCACTACCCGCGACTCGTTCCAGAAGCTTCCTGCCCGGGCGGCCATTGCGGTTATTAACAACTGCCGCCGCGACCAGATGCTGATGCATCGCCAGCGACAAGGCTGTTGAGGCGCAATAACGGGCCAGCGTGCGCACAAAGGCGCACATCTGGGTGTAGCTTGCGCCGCCTCCGCCCAATTCTGTGGGCACAAGTGCTGAGAACACCTTATGCGCTTTCATAAGATCATAATTCTCCGAGACGAAGGTTCCCGCCGCGTCGCGTCCGGCAACGCCCTGCGCAATTTGCGGACCTAATTTTTGCGCCAACGATTGCAAATTAATAACGGTGTTCATGGCAAAACTCTCCTTCAGGGTTTCTGGTCTGGTAAAGAACATGGCTCCAAATGGCATTATCAACAACTTCAGGATGTGAAGTTGCCGCAGGCCCCTTTTCGAGGTAACATCGATCTCATGGTGAAGGACAATGGATATGGACAATTCTGCCCTGTTTCGCGGGCCGCCGAAATCCTGGCCGAACGCTGGACACCGCTTGTCGTGCGTGAGCTGCTTTGCGGCAGCGTACGCTTTAATGATATTCAGCGGGGCGTTCCAAGAATGTCGTCTGCGCTTTTGTCCCGTCGTTTGAAAGAGCTCGAACATTCCGGCATCGTCGCGCATCGCTTAGCCGCCAAAGGACGGGGCGGCGAGTATCACCTGACCGAAGCAGGCAAGGCATTACATCCTATTCTGGATGGGATGGGACTTTGGGCCCAACGTTGGGTCAGGCATGACCTGACGCTGGATAAGAATCTCGATCCTGATCTTCTCATGTGGGACATAAGACGGCGCGTTCTTGCGGGCAATACCCAGGTTGACAAGCGTTTTGTCGTTCTGTTTCAGTTTTCCGGAGTGCCTGTCAACCGGCGCCGGTTCTGGCTTGTGTTCGACCGGGATGACATTGATATATGTATGAAGGATCCGGGCCATGAAGTTGATCTCAGTGTTTCCGCACATGTGCGTATTCTGATTCAAATTTGGCTAGGCCATATCTCTATTGCCGAGGCGACCCGCGATCAAAAGATTACCTTCGATGGCAAATCCCGTGACATCAAGGCGTTTGCTTCCTGGTTCGTTTTGAGCAAAACGGCGAAATTCGCACAAAATCCACCCGGTTAAGGGACCAGGAGGGCGACGCCACCCTTAATCGAGTCAATCAGCGAATTTCCCGGCGCCACCGAAGACGGCCACCACCCCGCAGTCATCCTTGATCTGGATTATTGGCTGCTGATGGGACGTAGATAATAGACGGCGGGGGCCGCCCTTCCATCAAGATTATTTCTTCCTATAAAACAGCATGATCGAGGTCCACTGTACTTCGCCGTCATTCAGGACAACGTGACGCCTTCTGCGGTGAACTCCCTGGGGCAGGCTGATGCTGTCGAGCAAATATTCGTAAGAAAGCGTGTCGTAATTTATCTCATCAACAAGCTCCAGTGTCCCGGAAAACGGCGTTATCAGATATTCCCCGATTTGTTTTTTGGTAAAAAATTCGGGGTGTGCATGTTCCTCCAGCAACAGCATTTCTGTGGCAACCGCGATAACGCCACCCGGGCGAATCACCCGCGCCATTTCCCTGATTGCCTGCGACGCCGCACTGTGCCCGCCGAAATGTTCAATCGAAGACAGGCTCCAGGCAAAATCAAATGAATTGTCCTCATAGGTTAAAGCCGCGCCATTCTGGTTTTCGAATGTAATTTTCGAGAAATCCACCGTCGGGGGACATATTTTTTTGCATTCTTCCACAAGCGTCAAATCCGCTTCCTGTCCGCCTGTGCTGGTCCAGCCCTGTTCGCCATACAGATCTGTCGCCATCACGCTGGAAATATGTTCCGCAAGATAAAAAATCACTGGCTCACGCCCGGCGCCAACGCCAATCGCCTTGTAGGATGGATTGAGCATTCCGAGCTTTTTCAAGCCGTAGACACAGTGTGTCCATTCCCAGCCTTTCCGGTAAATGGCGCCGCTGCGATTGCTGAAACAATGCTTGTCAATTGAATAGCGTTCCAGTTGCAGATGTATGTCCATCCATTCTTTATCTAAATAGCGATTGGGATTTACAAGCTCGCACAGGCCTTTCGTTGCGACTGCATTGGAAACTTCCGGATAATAGCCTGTGGGCAAAAGCGCGCGGCGCAGTTCTTCGCGCAAAAGCACATTTTCAGATGCAAGCAGGTCACGCTCTTTTGTGAGGGCGCCATCCGCATTCAATGGCTTGAAATTTCCAGCCAATGTCCGGAAAATATAATTCAGAACCTGCAAGAAATGATTTACTTTCCGAAAGACATAACGCATCCCGCAAACCCCGTTACCCGTGACGCCATGTGTGAACCAATCACTTTTAACTACTATCATTTGCGGCCGGTATTTTCCTAACCCAATTCGATTGCCAGCCTTTTGTGTCCCTAATCAGGCGCTTCGCATCGGAACCAGGGCGCGATTCTGATCTGTTTTACATCGCTGCTTACAGATACCCGGCTTCCTTCCGCCTGCCCGGAAATTCGGGTAAAAAGTGGCTATATGCGGATTGGATAATTTTTCCGGAATCCGCTGATTGACTTAACTGCTTCCAGGCTTAGTATGCGCAGGAATCAATTGCGGCCTTCTGTGCCGCCAAATAATTAGCAGGGGGCCAGAAATGGCGGAATCTCAGGCAGGGGCTGGCAAACCGCCAGCCATGCGGCCACGGCCGCTTTCGCCGCATCTTCAGATCTATGGCTGGAAAATCACTATGGCGGCGTCGATTACCCACCGCATCACCGGGGTGGGGCTTGGCATTGGCAGCCTGTTGCTGACCTGCTGGCTGCTGGCGCTGGCGGACGGGCCGGAAAGCTATGCGGCGTTGCAGGCGTTTCTGGGAAGCTGGTTTGGGCGGCTGTTGCTGCTCGGCTTTACCTGGTCGATGATGTATCATTTGTGCAACGGCATCCGGCATCTGTTCTGGGATGTTGGATACGGTTTTGAGGTTGCCACCGCCAACCGTACCGCCTGGGCTGCGTTCACCGGTTCGGTGCTGTTAACAATTATTGTCTGGGGTCTTGCCTATTTATGCCGGGGGGATGTCTGATGTCTGACTTCAAAACACCGATGGGCCGTGTGCGTGGCAGGGGTTCGGCAAAAGACGGCACGCAGACTTTCTGGCATCAGCGGCTGACCGCGATTGCCCTGATCCCGCTGGCGGCGACATTTACCGGGTTTATGATCGCGCTTACCGGCGATGATTACACCAGCGCAGTGGACACCATGCGCTCGCCGCTGGTGGGCGTCGCGATGCTGATGTTTCTGCTGATTGGATTTTATCATATGAGCATTGGTCTGGCGCATGTCGTGGAAGATTATGTGCACTGGGAGCTGGGTAAAATCGGCCTGATCATCGCCATTAAACTGGGCTGCCTTGGGCTGTCGCTTGCCTGCGTCCTTTCCGTAATAAAACTGAGCTTTGGGAGCGCGGCATAATATGACGGCCTATCCGATTACTGATCATACCTATGATGTTGTTGTTGTAGGAGCAGGGGGTTCGGGATTGCGGGCGACGCTGGGTTGTGCGCAGGCGGGCCTGAAGACCGTCAACATCACCAAGGTATTCCCTACCCGCAGTCACACGGTGGCTGCGCAAGGCGGCATTTCGGCTGCGCTGGGCAATATGATCGAGGATGACTGGCGCTGGCACATGTATGACACCGTCAAGGGCGCCGACTGGCTGGGCGATCAGGACGCCATTGAATTTCTGTGCCGCGAGGCGCCCGCCGCCGTATTTGAACTGGAGCATTTTGGCGTAC
>JBMOMW010000045.1:0-8857 GCA_049325255.1 Pseudomonadota bacterium | reverse complement strand
CTGAACAACTGGCCGTTCAAACGATCCTCTCCACGCACGCCTTGATCCCCCCCTCGCTGTTACCAGGAAAGAGAATCACAAACAGATCGCTAGAGCCAGGGGTTTTTCAGCAGCCTGCTAGAGCAATACGCGATTAGATAAAACCGGCTGATTTTATCTAATCGCGTATTGCTCTAGAAATTAATGTGTTAGAGCAGCTTCATGCATTTAGCTTGAACACAAAGTGATTCAAGCTAAATGCATGCTGCTCTAATTGAGTGCGGATATGGGCGAACCTACTATCACACCGCTCTAATTCAACACTTGCCGGCGTTTCATTCTGCGGCGTTTGACTTAGGCTTATCACTCACATTCGCCGCTTCGATCTTTACCGGCTCGTGGCCATAAGTATCGCGGTCGTGATATTCCGACTGGAAATTGGCGTCGCGTCCGCCCCATCCAAATTCATTCTGCCACCCGGATGGATTGACAATATAAAATGAGTACATGCCATCATTCGCATGTTTGCCGGGCGTGATGCCAAGCTGGATCTTGTTCTGCTGAACGATCTCATAGGTCAGTCCAATATCATCGAATTGTTCATATTGCAGCATCAGGTGATTGATGCGCTTGACGCCGGGACGGCCCCAGGCCAGCGTATGATCCCGGCTGTTGCAGGACATGAACATGGCCTCGACGGGTTTCGCAACGCCTGGAATGGCAATGCGGTAATCAACGCCGCCGCGCATGCCAAGCAGCCGGTAAAACGCATAAGTCTTCTCCCAGCCCACGGTTTCGGTAAGCATGGTGTGCCCCATTCCGCCGTCACCGGTTACGAAACGCCCATGCATCCGGCGGCCGGGATGAAACGGCTTGTTGGGCTGTGAGTGCGGCCCGTGGAAAATTTCAATCGGAATGCCGCTTGGATCCGATAGCTTCATCAGTTCGAGCACATGCCGCTGACTTGCGTCCTCGTAAGTTCCGATCTGCACTTTCACCCCGGCATTCTCAAGCTGGCGTTGCATTTCACGAAACTCTTCACTGCCCGCAACGCGAAAGCCGAGATAATTGAGATCGTCGGTCCCATCTTCATCAATGATAATGCGGTGATGCCAATTATCCACCCGCAAATAGCAGCGCCCGGGCGCATCGCCCTCCACAACTTCAAGCCCCATAATATCAGCCGCGAAACGCTTCCAACCGGCGAGGCTTTTGACCCCGATCCCCATATAGCCAAGCTCTGTTACCTGCACCATTGCGATTCCTCCTGCTATTGTTGGCCGCCTTCTTATGACTGTCCCATAGTGCAAGTGTAGCGGGGCGGTGGTGGCGGGGCAACAGGTCATTGCTGCAAAAGGCGGGGCTCCTTTTGCATTTCCATCTGTTGGGGGCATGCGCTAAGCTTCAAAAAAGCAGAAGTATTTGTTTCTGAATAAGAGGGGAGATTTAGATGCCAGCTCGCACAGGAGCGCAGTTCCTGCGTGGCCTAAAAGACTCACGGGAAATCTGGGTTGGTTCCGAAAAGGTGAGTGACGTCGCGGATCATCCGGCCTTTGCAGGCGCCGCCCATGGCCTGGCCGGGGTTTTCGATCTGCAACTTGCGCACCCTGAAGACTGTATGATGCCCGATCCGGAAACGGGCGAGCAGATCAGTGTCAGTCACCTGATCCCGCGCTCGAAACAGGACCTTGCCCGCCGCCATAAATGCCTGGAACGGATTGCCGAATATACCGTCGGCGTCATGGGCCGCTCGCCGGATTATATGAATGTCACCTATGCGGGCTTTGCCGGACGCGCCGACGAATGGGGCGCCAATGGCAATGAGCAGGGCGCGGAAAATCTCATCAATTATCAGAAATATCTGCGGCGCAACGACATTTCCCTTACCCATGCGCTGCTGCATCCGATCATCGACAAGGGCATGGGGGAACTTATCGATCCAGGCAACGACGTGGCGTTGCGCAAAGTCGGCGAGACGGAACATGGCGTCATCGTACGCGGTTCGCGCGTGCTGGCGACGCTTGCTCCGTTTGCGGATGATCTGGCTGTTTATCCCGGCTATCCCCTAAAGCCCGGATGCGAGGATTATGCGCTGTCGTTCTGTATTCCGATGGGAACGCCGGGGCTGAAATTCATCTGCCGCGACAATTTTGCGCAGACCCGCAATCTGTATGATTTTCCCTTGTCGGGCAGGTTCGACGAGCAGGACGCGTTTGTAATTTTCGATGATGTCGAAGTGCCCTGGGACAGGCTGCATATCAATGGCAATCTGCAGGTTTATAACCAGGTGATGACCAATAGCTGGTGGCCGAACATCATGCAGCAAACCATGATCCGGGCGCAGACCAAGCTGGAATTCGCCTGGGGGCTGGCCACAAAGATGGTGGAGGCCGTGAATGGCGTACAACCCGCCGCCGCACAGATGCTCGGTGAAATCTGGACCTTTGCGGAGTTTACCCGTTCCTGCATCGAGAAGGCGGAAGCGAACGCCTATGAATTTGGCAATGGGGTGTGGTTCCCGCAAGGCGCGCCGCTTTATGCGCTGCGCGCGACATTGCCAACCTGGTTCCCGCGGGTTAACGAGATCATCCGGCTGCTCGGTTCACACAATCTGTTCGCGGCCCCTTCCCAGGCATTGTTTGCCGATAAAAATTTACGCCCATTGATCGACCGCTATATGCGTGGCGCAGGCGATATGACCGCCGAAGCCCGCAGCCGTATTTTCCGCCTTGCCTGGGATTTCTCGGGCAGCGCGCTTGCCAGCCGGAACGAGCATTATGAACGGTTCTATCTGGCCTCTGGTGCGCGCAATCTGCAATTTTGCCATATGCTGGCGGACCGGACCCGCGCCGATAAACTTGTAAATCGTTTTTTGACGGAGGAGTCATAATGGCTGGAGATACGGTAAATGTCGCGGGCGTCGAAATCTCGACCGGTCACTGGATTAATGGGCGCCGCGTTGCATCGGCGAACAAGTTCGCCAACTTCTCACCGGTCGATGGCTCGCATCTGGCGGAAGTTTCTGCTGGCGGCAAGGCCGAGGTGGAGCAGGCGGTGGCCGCCGCGCGCAAGGCTTTTCCGGCCTGGGCGGCGCTTGACCCCAAAGGCCGCCTGCCGGTCCTCAAGCGTTTTGCAGAAGGGATCAAGGCGCGGGCGAATGAACTGGCTGCCGTTGAAACCATGGATAACGGCTCGCTGCTGCTGGGCAATGTGCACCGCATGGTTCCGCGCGCGGCGCTGAACATCGAATTTTTCGCGGAGTGGGCGCTGACCCTGGGCGGACATATGATCGACAGCCCGGAAGTGGTCAATCACATACACTATGACCCATCCGGGGTTGCGGCGCTGATCACGCCCTGGAACGGGCCGCTTATGCTGACGACATGGAAGGTTGGCCCCGCACTGGCTGCCGGCAACACCCTGGTGGTGAAACCGCCGGAATGGGCGCCGCTTACCTGTTCATTACTGGCGGACATTGCGCATGCGGCCGGAATCCCGCCCGGCGTTCTCAACATCGTGCAGGGCATTGGCGAAGAGGCGGGCGATGCGCTGGTCAATCACCCGGATATTGACCGCATCAGCTTCACCGGCTCGACCGATACCGCAAAACGCATCGGCCAGGCGGCGGCGCGTTCGATTACACCGCTCAGCGCCGAGCTTGGCGGCAAATCCCCGTTCATCGTCTGCGCCGACGCCGATCTGGATAGCGCGGCGCAGACCGTGGCGATGCAATATATGAATGCCGGTCAGGTCTGCCTGGCGGGCACCCGCGTCATGGTTGAAAGCTCCATTGAGGAAAACTTTCTTGGCATGGTGCGCAACGCCATGACCCACATGGTTCTGGGCGATCCGCGCGACAAAAGCACGCGGATCGGGCCGCTGATCACCAAACAGCATTTCGACCGGGTTGCCGGTTTTGTCGAACGCGCCAAACAGGCCGGCGCCGTGCCGGTTTGGGGCGGCTCAAAGGCCAATTTCGGCGAGCTGTATTTCGAGCCGACTTTGTTCAACAATGTGACCCCGGAACTTGAAATTTCGCAACGCGAAGTGTTTGGCCCGGTGCTGACCTGGCAAAGCTTCCGCTCCGACGATGAAGTGGTCGAGATGGCCAACAATACGCGCTATGGCCTTGCCGCCACCCTGTTCAGCCGCAACGAGGAACGCGCCACTTCCATCGCTTCGCGTGTGGTCGCAGGAACCGTATGGGTCAACTGCTTCTTTATCCGCGATCTGGCGGCCCCGTTTGGCGGCAGCCGCGACAGTGGCATCGGGCGCGAAGGCGGCAATTGGAGTTTCGATTTCTTTTCCGACGTTAAAAATATCTCGATCCGCAAGGGATCGTTTGCTTAAAGCAGGGGAGGCAAATGTCTGTACTTACCGGGCCACGCGAAGAATGGCGGCGCATTTTACATGAAGGAACCCCGGTCTGGGTTCGCCCGGAAGGGGACCGGCTGCGGCTGGGCGACGGGCGCATGGTGGCGGAGGCCGGCGCCACGTATCTGCCGCCCTGCGATCCTACCAAAATCATCTGTATACATCTGAATTATGAGTCCCGGCGTCTGGAATTCAAGGCGCCGGCGTTAAAGGCGCCAGGCTATTTCATGAAACCGCTGACCACGCTGAATTCGCATCGCGGTTTTCTGAACCGCCCCGCCAACTGCCAATATCTGAACTATGAAGGCGAGATTGCGGCCATTGTAGGAAAGCCGATGCGCAATGTGGCGCGTGGCGACGTGTGGGATTATCTGGCCGGGTTCGCCCCCGCCAATGATGTGGGCGCGCATGATTTTCGCGACACGGATGCGGGTTCGATGCTGCGGGTGAAGGGGCAGGACGGGTTCTGCCCCATCGGTCCCGGCATCGTGCGCGGCGTGGACATTCGCGAACAATCCGTGCGCACCTATATTAACGGCAAGCGCGTGCAGGACGGTCCGGTCAGCGAAATGACATTTCCCATCGACTATATCATGGCCGATCTTTCACGGCACATCACGTTTCTGCCCGGCGATATCGTGCTGACGGGAACGCCCGCCAATTCGCGCCCCATGCAACCGGGTGACCTGGTTGAGGTGGAAGTGACCCAGATCGGAAAAATCGCCAACACCGTGCAGGAGACCCCGGCCCCGTCGCATGATGTAGGCGCCGGGCCAACCGATAGCGATGTTGTGCGCCGGGTCGCGCTCGGGGCGTTCTGACAAGTGATTGCGCCAAGCGGCCTGCCCTCTGATCAGGGCCAGCGCGGCATGATATCAGGTTTGTCCATGTCCGCACTTTGCTCTAGCCGAGCTTCTGCCCCAGCCTGCCTGCCAGGTGCTGGATATATTGCGCGGCGACGCGGCCGGAACGTGCGCCACGGGTGGCGGCCCATTCAATGGCTTCGGCGCGCCATTCTGATTCTGGGGCAGACAGTTTGTAATGCGCGACATAGCCCGCAATCATATCCAGATAATCCTGCTGGCTGCAGGCGTGGAAACCCAGCCACAGGCCGAAACGGTCCGAGAGGGATACTTTTTCTTCCACCGCTTCGGATGGATTGATGGCGGTGGAGCGTTCATTTTCCACCATCTCGCGCGGCATCAGGTGACGCCGGTTGGACGTGGCGTAGAACAGCACTGCGGCCGGCCGGCCTTCAATGCCGCCTTCCAGCACGGCTTTCAGCGATTTATAGCTGGTATCTGCGGCATCGAACGACAGGTCATCGCAGAATAGCAGGCATTGCCGGGGCGATTCGCGCAGACGCGCCATCAGGAGCGGCAAAGTGTCGATTTCCTCGCGGTGAATTTCAATCAGCGCCAGCGCGCCGGGTGTTTTCGCATTGATGGCGGCATGCACGGCCTTGACCAGCGAGCTTTTACCCATGCCGCGCGCGCCCCATAGCAAGGTGTTGTTGGCGGGCAACCCTTGCGCAAAGCGTTGGGTGTTTTCCAGCAATAAATCCCGGACATGATCGACGCCACGCAGCAATTCCAGCGGAACCCGGCTGATATCGGGTACCGGCTCCAGCCGTTCGCCATTGGCGTGCCACACAAAGCCGTCTGCCTCCGTCAGGCTGGGGGCAGGTGGGCTGGGCGGGCTAAGCCGTTCCAGCGCCTCCGCGATTCGCAACAGGACCGGGGTCAGTTTTTCGATGCTCATGGTATTTTTTACCTGGTAATGGGCGGTATTTGCAGAACATGAGGATAAGATGGGTGGGTGGTCAACCCATGGTTTGCAAGTTGAGCCGGGATCGTTATAGTCCGGCGCGATGCTTAAGGAGTCTTAAATGTTCATCAGTCCAGCCTTTGCCCAAACCGCTGCCAGCGCCACCTCTTTCATCGAGGCTGCCGCGCCGCTCGTGCTCGTATTCGGTATTCTGTATTTCTTCCTGATCCGGCCCCAGCAAAAGCGCCTGAAGGCGCATCAGGCGATGATTGCGGCGGTGCGCCGGGGGGATACGGTCGTGACCGCTGGCGGTATCGTCGGCAAGATCACCAAAGTTCAGGACGATGGCGAAGTGCTGGTCGAGATTGCCGACGGCGTTAAGGTCCGCGTTGTGGCCAGCACCCTGACCGGCGTGCGCGCAAAGGGTGAACCCGCCACATCCGATACAAAATGATCACGCCGATATAAGGTTTCATAATGCTGTATTTCGCCCGCTGGAAAATAGCGGTTATCCTTATGCTTCTGATCAGCAGTTCGTACTTTGCCGCGCCTAATCTGCTGAGCGAAGCCACATTGGCCCGCTTGCCGGACTGGATGCCCAAGCAACAGATCAATCTTGGTCTTGATCTGCAGGGCGGCTCGCATCTTCTGCTCGAAGTGGATGTGCAGGCCGTCATTAACGAAAGGCTGCAATCGCTGACCGAAGAAGTGCGCACCGCGCTGCGCAAGGAGCGAATCGGCTACAAAAAACTGGGCATCCGCGACGGCGTGCTCCAGATTCAGGTCCGCGAAGCCGGGCAATTCGAAAGTGCGCGCGAGCTGATTAAGGAACTGAACGGCGGCGGCGTGGCCGTGCTGGGCATTATTGGCGGCGAGACGCCGGAACTGGATATAACCACGCCGGAACCGCAACTGATAGAAGTGCGCCTGAGCGATGACGCGCTGGTCCGGCGGCGTACATCTGCGGTGCAGCAATCCATCGAAATCGTGCGCCGCCGCATTGACGAACTGGGCAACAAGGAAGCCACTATCCAGCGCCAGGGCGACGACCGTATTCTGGTGCAGGTGCCGGGGCTGGATAATCCTGAACGGCTCAAGGAAATGCTGGGCAAGACGGCGAAGCTGAGCTTCCGCCTGCTGGATCCGGCGATTTCCGCAGCCGAAGCCAAAGCCGGGCGGATGCCGATTGGCTCCGATATTCTGCCCTCGGATGAAGAAGGCGCGCCTGAATTTGTGGTGCGCAAGCAGATCATGGTCAGCGGTGAAAATCTGGTTGATGCTCAGCCTTCAACCGATACTCAGACCAATGAGCCTGTCGTTAATTTTCGTTTTGACACGGTGGGCGGCAAGAAATTTGCAGAAGTCACCAAGGCGAATGTCGGCAAACCGTTCGCCATCGTGCTGGATGGGCGTGTGGTCAGTGCGCCGGTGATCCGCTCGGCGATTTTGGGCGGCTCTGGCCAGATCAGTGGTAATTTCACCTATCAGGAAGCCAATGATCTGGCGATATTGTTGCGTGCCGGCGCATTGCCTGCGCCGCTGCTGGTGATCGAGGAACGCACGGTGGGCGCGGAGCTGGGCGCCGATTCGGTGCATGACGGGCGCAATGCGGCGATCATCGGTTTTGTGGCGGTTGCCGCTTATATGGTGCTGACCTACGGCCTGTTTGGCCTGTTCGCCAACCTTTCCCTGATTATGAACATCATCCTGATCAGCGCCGCGCTGACGCTGCTGCAATCCACATTGACACTGCCTGGTATTGCCGGCATCGTGCTGACCATGGGCATGGCGGTGGACGCGAACGTCCTGATTTATGAGCGGATCCGTGAGGAAACAAGAAACGGGAAAACCCCGCTAAGCGCCGTGCAGGCGGGCTTTGATCGCGCCTATGGCACCATTCTGGACGCTAACATCACGACCTTCATTGCAACGGCGATCATGTTTCAGGTGGGGTCCGGGCCGGTGCGCGGATTCGCGGTGACGCTGATGATCGGCGTCATGACATCGGTCTATACGGCGGTCACCGTCACAAGATTTATCATCACCCAATATCTGCGTTATCGCAAACCAAAGCAGATTGCCGTTTAGATACAGAAAAGAGAGCGCTTATGTTCCGTCTGAAACTTGTTCCGCAAATAACCAACATCCCGTTCATCGGTATACGGAACATTACCTTTGTGCTTTCCGGCTTTCTGACGGTTGCTTCCATCGTGCTGTATCTGACCGCAGGTTTGAACTATGGCATCGATTTTCGCGGCGGCACAATGATTGAAATCGGCACCGAGGCGGCATCTGATGTCGGCCGTATCCGCACCATTGTCTCAGGTCTTGGGCTTGGCGATGTGGCGGTGCAGACATTTGGCAGCGACAATGCGGTGCTGATCCGGCTGGAACAAGGCGCAGGCGGCGAGCGGGCGCAGCAAAAAGCGGTTGCCGACGTTAAAGCTGCGCTGGACAAGGACTATGGCGCGCCCGTTACGTACCGCCGCATAGAACTGGTGGGGCCGAAGGTCAGTAGCGATCTGGTCAATGCCGGTGTGCTGTCGGTCGTTCTCGCGGTCGCTGCGATGCTGATCTATGTGTGGTTCAGATTTGAATGGCAGTTTGGCGTCGGCTCGGTGATTGCGCTGGTGCATGACGTGGCCATGACCATCGGCATTTTTTCATTGCTGCAACTGGAATTCAATCTGGCGATCATTGCAGCGATCCTGACCATCGTTGGCTATTCCATGAATGA
>JBMOMW010000044.1:0-9000 GCA_049325255.1 Pseudomonadota bacterium | reverse complement strand
TGGCGTCGATGGTGGCATCGATCACTTTCGCTTCAGCCGCATCCGCAACGACACTGGATGACGTGAAAAAGAAGGGCTTTGTGCAATGCGGCGTCAGCCAGGGGCTGAAGGGTTTTTCCAGCCCGGATGACAAAGGCGGCTGGACCGGCATTGATGTCGATTTGTGCCGGGCGATTGCGGCTGCGATTTTTGGCGATGCGGAAAAGGTCAAATACACCCCTTTATCCGCGAAGGAACGTTTTACTGCATTGCAATCTGGCGAGATTGATGTGCTGTCGCGCAACACTACCTGGGCGCTATCGCGGGACACGGCATTGGGTTTTGATTTTCGCGGCGTCACCTATTATGACGGGCAGGGTTTCATGGTGCGTAAAAGTTCCGGCGTCAAAAGTGTGAGAGATCTGGATGGCGCGACGGTGTGCGTATTGATGGGAACATCAACCTCGCTGACTCTCGCGGATTATTTCCGGTCGAACAACATGAAATACGAACCGATCACGTTTGAAAAGGATGATGAGGTCGTGGCCGCCTATGAATCCGGGCGCTGTGACGCCTATACGACGGACAGTTCTGGCTTGTACGCCAACCGGCTGACATTGAAAGATCAGCAGGAACATTTGGTTTTGCCGGAAATCATTTCCAAGGAACCGTTGGGCGCCGTAGTTCGGCATGGCGATAATCAGTGGGGGGATATTGTATCCTGGGCGCTGTACGCCACGCTGAATGCCGAAGAACTTGGGGTCAACTCAAAGAATGCTGCGGGGATGCGCGAAAGCGATAATCCGGAAATTCGCCGCCTGCTGGGTACCGAAGGAAAATTCGGCGAGGGCCTGGGCCTGCCGGATGACTGGGCTTACAATATCATCGTCAAGGTCGGCAATTATGCGGAAATATTTGATCGCAATGTCGGAAAGGGGTCGCCACTTGGCATTCCGCGTGGCCTGAATGCCCTGTGGACACAGGGTGGCATCCAGTACGCACCGCCCATTCGCTGATCCGTCGCAATGCAAAAACAGGCCTTCTGGAATGATCCGCGTTACCGCGCATGGTTTTTTCAGGTGCTGGCGATATTGCTGGTTGGCGGATTTTTTGCAACCATTGCCGTTAACACGATTGATAATCTCAGAGCCATGAACGTCGCCTCGGGGTTCGGCTTTTTACGGCATACGGCGGGTTTTGGCATCAGCCAGACGCTGATCGAATATTCCGAAGCCTCCACCTATGGCCGCGCATTTTTTGTGGCGCTTCTGAACACGCTGCTGGTGGCGGGGATTGGTATTGTCTTTGCCACAGTCTTGGGATTTCTCGTGGGCATAGCGCGGTTGTCATCCAACTGGCTGGTGGCGAAACTGGCCACTGTGTATATCGAAACATTCCGTAATATTCCCCTGCTGCTGCAAATTCTGTTCTGGTATACGGCGGTGCTCAGCAATCTGCCAGCGCCGCGCGACAGCATGCAGTTTGGCGGCATGCTGCTGAACAAGCGCGGCCTGTATGCACCGGCACCGGCAGGTGACCCGGGGTTTGAATATGTGATGCTGGCATTTGCGGTGGCGCTTCTGGGGATAATTATCCTGCGCCGTTTGTCGGAACGTAAACGGATGAATACAGGGGTTGGATTGCCTGTGCTATTTCCTGGCCTTGGATTAGTGTTTGGCGTTCCCCTGCTGGTGTTCTGGCTTGCCGGTTCACCGCTGCATTTTGAAGTTCCGGAATTACGCGGGTTCAATTTTGTAGGGGGGCTGCGTGCCCCGCCTGAACTGCTGGCGCTGGTGTTTGCCTTATCGATATATACGGCGTCTTTTATTGCTGAGATTGTGCGTTCCGGTATTCAGGCCGTAAATTGGGGACAAAGCGAAGCCGCATTGGCGCTTGGCCTGCGCCGGCCGGAAGTATTGCGTCTTGTGGTTGTTCCGCAGGCGTTACGCGTGATTATCCCGCCCCTGACCAGCCAGTTTTTGAACCTGACAAAAAATTCTTCGCTTGCGGCGGCGCTGGCATATCCGGAACTGGCGTCGGTGTTTGCAGGAACCGTATTGAACCAGACCGGACAGGCTGTTGAGGTGCTGGCGATCACCATGGCGGTGTATCTCAGCCTGAGTTTGCTCACATCGATGGCCATGAATTTTTATAATTCGCGTATCGCATTGGTGGAACGATGAGCTTCGTGCGAAAATCCTATCTTCCGGAAACCTCTTCGCCATTACTGAGCGTGGGGGTGTTGGGCTGGCTGAAGGCAAACCTGTTTTCCTCTGTCGGCAATACGTTGCTGAGCCTGCTGGGTCTTTACATGCTGTGGGTCATTGTGCCGCCGCTGATTGAATGGGCGCTGCTGGATGCGGTGTGGCAGGGCAGTGGGCGCGAGGCGTGTCTGGTTGAAAATGCGGGCGCCTGCTGGGCGTTTGTCGCCGCAAAATTTGGTCAGTTCATGTATGGCCGCTATACCTTCGAGGAGCGCTGGCGGGTTGATCTGGTATTCCTTGTTGGCGCGTTGACGGTTGGTCTGTTGATGATCGGGCGTATGCCGGGGCGCAGATATATTGCAGTGTTTGGCCTGCTGATCTATCCGGTTCTGGCTTATTTCATGCTGACAGGCGGGGCTTTTGGGCTGGTCGCAGTTGAAACATCGCTTTGGGGCGGATTGCTGCTAACCTTTGTGGTGGCGTCGGTGGGCATTGTGGTTTCACTGCCGCTAGGTATTCTGCTGGCGCTGGGGCGGCGCTCAAAAATGCCGGTGATGCGGGTGTTATCCGTGATCTATATCGAGGCTTGGCGCGGCGTGCCGCTGATTACGGTGCTGTTCATGGCCAGTGTCATGCTGCCGCTGTTTTTGCCGCCGGGGACAAATTTCGATAAATTGCTGCGGGTGCTGATCGGTGTGGCGCTGTTTTCCGCCGCTTATATGGCGGAAGTGGTGCGTGGCGGTTTGCAGGCCATACCGCGTGGCCAGTACGAAGCGGCAAGTGCGCTGGGTCTTGGCTTTTGGCGGACGAACCTGCTGATTATTATGCCGCAGGCGTTGCGTCTGGTCATTCCCGGCATTGTGAATACATTTATTGGCCTGTTCAAGGATACGACTCTGGTGATGATTGTGGGGCTGTTTGATTTTCTGGGTAGTGTGCAGGTGAACTTTTCCGACGCGAACTGGGCCACGCCGCAAACCGCCGCCAGCGGCTACGCTTTTGCGGCGCTGGTTTTCTGGATCATATGTTTTGGCATGTCGCGTTATTCCATGCGGCTGGAAAGCCGGTTAAACGAAGGGACACGGCGCGCATGAGCGACATTCCCTCTGAAAATCCCATGGCGATAGAAATGACCGGCGTCAATAAATGGTTCGGCGCATTTCAGGTGCTGAAGCAGATTGATCTGTCCGTCAAACGTGGCGAACGCATTGTGATTTGCGGGCCATCGGGTTCTGGAAAATCCACCCTGATCCGTTGCATCAACCGGCTGGAGGAACATCAGCAGGGCAGGATCATTGTCAATGGCATTGAGTTGAACAATGATCTCAAGCGCATTGATGAAGTGCGCGCCGAGGTTGGCATGGTGTTTCAGTCGTTCAACCTGTTTCCGCATCTGACCATTCTGGAAAATTGCACACTGGCGCCAATCTGGGTGCGTAAACTGCCCAGGGCGCAGGCCCATAACGTAGCAATGAATTATCTGGAGCGGGTGCAGATCGCCGATCAGGCGCATAAATTTCCAGGGCAGCTATCGGGCGGTCAGCAACAGCGGGTGGCGATTGCGCGCGCGCTGTGCATGAGCCCGCAAATCATGCTGTTTGACGAGCCGACATCTTCACTGGATCCGGAAATGATCAAGGAGGTGCTCGACGTGATGATTGGCCTGGCACGCGATGGCATGACGATGCTGTGCGTCACCCATGAAATGGGATTTGCCCGCACGGTTGCGGATCGGGTGATATTCATGGATGCCGGACAGATTGTTGAAGAAAATGCGCCGGAAGAATTTTTCAATCATCCGCGGCATCCGCGCACCCGTGAATTTTTAAGTCAGATATTGAGTCATTGAGGGAAATGAAAATGCCCAAAAAACCAGCCCTTAAAATTCTCGGGAAAAAAGTTTCCACGCCGAAATCACCGGATCAGGCGATGCTGGAGAAAGTAGTGAATCCGCATCCCGATACGGATTATGTGGCGCGCTTTACCTGCCCGGAATTTACGTCATTGTGTCCCATGACCGGCCAGCCGGATTTTGCGCATCTGATGATTGATTATGTGCCGGGCAAGTGGATTGTTGAATCCAAATCGCTGAAACTGTTTTTGCAATCGTACCGCAATTACGGCGCGTTTCATGAGGATTGCACGCTTGCCATCGCCAAGCGCATCAAGACGGCGATAGCGCCCAAATGGCTGCGCATCGGGGGCTATTGGTATCCGCGCGGCGGCATGCCGATTGATGTGTTCTGGCAAACCGGTGCGGCGCCCAAAAATCTCTGGATCCCGCCGCAGGATGTTCCCGGCTATCGCGGGCGCGGCTGAGATGGCCGCCCCCAAACTCAAACGTTTTTATGAAATTGCCGCCGCAACCAAAGTGGACGGGGGCTATCATATAACGCTGGACGCCAGGCCGGTGCGCACCCCCGGCGGCGAGACGGTTCTGGTGCAGAACCGGGCGCTGGCCGTTGCGCTGGCCGCAGAATGGGACGCCCAGAAGACGCACATAGAATTTTCCACCATGGGCATCAATCAGCTTGTTAACAGCGCCATTGACCGGGGCGGTGTTGACAGGGGGGCGCTGGCGGATGAATTGGCCGCTTATGGTTCAACTGATTTACTGTGCTATCGCGCCGAAGGGCCAACAGCGCTGGTGGCGCGCCAGGTGGCGGCGTGGGATCCCCTGCTGGATTGGGCAGAAACCCGTTATGGGGCGCGCCTGCGCGTCACCAGCGGCATTGTGGCGATAGAACAGGACGCGTCCGCCCTGGCGGCGTTGCAGGCCCGGATTGCAGCGGCGGATCCGTTTCAGCTCTGCGCCCTGCGCGCGGCGGTTGGCATTTGCGGATCGCTGATCGTGGGACTGGCGGTGGCGGAAGGGTATCTGGATATAGAACGCGCCTGGCAGGTGGTTAATATTGACGAGGACTGGCAAAAGGAAAAATGGGGCGAGGACGCCCAGGCCACCGCCAATCGGGCCGGGGCCTTTGCCGCCTTTGCCAAGGCGGGGCATATGTTGCAAGTGCTGGAATCTGATCCCCATTGATGCTATGCCAACCCCCACAAGAGCAGGATTTAAGCTGGGGGTTTTATGGACACGATTGGTCAATTGGACGCAAAGCGCGTTGTGGCGAAGCAGGGCGGCGGCCAGCGCCGCATTGACGCGCAACATTCCAAGGGCAAACTGACGGCCCGTGAGCGGCTGGAACTGCTGCTGGATGCGGGATCATTCGAAGAATTCGACATGTTCGTCGAACATCGCTGCGCGGATTTCGGCATGGCCGAACAGCGTTTTCCCGGCGATGGCGTGGTTACCGGTTGGGGCACGATTGACGGGCGGATCGTCTACGTGTTCGCCAAGGATTTTACCGTGTTTGGCGGCTCGCTGTCCCAGGCGCATGCGCAAAAGGTCTGCAAGATACAGGATATGGCGCTGCGCAATGGCGCGCCGATCATTGGCCTGATGGATGCCGGTGGCGCGCGCATTCAGGAAGGCGTTGATTCACTCGGCGGCTATGCCGAAATTTTTCAGCGTAATGTGCTGGCGTCCGGCGTTATCCCGCAGATTTCGGTGATCATGGGCCCCTGTGCGGGCGGCGATGTGTATTCGCCCGCCATGACCGATTTCATCTTCATGGTGCGCGACACGTCTTATATGTTCGTTACGGGCCCCGATGTAGTGAAAACCGTCACCCAGGAAGAAGTCAGCGCCGAACAGTTGGGCGGGGCCAGCATCCACACCACTAAATCCTCGATTGCCGACGGGGCCTATGACAATGATGTCGAGACGCTCGAACAAATCCGTAGACTGATGAGCTTTCTGCCTGCGAACAATCGCGAAAAGGCCCCCGTGCGCGCGACCTTTGATGCGCCCGACCGGCTGGAAATGTCACTGGACACGCTGGTGCCGGATAACGCCAACAAGCCCTATGACATGAAGGAATTGATCCTGAAAATTGCCGATGAGGGTGATTTTTTCGAAATTCAGGAACATTTCGCTAAAAATATTATCACCGGTTTTGCGCGCATTGACGGGCAGCCGGTGGGCATTGTCGGCAATCAGCCGATGGTGCTGGCGGGGTGTCTTGATTCCGACGCCAGCCGCAAGGCGGCGCGCTTTGTGCGCTTTTGCGATTGCTTTGGCATTCCGATCATTACGCTGGTTGACGTGCCGGGCTTTTTGCCGGGAACGTCGCAGGAATATGGCGGGCTGATAAAGCATGGCGCGAAGCTGCTGTTCGCCTATTGCGAAGCGACGGTGCCGAAAATCACGCTGATCACCCGCAAGGCGATGGGCGGCGCCTATGTGGTGATGGCGTCCAAGCATCTGCGCGGCGATCTGAATTTTGCCTGGCCAACGGCGGGCATTGCCGTGATGGGCGCCAAGGGTGCGGTCGAAATCATCTTCCGCGAAGAAATCGGATCGCCCGAGAAAATTGCGGCGCGCACTGAAGAATATGAAACCCAGTTCCTTAATCCCTTTGTTGCCGCCAACCGGGGCTATATTGATGAGATCATCATGCCCCATTCGACACGTCGGCGGATCAGCCTTGGATTGCAGCGCCTGGCGAACAAGAAGCTTGAGAATCCGTGGAAAAAACACGCAAACATCCCTCTGTAGACTGATAAAATCATGTTCACAAAAATTCTGATCGCCAATCGCGGTGAAATCGCCTGCCGGGTCATCAAGACCGCGCGCAGAATGGGCATTAAAACCGTTGCCGTTTATTCCGATGCGGATGCATCTGCGCTGCATGTCAAAATGGCCGACGAGGCTGTGCATATCGGCGCGTCGCCCGCGAGCGAATCCTATTTGATCGCAGATAAAATTATTGCGGCGGTCAAGCAGACGGGTGCGCAGGCTGTGCATCCGGGCTATGGATTTTTGTCTGAAAACACAGTGTTTGCGGAACGGCTGCAAAAAGAAGGCATCGCGTTTATCGGCCCCAATGTGCGCGCCATTCAGGCGATGGGCGACAAGATTGAATCCAAAAAACTGGCGGCCGCCGCCAAGGTGAATACGGTGCCGGGCTATCTTGGCGTTATCAAGGACACCGATGAAGCGGTAAAAATCTCATCCGGCATCGGCTATCCGGTGATGCTGAAGGCGTCGGCGGGCGGTGGCGGCAAGGGCATGCGCATCGCCTGGAACGAGGCCGATGTGCGCGAGGGCTTTCCCGCCGCCACCGCAGAGGCGATTTCCAGCTTTGGCGATGACCGGGTGTTTGTCGAAAAATTTGTGACCGAACCACGCCACATTGAAATTCAGGTGCTGGCCGACAAGCAGGGCAACACGCTGTATCTGGGCGAGCGTGAATGCTCCATCCAGCGCCGCCATCAGAAGGTCATCGAAGAAGCGCCCAGCCCGTTTCTGGACGCCGCCACGCGCAAGGCCATGGGCGAACAGTCGGTCGCGCTGTGCAAGGCGGTGAATTACGAATCCGCCGGTACGGTTGAATTCATTGTCGACAAGGACCGGAACTTTTATTTTCTGGAAATGAACACCCGCTTGCAGGTGGAGCATCCGGTAACCGAACTGATCACCGGCATCGATCTGGTCGAACAGATGATCCGTGTCGCGGCGGGCGAAGAATTATCATTCAAACAATCTGATGTGAAACTGAACGGCTGGGCGATGGAAAGCCGTGTCTATGCGGAAGATCCGTTCCGCAATTTCCTGCCCTCCATCGGGCGGCTGGTGCGCTATCAGCCACCGGCGGAATCCGTGCATGACGGCGTTACCGTGCGCAACGATACCGGGGTGTTTGAGGGCGCGGAAATTTCCATGTTCTATGATCCGATGATCGCCAAGCTGTGCACCCATGCAGCAACCCGTAGTGAAGCGATTGCCGCCATGAGCGACGCGCTGGACGCCTTTCACATTCGCGGTATTCAGCACAATGTGCCTTTCGTTGCAGCCGTCATGCAGCATCCGCGTTTTGAAGCCGGGCGGCTGACCACGGCCTTCATCGCCGAAGAATGGCCCGACGGTTTTCATGGCACAGAATTATCGCCGGAGATAAAGCGTGATCTGGCCGCGCTTACGGCCTTCATCTATTTGCAGCAGGCGGCGCGCGCCGGGGATATTTCCGGCCAGATCAAGGGCAGCTATCAAAAACCCCGTGGTCAGGACTGGGTGATCACCCTGGATGATGTGAATTATCCAGTCAGCGCTGTGCTGGCGGAAGGCGGTTGTCTTGTGACATTTGAAGGCGTCGCCAAGGCCCAACGCGTCGTTACCAACTGGACGCCGATGCAGCCGGTGATGCGCGCCACGGTGGATGGCCGCCGCCTGATCGTGCAGATTGACCGGCAGGCCAGCTATCGTCTGCTGACCCATCGCGGCGCGACAGCGAAGGGCATCATGCGCAGCGTACGTTCGGCGGAACTGTTCGCGCTGATGCCGGAAAAAATTGCGCCCGATCTGTCGAGATATCTGCTGTGCCCGATGCCGGGTCTGGTGGTGTCCATCGCCGTCGAGGTTGGGCAGGAGGTCAAGGCGGGTGAAACCCTGGCCATCGTCGAGGCCATGAAGATGCAGAATATTCTGCGCGCCGAAAGCGATGGCGTCGTCGCCGCCATCAAGGTCAAGGCCGGTGAAAGCCTGGCCGTTGATCAGGTGATCCTGGAATTTGAATAGCGGCGGCGTTTTCCAGAAATCGCGATCAGTGATACCAACGGCCCTATGCCCTGATCTGTCATTCTGAGCGAAGCGAAGAATCCCCATCCATTTCGGGGAGATCCTTCGCTTCGCTCAGGATTGTGTGTTGAGGATGTGTTATGAGTGGCGTGGGTGGGCAACCGGTCAGGATGCGGTATTTAC
>JBMOMW010000043.1:0-86113 GCA_049325255.1 Pseudomonadota bacterium | reverse complement strand
CGGACTTGATCCGGGGTCCAGGGACAAAAACACAGGCTTTCCCTTGTAACCCTGGACCCCGGGACAAGCCCGGGGTGACAGACTGGGGGCAGGGTGTGCCTCAACCTGAGTGCGGTACGCGCTAGTTTAGAGTCTTTCTATTTTAGTCGAGGTGATTGCATGCTAACGCTATACGATAATTTAGGTTCCGGTAATGGCTATAAGGTGCGGCTGCTGTTGACACTACTTGGCATTCCCTTCGTGCGGGTGGAAAAGAGCGTCACCAATGGCGAAACCCGGTTGCCGGATTATCTGGCGATCAACCCGAATGGACGGGTTCCGGCGGTGGTGCTGGACGATGGCCGCATATTGGCGGAGTCCAATGCCATATTGCTGTATTTCGCGGAAGGCACACCCTATCTGCCATCAGATAAATTCGCCCGCGCCGAAGTCAATCAATGGCTGTTTTTTGAACAATATAGTCATGAGCCCTATATTGCCGTGCTGCGTTTCTGGCGGCATTATCTGGACCGGCTTACCCCTATTCAGGAAGCCCGCGTTCCAGAACTACTGGATAAAGGGCACGCTGCGCTAAAGCTGATGGATGCGCATCTGAACGGGCGGCGGTTTCTGGTTGAGGATTGCTACTCGGTGGCCGATATCGCGCTTTATGCTTACACCCACGTGGCGGGCGAAGGCGGCTTTGATCTGGCCTCATACCCGCATCTCAACGTCTGGCTGAACCGGGTACAAAAAGTACCCGGCCATATATCGATAGATCAGCCGTGTGGGGTCTAGGTCTTGCGGCTTAGCAGATGTTGCAGCAATGCAGCGCTGGGCTGGCCGTCAGTCGCCAGGCCATTGTCGCGCTGATAGGCGGTGATTGCGTTGGTGGTGCGCGGACCGGCAAGCCCGTCAGCGGGACCAGCATTATAACCCGCACGGCCCAGGGCCGCCTGCACATCCTCGACCAGTGGCGATGCAGCCAAAGTCACCCGTGGCGGCGCAGCATCGGCCGAGGCCCTATGCGCGGACGAACCGGAATTTCCGGAACCGGAACCGAGCGAGCCGAGATTGATTTGATCCCTGCTTGTCACCGCGCCCGTCACCGCGCCAACACCGGCGCCGATCGCAACGCCCGTTAATACGCTCATGCCCGTAACGGCGCCGACCACGGCGCCTGTACCCGCGCCGATGGCGCCACCACTAAGTCCGCGCTCCTTGGGATTGGATCCACAGGCGGCGACCGCCAGTGTAAGCGATGCAATCATAAGCAGGCGTGTGCTGGATTTTGGCATTTTATTCTCCTTCTCTCCGCAAGTTGCTTGATGAGCGAATCAGCCTGTACCAGAGATACCCTATTCAGGCAGTGATATACAAATTGCTGACAAAATAGGTTAATGCTTCAAATGAGGCGAAATTTTGGCCCGCAAGCGTGAGGTGATTTTACAGTGGGAATGGTGAGGCGCACTATAGGGATTATAGGGACCATATTCATTGTGCTGCAGTCCGGTCAGGCAATGTGCGCCCCGGCGGTCACCGCCAGCATCAAACCGGTTCATTCTCTGGTCGCGGGGGTGATGGCAGGTGTTGGGACGCCCAAATTGCTGGTTGCGGGCGCAGCGTCGGAGCATGATTACGCCTTGCGCCCATCCCAGGCGAAAACCCTGTCGCAGGCTGATCTGATCTTCTGGGTGGGACCACAGCTTGAAACCTTTCTGATCCGCCCCCTTGCGAGCCTTGCGCCGTCGGCGGGAAAGATCGCGCTGTCCAGCAGTGCGGGGGTGCGGCTGTTGCCGGTGCGGAACGCCGATACATTACAGGCCCCTCCAGATGCGGCGGAAAACCCGCAGGACATGCATATCTGGCTGGATCCGGATAATGCGATGGCGATGGTGCGGGCAATTGCCCAAACATTGCAGGCCCGCGATCCGGCCAATGCAGCGGCATATGTGAAAAATGCGACGGCGCTGGAGGTGCGGCTGCTGGCCAGCAAGAACCTGATCAGGGCGCGTCTCGCGGCCAGCCCCCCGCCGCCCTATATGGTGTTTCATGACGCCTATCAATATTTCGAAGCCCGGTTCGGGCTGCGCCCCGCCGCCATCATCAGTCTCGATCCGGAACACCCGCCGGGGGCCGGGCGGGTGCAGGCGCTGCGCAAACGCATAATCGACGCCAAAGTGGCCTGTGTGTTTGCCGAACCACAGTTTTCGCCGCGATTGGTCCACACCCTGACAGAAGGAACGTCTGCACAGGCGGCGGCCCTTGACCCGCTTGGCGCGGAATTGCCCGAAGGCGGCGATATGTACTTTTTCCTGCTGGATAAATTGGTCAATGCCCTGACCGGCTGCAAGGTGGAAAATCAGGGGTAATTTCACCCATCCAGATCACGCCAGATGCGCGTAGCTTAATGGATATTGCTCTAACACCAAAAATCGCATAGGAATCAAAGCGTGCAGACATAAATTCTTAACATGGCCGTAGCGGCAAGTCGGTAGCTGTGTAACACAAAGGGGCAGGGGGGTATGGTAAAAATCAAAGTGGCAATCGCAGGGGTGGGAAACTGCGCCAGCTCTTTGATTCAGGGGATCGCCTATTATGCTGTCCAGGATCCTGCCACAGTCACTGGCCTGATGCACCCTGACATTGGCGGCTGGGGGCCATGCGACCTGGAAGTGGTGGCGGCGTTTGATATTGACCGCCGCAAAGTGGGCAAGCCGCTGGAAGAGGCGGTATTCGCCAAACCAAATTGCACCATGATTTTTCAGCGCGATCTGCCAGCTTCTGGCGTGAGCGTACAGATGGGGCCAATTCTGGATGGCGTCGCGCCGCATATGGATGATTATCCCGATGACGAGGCCTTTCGCGCCGCCGACGCGCCGCCGGTAAATGTCGCAGAAACATTACGCCGTACCGGGGCCGAGGTTCTGGTGTGTTATCTTCCGGTGGGTTCGGAACAGGCGGTGCGCCATTATGCCCAGGCCTGTCTGGATGCGCGTGTGGCCATGGTCAATTGCGTGCCGGTATTCATTGCATCCGATCCGGAATGGTCGGCGAAATTTATGCGCGCCGGGGTGCCCATCGTGGGCGATGACATCAAAAGCCAGGTCGGCGCCACCATCGTGCATCGCGCATTGACGCGGCTGTTCTGTGATCGCGGCTATGTGCTGGACCGGACCTATCAGTTGAATACCGGCGGCAATACGGATTTTCTCAATATGCTGGCGGCGGAACGGTTGAAGTCAAAAAAGAAATCAAAAACCGAATCGGTGCAGTCGCAACTGGATGAGCGTCTGGAATCCAGCAATATTCATATTGGCCCGTCGGATTATGTGCCCTGGCAGCGCGATAACAAGGTCGCGTTCATCCGCATGGAAGGCATGGGATTTGGCGGCGCGCCGATAGAGCTGGAACTGCGCATGTCGGTGCAGGATTCGCCCAACAGCGCAGGCGTTGTAATCGATGCGGTGCGCTGTGCGCGGCTGGGCCTGCAACGTGGCCTTGCCGGACCGCTGGAAGCGCCGTCGGCCTATTTCATGAAAACCCCGCCGCGCCAGATGCGCGATTCGGTCGCCCATGACGCCTGCGAGGAATTCATCAACGGCACGGTGGCGCCCACGTTGAAGAAAGTGCGTGAAGCCGCCGCCGAATAGACGGATCAGCCGAAACTGAAAGCAGCAGCCCGTTCAAAGCCCGGTAAAACCGGTGCGGCAAGATCGCGTATGGTGCGGCCCGCAGACGTATCACCGTCACGGCGATAGATGCGCGCGCGGCCAACGCCATTTTCATATTCAACGCATACCAGCCGTCCGCCATCACGCAATTGCGCCAGCAGTGTCCCAACGCCAGTTTCTGTGGCGCCGTTCAGTATAATCACATCATAGGGCGCCTGTCTGGCGCAGCCGGCATGCAGATCCCCGCTGACCAGGGCGATGTTGTCAATGCCGCATTCATTCAGTTGATCGGCGGCGCGCGCAGACAGTGCTGGATCGCTTTCCAGCCCTATAACAGTTCCCCCCAGCCTGGCCGCCAGCGCGCCCATATAGCCATCGCCTGCCCCCACCACCAGGATTACATCCGTGGCTTTAATTTCGGCGGCCTGCAACAGTACGCTGGTGCAAAGCGGAGCCAGCAGATACCGGCCGGGTGCGATACAGACCGCAGCATCGCCATAGGCCAGGGCCTGGGCTTCCCTGGCCAGAAAACGCTCGCGCGGCACAGACCCTGCGGCCGCCAGCAGGCGGGGATCAAGGATCGCATCGGCGCGAAGCTGGCTTTCCACCATGTTGCGGCGGGCGGTCGTGAAATTGGTCATGGACACCTCGGCACAGAAACTTGGGGTACAGAAATTGTGTGATATGCTTATAGCCGGACAAGGTTAACATGACAATGTTTGCGCCAACAGGCGCACTATGATACGACCCCCTGTATATGCTGCTCTGGCGCTGGTGACGTGGCGGAATGGTTACGCAGCGGATTGCAAATCCGTCTATCCCGGTTCGATTCCGGGCGTCACCTCCAGCAGCCACAGTCCTCAGGCATCAGGCCAGCCAATACGGATCAGTTCCGCCTGCGGGGCGCCGGATTCATATAGCGCAATCAGGGCTTCGGGATCAAAATTAACTCCTACCGGATTGGATGCAAATTCTGGCCGCGTGAACCATTCCTGCAATTCCTCCTTTGAAGCAAAATTGTCCACCTGCAACTCCACCCGGTTGCCGTCCGGATCCTGGTAATACAGCGACGTGGTCAGCCCATGATTGACGGGCCATACAGGAAGAATGCCGGCTTTCTTCAGCCGCGCATATGTGTTCAGCAGCGCGCCAATGTCCGGCAGCGTATAGGCCAGATGATCCAGTCCCGCCTGCTTGCCATCCTTCACCGCCAGCTTGGGCCGGTTGATAAACGCAAGGCGGTGATGCTCCTCATCAAAGGTCATGAAGCTGAGCATGGGGCCGCCCGCCACCACGCGGGCGTTCAGCACCGCGCCATACCAGGCGATCATCTGTTCATAATTGGGCGTGGCGAATACCGCATGCGCAAAAAAGCGCGGTGAAACGGGCGCAGCATTCACATCAACTTTTCGATGTTCCGGTAGGTTTGCCATCCTGGCCTCCATGGTCAATTTGAATATAGAGGCTAGAACAATAGCGGATCAAACAACAGCAGATGATTTCGTGTAAAAAATGAATCCGGTTTAATGTGCGCGGCGGAATTTGCGCAGTCTCCATAATATTACCGGCAGGCCTGACAGGAATAGTGATACGGCCCCGGGCTCGGGGACGTCATGCGCAATATTGCTGCCCGCGCCTTGCGGGGCCTGGCCGGGCGGGTTGCTGGTTATGGATGTGTCTCCGGGATTGTCTGTTAGCGAAGCTGGGCCATTATTGCTTTCCTCAATGTTATCCGGGAAGTCCGGCGTCAGCGCTGCCGCCGGAGGGGGCGGATCAGAGGTGATAGGAATTGGCAAATTAGGGATGACATCCCGCGGTGACTGTCCCGTTGAGGGCGGCCCTGAATCATTATCCGGGTTCCCGCCACCCCCTGGCGCGCCGTTGAATGCTGTGGACAAAACAGAATTTATGGTGGGATCGGAATCCTCTCCCGCGTTTCCAGCGTTTCCGGCGGTTCCAGCCTCAAAATTGTTGCGCGCAGACATGGAACGCCCGCCCCTGAAATGGCCTTGCGCGCCTCTGACGCCCGATCCCCTGGATAAACCGGCGGTGATATTTCTTCCTGACCCATCAAATGCGGCGCCTGGTCCTGCTTCGGTTTCTCCTGATGCTGGGCCGGCCACACCGTCAGGCATTGTTTCTGGCGCCAGATCAGGGAGTAACGCATTATTCTGGCCACCCCCTATTTCGCCCGTATCAAGAGGTCCGGGCGGAATATCGCACATGGCGTAGTTTTGGTTTCCCGCAGAACGTGAATGCGGAAGTGAAATGTCCAACGGATCTGATGGAATGTCGCACCTGGCATATTGTCCGCCGCCGGATGCACCCGATTCTGCATCCGTAAGACTGGCCTGTATTGGGACTGCCGGCTGTATCCAGGATGCGGGCGCCACCAGCATCACGCCCGCTGCAAATGCTGCTATCGAGCCTGCCCCTGTCAGCAACCCCATCAGAACCGATCTGGCGCGAAGCCGCCGGATCGCCCTGCCCCGCGATGCGGCTACAGCAATTTTCGTACGCTTGCGCAAATCAGGCGTTCCCATGAACCATTGATTGAGTCTGAAAACAGGGTTTGTTTATCGCGTTAACGATGTTGGCAATAATAGACTAGTAAAATATATCTATTTTGTCAGTGACGCCCATCACAACCTGTACACCCCAGGCCGGGTTTATTCCGCCGCCGGGGGCGTCCATTTTTCGCGCAGGGTGACGAATTCTTCCGCCGCTGTCGGATGCACCGCCATGGTGGCGTCGAAATCCGCCTTGGTGGCGCCCATTTTGATGGCGATGCCCAGGCACTGAATCATCTCGCCCGCATCCGCGCCCAGAATGTGGCAGCCCAATACCCTGTCCGTGCCGGCATCGACAATCAGCTTCATCAGCATGCGTTCCTCGCGGCCCGATAAAGTGTGTTTCATCGGGCGGAATTCGGCTTTGTAGATGTCGATGGATTTATGGCGCTGGCGGGCGGCCTCTTCGGTCAGGCCGCAGGTTCCGATGCCAGGCTGGCTGAACACCGCAGTGGGGATCAGTTCATGATCGACCGGCAGCGGCTTGTCGCCAAACACGGTGGACACAAAACACATGGCTTCGTGGATGGCGACGGGCGTCAGGTTCACCCGGTCGGTCACATCGCCCAGCGCCCAGATATTTTCAATGTTGGTGTGCGAATATTCATCCACCGCAATCGCGCCCTGCGCATTTACCGCAACGCCTGCGGCGTCCAGGCCCAGACCGGCAATATTGGGTTTGCGCCCGGTCGCGTACATCACGCAATCGGTTTCGATCACGGCGCCATCCTTCAGTGTCACCAGCAACGCATCGCCGCGTTTTCCGATTTTTGCGGGATTGGCGTTCACGTGCACCTCCAGCCCCTTTTTGGCCATTTCCCTGCGCAACATGGTGCGGATATCCATGTCGAACCCGCGCAATATTTCTGCCCCGCGATAGACCAATTTTGTTTCAACGCCAAGCCCGTGAAAAATGCCCGCAAATTCCACGGCGATATACCCGCCGCCCACCACCATCACACGGCGCGGCAATTGGGCCAGATGGAACGCCTCGTTCGAGGTGATGGCATGTTCGATGCCGGGAATTTCCGGCAGGCTGGGCCAGCCGCCGGTGGCAATCAGGATTTTATCCGCCGTGACGGTACGATTATCCGTAGACAGATGAATGGTGTGCGCATCGCGCAATGTGGCGCGCGAATGGATGATTTCGGCCCCCGCATTGTTCAGGCCGCGTTCATACAGGGCGCTGAGGCGGGCAATTTCCACGTCCTTGTTGGCGACCAGGGTTGGCCAGTCAAAGCGGGGCTCGCCGACATGCCAGCCAAAGCCTGCGGCGTCTTCGAAATCCTCGCTGAAATGGCTGGCGTAGACGAACAGCTTTTTCGGCACGCAGCCGCGTATGACGCAGGTGCCGCCATAGCGAAATTCTTCCGCTATGCCAACCCTGACGCCCAGTCCCGCCGCCATGCGCCCCGCGCGCACGCCGCCCGATCCGCCGCCGATGACGAACAGATCAAAATCATATTTTGGCATGCAATGGTTCCTCTATAATACCGGAAACAGGCTGCCTTCGGGGCGCACAATATGCACGCCCGACGCGCCGCCAATGATTGCCGCACTTGCAAGGCCAATGAACAGGCCATGCTCCATCACGCCGGGAAGCGTATCCAGAAATGCGGCAAGGCCTTCCGGGTCGCCGATACGCCTCAGATCGCAATCCAGAATATAATGTCCGCCATCGGTAACGAAAGACGACATGTTCTTATCGCGACGCAGCGCGACGGCGACATTGCCAACATCAAAGCGCGATAGACTGTCCCGTATACGCCGCGACGTGGTCTTCCAGGCAAACGGGCTGATCTCCACCGGCAGGGGAAAGCTGCCTAGCTGCGGAACCATTTTGCCTTCGTCGGCAATGATCAGCACACGGCTTGATCCGCTAGCCACAATCTTTTCACGAAGCAGCGCCCCGCCGCCGCCTTTTATCAGGCGCAGGTCAGGATCAATTTCATCCGCGCCATCCACGGTCAGATCAAGCTGCCCCGCGGCATCAATACCCACCAGCGGAATGCCACATTCGCGCGCCAGCGCCTCGGTGCGCACGGATGTGGATACGCCAATGACCCGCAGGCCGTTTTCGACCGCCTCGCCCAGCGCGCGGATAAAATGATCGGCGGTCGATCCGGTGCCAAGACCGACCTTCATGCCGTCCGTTACATATTCCAGGGCTTTCAGCGCAGCGGCTTTTTTATACTCTTCTACTGGCATCGTGTCTGCTTTCGTCCTTCATCCTGCCGGGGCGCTTGACCCCCCTTTAGGCATACTCTAAATCACTATTCATGCAACTTATCGCACAAAATTTAACCGGGCGTTTTGTGCGCCTGGAACCGCTCTTGGAGGCGCACCGCGAAGGTCTGCGGGCAGCCGCAAGTGACCCTGCGATTTGGACCTATATGCCTGACGATGGCAATGGCCCGGGCTTTGATTCCTGGTTTGACGCAGGGCGAAAGATACATGAAAGCGGGGCGCATATCGCTTTTGCCGTGCGGCGGCTGACGGATAACATTCTGGTGGGAAGTACCCGTTTTTTTGAAATTGTACCTGCCCACAAGCGTGCCGAAATCGGCTGGACCTGGTACGCAAAATCCGCCCAAGCCAGCGCGGTCAACCCCGAATGCAAACTGCTGTTGCTTGCCTATGCGTTTGCTGCGGGCGCCAACCGGATCGAGTTGAAAACCGATGCCCGCAACGCCCGCTCGCGCGCCGCTATCATGAAACTTGGAGCGAAAGAAGAAGGCATATTTCGCGCCCACATGGTGGTGCGAGATGGATATATTCGCGACACGGTGTATTTCTCGATCATCCGCAGCGAATGGCCGGAGGTGCGCGCAGGTCTTGAGGCGCGGCTGGCTGCGGAGAAAATTTAACAAAAATATCTGTCAGATAATCTTCTTCGCCCGCAGGACGGCAATAGCCCTGCGGGTTCATGCCGGATTGCGCGCGATCAATGCGCGCGCGATGATCTGGCGTTGCAATTCATTGGTGCCTTCGCCGATGGCCAGCAGCGGCGCGTCCCGGTAATAGCGTTCCACATTAAACTCGCGCGAATAGCCATAGGCGCCGTGAATGCGCATGCATTCCAGTGAATTGGTCAGCGCGGCTTCGGATGCAAACAGCTTGGCCATGCCCGCCTCCATGTCGCAACGCTCGCCCAGATCATATTTTTCCGCCGCCGATCGCACCAGCAGTTTCGCCGCCTCGACATTCGTCGCCATATCGGCCAGCTTGATCTGGATCGCCTGATGTTCGCAGATCGGCACACCAAAAGTTTTGCGGATTTGGGAATAGGCCACCGCATCGTTCAGACTGGCGCGGGCAATGCCCACGCCGCGCGCCGCCACATTGATGCGGCCCAGTTCCAGCCCGCCCAGAATCTGGTTAAGCCCGCGCCCCTCCACCCCGCCGATCAGATTTTCGGCGGGTACTTCATGGTCTTCGAACAGCAATTCGCCGGTGTCGATGCCACGATAGCCGATCTTTTCCAGCTTGCGGGTGACAGAAAATCCCTTGCCCTTTTCGGTCAGCAGCAGGCTCATGCCCTTGTGGCGCGCCTCGCTGCGCCGCTCCGTCTTGACCAGTACCGCCAGCACCTGGCCCTGAATGCTATTACTGATCCAGGTTTTCGCGCCATTGATCACATAATGATCACCTTTTTTCACCGCATGGGTGCGAATGCCCTGTAAATCCGTGCCTGCATCGGGTTCGGTCAGCGCGATGCCGCCGCGCAATTCACCGCTGGCGAAACGCGGCAGAAAACGTTGCTTTTGTTCCTCAGTGCCAAAGCGTTGCACGGCGGCGGCCATAATCAGATGCGAATTGAATATGCCCGACACCGACATCCACACGGTGGAGACGCGCTCGACAATCTGCGCATAGGTCTGCGCGCCCAGGCCCAGCCCGCCATATTCCGCCGCAATGGTGGCCCCAAACAGGCCAAGCGCCTTCATCTTTTCAACAATTTCATGGGGATATTCATCCGCCTGCTCCAGCGCATGCGCATAGGGCTTTACATCGCGTTCTAGGAAGCGGTCCACCGCATCCAGAATGATATTTTCCTGTTCATCGGTAATCTGATTGGTCACGCTTTATCTCCTTGCCATGCAGGGGGTTCATCGACCGCATGGCCGCGTTTGGGGATCAGCACCGTGCGCTGGAAGGTCATGAACACCGTGCCGTTGGCTTTCTTGCCGGTGGTGCGCACACTGACCAATCCCTGATTGGGGCGCGACTTCGATTCCCGCTTGGCGATCACTTCGGATTCCGCATAGATGGTGTCGCCCACAAATACCGGGGCGGGCATTTCAATATTGGTCCAGCCCATATTGGCGATGGCCTTCTGGCTGACATCCGACACGCTCATGCCAACTACGATGGATAAGGTCAGTGTGCTGACCACCACCTGTTTGCCAAACTCGCTCTGCGCGGCAAAGGCCGCATCGAAATGCAGCGGATGCGTATTCATGGTCAGCAATGTGAACCATGTATTGTCGCTTTCGGTAATAGTGCGCCCCGGGCGATGTTCATAAATATCGCCAATGGTGAAGTCCTCATAATCGCGCCCGGCAATTTCGCGATACCGGTTGGGGCCGATCTTTCTGCTTTCAACAACCATGGTCCGCCCTTAATTGGTACGATTTGAGTCGCTAATTATCTTGAGTAATTCCTGTTTTGTAATTTCTGGAATTAAATTTTTGTCTAAAACAAAATCCATGTTCATGTTTGTTATTCCTGGGGTGTATTGCCAGGGTTTTTCAAAATGTTCATCTTCTTGTGGCCGTAAAAACTTGCACGTCCCAGCTTCCGCGCCATTCGCAATTTTCAAAGCAGATACAACGTTATTTATAGAGTTTGATACTAGTCGTAAGAGAAGAATTGTTCTTTCGATGCTCCAATTAATGGATGTTTTTCTTGATCGGATATTTCTATCTCCTTTTTTTTGCAGTACGGATTCCAACTTAAAATAAGAGATGCCATATTTCGAAGATCCAATCGATTTCATTTCTTCACGAGGCGGAGCAATTCCGTATTCATGCTCTATACCGATTGCCAGAGAAAAGCCCCCAGTGCGGACACGAAAGCCATGCTTTATGCAATTGTATTCATCAATTTGATTTTGATCAGCGTAACCACTGGCTAGTATTCGCCATAAATCAGCAAATAACTTTGCGCTCTTCAAGTTTCTCTCAGAGCCCGGAATATAATTAGAAAGAATGCAATTAGCTATATTATTCCAAGTTACCCGTTCAATTAATAATTTTGTGAAGAGCGTTTTATCACCGATCCCGATTTTATAAAGTAATTCTCTTAAATCAGTGTTGGAGCATTTTGCTATCCAAGCATATGCGCAATCTGGCGCCTGAATGTAAGCGCCTAATAATAAAAACAACATCTCTGTTGCATGATGTAACGATGTTTGGAGCGCCACTGACGCTCTTTTTTCGTCATCGGCTTCTCCATGGACCTTGAGTGCGTAATCGAAATATTCGGTGTCAATACCTTCAAGGAATTCTTTATTTCTCTCGCGAATATCTATTTCCCATAAACTGTAGGGTTCCTCGTTAACTACAAAAATCGAATTTTGCATCGTTTTATTCCTCAACCAATAAAATCATTTCGAATTAATGCTGCTACGGTCGGGTCAGCGCCAGCTTGGCATTGACTGTGTTGGCGTGGTCAAGACCGGTCAGGGGTTCGGCCAGCCCGGCTCACGCCATGGTGGCGCATGGTTGAATCTTGGCAATTTGCGGCGCGATCCTGCGTTTTGCCTCCAGCGTGTCAAAGGCGTTTTGCAGACGCAGGAAATATCCCTCAGACAGGCCAAAAAATTTGCACAGGCGCAGATCGCTGTCGGCGGTAACATCGCGCGCGCCCTTGACGATGGCGTGAATGCGATTGGGCGGCACGCCAATGGCGTGCGCCAGCCTGTTCTGGCTCAAGCCCAATTCATCGAGAAATTCCAGCTTCAGGATTTCACCGGGATGCGGATTGTGCAGTTGCTTCATGGCTAAATTCTTTATCATGTTGGTGTTTTCAGTGATAGTCGGCAATCTCTACTTCGCGCGCTTCACCTTCGGCCCACAGGAAACAAATCCGCCACTGATCATTAATGCGGATGCTTAGCTGCCCTTTTCGCGTGCCTTTCAGCGCTTCAAGCCGATTACTGGGCGGGTGGCGAAGATCATTCATCGTCATGGCCGCATCCAGTTGACGCAATTTTCGCAGGGCGCGGTCCTGAATATCCGTTGGTAGTTTACGGCTGGGCTTGCCCTGCCAGAGGCGGGCCGTCTCCGCGCTTCGGAAAGACCGGATCATCGCTTAGCCCATCATGTAGCATGAGATGCAGTACGTATCAAGTAATATTTTGAATCCCATCACCCCAGAAAATCCCGTGCAGTGAACAGCGCGGTTAGCTCCACTGCCGCTGCGCGCAGGGCCTCGCCCGCGCCTTCCAGCCGGTCGACCACGGTAAAGGCGCGCGTCACGATGCCGCCCGCCTCGCGCACCACGGCGATGGCGTCCAGAATTGAGCCGCCGGTGGTGGTCACGTCTTCCACCATCAGAACATTTTTACCCGCAAGGCCATCGCCTGGCGCAAAGCCTTCGATGCGCTGTTTCGCGCCATGTTCCTTGGCCTGTTTGCGCACAATAAAAGCCGGGATCGGCGTGCCGCGCACATGGCTCAGCAGCGACACGGCGCAGGCGATGGGGATGGCCCCCAGTTCCAGCCCGCCAACCAGGTCCGGCTTTGCGCCCGTAAGCCGATCCAGCATCAGATTGCCGATCAGCGCCGCCCCTTCCGGGTCCAGCATGGTGGGTTTCATGTTGAAATAGAAATTGCTTTTCCTGCCGGAGGCAAGCGTGATTTCAACCCCCTGTCCGAAAGATTTTGCAGCGATAATGTCACGTAAACGGGTGCTGTCTGTCATGGTCTATCCGATGGTTCCAAGGGCGGGAAACAGTTCCAGCAATAAATAGCTGAAAGATTGCAGCGAGCCGAAGAAAATCATCACGCCGGTGACAATCAGCAACCCGCCAGAGACAAGCTCGACCGTGTGCAGATGACGGCGAAAGCGCTGCATAAAGCCCATAAAGGCGCGCACCCCCCAGGCCGCCAGTAAAAACGGAACCCCCAGCCCCAGCGAATAGACCGCCAGCAGGGCCATGCCACTGGTCAAGGTGTCCTGGCTGGCGGCGACCGCCAGTATGGCGCCCAGAATCGGCCCGATGCACGGCGTCCAGCCAAACGCAAAGGCCAGCCCGATAATATAGGCCCCCAGCAGGCCGCCGCCGCGTTGATCAGGCGCAAAGCGCGCCTCGCGATTCAGCCAGGGAATGCGCAACAGCCCCGCCATATGCAGGCCGAACAGTACGATCACCACGCCTGCGATCTTGCCCAATATGTCCAACTGGCCTACCAGCATAGCGCTGATCGCCGAGGCCGACGCGCCCAGCGCCACAAACACCGTGCTGAAACCTAGCACAAAGGCCACCGCGCCCGCCATCACCTGGCGGCGCAGTTCCGGGTTGTCGCATGCGCCCGCATCGGTCAGCCGGTCATGTGAGATGCCCGCGACAAAGCAAAGATAGGCCGGCACCAGCGGCAGCACGCAGGGCGACAGAAAGCTGATCAGGCCCCCCAGGCCCGCCGCCATAAATCCGATTTCAATGCCGGTCATGATTTCAATGTCTTCTCTTCGCCTGACGGCTCATCTACTCATGCGTTCCCGTGTGCCCCGGTTTTACGTCCATAACCCGGCTATAGACCAGCAGCGCAAACACCAGCGCCGCCGCCAGAAAGCCAAACAAAGTGCGATAGGCGCTGACCGGCGCGGGCGTTCCGGGCGCGGCGAACTGGCCGATGATCACACCGGCAATATATTGCATTACCCCCGCGTCGGCCATACCGCCCATATTCAGCAGCGATATACCGCGCCCGATCAGATGATCGGGAAAAATCGCCCGCCCATGCGCAATGGCCACCGCTGCATAGCCGTTACAGAACCCCATCAGGCCAAAGATGACGGTTACGGTCACCAGAGATGGTGCGTCAAGCACGCCCAGCGTCATCAGCATCACCGTGCTGATACCGGCCCCCAGCAGCACCGGCTTTTTGCGGCTGTCAAAACGGATATCCATCTGGCCCCAGAACAGCATGCCCAAGGCCGAACAGGCCGCCATCACCAGCAGCACATTGCCGCGCGCCGGACCATCCAGCCCATGCACATCATGCAGGTAGGGGCTGGCCCACAGGCCCAGCAAAGTGGCGGCGCACCCCAGCCCGACAAATTGCAGCAGCAGCAGATGCGGCAGGCTGGGATTGGCTAGCACCGCGCCAAACCCCAGCAGGCTTTGCCACAGGCTTTCGCGCGCGCCTTCGTGCAGGTGGTGCGGCGCTGTCTGCCCCGGCGGCGCATCACGCGCAATCAACCAGACCAGCGTCGCCATTGCCGCCGCAAGCATCGCCGTGCCGGTAAACGCCCCGCGCCAGCCAATCCAGATCGCAATCCAGGCCAGCGGGGCTGTCGCCATAATGGCGCCCAATGTGCCCGCCGCAATATGAATGCCAGACAGGGTGCCGAACCGTTCGCGCGCAAACCAGCGCGTATAGATCATCAATGGCCCCATCAACAGGCACGAACAGCCAATGCCCATCAATACGCGCCCGATGCTGAGCCAGAACAGCGAATGCGCATTGGCGAACAGCAGCGATCCGGCAATGGCGAATAGCATAAGCCCGCTGGTCGTCGCCCGCGCGCCATAACGGTCCAGCATAAGTCCGACGGGAATTTGCGACGCCGCAAAGGCAAAGAAAAACGCGCCGCTCAGCACCCCCAGTGATTGCGGCGACAGGCGCAGTTCATGCGCAATATCCGGCGCGATCACCCCCGTGCTGGAGCGCAGAAACTGGCTGATCATATAGGCGCAGCACAGAACGCCAACCAGAATGACAATGCGCGCCGTGGAGGGGGCTGCGCTCTGGTCCGGGCTCACGCGGTGGTGTAACGCGCCCGGACGCCGCGTTCAATCGCCGCCGCATGCAGCCGGTCCACATCCAGTTCATCGCGGATCATTTCCAGCAGCCGTAATTCTTCCTGCTCCAGCTTGCCATCGGCGGCCGCCACTTCGCAAGCCAGCGCATAGGCGGTTTCGCGAAGCGCCGGCGACAGCGCCTCTTTCACCAGTCCCAGCACCGCATCCAGCCCGTCTTCGGGTTCCAGCATATTGACGCAATCCTGCGCCGCCGCCACCAGCGTGTCACGGTCCACATCCTGAAAAATCGGCAGGCTTTCCACAATGCCGCCAATGGTGCGCAATTCATCATCGCCAATGACGTTGTCGCTGGTCGACATGGTGACCATCACGAAGATGAGTGCATTTTGCCGGTTGATCGTCGATGCCATAGAGTTCTCGCCTGCTAAGTGTGTGCTGGGCCGAACCTATTGGATTGGACGCCACGGCGCAATATCTATCGGCGGGTCGTGCGATAGGGGACGTGGGGGTTGGGGGCGGGGCGGCCAGTTGCCAGTCGCCCCGGAACATTTAATTCTTCCGGATGAAACTGAAATATTTATCCATTTTCTCCCGCGCTTCGGCCATTTTCTGGATATATTTGGCGAAGCCGCCATTATAGGTGCCGTCCTGGCGGCGGTTGAACTCGCCTTCGAAATTGTAATAGCCCGGCGTGCAATCCTGGTTGCGGGTGGTTTTGCCGCGGTGGGAAATGACTTCCTGCACCCACCATTCCTCGGCGTCCCGGGTCACATCCATGGCGTGATAACCGTTCTTGCGGCAATAATCGATACAGGCCGCAATATGTTCGCCCTGGGTATTTAATATGTCGGTCAGGTTGAACTGGAACGAGGCCTGATAGCCGCCCATGATGAACATGTTGGGATAGTGATGCGAGTGAATGCCCACGAGGGTGCGGATGCCGTCTGAATAATAATCATTCAGATCAAGGCCGCCTTCGCCGATGATCTTGTTATAGATGCCGGTCTTCTGCACCTCGAACCCGGTGGCGTAGATCAGCAGGTCGAGCTCATACTGTTTACCCTCGAACACCGGGCCTTTTTCGGTGATTTCGGTAATGCCCTTGCCATGCGTGTCGATCAGATGCACGTTCTTGCGGTTAAAGGTTGGCAGATATTCATCATGGAAACAGGGGCGCTTGCACATGAACATGTACCAGGGCTTTAGTGCGTCTGCGGTTTTCTTGTCGCGCACCACTTCATCGATGCGGGCGTGAATGCGCATCATGTGATCGATATTGGCGTTTTCCTGCCTGCGGATTTTTTCCTCGCGTGAAACTGCGGCATAAGCAGCGCGCTGTTCTTCGGTCAGGGTTGGCTCTTTCATATAGGCCGCACGTCGTTTGGCCTGCCAGCCGGGCTTCAGCGCGCGCGCCCAGTTCGGATCCGTCGCCCAGTCATCGCGCACATCAATGGAGGACGGTGTACGCTGGAAAACGTAAAGCTCTTTGGCGTTGGCGCCAAGGCCCGGAATGGCCTGCACGGCGGTGGCGCCGGTGCCGATAATGCCCACCACCTTGTCCTGAAGTTTGGAGAGATCATTGCCGGTATAATCATAATCCCAGCGCGAGGTGTGGAAGGAATGGCCCTTGAAATTTTCCATGCCCTTGATGCGCGCCAGCTTGGGCTTGGACAAGGTGCCGTTTGCGCAAATCACAAAGCGCGCCTTCATATGGTCGCCGCGATCGGTTTTGAGGTTCCACATCTTTTCGTCCTCATCCCACCTTGTCTCGGTGATAGTGGTCTGGAAGACGGCCAGTTCATACAGATTGTATTTTCTGGCGATGGCCTGGCAATGCGCATAGATTTCGTCGCCCCTGGCATAGCGGTGCTTGGGCACATAGTCCATTTCATCCAGCAGCGGCAGATAATCATAGGATGGCACGTCGCAGGCCACGCCCGGATAGCGGTTCCAGTACCAGGTGCCGCCCACATCGGCGGCCTTCTCGACGATGCGAATGCTGTCAACGCCATGCTCGCGCAGGCGCGCCGAGGTCAGCAGCGCCGAAAACCCGCCGCCGATGAACAGAACTTCCACCGTGTCATTGAGGGGCGCGCGCGGCTTGATTTCGCCGCCATAGGGATCGTTCAGATATTTTGACAGCGAGCCTTCGAAATCCGAGGTGTATTGCGCGGTTCCCTGGGGCCGGTAATTCACCCGCAGGTCGCGTTCTTCAGCGAACTTCTTCTTGATTTCATCATAATAGGATTGCGGCTTCGGCTCCGGCCGTTTCTTTTTTTTCTGATCACCACTGGGCAGAATGCTTTCTAGCGGATTACGCTCATATTTCTCATTCAGCTCTTCAATTGTTGGCATGTGCACTCTCCTGTTTTGTGTGTGCTGAATGACATTCTAATATGCTGGCGGCGCAGGGCGCTGCACCATTCATACTAAAAATGTCAGGTTTTCCTGCATTTCATCCAGGCTGACCAGGACGACTTTTTTGTATTTGATCTTGAATGACCCATCGGCTGGCGCAAGTTTAAAATGCGTGCGGCCGGTATGGTAGCGCTGCTCATGCTTGCGGATTTCATTGAGGATGAAATTCGCATGCACAGAGATTTCTTCCCCGCCATCTTCGATTTCAATGTTGGACACCACCCGGCGCATGCGCGAGCGCGGCTCCTGCGCGAAGGCCTTGCCTTCCGTCAGGCGTATCACATGGTTATTCACAGTATTACGGTCGCCGTAAAACAGCGAGGCATGCTTGTTGGGATCATAGTCTTCCTGGTTGGCGGGAATCCAGTACAGGCACGGATCGGCGAACAGCTCAAACCACTCCATATAGCGGTTTTCGTCCATCAGACGGGCTTCCCTGTAGAGAAAATTCTCCACCTTTTCGCGCAGGGAACTCATCAGTTTACATCCTGTTGCATGACGGATTTCCAGTGCCGCCACATGCCGCGCTGGGCGGTTTCATCCGTACCCTGAGAAAACAAGGTTCCGTCATTATCGGTCTGTTCCCGATGCAGGCCGCGCCGGAAAACCAGCCACGGGTCCTGATTGCAGCGCAGCCCTTCATGCACGCGGTTGAACATTTCCACATCATCATGTATGCCGCCGCCCACCGTGGTATAGAAACTTTCATACTGCCGGATGCGCTGGGTGTTGACCTCATCGGGTACGCCCTTGAGCAGGCTGGGCCGCAAATAGACTTCGGTGCGTTCCGTGCTGATGGGCTGGATGGTGCGGACCTGGCCTGCCAGCACCACCAGGTTAGGAAACACATTCATATGCGTGCCATTGACGATCAGCACTTCCTCGGCGCGCTCCTTGCCATGCGCCGCGACCAGATCATCGTAATATTTTTTGCCCCAACTGGTGGCCTGCATCATCTTCAGCCGCGCCTGGGCTTGCGGATGTTCGAAATTTGCCCGGCGCGAATCGATATTGCTGCATCCCATGCCCAGATCGCGCGATTGCGTCTTGGCGTGACCGCTAAAGATTTCCACCTTGGTTCCTGTCAGGCGCTCCAGCGTGCTGATAAAGGATTGATGGGTGAAATTCGGATGATAGCCGTCGATGGAATTTTCCATCTGCAGCTTCCAATTGCCATTATAGGCCAGCTTGGTCGCCCCGCTTTGCACCACAAGCTCGCCCTCCGGCGACAGGTCACAGGCGTAGTCGATCTGTTGCTGGGCCGGCCCGCTGATATGTTCCCGGAGCGGAATGCCGGTGGGCGACAGGCTGGCGAATACAAAGCCGCGATATTCGTCCAGGCGCGGCGGCCTGCGCAGATCATACTGGGTCTTATCAAAATTATCGCCATATCCTTCGACATAAGGGATTGCCTGCAGCGCCCCATCGAGTCGGAAGAACCAGCCATGATATTCACAGCGGAAGCCGCCAACATTGCCCTTGTCGTGCTGGCAGATCGACGCGCCCCGATGGGTGCAGCGATTGAACAGCACATGATATTTTCCCGCCTTGTCGCGTGAGAAAATAACCGGCTGCAGGCCGATCCACTTGCGGACATAATCGCCGGCATTGGGAATTTCGCTTTGATGGCCGATAAAGACCCAGCCGCGCCCATAGATTTTTTTTAATTCATCGGCGAAAATATCGGGGTCGATATAACAATCGCCATGCACGGCGTCCGGTTTCACCAGCGCGTCATAATCGATTGCATGTCCATTGCCTTTGGCCATAACGCTTACTCCCATCGCTACTTCTTATGTGCAGCTTATGTGGAATTATCCACAATTTAATTAGGGTTGTAAAGTCCGATCGGAACGCGCCCGGGGGACGAAAATAAATCACCCCCCGGACACAATTTTACGCCGTTACGCCGGTACGAAACAGGGAAGCTGGAAATCGTCCGTAATGCGCTCATACATCAGCTTGACCGGCATATCGAGGCAGATGTCTTCGAGCACGACGCTGCGCAGCCAGCTAACCAGCCGCACGCCTTCTTCCATTTCTATCACCGCCGCCACATAGGGAACGTCAGCGACAAAGGCGGGATGCATCGGCATATGGGCAATGGTCCAAGAATAGAGTTTACCCTTGCCTGTGGAAGGCGACCATTTCCATTCCGGAGAACCACAATAGGCGCACATATTGCGCGGCAGATGCCGGAATCTGTCGCAATCCGTGCATTGCTGGAAATGCAGCACGCCGCCCTGACATGCGTCCCAAAAACCTTTGTTCACGGGTTCAATCGGATTGGGGATCGGGCGAGAAGGCTTATTTTTGACTTTAGTTTCACTCATAACTGCATTACCTCCGCAAAATTACCAGACTGCCGTCACCCAGATCACCCCAGCCGGTAACAAGACCCAGCTCGCAATCCTTGACCTGGGCAGGGCCAGCTTCATGGCGCAACTGCTTGACCGCTTCGACGACATGGTTCAGCCCCCACACATGGGCCTGACTCATCAGCCCGCCATGCGTGTTGAGCGGATAGCGCCCGCCCAGTTCGATATTGCCGTCCTTGACGAAATCATAGGCCCCGCCGCGTTCGCACAGGCCCAGGGCTTCCATCTGCATCATCACGACATAGGAGAAGCAGTCATAGATTTGCAGGAAATCCACGTCATGCACCTTGATCCCCGCCATTTTGAGCGCGATGGGCGCCGCATAGCTGAGGCCGAACTTGAAGAAGTCGGGGCGCGAGGCAATGTCGTCGGCCGGATAGGGATGCCCCTCGGCGCAGCCCATGATGACGACAGGGCGCTTGCGCATATCCTTGGCTTCTTCGGTTCTGGAAACCACCACGGCGCAAGCGCCATCGGTTTCCAGGCAGCAATCATTCAGACGCATGGGTTCGGAAATCCAGCGCGCCTTGAGATATTGCTCCATGGTCAATTCCTGGCCCTTCATGAAGGCGCGGTCATTGAGCTGGGCATGTTTGCGGGCGGCAACGGCGATATGGCCGGTGGCTTCGTCGGGCACATTGTACAGCTTTTTATGGCGCATCGCGAACCAGCTATACATCTGCACCGGCGAGGTGATGCCATAGGGCATGTAGAAATCTTTGATGGTGGTGTCGAGCACGTTCATGCCCATGGGCCGCGTCGGCGGAATGCCAGGCTTTGGACGCAGCGCCGAATAACCGTTCCAGCCCAGCGTGATCAGCACATTGTTACAGACACCCAGCGACACCATGGCGGCGGCGTTCTGAATGGCGGTGGTCGGGCTGGCGCCGCCCATATGCACGGTCGAGCAATAGCGCAAATTCTCGATGCCGAGATTGGCCGCCAGTTCTTCGCCGGTGGTATAGGCCGGTGCGGGCACCAACCCGTCAATATCATGCGGGCTAAGGCCTGCATCGGCGATGGCCTTGCGGCCCGCCTCCAGCATCATTTCGACGGCGGTAACCTTGGCGCCCTTGACATAATCGGTTTCGCCAATGCCGACGATAGACGCTTTTTCGCTGAAATTAAGTGTTTCACCCATATCGCGTTTTTCTCCCTGCTTTTGCAACACCAGGCTATGGCGCCGCTCGTTCAATCTATTATAATCAACTATAATCCGCTGGCAGTAAAAAAAAACGACATGCCAGCATAAATTTAGGAGAAGGACGCCATGCCTATCAGAACCCCGGTCTGTGATATGTTCGGAATCGAAAAGCCTATTTTCCTTGCGGGAATGGGCGGCGTCGCCTATGCGCAGATCTGCGCGGCGGTGTCAGAGGCGGGCGGTTACGGCACACTGGGTATGGCGGCGGCGACACCCGAAGAAATACGCACCGAAATGCGCGCCGTGCGGGCGCTGACAAAAAAACCGTTCGGCGTCGATCTGCTGGCCGCGCAGCCCGAAACGATTGATCGCGCCATTGATATTATCATTGACGAAGGCGCGTCATCCTTTATTGCGGGGCTGGGCGTGCCCCATGCGGTGATCGAAAAATGCCACAAGGGCGGGCTGAAGGTTGTGGTCATGTGCGGCCAGGTCGCCCATGCGCAAAAGGCCGAACAGGCCGGCTGCGACATGGTGGTGGCCCAGGGCACCGAAGCCGGCGGCCATACCGGCCAGGTGGCGGGCATGGCGGTGATCCCGCAAATTGCGGCGGCGGTGAAAATTCCGGTGCTGGCGGCGGGCGCCATTGTCGATGGCCGCACCATGGCGGCGGCGCTGGCGCTGGGCGCACAGGGCGTGTGGGTCGGCACCCGCTTCATTGCGGCCACCGAGGCGCGCGCGGGCAGGGTCTATCAGGAACAGATCCTTTCGCATGGCAGTGCCGACACTCTCGTCACCAAATGCTTTTCCGGCAAGACCATGCGCGTCATCCGCAACGCCTATGTCGATGACTGGGAAAAACGCAAGGACGAGTTGCAGCCCTTCCCCAAACAGATGGTCACCAGCCTTAAAGCAGGCGTGATGGGCGTGACGCAAGGCCCCGGCCAGCTTGTTGACCCCGACCGCGCCTGCCTGCCCGCAGGCCAGGGCATTGGCGGCATCCATGACGTGCTTCCGGCGGCGCAGATCATCGACAATATGATGCGCGAATGCGAGGCGACGTTTCGCAGCCTTAACAGGCTTTTAGGCTGACCGGGAGCGGCAAACCTGCTATGTATAGAATATGACAGATAAATCGGCATCGGCTGAGGGAAACCTGATTGGGTTTCCCGGCAAGGATAGCAATGGCGTTCACGGGCGCGGGGCCAAGATGGCGATCCGGGTGGCGCAGGGTATTGTGCGCGAAATTGCGGACAAGCATCTGCTGCCCGGCGCGAAACTGCCGCCCGAACATGAAATGGTGGAACGCTATGGGGTGGCGCGCGCCACCCTGCGCGAGGCGCTGCGCTTTCTGGAATTGCAGGGGGTTCTGTCGATCAAGCCGGGGCCCGGTGGTGGCCCGGTGGTGGGCGAGCCGCATACCCGCAATCTGGCCAGCACGCTGGCTTTGCTGTTGCAGTTCCTGGATGCGCCGTTCCGGTCGCTGATCGAATTGCGCCAGGTGATCAGCCCCGGCATGGCCGCGATGGCGGCGCGCAATGCGCGCCATGATGATCTGGAGCGGCTGAAAGAATGCATCGCCAAATTACGTAGCTGTGTCGGCGATATTGACGCCTATCAGGACGAAAACCGCAAATTTCACGATCTCATCGCCTGGGCGTCGGGCAATCCGGCCATCGGCCTGCTGGTGTCTTCGGTGCACATGATGACCAACAGTTCCGGCATCACGCTGAATTATTCCGAGCGCGAGCAGCGCTACCAGATCGAGACCTATGAAAGCCTGTATCAGGCCATTGTCTCGCGCGACGTGGAACGCGCGCGCAAGGAGATGGAAGAGTTTATCGGCCGCTCCGACGCCTATCTGGAAAAGCGCCATGCAGACCTGATGCGCAAACGCATCGTCTGGGAAGATATCGGATAAGCGCGCTTACCCACCGCTCCGTAAGGACCGGAATTGTGATCTCAATCACACCCGCATGACGCACATTGTTAGTGTCCGTCATGTTTAGATTGAAGCGCAATCTTATTTTGTCACCCCGGGTTTGTCCCGGGTCCAGGGTTGCAAACTCAGGCTTTTACTTGTGATTACTGGATCCCGGAACAAGTCCGGGATGACAGCCTGGGGGTTTGAACGTACTTCAATCTAAACAGGATAGGTTCTAATGCTGGTCGCGCCATATGCGTTTATAGGTTGCGAACAGCAGTCCGGCCAGGACGGTGAGGAAGATGATCACGTTGAAGCCCAATTTATGGCGGTCTTCCAGCTTGGGTTCCGCCGTCCAGGTCAGAAAGGCGGTCACATCCTGCGCCATCTGGTCCAGCGTGGCTTGTGTGCCGTCCTCATAGGTGACCTGATCATCGGACAGGGGTTGGGGCATGGCGATCTGCTGGCCGGGAAAGTAATGATTGAAACTCATCCCGTCGGCCATAACGACATCCTCTGGCGCATCGGCATAGCCGGTCAGGAGCGAATATACATAATCCGGGCCGTTCTTGCGCGCCTTGGTCATCAGCGACAGATCGGGCGGCATCGCGCCGTTATTTGCGGCGCGCGCGGCATTGTCGTTGGGGAACGGCTTGACGATGCGGTCTTTGGGTTCTGCCGGGCGTTCGAACATTTCGCCGTCGGCATTGGGGCCGTCGGTGACATTGCTGGCGGCTGCGATGGTCTTGACTTCGGCTTCTGTAAATTCGGGTCCGCCCGCTTCGCTCAGATTGCGATAGGATACAAACTTGATCGAATGACAGGCGGCGCAGACTTCCCTGTAGACTTGGAAGCCGCGTTTTAGCTGGGCGCGGTCGAATGTGCCGAACGGGCCGTCAAAGCTCCAGTCCACATGTTTCAGCTCGGCCTCTTCGCTGGCCTGCGCCGCGCCTGCTGGCAATAATACAAGGCTGGCGGCCAGCAAAACCGAACGAAGCGTGATCTGCATTTTGTTTTTCATGTTCATCACCCCTTAGGCCGCTTTGCCGGATGCAGCATTGCCCAGCACCGGTTTGGAGATGCTTTCAGGCAGCGGCTTGGGCGTTTCCACCAGCCCCAGAATGGGCATGATGAGGAAGAAGTGGGCGAAGTAGTACGCTGTCGCAATGCGTCCAACTACCAGATACATGCCTTCCGCCGGTTTCGCGCCAATATAGCCAAGGATGATGGCGTCGATGAGGAAAATCCAGAAGAACTGCTTGTACAGCGGGCGAAAGCGCGCAGAGCGCACCTTGGACGTATCCAGCCAGGGCACTAGGAACAGCACGAAAATCGCAATCCCCATGGCGATCACGCCCATCAGCTTGTCCGGGATCGAACGCAGAATGGCGTAGAACGGCAGCAGGTACCATTCCGGCACAATATGCGCGGGCGTGGAAAGCCGGTTGGCCTCAATGTAATTGTCCGGTTCGCCCAGGACATTCGGCGCATAGAACACGAACAGCGCAAAGAACAGCATGAACAGCACGACGGCGAACGTATCCTTCATCGTGTAATAGGGATGGAACGTCACCGTATCCTGCGGACCTTTTACATCGATGCCCAGCGGGTTGTTGTTGCCCGGCACATGCAGCGCCCAGATATGCAGCACGACAACGCCCGCAATCAGGAAAGGCACCAGATAATGCAGGCTGAACAGGCGGTTCAGCGTCGGATTATCGACCGAAAAGCCGCCCCAGAGCATGGCCAGCAGCGTGTCGCCCACCACCGGGATCGCACCAAACAGATTGGTGATCACGGTCGCGCCCCAGAAGCTCATCTGCCCCCAGACCAGCACATAGCCAAAGAACGCCGCCGCCGTCATCAGCAGGTATATCACCATGCCCAGAATCCAGATCAGTTCGCGCGGCTCCTTGTAGGAGCCATAGTAAAGGCCGCGGAACATATGGATATACACAGCGAGAAAGAACATCGATGCGCCATTGGAATGAATATAGCGGATCAGCCAGCCATAATTCACGTCGCGCATGATGTGTTCGACACTGGCGAAGGCCATGTCCACATGCGGGGTGTAATGCATCACCAGGATAATGCCCGTGATAATTTGCACACCCAGGCAGAACATCAAAATGCCGCCAAAGGTCCACCAATAATTCAGATTTTTGGGTGTCGGAAAGGCGACGGCGGCGCCATGCATCAGGCTGAGTATCGGCAGCCGCCGCTCCAGCCATTTGGCGGGCGCGCTGGTGGGTTGGAATTCGGTGTGTCCGCTCATAATTTGCGCCCCTTAGCCTATTTTGACCCGGTTATCATCGAGAAAGACATATTCCGGTATGGCCAGATTCAGTGGCGCCGGACCTTTGCGAACGCGCCCCGATGTATCGTAATGTGAACCGTGACAGGGGCAGAACCAGCCGCCGAAATCGCCTTTCTGGCCCAGCGGCACACAGCCCAGATGGGTGCACACGCCAACCATGATCAGCCATTCCGGCTTTTGCACCCTGTCCGCGTCGGTCTGCGGATCGCGCAGTTCTTCGATGTTAACCTCCGCGGCGGCGGAAATTTCTTGCGCCGAGCGGTGCCGGATAAAGACCGGCTTGCCGCGCCAGGTAACGGTAATTGCTGCGCCTTCGCTAATGGCGGACAGATCAACCTCGATGGAGGCCAATGCCTTAACCGACGCATCCGGGTTCAACTGATGAATAAATGGCCAGGCTAGCGCGCCTGCGCCTACGGCGCCTACGGCGCCTGTTGCAATATAGAGAAAATCCCGTCTGGTGGGTTCTTCCGCATGGCCAGCAGTCACTGATCGCTTCCCTCTTGCTTACGCGCTATGGGCATTACGATGGCTGCGATATATACAGGCATCGCCCCCCGGCGCTGACGTAATGAACGGGCACTTTTCGCATTAGAAAAACGGCTTGTCCAGAGATAGTACGCAGATAAGGTTTGGGATCATCTATTTTACCCAAGGGAAATAGTAGGAGAATGCTGCGGATCGCCCTGTATCAGCCGGACATCCCTCAGAACACGGGTACCCTGTTGCGTCTGGGCGCATGTCTTGGGGTGCCCGTGGATATAATCGAGCCGTGCGGTTTTGTCCTTACCGACCGGGGTTTGCAGCGCGCGGGCATGGATTATCTGGATATGGCGGCCATGCAGCGCCACGATTCGTGGACCGCATTCCGCCATGATCTGGATCAACGTCAGGGACGATTGATTTTGTTAACAACCAGGGCGGCGACGGCCTATACCGCGTTTGGCTTTCAGCCCGGTGATACGCTACTGCTGGGCCGTGAAAGTGCTGGCGTGCCGGATGAGGTGCATGATCGCGCCGACGCCCGGCTGGTCATTCCGATGCTGGCGGGGCGGCGTTCGCTTAATGTAGTGCTTTGCGCCGCGATGGTGCTGGGTGAGGGGTTGCGTCAGTTAAATGGATTTTCAGCGCATTCAGAAGGTGCAGTGTGAGTGATAGTGTAGAGCAACGTAAAACCCAGGCGGCGGGATGGTTCACCACGCTACGCAATCGTATTTGCGCAGAGTTTGAACGGCTGGAAGACGATCTGACCGGTAGTTTTTCCGATCTCCCGGCGGGACGTTTTGTGCGCACGCCCTGGCGGCGCGATGCGGGCGGCGGCGGCGAAATGTCGATGCTGCACGGGCGGGTGTTTGAAAAAGCCGGCGTGCATATTTCTGTCGTGCACGGAGAATTTACACCGGAAATGCTGGCGCAGATGCCGGGACAGCGCAGCGACCCGCGTTTCTGGGCGGCGGGCATTTCCCTGATTGCGCATATGCGCTCGCCGCTGGTGCCCGCCGTGCATATGAACACGCGCCATATCATCAGTGGCGGCGGTGAAACCATCAAGGCCTGGTTTGGCGGCGGCGCAGACCTGACGCCGATGTTTCCAGATGCGGCGGACACGGGCATTTTTCACGGCGCGATGCGCAAAGCCTGTGACCGCCATGACCCGGAATATTATCCGCGTTTCAAAAAATGGTGCGATGAATATTTTTATCTGCCGCACCGCAATGAACCGCGCGGCGTTGGCGGAATTTTTTATGATCACCATGACACCGGAAACTGGGACGCCGATTTCGCCTTTACCCGCGATGTGGGCGAGGCGTTCCTGGATGTTTATCCGCAGATCGTGCGTACACATATGAACAAGGCCTGGACGCCGGAACAGCGCGAACACCAGCTTGTGCGTCGCGGACGATACGTGGAATTCAACCTGCTCTATGATCGTGGCACCACATTCGGCCTGAAAACCGGCGGCAATGTGGACGCGATCCTGTCATCCATGCCGCCCGTGGTGAAATGGCCGTGAGGGGTTAGGCGCGCGGGGAAGATGCGAACGGATTCAGGATTTTTACATCCAGTCCCGTGACATCATTTACGTTGCGCGTAACAAGGACAAGATCAAAGACTCTGGCGGTGGCTGCAAGTAGGCCGTCAATCACAGGCACTTTGCGTTGCGCGCTCAGCCTTCCCCAATCATTTGCAACGGCAAGGTTTACCGGCAGAATGCGCTCACCAAAACCTTGCTCAAGCAGTTGTAGCCAGCGTTGCAGGCTTTCTGATTTTTGCGGTTCGCGGGAACGTGAAAGTTCGATTCCTTTACGAATTTCACCAGTTACCAGAACGCTCAGATACAGATCATCATCCGTGACGCCTGCATACCAGGCAGCGACATTTGGGTCGCAGCGTTCGGCTTTGCGCACTTCTGAAATGATATTTGTGTCAATAAGAAACATCAAAGATCAATATTACGGCCAGTATCACGAGTGCGCTTAATATCAATGCCTTCAAGAGGCGCCGACGCAAGCAGCGCCTTCAGGCCCTGCGCCTTGCCAGCCGCAAAACGGGTGCGTAGCAGTGCGCGCGCCGCGTCGGCCTGGTCGGGTGAGTTGAGAGCATGGGCAATGTCACGCACCAACGCCACATCCTCCTTGCGCACCTGTACCTCTACGCGCACAATTCCCCGCCGCTTCATGCGGCTGCGGTGCAGGGCAAGCGGAGTCTTGGAGGTCTTGCGGGTGTTCGGCATGGCGCTTTTTTCCTCCCGTATATTTCCGGAAATTATACCGGAAATATACGGGAGTGTAAAGTTATTTCCGGCGTCAGCGGATTCACTCTATCGGCACGGCCCTGATGTTCAGCCCCAGTCTTTGCATCGCCTGCTGTTTTTGGTCCGGACCGCCCTGAAACAGCATGACAAAGGTGGCGATGCTGTCAGGGAATTTCAGGCCGCCGGGTGGGGCAAGCTGAATGTTCAGGCGTGACGGCTGGGTCAGGAATATCTGTCCGGCGCTGACCAGTTGCATGGTCATCGGGTCGTTGGCAGTTTGCGGATCAAGCGACACCAGCAGGGAGCCCGCCAGATATTTGGCGCGCGCTTCCTCAAGGCTCAATCCCTGTCTGGCCCCGTCCTGCGCCAGCCAGCGATCGGCAAATTCCGTGCCGGTAAAATTCAGGTCACATTTGCGCAATGTGGCTGGGTGACTGGCGGCTGCCTGCGCCTGACGGATAAGGGCGGGGGAAAACCCATTCAGATTTTGCGCGCTGCAGGTTCCGGAAAGGATCGCGTCCGGGGATAGTTTTAATGTGGTGTCCCATGTGTGCGATGCTGGCGCGCTGAAATGATGCCGTGATTCCAGATCGAATTGCAGCCGGTCCTGCCCCAGCCATTGGCGCAGGGACGCCGCTATCGGATCACGCAAATCCAGGCTGGCGCCGCGAATGGAAAAATTTCCGGATGCCGGAAAGGGTGCGTAATTTCCATCGGGATCAGAACTCAGTTCCGCGATGGAAAGCAGTTCGGCTTTTCCCTTGCGCACATTCACGCCGCGCAAATGCAATGCGCTGTAGGAACTGCTGTTCAGCAGACTGTTCAGCAGCGCGTCTTCACGCCGCGCCGCTTGGCGGTCACCGTGCGCGCGCACAGCGGCGCGGGTCACAGATTGCGTATCCACATTGTTCATGCTGGCACTGGCGATACGGATGGCATAGGCCGTCCCGGCAGCAGAGGCGTTGAGGTCGATATTGGAAAGCGCCAGCGCACCGATGCGCGCGCCATCAATGTCTGACGCTGTGACAGTGGCGATGCGCACGCTGCCCGGTCCGGAAAATTGCAAATCCGATGCGCCGTCGATACGGATATTTTCGGCGCGCAACTGGTCCAGCCGGAACAGGCCGGATGGCAGCGCCTCAAGCCCCTGCAACTGTATCTGGCCAATGCGCTGCACGGTCTCTTCGCCGCCCGCTGATTCTGCATGGGCTACAACATCGCGAACGGTGATGGTTGCGCCGCTGGTGCCGGCCGAGGCAAAGCTGATTTTCGCGCCGGGTGGGGAGAGGGTCGCAAGAAACTGCTGCACCAGGGCTTGCGTCGCCTCGTCCGCTCGGGCGGGGCCTGTAACCGCGATAAACAGGCCAAACAGGATGGCAAAAATCCGGGGATGCATATATTTTCCTTTTTACGGAACGTTCACGGAACAGGCCAGTATAGGCTTCTTAAACATAAATTATGGCGAAAATAAATCGCCGCTATGCGGGTGGGCGTTTCCTGTGTAGTTTGGCAGTAACGGATTGCAAATAAAACAGATGAGGGTGGAAATGCGTCAAGCGGGGGGCTGGGCTATCAGGCTGTCAGCGGGTTTAATCGGTCTTGGCCTGTGTGCGGGCGCGGCGCTGGCGGCGCAAACGGCGGGGCAATTCTCCGACATACTCTCTTCACCGTCCATCGTCCAAACCCCAGCCAAGCAGCCAGTTGGCCCAGAGGCGGGCGTGACGGGGGATATGCTGAAAGCCGGCACGTCAAACCCGGAAAGCTGGCTAATGTATGGCGGCGATTACACCAATTACCGTTATAGCCCGATCAAGGGCCTGACGCCCGCTGCGGTTAAAAAGCTGAAAGTGGCCTGGTCCTTTCCGACGGGCACAACTGGACAATTCGAAACTTCGCCCGTTATCTATGGTGGTGTGATGTATATCACAACCTCGCATAACCGCCTGATGGCGCTGGATGCAAAAACCGGTGAAATGTTGTGGCGCTATGATTATGCGCTGCCCGAAGGGTTAAAGGTATGTTGTGGCCCGGTCAACCGGGGCGTGGCGATTTCCGGCGATCTGGTGCTGATGGTCACGCTTGATGCGCATATTCTGGCGCTTGAACGGCGCACCGGAATTGTGAAATGGAATATTGAAATTACTCCGTACCAGGATGGGTTTGCGGCCACCTCTGCCCCTCTGATTGTCGGCGATAAGGCGATTACCGGCATTGCGGGCGGCGAATATGGCGTGCGTGGTTTTTTTGACGCCTATGATATTGCCACCGGCAAGCGCCTGTGGCGCCATTATACGGTTCCCGCAGCAGGCGAGCCGGGCGCGGAAACCTGGGCGGGCGATAGCTACAAAACCGGTGGCTCGCCAACCTGGACCACGGGCGCCTATGACGTGGAAACCGACACATTGTTCTGGACCACGGGTAATCCATCCCCCGACTGGAATGGCGATTTGCGGGCTGGCGACAATCTCTATTCAAACTCGATCATCGCAGTTGACCCGGCCACGGGCGCACGCAAATGGCATTATCAGTTTACCCCGCATGATGTGTGGGATTATGACGGCAACAGCCACATTTTCCTGGTTGACGTAGATATTGCCGGCAAGCCGGTCAAAGCGGTGGTGCAGCCTAATCGTAATGGCTTTTTCTATGCGCTGGACCGCACAACCGGAAAATTCCTGTTCGCCAAACCCTATGTACAGGAGCTGAACTGGGCGAAGGGTTTTGATGAAGCCGGGCGGCCAATTGTGGACCCCGCTGCAATGCCGCAGGACAAACCCACCATGCGGGTTTGCCCCGGAAACCTTGGTGGTCTGAACGGCGCATGGACTGCGACCTATAGCCCGCTGACCAAGCTTGCCTACGTGCCTTCGGTTGAAGGCTGCCAGAACTTTGCCAAAGGCATTGTCGTCAATGTGAAAGGCATTCCGCTTCTGGGCGGCATGCCCGACCCGATCGATGTGAATGAGGGCAAGGATCATGGCGTGCTTTCGGCCATTGATGTCGCCACCGGCGAAATCAAATGGCGCTATGAAGATCCCGATCCGATGATGGGCGGCGCAATGAGCACCGCTGGCGGCGTCATTTTCAGTTCCACGCTGGATGGTCACGCGCTGGCGCTGGACGCCATCACCGGCAAGGAACTGTGGCGTTTCCGCATGGGTGGCGCGGGCCGGGGCCAGCCGGTTGCCTATGAAGCGGATGGCAAAACCTATGTCGCCATTCCTTCGGGTGGCTGGGCAGCCATTACCGCGCTGAGCGGCGGCCCAACCAATATACCCGAAGGCGGCCAGTTGTTCGTCTTCACGGTGGATGAATGATTAAACACCTTTCGTTCTGTATACTGATTGTTGTCAGTGTAAATCTGGCAGCCTCCGCGCATGCGCAGGAAAAAATCCTGCGCGTGTGTTTTGGCGAATTTGACGTGCCGCGCGCAGACAAGGCCAGCGGCAAGGGTTTCGATGTGGATGTGATGCGCGCCGTGTCCGCACATATTGGCCGCACCCTGCAACCCGTCTGGGTTGAGCAGGAAGAGAAAATGACCGATGCGGAAAGCAGCGATCTGCCGCTGCCGGAATTATCCAAAGGTCAGTGCGATGCTGTTGCCTCTGTGCCGGGTAAGGATTCACTGCGCGGGACCAAAGGCGCGCTGGCTCTCAGTAGGCCCTATTATGGTGCGGGCTTTGAATTTGTCGCGCCGCCCGCCGGACCAAAAGATTTTTCAGAAATGAAAGGCAAACGCATCGTCATCCAATATATGACGGTCGGGCATTTGGCGGCGCAGGCTGCGGGCCTTACCTGGATTGGCGCAACGTCACCCGATGGACAAATTGCAGAATTACAGGCGGGCATGGCGGATGCGGCGCTGATATGGGGGCCGGCCCTTGGTCCGCTGAAACAGACGCCGAAACAGGGCACGCTTCCCGCGCAATCGCTGCGCTGGAACGAACATGTCGCCACCCGTGAAGCGGATGCGCAACTTGGCAAGGCAATTGATGCGGCGCTGGAAAAAATGCTGGCGTCTGGCGAGATAACGAAACTCATGCAGGCGCATGGCATTCCGCCCCACGCGCCATTTGAGTCTGTATTTGATCAAATGTCCTTACTGAAACTTCAATTGCACAGGTAGACTATGGCCCTGCAAAATTTAACGGTGGTGTTTGCCGCCGCCGCATTGTTATTGATCGGATGTGACGAAAAGCCGCAACAGGCGGCGGCTCCCGATCCGGCGGTAATTGCGCGCGGCGAGGCGCTGTTTACCGGCACTTGCGGCGCCTATTGCCACAAGAGAACCCCCGGCAATACGGACGCGCTGTTCCTGTTCGATTGTGAATGGAAGCACGGCTCCACTGACGATGATATTTTCAAGGTGATCAATGAAGGCGTTGCAGGCAGCCGCATGGTGGCCTTTGGCGGCGCCTTTCCCGAAGGCGACAAGGATGCCCGCGCGATCATTGCGTATTTACGCTCTGCCTCGCAATGCAAGCAGTGATCTGTTATATGTGTTATCCATATGTGTCATCCTGAACGAAGTGAAGGATCTCAGGCTGCGGCACGAGATCCTTCACTTCGTTCAGGATGACAATGTGACTTTGCTCAGGATGACATTTCTGAATTTTTTCAGTAACCTGTCAGGCATAATTTTTACCTTACCGGAGCCATCATGAAACTTCCCGCAGATTTTTACCGCCCGCTTGCCGTTGGTGCGCCGATGCCGTTACGCGGATTGCCCGTGCGTGCAGAGCGCGTGGTGCATTTCTTTCCGCCGCATAATGAAAAGCTGCGCGCCAAGGTGCCGGAACTGATCACCCAGGCGGACGTTGTGCTGGGTAATCTGGAAGACGCCATTCCGATTGACGCCAAGGAAGCCGCGCGAGCCGGTTTCATCGAAGTGGCGCAGAAACTGGATTTCGGCGCGACCGGCCTGTGGACGCGCATCAATTGCCTGAACAGCCCCTGGGTGCTGGATGATCTGACCCAGATCGTGGCGGCGGTGGGCAACAAGCTGGATGTGGTGATGCTGCCCAAGGCCGAGGGGCCATGGGATATTCACTATCTGGACCAGATATTGGCGCAGCTTGAGGCCAAGCATAATGTCCGCAAACCGATCCTCATTCACGCGATTCTGGAAACCGCACAGGGCGTCAATAATGTGCAGGCCATTGCCACCGCCAGCCCGCGCATGCATGGCATGTGTCTTGGCCCCGCCGATCTGGCGGCCTCACGCGGTATGAAAACCACCCGTGTGGGGGGCGGACACCCCAATTATGGCGTGCTGGCCGACGCGGGTGCGGGCGGCGCCAACCGCACATTGTTCCAGCAGGATTTATGGCATTACACCCTGGCCAAGATGGTCGATGCCTGTCAGGCGGCAGGCATCAAGGCGTTCTATGGCCCGTTCGGCGATTTCTCCGACCCGCAAGCCTGTGAGGCGCAATTCCGCAACGCCTTCCTGATGGGCTGTGTGGGGGCCTGGTCGCTGCATCCCAGCCAGATCGAAATCGCCAAGCGGGTGTTCAGCCCGGAAGTTGACGAAGTGCTATTCGCCAAACGCATTCTGGAAGCCATGCCGGACGGCGCGGGCGCGGTGCTGCTGGACGGCAAGATGCAGGACGACGCCACATGGAAACAGGCCAGGGTCATGGTCGATCTGGCCCGCCTGGTGTCCGAAAAAGACCCGGAACTGAAGACGCGCTATGGGTTTTAGCACTTCAAAGGGTGCCCAAGACTTAACCATCAGCCTGTGGATACTCTTTTAAGCCACCGGATTCGCTGACTCTTGCGTGAATCAGCCGCACGGCCTATGGTGCGCCGTTTGGTGTTTGTTCTGTTCGCCCAAGGTGCGCGATGTTTAACCCTGTTCTCGATGGCTTGCCGGAAAACGCCTTTCCGCGACTGGCGAAATTGATCGCGGGCGTTCTGCCTGGCGGCAATGGCGCGCCCATTCTGATGTCGCTGGGCGAACCGCAGCATCCCATCCCCGCATTCATTGGCGATATTCTGAATGCGCGTCTGAAGGACTATGGCAAATATCCCCCCATTCAGGGCAGCGACAATTTTCGCGCGGCTGTGGCCCGCTGGCTGAACCGGCGTTATGGGCTCAGCCGCCACCCGGTGAACATGGAAGGCCACATTCTGCCGCTGAATGGCACCCGCGAGGGGCTGTTCAGCATTGCCTTTCTGGTGACGCCGCCACAAAAGAATGGGCAGCGGTCTGCGGTGTTAATGCCCAATCCGTTTTATCAGTGCTATGCGGGGGCGGCGCTGGCGGCGGGGGCGGAACCGGTCTATCTGGACGCGGCGCGCGCGAACGGCTTTCTGCCTGATCTGGATGCGCTCAGCCCCGAACTGCTTTCGCGCACGGCGCTGTTTTATTTATGCTCGCCCGCCAATCCGCAAGGTTCGGTGGCGGATATGGCCTATCTGAAACGGCTTGTTCAACTGGCCCGGGCGCATGATTTCGTGCTGGCGCTGGATGAATGTTACGCCGAGATTTATAATCAAAATCCGCCGCCCGGTGGCCTGCAGGCGGCCAGCGCGCTTGCCGCAGACGGCGCGGCGGAACCCTTTGCCAATGTGCTGGTGTTTCATTCGCTGTCCAAACGCTCCAGTCTGCCGGGGCTGCGCAGCGGTTTTGTCGCGGGCGACGCACGGGTGATTGCGCGGTTCAGAAATTTTCGCGCCACTATCGGCCCCACCAATCCGCTGCCCGCAGACGCCGCCGCCACCGCCGCCTGGTCGGATGAGGCGCATGTGCAGGAAAACCGCAAGCTGTATGCGCAAAAATTTGACGCCGCCGATGAAATTCTTGCCGGCCGCTTCGGCTATGCACGGCCCGCTGGCGGTTTCTTTTTGTGGCTGGATGTGGGGGACGGCGAGGCCGCCGCATTGAAGCTGTGGCGCGAGGCGGGGGTTAAGGTACTGCCCGGAAAATATCTGGCGCGTGGCGCCGTAAGCGATGCCTATATCCGGGTGGCGCTGGTGGGTCCGCTGGATGAAACCATTGAGGGACTGCGCCGTATCCGCCGCACGCTCGAAGCAGAAACAAAATGAGGCAAAGTGGCATGACCCGTATGCAGGGACTGAGCATGGCGCAAGCCCGCACCCTGTTGCCCGATGGGGTAAAGCAGTTTTTGCGCGACAGCCTGATCCGGCTTGGCGGCGCATTGATGCTGGCGGCAGCCGGATTTGTGGCGCTTGCGCTGGTCAGTCATTCCAGTGCGGATCCGAGCTGGAATAATATTGTCAACACGCCCGCCACGAATGGTGCGGGATTTGCCGGCGCCTATATTGCGGATTTCTTATGGCAATGGCTGGGCGTGCTGGGCATCATGATACCATCCTGCCTTGCGGTGTGGGGTTTGCGTATTGTGTGGGAATTGCGTTTGCCTTTATGGCCTTGGCGCCCACTGGGGCTTTTGTGGGGCCTGCCATTTGGAACGCTTGCGTTAAGCGCCGTCCCGGCGCCCGCCATCTGGACATTGCGGGTCGGGCTGGGCGGCGCGCTTGGGGACGGCCTGCGGGACCTTGCAATGGGGCTGGTTGCGAAACTGCCGGTTAGCGTGCCTGCACTGGAAGTAATGCCGGGTCTGATGATTGGCGGACTTGCGGCGCTGGTTGCAATACCTGCATTGCTGTTCGCCCTGGCCATAACGCCTGGCCAGTGGCGCGGAATTGCGGCACATATTTCGGCGCTGATCGCTGCTGTTTCCCACATTGCAGGAATGGCCATTCTGTGGCTGCAACGCCAGCGAAAACAGTCAGGACCACGCCTTGCGGCACGGCACAGTTTTGATTTTGATCGTGCGCCGCCCTTGCGCAAGGCAGCGGGAGGTTCGGGCGCCCGCGAAAAGATCACCCCTCCACTTGCCGCCCCCCGGCAAGACCGCGCGCGCATTGCCCGTGGCGATAATGTGCGGCAAAGCAAACGCGCCGCCGCCGCCGATCAGGCCGCACTTGATCTTGGCCGTGTGGGTGAATATCAGTTGCCGCCGCTTTCGCTGTTGCGCCTGCCACCGCCCAGCAAAGGCAGGAATGGCAATCTGATTGATCGCATGGAAAGCGATGAATCGCTCGAACAGAATGCCCGCATGCTGGAAACCGTGCTGCAGGATTTCGGCATACGCGGCGAAATTCTGAATGTGCGGCCTGGCCCGGTTGTTACCCTGTATGAACTGGAACCTGCACCCGGCATCAAGTCGGCGCGGGTGATTGGCCTTGCCGATGATATCGCCCGCTCGATGAGCGCCATATCCGCGCGCGTCGCCGTTATTCCAGGGCGCAATGCGATAGGTATCGAACTGCCAAATTCGCGCCGTGAAATGGTTTGCCTGCGCGAGCTGCTTTCTTCCAGCGCCTATGAGAATACTTCGGCACGGCTGACGCTGGCGCTTGGCAAAACCATCGGTGGGGAACCTGTGGTTGTCGATCTGGCCGCCATGCCGCACTTGCTGATCGCAGGCACGACCGGTTCCGGCAAATCGGTTGGCATCAACACCATGATCCTGTCGCTGCTGTACCGCCTGCCGCCGGATCAGTGCAAATTCATCATGATTGATCCTAAAATGCTGGAATTATCCATGTATGATGGCATTCCGCATCTGCTTACGCCCGTTGTGACGGAGCCTGGAAAGGCCGTCGTCGCCCTGAAATGGGCGGTGCGCGAAATGGAAGACCGCTACCGCAAAATGTCGAAACTGGGGGTGCGTTCCATCGCCGCCTATAATCAGCGGGTTCAGCTTGCAGAAGAACAGGGCGAAATTCTGAAGCGCACGGTTCAGACCGGATTTGATCCGGGCAGCGGCCAGCCGATTTTTGAAGAACAGGAAATGGACCTGGCTGCGCTGCCGTTCATCGTTGTCATCGTTGATGAGATGGCCGATTTGATGATGGTCGCGGGCAAGGATATTGAAGGGGCGGTGCAACGCCTGGCGCAAATGGCGCGCGCGGCGGGCATTCACCTGATCATGGCGACGCAACGCCCCAGCGTTGATGTCATCACCGGCACGATCAAGGCAAACTTCCCGACCCGCATCAGCTTTCAGGTCACCTCAAAAATCGACAGCCGCACGATTTTGGGCGAACAGGGGGCCGAACAATTGCTGGGTCAGGGCGACATGCTGTACATGGCGGGCGGCGGGCGCGTCACCCGCATACATGGCCCTTATGTCAGCGATGACGAAGTGGAAAAGGCGGTGGCCTTCCTGAAATCGCAGGGGCGCCCGGAATATCTGGATGCGATCACCGCTGATCCGGAAGATGCCGAAATCACCGAAGACATGATGGGCATGGCCGGTGATGGCGATAGTGCGCTGTATGATCAGGCGGTCGCCATGGTGGCCCGTCAGGGACGCGCCTCGACCAGCCTGGTGCAGCGGCACCTGCGCATCGGTTATAACCGTGCGGCCCGTATTATCGAGGAAATGGAAACCCAAGGGGTGATCAGCCCACCCAACCATTCCGGCAAGCGCGAGGTGCTGATCGGCGAGAGGTAATATCAGCGGCCTGATGACAGATCAGGGCATAGGGCCGCTGCTATTGTTCAACCTGAATAAACAAACGCTAGAGCCGTATGATTTCAGGATGAATCGCCCCAACCACAGTGTCACCCCGGATTTAGTCCGGGGTCCAGGGGCCACAAGCGAAGGCCTGAGTTTGTAACCCTGGACCCCGCAACAAGTGCGGGGTGACAGACCGGGATTGTGGTACCGGCAAACCTAAAATCATACCGGTCTAATGTGAGACGACTGCTTCTTCGCCGGTCACGCCGCCACAGGCGGCAAGCTGCGCCGTCAGTTGCGCAATGCGCGCCGCACGGCGCTTTTTATCGGCATCTGTCCTGCACAGTTCATTCAGAATCGTATTGCCCCAGGCAATGTGCTTTCTGGTTTTGCGGATGATGTCTTCCAGAATTTCGATGGTGGGCGCATCGCAAATCTGATCGGTTTCCGAATTGAATTTTTCATAGACCTTGACCAGATGCGGCTTCAGCACATCAAACACACCGGCCAGCTTTTCAATGGTCTGGTCCGGCCGCTCGGGATCTGCAAGTTCCTGAATGAAGCGGGCAAAGCCCTGATTGCCGGCCTGCGATCCCTTTTGGCCGACCTTGGCGCCACAACGCAATTCCGGCAAACGCTTGCCCAATTCATCCGCCGCCACAGCGCCGTCCCAGATGATCTTGCCAAGCCCGGTCTTGACCGGCAGTTCCGGAACCGTCGCGACCCAGCCGCCCAGGGTCATCATCGTCCATTCTTCGGCATAGCGCCAATTGCGCACGCGCAAGGCCACCGCTTCCACATCATAGCGGCCATGCAACTGGCGCAGGTCCGCCGGAATATCGAATGCGGAATAGGGTGCGAAAGTGGTGCGTTCATCCTGGCTGTCACCAGGATACATGCGGATTTCAGCCATTTTATTTCTCCCTATTCCGCAGCGTTCTGGCTGGTGGGCGCCTGCGCCTTGCGGACTTTATGCCGCTCCTTCAGGATGGCGACCGCTTTATTCAGCGTATCCTTGCTGGGGCCGCCCGCACTCAGCGTGGCGATCTCGTCGATCTCGGCCTGGGTAAAGCCTGCATCAAGGCGGTCCTGTTCCGCAATGCGGATTGCCGCATCCGAACGCGCACTGCGCGCACCGCCAAAGCTGAAACGCTTGTCCACTTCGCGGCGGAAATCCTGGGTGCGCTTGAGATAGTCCGGGTCACCTTTGGTGAATTCCTTCACCCATTCGCTGCCAAAGCGCACATGGGTGATTTCATCGGCCAGCACGAAATCCATCGCCTGACTCATGGTTTCGTCGCCTGCCGCCTCGCCATAGCGGATCATGTCGCGGAATACGTCGCAGGCCAGACCTTCCAGGCCGCGATTGACGCCCGCCACCCGCATCGCCGGGTCTTCCGAACAAGCGGCTTCGAACAGGAAGGTGCTTTCGGGATACTGGCCGATCTCGCCACCGACATGGGTCAGCAGTTTTTCCTGAATTTGCACATGGCGGGCTTCATCCCATGCCTGGCGCGCCATGTTCATCTTGAATTCCCAGGGAGCCTCGGGGAAATCCCACAGCGACCGTGCGGCCCCTTCCAGCGCCTGGAGTTCACCCACCAGAATGCCATGCACCCGCAGACGCAGACGTTCCATTAATTTCGGGTCATCGGCGTGGATCGGCTCGTTCAGAACCACAAGCTGATAGGCCGGTCCATATTCTTCATACAGGGGTTCGGCTGCCGTGCCACGGGTCGCCGCTTCAATCAGCGGATCGAATTTCTCGAACACCTCGACCACCGCATTCACATCATCGGGCAACATGGACATCAGATTGCTGGCGGCGCTGTTCTGCCGGATAAACCGGCTGTCGCGGGCCAATTCATCATAGTGGATAAAGCGTTTCATGGGGGATTCTCCTCACAAAGGGGCTGGTGGCTGTGATATGGTCGCGCCACTCTAATACAGAGATATTACTGAATCCCAAAAAAGTGGTCCAGCGCTATCTTGACTTGGTGCGAACTAACTGGATTTACCAAGGCCGGAAGCCCTATATAGCGGCCATGAGCGCGATTTCTTTCATAAAGATGCACGGGCTGGGCAATGATTTTGTCATCATTGACCTGCGCCAGCAGAAGCTTGCCCTGGATTCGGTTCTTGTCCGGCGGATCACGGACCGGCATCGCGGCGTGGGCGGCGACATGCTGATCACGATGAAAACGCCGCGCAACGCGCGTGCGCAGATTTTCATGGGCATCTATAATGCCGATGGCGGCGAGGTGGACGCCTGTGGCAACGCAACACGCTGTATCGCGCGGCTAATGATGGAAGAAACCGGCAAGAAGCAGACGGTTATCGAGACCAATGCCGGATTGCTGCAATGCTGGGCGGCGGATGGCGGGCTGATCACCGTCGATATGGGCGCGCCGAAATTTGAATGGCAGGACATTCCCCTGGAAGAGCGCATGGATACGCGCGGCGTCGATATCAAAATCGGTCCCATCGACGATCCGGTGCTGGCCTTTCCCGGTGTGGTGAATGTGGGCAATCCGCATTGCATTTTTTTTGTGCCGGATGTTAACGCACATGACCCGGAACGCATCGGGCCGCTGGTGGAAAATCATCTGCTGTTTCCTGAACGCACCAATGTCGGGTTTGCACAAATCCGCGCGCGCAACGATATAAGGTTGCGGGTGTGGGAGCGCGGCGTCGGCCTGACACAGGCCTGTGGCACAGCGGCCTGCGCTGTTGTTGCGGTGGCGGCGCGCAAGGGAAAAAATCTGGCGGACCGCAAGGCGCGTGTGGAACTGGATGGCGGCGTTCTGGAAATCGACTGGCGCGAGGCCGATGATCACATCTACATGACCGGCCCGGCGGCGCACAGCTATCGCGGCATACTGGCGCCCGAACTATTGGCTGCACCATGAGTGAAACCCAAATCATCAATTTCGGATGCCGCCTCAATCAATATGAGGCCGAACTGATGCGCAATCGCGCGCGTGACGCGGGCCTTGAAAACACCATCATCATCAATAGCTGCGCCGTGACCGCAGAGGCCACAAGACAAGCCCGGCAGGCGGTGCGCAAGGCGCGCCGTGATCATGCCGGTGCGCGTATCATTGTTACCGGCTGCGCCGCGCAAATTGAACCACAACGCTTTGCCGATATGCCGGAGGTTGATCTGGTGCTGGGCAATATGGAAAAGCTGGATAGCGCCAGTTACACCACACAGGCGCAACGCAATGATTTCGGCGCGCGCGACAGTGAGCGGGTGCGCGTCAACGATATCATGTCGGTGCGCGAAACCGCCGGGCATCTGATCGAAGGGTTGGAAGGCCGTGCGCGCGCCTTTGTACAAATTCAAAATGGCTGTGATCACCGCTGCACTTTCTGCATCATTCCCTTCGGGCGGGGCCCATCGCGCAGCGTGCCGGCGGGCGAAGTGGTCGATCAGGTGCGCCGCCTTGCCGCCAATGGCTATCGCGAAGTGGTGCTGACCGGCGTGGACATCACATCCTATGGCGGCGATCTGCCAGGAAGGGTCACGCTGGGCCGTCTGGTGATGCAGATTCTGAAACATGTGCCGGAACTGGCGCGTTTGCGGCTTTCCTCGCTGGATGTGGTTGAACTGGACGAGGCGCTGTTTGAGGCGGTCGCCAGCGAAAAACGGCTGATGCCGCATCTGCATCTGTCCCTGCAGGCAGGCGATGACATGATCCTGAAGCGCATGAAACGGCGCCATTTGCGCAATGACGCGATCGCCCTGTGCGCGCGGCTGCGTACGCTGCGCCCGAACCTTGTGCTGGGCGCGGATCTGATTGCCGGGTTCCCCACCGAAACGGAGGCGATGTTCGAGAACAGTCTGCGTCTGATTGAGGATTGCGGATTGACCTGGCTGCATGTGTTTCCCTATTCGGCGCGCGAAGCAACGCCTGCGGCGCGCATGCCGCAACTGCCCGGCGCGGTGCGCAAGGAACGTGCGGCGAAATTGCGCCATGCTGGCGCACAGGCGTTGCAGCGGCATTTGCAGGGGCTGATAGGTTCACGCAGGCTTATTCTCATGGAAACAGCCATGCGGGGACGAACCGAATGTTACACAGAGGTTGAGCTGGATCACATGTGCGAACCCGGCGCGTTGCAGACAGTGCAGATCACCGGCGTTTCGGGTGACCATGGCGCCGGTACGGCGGTGTTTTCCTGATGCGCCTGCCATGGGGTAAGAAAAAGGACGAGACCGTACCGGATGCGGCGGTAGCGGCGCCTGAAATTACGCCTGAAAATCCCGTAGCGGAAATTCAGGCGGCGCCGGAACCCGCCGCCGGCAAGGGCTGGTTCAGCCGGTTGCGTCAGGGGCTGAGCCGTTCGGCAACCGCTATATCCGAAGGTGTGACGGGCATCTTCACCAAGGCCAAACTCGATTCCGCCACCTTGGGGGAACTGGAAGATTTACTGATCCAATCCGATCTTGGTGCGGATGTCGCGATGGAAGTGACCCAGGCTCTGGGCAAGGAGCGTCTGAACAAGGATATTTCCGCATCAGAGGTGCGCGCCTTTCTGGCGGAGCAGATTGCCGGTATTTTACGCCCCGCCGCCGTGCCACTTTCCATAAACGCCAGCAAAAAGCCCTATGTCATTCTGGTCACAGGGGTAAATGGAACCGGCAAAACCACCACCATCGGCAAGCTGGCGCATCTGCTGAGCGGCGAAGGCCACACGGTCATGCTGGCCGCAGGCGACACGTTTCGCGCGGCCGCCATCGAACAATTACAGATTTGGGGCGAACGCGCCGGAGCGAAAGTCATTGCCGGCAATCAGGGATCGGATGCATCCGGTCTGGTTTATGAGGCCCTGTCCCAGGCCCGCACAGCGCAGGCGGATGTGTTGCTGATCGATACGGCGGGGCGGCTGCAAAACAAGACCGGCCTGATGGAGGAGCTGCGCAAGATCAACCGGGTGCTGGCCAAGCAGGACGAGACCGCACCCCATGCGGTGCTGCTGGTGCTGGACGCCACCACCGGGCAGAATGCAATTTCGCAGGTGGAAGTGTTCCGCGAGGTGGCCAAAGTCAGCGGCCTGATCATGACCAAGCTGGATGGCACCGCGCGCGGCGGCATTCTGGTGGCGGTGGCGCGCAAATTTGGCCTGCCCATCCACGCCATTGGGGTTGGCGAAGGCATCGAAGACCTGCGCCCATTCGATGCAGATCAATTCGCCGGCATCCTGACCGGCGCAATGGACCCGCAATCATAAAAAATCTTTTATATTCAATATATTATTAAAAATTAATATGCCTGCATCCGTTAGCCCCATGATGCGCATCAACACTTTTTCCTTGAAAGGCCGCAAGCAATGGCCTACATCACTAACGGGCTTAGCACTCACATATGCTGAGTGCTAAATGTCTATCCATTGTATATTCAGAGAACCGAATTGGCGCCATGTCACATGTGCGCCAACAGCTTGAGGGAGTTGCTCTATGACATTTCGGCCATTGCATGATCGGGTGCTGGCGCGGCGCATTGAAGCGGATGAAAAAACCGCTGGTGGCCTGATTATTCCGGACACCGCCAAGGAAAAACCGCAGGAAGGCGAAGTGATCGCCGTTGGCGCCGGTGCGCGCACAGAAAAAGGCGAGATCATTCCGGTCAGCGTCAAAAAAGGCGACCGCGTCCTGTTCGGGAAATATTCCGGCACGGAAGTAAAAATCAGCGGCGAGGAACTGGTCATCCTCAAAGAAAGCGACATTCTGGGCGTGGTCGACTGATCCTGTCCATCTAATCCACGCGAATTCCCGCAAATTGCAAGAAAACGAGGTCAACGATTATGGCTGCTAAAGATGTAATGTTCTCCACCGACGCCCGCGACAAGATGCTGCGTGGCGTTGATATTCTGGCCGATGCGGTGAAGGTCACCCTCGGTCCCAAAGGCCGCAATGTGGTTCTGGACAAAAGTTTTGGCGCGCCGCGCATCACCAAGGATGGCGTAACGGTAGCCAAGGAAATCGATCTGGAAGACAAGTTCGAAAATATGGGCGCGCAGATGGTGCGCGAAGTTGCGTCACGCACCAATGACGAAGCGGGCGACGGCACCACCACCGCCACCGTTCTGGCCCAGGCGATTGTGCGCGAAGGCGTGAAGTCGGTTGCCGCCGGCATGAACCCGATGGACCTGAAGCGCGGCATTGATCTGGCTGTCGAAAAGGTCATCAAAAAGCTGATGAGCGAAACCAAGATCATCAAAACCTCTGCGGAAATTGCCCAGGTCGGCACCATCTCGGCGAATGGCGAAGCGTCCATCGGCAAGATGATCGCCGAAGCCATGGCAAAAGTTGGCAAGGAAGGCGTCATCACCGTTGAAGAAGCCAAAGGCACCGAAACCGAACTGGATGTCGTGGAAGGCATGCTGTTTGACCGTGGCTATCTGTCGCCCTATTTCATCACCAATGCCGATAAGATGACCGTGCAACTGGATGATCCGCTGATCCTGCTGCACGAAGCCAAGCTTTCCAACCTGCAGGCGATGATCCCGCTGCTGGAAGCCGTGGTGAAATCCGGCAAGCCGCTGCTGATCATTGCAGAAGACGTCGAAGGCGAAGCGCTGGCGACACTCGTTGTCAACAAGCTGCGTGGCGGCCTGAAGATCGCCGCCGTCAAGGCGCCGGGCTTTGGCGATCGCAGAAAGGCCATGCTGGAAGATATCGCCATTCTGACCGGCGGCACCGTGATCTCGGAAGATCTGGGCATCAAGCTTGAAAGCGTAACCCTTCAGATGCTGGGCCGCGCCAAGCGGGTGGATATTTCCAAGGAAGAAACCACCATCGTCGACGGCGCCGGAAAAAAGGCGGACATTGTTGGCCGTTGCAACCAGATCCGCGCCCAGATCGAAGAGACCACGTCAGATTATGACAAGGAAAAACTTCAGGAACGCCTGGCCAAACTGGCCGGCGGCGTTGCCGTTATCCGCGTTGGCGGCATGACCGAAGTGGAAGTGAAGGAGCGCAAGGATCGTGTGGACGATGCGCTGCATGCAACCCGCGCGGCTGTCGAGGAAGGCATTCTGCCTGGCGGCGGCACCGCGCTGATGCATGCGTCCAAGGTGCTGGCCAAGCTTGAAGGCGCCAATCACGACCAGACCGTTGGCATCCAGATTATCCGCCGCGCCATTCAGGTGCCGCTGCGCCAGATCTCTGAAAATGCCGGCGTGGAAGGTTCGGTTGTCGCCGGCCGTCTGATGGATGAGAAAAACTTCAATATTGGCTTTGACGTGCTGACAGAAAAATATGTCGATATGATTGCCGCCGGTATTGTGGACCCGACCAAAGTGGTGCGCACCGCACTCCAGGACGCCGCATCGGTTGCCGGCCTGCTGGTTACGACAGAAGTCATGATCGCCGATTGCCCCGCACCGGACGCCAAGTCCGCTGATCCGCATGCAGGCCATCACCACTAAAAAATAAAACAGGGGCGCAGCTTCGCCCCTGTTACCAGCATAAATAAAAACGGCCCCGTCTAAACGGGGCCGTTTTGGTATTAGTTCTTTTTGTTCCCGAACTTGAAGTATTTCTCCATATCCGCCTGCGCTTCTTTGGTATGAGACACATACCGGTAGAAGCCGCCATTATAGGTGCCATCCTGGCGGCGGTTGAACTCACCCTCAAAGTTATAGTAACCCGGCGTGCATTCCTTGTTACGGTCGGTCTTGCCACGAAAATTGATCACTTCCTGCACCCACCAGTCTTCCGCCTCCGGCGCAACTTCGATGGTGGCGTAGCCATGCTTGCGGGTATAGTCGATACAGGCGGCAATATGTTCGCCCTGGGCATACAGCATGTCGGTCAGATTGAACTGGAACGACGCCTGATAGCCCGCCATGATGAACATGTTGGGGTAACCATTGGAATGCACCCCAAACAAGGTGCGGATGCCGTCCTTGTATTTCTCGTTGATCTCCATTTTGTTGCTGCCGATGATCTGGTTATAGATGCCGGTTTTCTGCACATCGAACCCGGTGGCGTAGATCAGCACATCCACTTCGTAGACCTTGCCTTCGAACTCGGGGCCTTTTTCCGTGATGCGGTGGATGCCCTTGCCGTGGGTGTCAACCAGATGCACGTTTGGCCGGTTGAAGGTGGCCAGATAATCCTCATGGAAGCAGGGGCGCTTGCACATCAGCATGTACCAGGGCTTCAGGGCTTCCGCCGTTACCGGGTCTTTCACTTCCTGCTCAATGCGCTTATGGATGCGCATCATGGCATCTATATTTGCGTTCTCCTGTTTGCGGATCTTTTCCTCAGCCGAAATGGCAGCCTTTTTGGCCTTTTGATCATCCGTCTCATTGGTTGCCAGCAACGATTTCTCACGCCGCTTCGCCTGCCAGCCCGGCGCCAGTTTGCGCGCCCAGTTGGGATCGGTCGGCCAGTCATGGCGGAAATCAATTGACGATGGGGTGCGCTGGAACACATAGAGTTCCTTCACCGCCGCGCCAAGCTTGGGAATGGCCTGCACGGCCGTCGCCCCGGTTCCGATGATGCCGACGACCTTGTCTGCCAGGCCGGACAGATCCCTTTTGGTATAGGCGTAATCCCAGCGCCCGGTGTGGAATGAATGGCCTTTGAAGGTCTCAATGCCGTCGATCCTGGCCAGCTTGGGCTTGGACATCGGGCCATTGGCGCAAACCACAAAGCGCGCCTTCATCGTATCGCCACGATCCGTTTTGACCGTCCATAATTGCTCAGTATCATTCCATACGGTGGAAGTGACGGTAGTCTGAAACACCGCCAGTCCGTACAGATCATATTTTTTGGCGATCGCCTGGCAGTGCTCGAAAATTTCCTCGCCCTTGGCGTAATGGTCCCTTGGCACATAATTCATTTCATCAAGCAGGGGCAGGTAATCATAGGATACCACATCGCAGGCGATACCGGGATAACGGTTCCAGTACCAGGTGCCGCCGACATCCGCGCCGCGTTCAACAATGCGGATGCTTTCCACGCCATATTCGCGCAGCTTGGCCGACGCCAGCAGCGCCGAAAATCCGCCGCCGATGAACAGGCATTCCACTGTGTCATTGATTGCCGCCCGGGGTTTGATCTCGCCGCCATAAGTGTCGATTTCGTAACGGGCCAGATCGCCTTCCAGCTCGTAAATATATTCCTTGGTGCCGGCCGGCTTGTATTTCAGGCGCAGGTCGCGTTCTTCGGCAAATTTTTTCTTGATGGCGTCATAATATTCCTGCGGCTTCTCGGCCCTGGGCGGCGTTTTGTATAACTGCCCCCGCTGAAGGTCGAAATATTCCTGCTCTTTTTGCGGGTTCTTTTCCTGGGTCTTTTCCACGGTCACTCTCCTGCTTTGGTGTTTTTATGGATCAATTTTTCGCTGGGGAGAGTGTATTCGCCCATTTTTGCTGTGGCAAGCGCTGCTTCAACCCGTAGGGGGGAGCTGTGCGCCATTGCCCGGGTTGCCGGGCAATGGCTGAAGGCTTTGCAGACGGAAAATCCGTCTAATTCATGATCTGCCAGTCGCCGTCGGGCGTGCGGCATGTTTCTTCTTTCCTGCAGGGCCCCAGCAAGGGCGTGCGATTGGTTTCATTTCCCGCTTTGTCCCGGTAAACCAGTTCGCAGGTATCAAAATCGTATTCAGGATGATGGGGTTCGTTCCAATGATTCAGGAAATAGGTGTAAAATGGCACGAAGAACCCTTTTCTCGGTGCACTATGCTGTAATGCAAATACGTATTGTGGCTGACTCTTGACTTCGTATCCATGATGACAGTGCTGCACCCAGACGTGATTCCCCAGCACGGCGACTTTCCAGACGGGCTCGTGCTCGTAAAATTTCAGACTGACTTTCTTGCCGCTTTTGTGCAGCGAGGTGAGATATGCGATGCTGGCGGCGGTTTCCTCGTACAGGGACTGTAAATTGACCTCCTGGCTGGGAATCGCATTGACGCGATCATTTGCAGCTTCGCTGGCTGGATTCAGCAGCAGGATCCGGATATCATAGGCTGTGGCCAGCGCGCCGTTGAACAGACTGTGTGTTTTCACAAATGTGTCAAAGCCCGTCAGTGTGAGGATAAAAACGTCTCGCGCCGCAGCGCAATGTCTCATCAGTTGCCACGCCTTCCGGCGCGATAACAAAGAGTCCAAGTTAATCGCCTGCACCAGCGACGCCTGCCTTGCCGCTGCGGACATACGCCAGCTTTCCCATACTGTCTTTAGCGCATTGAAGAGCAGCACAAGAACTGCGGACAAACCGATTTCCGTGGCCAACAGCAGTTTTGTGTTGGTCCGCGCCATGGGCCACCAGTCATTAAGAACATATCCTGCGGCGCGGGGAAGGGTAAAGACTATCCCAAATGCCAGTAAGATAATAAATATGTGATAGAAACTCGGCCAAATTATACCCAGCATATTGTGGAATTTCTGCACCTGAATGTATTGCTGCATGAATAACCCCTGCGAATGGTTGCGTTGCCAAAGGGATTGTCAAGGCCGCCAGAAAAGGCTTGGAGACTGGGAGGGGAGGCGGGCCAGGCAGCCTTGTAATTTCATTGGCAAGCCGTCGATTGAATCCGTGCGCAGACATATCCCGCACCTGGATCACCGTGATCACGGTAAGAAAAGACATGTTTGGATTATAGCAGGACGCACGGTGGCCACCCCGGGCACAACTGCACGGGACACCGCCATCTCCGGCCGTCCATGACCGTGATCCCTGAATATCGATGCGGTCATTACCAAAACAGCGCATGATAACCGCCACCTAATTCATGATCTGCCAGTCGCCGTCGGGCGTGCGGCAGGCGGTGCCATAGGCCTGTTCCCGGCGGCCGCCGACTGTGGCCAGCGCCTGATATTCGCGGCAATACCGGCCGTCATTGGCCTGAAACGTGCGCATAGGCGTCACCTGATAAGCCGTCCCATAATCCGGGTTCTGCCATGCCATGGTCTGATTGCTGGGGGTTGCCTCAAACACACTGGCCGCATGACTATGATCATAGGGGCTCATACCCCGGCCAATATTGCTGCCAAACATGGCGCCAATCAATGTGCCGCCGATAATGGCTGCGGTGCGTCCATTGCCGTCGCCAATATGCGAACCGGCGATGCCGCCAACAGCGCCGCCAAACAGGCCGCCAAACAGATTGGAATCCTGTCGGCCATACCCGCCATAATAGACAGGCGGCGGCGCATATCTGTGCGGACGATAGGCGGGCCTATAGCCATAGCCAGGTCCATAGCTTTGGTCAATGATAACCTGAAAATTTGTATGCCGGTCCTGGTGATGGCCGTACCGGCGGCCATGGTCCCAATTGTGACCCCAGTTATGGCCGCGCCAATCGTAATGATTACGTCTTTCGTGATGCCTGTGGCCACGCTTCCAGCCATCATCATCCTTTGCCTGAGATGGCAGCGCCCCCTGTGCCGTAAAAATCGCGATCAGTGAGGCAGCAAAGAAAAACTTCCGAAATCCCGTACGGCGCATAACACTCTCCAATGAGAAGGAACTATTCCTAAGGCTATCAGATAGCCCTGCATTCAGGCGTTTTCATGACCAAAATAAGATATTGCGGCTGTTTCGGAAATTTTTTCTAAACCGGTTATTGTTCTGGCCGATTTACATGACCTATACAGCCATGACGCGGAGGCTGTGAACAGACCTAAAATCATCACGGATATTCTAAAGTAGCGGTTCAATATGGAGGAGGCGCAGATGCAGTCAGATACGGAACGGGATTTTCTGCCCCGCTGGCTATGGCTGATTGCCGCGCCTGCTGTTCTGCCTGCCCTTTATCTGACGCGCTATGCTGATCTGGATTTTTATCTGCAATGGATGGAGGGCGAACGCGGAATTATCGAGAATTTGACGCCGTTGCTGCTGTTGCCGGCAATTTTTTGCGGTGTTTCGTTAATACGCTACCGCCATGTTTTTCCGCAGCCCTGGATCGTCATCTGGTTTTTATTGCATGGGTTGGGCGCATTTTATTTTGCGGGCGAAGAAATCAGCTGGGGACAGCATTTTTTCGCCTGGAAAACCCCCGAAGCGATTGGTTCACTGAACGACCAGAACGAAACCAATCTGCATAATATGAGCAGCTGGCTTGATCAGAAGCCACGGATCGCCCTGTGGGTGTGGGCGGTAACGGGCGGGTTCTTTACGCCGCTGCTGATTGCCGCCGGGCTGGTGAAAACGGGCGGGCCGGAAAATTGGCGCTACTGGGTGCTGCCGCCGCGCGCCTGCATGGCGGCGGGGTTTTTGGTGGGCAGCGTCCGTCTGCCTGAATATCTGTTTTTCTATATGGGCGCGACGCCCCCCTTTCCCTTCGACATCCGGGCAAGCGAATTGCAGGAACTTTTCTTAACCATGTTTTTGAGCTTTTACCTGGTTTCCGTCTGGCGCAGGGCTATCGCCTTATCCCCCAAAATGTGACGGATAAACTTGCCCGGACGGGCATGGATGCTAATCTTTCCTCTATGAGCAATATTACAAATATCGCCGTTTCAGGCATTCGGGCAACCGGTGTGCGCTTCGCGGCCCATGCCGAAAATATCGCCAATGCCAACAGCACGGGCTATACCGCATTGCGGCCCGAGCAGATTTCTACGGCAGCCGGGCCGGTTGTGCGCGTGACGCGGCCGGACAAAGCCCGCCCCAATGCGCAGCAGAGCGAAAATGCTGCGCCGTCAGACGTTGATCTGGCCAGGGAATTTGCGCACCTTATTGCCCTCAAATATGACTATAAAGCGGCGGTAAAGCTGCTGCGCACAGCGGACGAGGTAAGCGGCAAGCTGCTCGATATTCTGAGCTGATTCAGGTTTATCCCTGAAATTCGCGCAGCCTGTCGGCGATCTGTTCGGCGCTCGTGCCAAAACCGAAATGCGCCAGGAACTTTCCATCCCGCCCCATGAGATAGATAATGTTGGAATGATCCATCAGATAGGCTTCTGATCCCTGTTCCGCGTCAACCTTGCTGAAATACACGCGGTATGCTTTGGCGGCGGCGGCGATCTCGTCCGCGCTGCCAGTCAGGGCGGACGCTTTCGGATGGAAGTTCGTCATATAATCGCCAAGCGCCGCCACGGTATCGCGCGCCGGATCGACGGTTATGAACAGGATCTGTATATCCCTGATTTTGCCTGGATCGCCTGCCGCCAGCAGATCCAGTGCGGCGCCCATATTCTGCAATTCGGTTGGGCACACATCGGGACATGATGCATAGCCAAAATACACCAGCGTCAGGCGGCCTATGAGTGTGGCCTCTGTGACCCTGTTTCCATGATGGTCGGTTAACGAAAACGGGCCGCCGATTGTGGCCGTGCCGCTCTGGCGCACCGGCGCATTTGCAGTTTCGAATACCGGCGCGGACGATTGACGCCACCAGACGCCGGCAAGCGCCAGTAACGCCAGGCCGATAATCCCTAAAATCAATAAGCGAATGGTGGATGCAGACATGCATCCCTTATATACTGATCAGACAGGAAAGTGAAAGTGAGGAGCCGGAATATGAAGCATATGGCCGTAGGCAAGTTTGCGCTGCTGACAGCCACGCTGATCTGCATCGGCAGCAGCCAAATTTTAGCGCAGGCTACAAATCACAGGGACGAAGGCACCGCAAAGCGCAGCTATGGCGATCCGCTGCCTGGCGGTGCGGATGGAACCGCAACGGAGCGCATGACGATTCTGGAAGCTGCGCAGTCTGGCGGCGTGGCCGAGGCAAGGGCCGCCTTCCTGATTGGCGAAAGCGTGAACAGCCGCACACCGCGTGGCGCGCCAGCGCTGCTGGTCGCGGCCCAGTCCGGCAACATCGCCGTATTGCGCTTTCTGCTTGAAAAGGGCGCCAACCCCAATCTTTTCGATAAATCCACAGGGAAAACGGCGCTTATTGCCGCTGCTGAATTGGGCGACGGCGGCATGACCCATTTGTTGCTGCAACATAAAGCGGAACCGCAACATCAGGACCGGCAGGGCGAGACGGCCCTGATTAAGGCGTCCCGCGTGGGTGCGGCGGATGTGGTGCAGGCTCTGCTTGGTTCCGGTCTCGATGTAAACGCCACCGATTATGCCGGGCATACCGCCCTGTGGCATGCCATGGATGCGCGCAATGACAAGATTGCCAGAATGATCCAAACTGCTGGCGGCAACTGATTTTCCAGCTTTGCCGCCGCCTGCCGCCAGTTTCACATTTTTCCACATTGTTGATCGGGTCAAAGGGCGGCGCCTGAGCCCGGTAATCAAGCCGGGCCAGACCATCGCGACAGCCAGGCGCAATGTGCACCGGGCGGTTGCTTTCTTCACAATATCCGTGCTTTATCGTGCTGGTGAACAGCTCTTCGATCACGAGAACAAGACGCAAGATCTGAGCTTCCGGCAGCCCTGCATCCCGCGCCCAGCTTTTGGCGCGCGCAGGCGTCGCTTCTGGCAGCATTGGTTGCGGCATTGGTTGCGGCAAAGGACCAGTTTATTTCATGGCTCAGGGGCATGTGACAGACAATAAAGAGGGATCGTTCATGTGAAACCGATCATAACCGTTTCATTAAAGAACGTCGCCTGCTGTCTGGGCGGCACAGGCGGCTGGTCCCGGCAACAGACGAAATCCGGCAGCCCCGTAATCGCCGGGTCGAAATCAGCGTCCAGTATATCATTTCAGGAATAAAACGATCCATTATGTCTGACATCAAAGACGAAAAAACCTCGAGTTATAAAGACACAATCTTTCTGCCGCAGACCGATTTTCCCATGCGCGCAGGATTGCCGCAACGCGAGCCTTTATTCCTGGCGCACTGGCAGGCGATGGATCTGCATGGCCGCCTGCGCAGCGATGCAAAGGGCCGCGAGAAATTCATTCTGCATGATGGCCCGCCCTATGCGAACGGCCATCTGCATATGGGCCATGCGCTGAATAAAATTCTGAAAGACATCATCAACCGTTCGCGCCAGATGATGGGCTTTGACGCATTTTACGTTCCGGGCTGGGATTGCCATGGCCTGCCGATCGAATGGATGATCGAGGAAAAATACCGCAAGGCGGGCAAAAACAAGGACGAAGTGCCGCTGGTCGAATTCCGCCGGGAATGCCGTGAGTTTGCAGCAGGGTGGATTGATGTGCAGCGCGAGGAATTCAAGCGCCTGGGCGTGCTCGGCGACTGGGAGCATCCCTACACCACCATGGCCTATGATTCCGAGGCGCAGATCGTTCGCGAGTTTTTGAAATTCGTCATGAATGGGGGGCTGTATCGCGGCTCCAAACCCGTGCTGTGGTCGGTGGTGGAAAAAACCGCACTTGCCGAAGCCGAGGTCGAATATCACGATCATGTGTCGAACACCATCTGGGTGAAATTTCCTGTTGTTACGGCCCCCTCACCCCGGCCCTCTCCCACGAGGGGAGAGGGAGAAGCAGTGCTGCGTGACGCCAGCGTCGTGATCTGGACGACGACGCCCTGGACGATTCCCGCCAACCGGGCCATCGCCTTTTCGCCGCGCATCGCCTATGGGCTGTATCAGATCGCCGGCGGTGAAAAACTGGTGCTGGCCGATGCGCTGGCGGAACAGGTCAGGGTGGATGCAAAAATCGAAGCCTGGCAAAGGCTGGGCGATGTGCCAGCGGGAACGCTGGCGCAGATTGTCTGTGCGCATCCATTGCGCGGCCAGGGCTTTGAGGTTGATGTGCGCCTATACCCCGCCGATTTCGTCACCGATGAAACCGGCACGGGCTTTGTGCATATTGCGCCCAGCCATGGGACGGACGATTTTGAACTGGGCATGAAACACGGCATCGATGCGCCGTTCATGCTGGATGCGGCGGGCGTCTATCTGCCCGGTGTGCCGCTGTTCGCCGGCAAGCGGGTGCTGAAACCCGATGGCAAGCAGGGCGATGCGGACGCCGCCGTGATGGGGGCGCTGCGCGATGCGGGCCGCCTGCTGGCGAATGGCAAGCTGAGCCATCAATACCCGCATTCCTGGCGATCCAAGGCGCCGCTGATTTTGCGCAACACGCCGCAATGGTTCATTTCCATGACCACCAATGATCTGCGCGCAAAGGCGCTGGCGGCCATTGATCAGGTGCAGTGGATACCTGAATCGGGGCGCGCGCGCATCCGGTCCATGATTGAAACCCGCCCCGACTGGGTGGTGTCGCGCCAGCGCGCCTGGGGCGTGCCGCTGACCTGTTTTGTGCATAAGCAGACGGGCGCATTGCTGCGTGATGAGGCGGTCAATGCGCGCATTGTCGCGGCCATTGAAAAAGATGGCTGCGACGTGTGGTTCACGCAAGCGGCGGAAACTTTTCTGGCGCCGGAATATCGCGCCGATGACTATGAAATGGTGCGCGATATTCTGGATGTGTGGTTTGATAGCGGCTCGACCCACGCCTTCGTGCTGGAGAACCGCCCCGAATTGCGCTCGCCCGCCGATCTATATCTGGAAGGCACCGATCAGCATCGTGGCTGGTTTCATTCATCCTTGCTGGAAAGCTGCGGCACCCGTGGGGTCGCGCCCTATAAGGCGGTGCTGACGCATGGTTTTCTGCTGGCCGAGGATGGCCGCAAAATGTCCAAGTCGCTGGGCAATGATCTGTCGCCGATCAAGATTAGCGATCAAAGCGGCGCGGAAATCTTGCGCCTGTGGGCGGCCAGTTCGGATTACGCCAACGAAATCCGCTTTGGTCAGGAAGTGCTGAAAACCAATACCGACGCCTATCGCAAATTGCGCAATACGCTTCGCTTCATGCTGGGCACGCTGACGGCGTTTGATGCGGCGGCGACCGTGCCGGTTGCGCAAATGCCGGAACTGGAACGCTGGGTGCTGCACCGGCTGCATGAACTGGATGCCGGGTCGCGCCAGGCCTATCTGGACTATGACTTTGCGCGGCTGCATACGGCGCTGTTTAACTTTTGCGCATCGGATTTGTCGGCGCTGTATTTCGACATTCGCAAGGATGCGCTCTATTGCGATGCGCCGGACAGTCTGCGGCGGCGCGCCTGTCTCACTGTCATTGATCAGGCGTTTATGTGCCTGACCGCCTGGCTGGCCCCCATCCTGTGCTTCACCATGGAAGAAGCCTGGACAAGCCGGTTTCCAGGTGACAATGACAGTGTGCATCTGCGCCAGTTCCCAACCATTCCGGCGGACTGGCAGGATCCCGCATTGGCGGAAAAATGGAGCAGGGTGCGTGCGCTGCGCCATGTGGTGACCGGCGCGCTGGAACTGGAGCGGCGCGAAAAACGCATCGGCGCCAGCCTTGAGGCCGCGCCGCAAATCCATGTCAGTGACAAGGCCATTTATGAGGCCATGCGGGGGCTGGATATCAACGAAATCGCCATCACATCGGGCGCGGTGCTGGTCAATGGACCGGTACCATCGGGTGCCTTCACGCTGGACGAAGTGGACGGGGCCGGTGTGGTGAATGGACTGGCGCAGGGCGAAAAATGCCAGCGCTGCTGGATGATCCTGCCGGAAGTGGGCAAAGTGACCGGGCATGCGGATGTCTGCCAGCGCTGCGCGGATGCCTTGGCAGCATGAAACCCCTGGTCAGACTGGGTCTGACGGTGGCCCTGGGGATTGGGGCCGCTGACTGGCTCAGTAAATATATTGTGCTGTATGTCATTAATCTGCCTGCACGGCAAAATATCCCAATTTTGCCATTTTTAGACCTTACCATGGTGTGGAACCGGGGCGTCAGCTTCGGCATGTTGCAGGCGGACAGCCCCTATGGACGGATGGCGCTGATCGGCTTTACCCTGGCCATCAGCCTCTCTGTGCTGGTGTGGTTATGGCGCAATGATGATATATTGAGCGCCATTGCCCTTGGCGGGATTCTCGGAGGGGCGCTTGGAAACATTTATGACCGGCTGGTGTATGGCGCAGTTGCGGATTTTTTCGACTTTCACCTGATGGGTTACCATTGGTATGTATTCAATCTCGCCGACGCGGGAATCAGCGTCGGCGTCACCCTTCTTCTGATCCGGACATTCTGGATCGGGGACGCGGCCAACGAGGCGGATAAATGAGCATGAAGATCGGTAATTTGGCGCTTGTCGCGATTGCGGGCTGTATCGCCGCCACAAGCCTGAGCGGTTGCACCAGCGCAAAACGCGCTTTCGGGATGCAAAAGGTTGCCCCCGATGAGTTTGCAGTGGTCACCAAGCCGCCACTGGTGCTGCCGCCGGATTATTCCCTGCGCCCGCCACAGCCGGGTGCGCCGAATCCGGCACAGCTTGAACCCGGCGGCATGGCAGAAGCCGCGCTGTTTGGCCGTGAGGGATTAAGTGATAACGCCATGGGCTATACCAGTGGCGAAACCAGCCTGCTGGACACCACCGGCGGCGCGGGGGCCAGCCCGGACATCCGCAAGGTTCTGAACGCGGAAACCGCCAGCCTGATTGAAAAAGACAGCTCAATCGCCGACAAGATACTGTTCTGGCAGGAACCGTCCGCGGAACCGGCGGACGTCATTGATCCCGTCAAGGAAGCCGAACGCCTAAAGGGGGGCAAGGCGGCGGATGCGACAGGCGAAAAAACTGTCGAGGCGGCAAAGGCGCCCGAGGACAAACCAAAGAAAAAAGGCTGGTTTGACGGATTGTTCTGACAGGCGGCGGGAACATCGGGATGATGAAATCACTGCATCTGATTGCAGCGCTTGGCGTATCGCTGTTAGTTTTCGCCGGTCCGGTTTCTGCACGGCCCTGGGTGCAGCCTGAGAGCTTTACGCTCAAAAATGGCATGCAGGTCATTGTGCTGCCCGATCACCGCGCGCCGGTGGTGACCCATATGGTATGGTACCGGGTCGGTTCCGCCGATGAACCGCCGGGGAAATCCGGCATTGCGCATTTTCTGGAACATCTGATGTTCAAGGGCACAAAGAAAATTCCGCCCGGCGAATTTTCAAAAATTGTCGCCCGGCTTGGCGGCAATGACAATGCCTTTACGTCCTATGATTTCACGGCCTATTTTCAGCGGGTGGCCCTGGAAAAACTGCCCCAGGTCATGGAAATGGAAGCCGACCGCATGGCCAATCTGCGCCTTGACGATGCGGTTGTGCTGCCGGAGCGTGATGTCATTCTGGAAGAACGCAACACCCGCACGGACAATAATCCCGCCGCGTTGTTTTCCGAACAGGTGGAAGCCGCGCAGTTTCTGTCGCATCCTTATGGACGGCCCGTGATTGGATGGCGGCACGAGATGGAAAAACTGACCACCCAGGACGCGCTGGAGCATTACCGCCGCCATTATGGGCCGGACAATGCCTATCTGATAGTGGCGGGCGATATTACCGCCGCCAGCCTGCGTCCGCTGGCCGAGAAATATTACGGCGCGGTGAAATCACGCGGCATTCCGGCGCGCGTGCGCCCGCAGGAACCGCCGCAACTTGCCGCGCGTCATCTGGAAATGTTTGATGAGCGCGTGGCCGAGCCAAACTGGCAGCGCAGCTATCTGGCCCCCAGCCATAACAGGCGCGCGGATGGCGACCCGGACGCGCTGGAGGTTCTGTCGCAGATATTGGGCGGCGGCGCCACCAGCCGTTTATACCGTACACTGATAATCGAAAAAGCCATCGCCACATCGGCGGCCGCCACCTATCAGGGTTCCGCCCTGGATTACGGGCAGTTTTATATTCAGGCCACGCCCCGTGTTGGACAAACTGTTCCCGCGCTGGAACGCGAAGTTGAGAATGTGCTGACGCAATTGCTGAAAGACGGGGTGAACGCCGATGAAGTGGACCGCGCCAAGCGGCAGATGATTGCATCCGCCGTCTATGCGCAGGACAATCAGCAAACCATGGCGCAGATTTTTGGCGAAGTGTTGGCGACGGGCCGCAGCATTGAAGATATTGTGGCCTGGCCCGACCGCATTCAGGCCGTAACGCCCGAACGGGTGAATGCCGCCGCAAAAGCCGTGCTGCAGGCGGAAAATTCCGTCACCGGCGTTTTGTTGCCGGGTAAAAAATAATGGATGCGCGCATGCCAAGAATGATCGCGCTAGTTTTTGTTGGGCTGTGCCTGTTGTGGGTAGCGCCCGCAAATGCCGTAAATATTCAACGCGTCACCAGCCCCGGCGGGATTGAAGCCTGGCTGGTGGAACAGCATACCATTCCCCTGATCGCCATGGATTTTGCCTTCCGGGGCGGCGCCAAACTTGACCCCGCCGGCAAGGTGGGGCTGGCCAGACTTGCTTCAGCCACCATCGATGAAGGCGCGGGCGATCTGGACAGCCAGGCCTTTCAGAAACGTCTGGAGACATTGGCGATCAAGTTGGGGTTTCAGACCGATCAGGACGCGTTTCACGGCACCTTGCAGACGCTGACGGAAAATAGCGGCGAAGCCTTCGCGCTGACCCGGCTGGCGTTAACCGCCCCGCGCTTTGACGCGGAACCTATAACGCGGATCAAGGCGCAATTGCTGGCGGGCCTGCAACAGGCCGCCGAAGACCCCGATGCGATCGCCAGCAAGGCATGGTTCGCCGCCGCATTTCCCGGTCATCCCTATGGCCGCCCGTCCGAGGGCGAGGCCGGTGATATTGAACGCATCAGCGCGGATGATCTGCGCCAGTTCACCGCACGGCAATTTACCCGTGACCGGTTATTGATCGCCGTTGTCGGCGATATTGATGCGGCGCGCCTGGGGCAACTTCTGGATGCGACTTTTGGCGGCCTTGCCAAAAGCGCCAATGGAACGGATACCACACCTGTCACGCCTGCGGTCAACAAGACCATCGTGATCCAGCGCGACATTCCCCAGACGGTCATGATGTTCGGTCTGCCCGGTCTGTTGCGCAAGGATCCGGATTTCATTCCCGCGACGGTCATGAATTATATTCTGGGCAGTGGCGGGTTTAATTCCCGCCTGATGGTGGAGATACGCGAAAAACGCGGTCTGGCCTATTCCGTGTACACACATCTGGCGCCGCTTGCGCAAACGGGTCTGTTTTTCGGCAGCGTCGCGACACAGAATGACCGGGCCAATGAAACCGTCACACTGTTGCGCAAGGAACTGGCCCGGATGCGCGATGAAGGGGTGACACCCGAAGAACTGGAAGACGCAAAAACTTATTTGACGGGTTCTTACCCGCTGCGCTTTGACAGCAACGCAAAAATTGCTGAGCAATTGCTGGGGCTGCAACTGGAAAATATCGGGATCGATTATATTGACCGGCGCAATGATCTGGTCCGGGCGGTCACCCGCGAAGATGTTAACCGCACCGCCAGGCAGTTGTTGAACCCGGATAATCTGCTGCTGGTTTCTGTCGGCCAGCCCAACGGGACAAGTCCTGTAAAATGAGAGGGCGCTTATGAGCTATACACAAAATATCGACGGCTGTTTTGGCGTGGACCGGCTGACCAAGCCAGGTTTCGAAGCCATTTTGGGCAGTGCCGCGCCAGCCCTGGAAAAGTTGCGTGCGCAGTATGCGGATGGCTCGCTGCCCCTGTTGCGCCTGCCCGAAGCGCGCGATGATCTGGCGGAATGCGAAAAACTGGCGGCGCATCTGCTGAAGGACACCAGCAATCTGGTATTGCTCGGCACCGGCGGATCGAGCCTGGGCGCACAGGCGCTGGCGCAAAGCGTTGACAAATACCGCCCCATCGGTGGCCCGCGCGAAGGCGAGCCGCGGTTTCATTTTCTCGATAATCTGGACCCCTTCGCCATGGATGCGGTGCTGGGCCAGCTTGATCTGCGCACCACCCGGTTTCTGGTGATATCCAAATCCGGCAATACCGCCGAAACCATGAGCCAGGCATTGTCCGTCATCGCGGCGCTGATTGCTGCGGGCGGCGGCAAATATATGAAATATCATTTTGGCGTGATCACCGAACCTGGTGATCGGGCCACACGAAGGCTGGCCGCGCAATATGACATTCCGGTGGTCGATCATCCGCCCGGCGTGGGCGGGCGCTATTCGGTGCTGAGCAGCGTGGGCATGGTTCCTGCTTATTGCCTGGGTCTGGATGCGGCGGCAATCCGCGTGGGTGCTGCAAGCGTGCTGGCCCCGGTTCTGGCGGGCGCCACAGCGGCGGATGTTCCGGCTGCCGTGGGGGCGGCGTTGACCATCGCCTGTGAAAATACGCTGGGCGCGCGCAATCAGGTGGTTATGCCCTATGGCGACCGGCTGGAACGCTTCGCCATGTGGCACCGTCAATTATGGGCCGAAAGCCTGGGCAAGGATGGCAAGGGCACCACCCCCATCGCCGCCCTTGGCCCGGTGGACCAGCATAGCCAGTTACAGCTATATCTGGGCGGCCCGCGCGACAAGCTGTATACCATTCTCACTCAGGGGCTGGCGGGCAAGGGGCCGCGCATTGTCAGCGCCGATCCGGAACTGGCCTATCTGAATGGCCGCACGGTGGGCGATCTGGCCGATGCCGAACAGCGCGCCACCATTGATACGCTGATCGCCAATACACGCCCGGCACGCACGCTGAATGTGCCCGTGCCGGATGCGCATACGATTGGCGCGCTGTTCATGCATTTCATGCTGGAAACCATTATTGCGGCCCATATTCTGGGCGTGGATCCGTTTGACCAGCCCGCCGTCGAACAGGGCAAGCTGCTGGCGAAAAAATATCTACAGGATATGCGGGGATGATGTTGCGCCGCCTGCCGGAAGAAATTGTCAATCGCATCGCCGCGGGCGAAGTGGTAGAGCGCCCGGCAAGTGCGGTGAAGGAACTGGTCGAAAACGCCATTGATGCGGGCGCAACACGCATCGGCATCGCGATTGGGGGCGGCGGACGCGAACTGATTTCGGTCAGCGACAATGGCAAAGGCATGACGCCGGAAGAGTTGCTGCTATGCATTGAACGCCACGCCACATCGAAACTGGATGACAATGATCTGTTCAATATTTCCAGCCTGGGCTTTCGCGGCGAGGCGCTGCCGTCCATCGGTTCCGTCAGCCGTCTGACGATTACCAGCCGGACCGCAGACGCAAAGGACGGCGCATGGATGATCGCCGTTACCGGCGGCGCGATCAGCCCGCCACAACCTGCTGCCGGAAGTGCCGGCACAATCGCCGAGGTGCGCGATCTGTTTTACGCCACACCGGCGCGCCTGAAATTTCTGAAAAGCGAACAGGCGGAACAAGGCGCCATCACCGACATGGTGAAACGCCTCGCCATGGCCCATCCGCAGATCAGTTTCAGCCTGACGCATAATGGCCGGCGCACCCTTGATCTTTCCGGCGAGCAGGGGGATTTGCTGCATGCCCAGACCGCGCGGCTGCGCGCCATCATGGGGCGCGATTTTGGTGAAAACTCCATTGCGGTGGATGCCCTGCGCGAGGGCATCCATCTGACCGGGCGCGCCGGATTGCCGACCTATCATCGCGGCACGGCCCAGATGCAATATCTGTTCGTCAATGGGCGTCCGGTGCGCGACAAGCTGCTGCATGGCGCGGTGCGCGGCGCCTATCAGGATTTTCTGGCGCGCGACCGGCACCCGGTTGTGGCGCTGTTCCTGACGATTGATCCGCATCAGGTGGATGTAAATGTGCACCCTGCCAAGGCCGAGGTGCGATTTCGGGATTCCGGTATCATCCGTGGACTGATTGTGTCGGCGCTGCGCCATGCGCTGGCGGGGGCCGGGCACCGTTCGTCAACCGCCATTTCGGCGGCGGCGCTTGGCGCGATGCGCCCCGGTGCCCTGCCGCTTTCCCGGCCATCCTATGGACAGATTGAAGCCGCGATGCAGTTTCAGGCGCCCGGTCTGAGTTCCGGGTTTTCAGAACCCTCTGCGCGCTTTGAAATGCCGGATTTTTCCCAGCAGCCCGTGACGGATTATCCGCTGGGCGTGGCGCGCGGCCAATTGCACAACACCTATATTATCGCGCAGACCGGCACCGGTATCGTGATCGTGGATCAGCATGCCGCCCATGAACGCCTGGTGCTGGAGCGCATGAAACAGCATCTGCAAAATGGGCCGGCACCGGGGCAAATGCTGTTGCTGCCCGAAGTGGTGGAAATGGACGAAGATGCGGTGGCGGCGCTGGTGGAACGTATAGAAGAACTTGCAGCCTTTGGCCTGGTGCTGGAACCGTTCGGCCCCGGCGCTGTCATGGTGCGCGAAACCCCGGCGCTGCTGGGTGAGTGTGATATTGCCGGATTACTGCGCGATCTTGCGGATGATATTGCTGAGTGGGGCGCCACCCATTCGCTGAAGGAAAGGCTGGAAGATGTCTGCGCGTCCATGGCCTGTCATGGCAGCGTGCGCGCGGGGCGGCAATTAACGGGCAGCGAGATGAACGCGCTGCTGCGCGAAATGGAGGTTACGCCGCACTCCGGCCAGTGCAATCATGGCCGCCCGACCTATGTGGAACTGAAACTCGCCGATATCGAAAAACTGTTCGGGCGGCGATAGATCAATCCAGTTCAAACGCATCCTTGTAATCCAGTTTCAGGGCCGGATCCTGGCCGGCCTTGCGCAAAATGCAATTACCGGCCGCCAGCAGGTCAAGCTCGGACCCCATCAGGCAGCGGAACGCGTCTTCCGGCGTGCAGACAATCGGTTCGCCGCGCACATTGAAACTGGTATTCACCACCACCGGACAGCCTGTCAGCGCATAAAACCGCGATATCAGCGCGTGATACAGCGGATTGGTCTCGGCATGCACGGTCTGGATGCGCGCGGAATAATCCACATGGGTGACGGCTGGAATGCTGGAGCGCGGCACATTCAGCTTATCAATCCCGAACAGCCGGTCTTCCTCCGCCGTCATTTTCCGGCGCTTGCCTTCAACCACATCGGCAACCAGCAGCATGTAAGGTGAGTCACTATCCAGCTCGAACCATTCTGCGACATGTTCGCGCAGCACGGACGGCGCAAAAGGACGAAAACTTTCGCGGTATTTTACTTTCAGGTTAAGCGTTTTCTGCATCGCGGGGGAACGCGGATCGCCCAGAATGGACCGCCCGCCCAATGCGCGCGGACCAAATTCCATGCGCCCCTGAAACCAGCCGATTGCGTCGCCATCGGCAATGGCCTGCGCGGTGACGTCCAGCATGGCGTCCTGCGTCATCACCTCAAACTTCGCACCGGCTGCGCGCAAACGCCGTTCGATATCGTCCTGCGCATATGCGGGGCCCAGATAGCTGCCCTCCATGCGGTCACCTGAGGCAACCGGCATGCGCGGTTGATCCTTATACAGATGATAGGCAGCGAGTGCGGCGCCCAGCGCACCACCCGCATCACCGGCGGCCGGCTGCACCCAGATATTTTCAAATGCCCCGTCACGCAGAATTTTACCGTTCGCGACACAGTTCAACGCGACGCCGCCCGCCATGCACAGGTTTTTTTGCCCGGTTTCTTTGGCCAAAGCACGGGTCAGGCGCAACACCACTTCCTCGACTACCGCCTGAATTGAGGCTGCCATATCCATATGGAAATCGGTTAGCTGCTGCTCCGGTCCGCGTACCGGTTGCCCGAACAGATCGGCGAATTTCTGATTGGTCATGGTCAGGCCGGTGCAATAATCAAAATAGGACTGGTCCAGGCGGAACGATCCGTCCGGTTTCAAATCCATCAGATGATCGAAAAATTTCTGCGCGTATCGCGGTGTGCCATAGGGCGCAAGGCCCATCACCTTATATTCGCCGGAATTGACCTTGAAACCGGTATAATAAGTGGCGGCGGAATAGAGCAGGCCCAGCGAATGCGGGAAATGCATTTCCTTGAACATTTCGAGCGTATGGCCGCGCCCGATGGCGGCGGAACAGGACGCCCATTCGCCGACGCCATCCAGGGTCAGCACGGCGGCCTCTTCAAATGGCGATGGGAAAAATGCGCTGGCCGCATGACTGAGATGATGTTCGCTGAACAGCAGCCGGTTTTCCCAATCAAATTTTTCGTCGTATTTTTTGAATTCCCCGCGCAGCAGATCTTTCTGAAACAGTTTTTCACGCAGCCACAGCGGGATCGCCATGCGGAACGACTTAAACCCACGCGGCGCAAACGCCAGATAGGTTTCCAGCAGCCGTTCAAATTTCAAAAACGGCTTGTCGTAAAAGGTGACAAAATCCACGTCGCCCAGGCCGATGCCGGCCTCTGAGAGACAGTATTCCACCGCATGGGCGGGAAACCGCGCATCGTGTTTCTTGCGGGTAAAGCGCTCTTCCTGCGCCGCCGCAACAATGCGCCCGCCATCAACCAGCGCGGCGGCGCTGTCATGATAATAGGCCGATATGCCAAGAATACGCATGCGGATGCGGGCTTAAAACAGTGTGTAGATAAAGGGCGCAATGGCCGAGCCCTGGCTAAGCACAATCAGCCCGCCGAACAATGCCATCATCAGCAATATGGGGGCCAGCCAGTATTTTTTTCTGGCCCGCATGAAGGCCCAAAACTCATTAATAAAAGACATAATACCCCTCAGAACTGATTTTTCAATGAAGCTGGCGGCGGACCTGGCGGGTCTCGCCTGATCCAGTAGGTTTCTGCTGCGGGATCAAATTTCAGATTTAGCGGCCGCGCCCCAAACAGCCGCATCAGCCAGCCAATCGGCGTGATGGTCAAAAAGAACAGCATACCCATGATAACCGGACTGACGATGGCGTTCAGAAGCAAACCAAATTTGAACCATAGCCGGTTCAACGGCCCCAGCAGCCGGGGTGCGACAAGCGCCACAATCAAAAACGAAGCCGAAGCGGCAAGCCAGTAGAGCAAATAGCTGCTGGCGCTCCACCAGGCCAATCCGGACAGCAGCGCGAAAAATCCCGCAAAGACAAATCCGAACGCGCGCTCGGATCCCATCTTCACGTCATGCATTGCCGCTGTATTCTCATGTGTCATTCAATTAACTTCACCTTGTCAGCAAGAGCCTTGTTTAACCTAAAATACCTAATATAGAAATAAGCACGGTCAGTTTACAGCAACGGGGCAAACAGTCTCTCTCGCTGAAGAAAATCAGCGATAAGCGCGTGCCCATCCCGGTTTGGGTGGTTCCAGTCAAGAGAATCGCCCCGATCATAGACAAAATACTGGCCGACTTTGATCTTCAGGCGATCCTCGGGCGCCTGAATGAAAGCGCCACGCGAATCCAGGACAGCAATGCCCGGATCCAGCCTCTCCCTGATATCGTCCTGCGTTTTTCCGTCAATAAAGCCATTCCCCCATTTAATGCCGTGTCTGGAGTATGTTTCCTGGGCATCCTGTGAAACCTGCATTTCATAGGGCAGCAGCACCAGGCTGAAGGCGATGCCGCCCTCCTTCAGCCTGGCTGCAAGATAGTTTACCCGCTGCGCCACCTCAACAATAATGGCGCTGTTCTCGCCGGGATATAATTCATAACTTGGCTCACCACGATAGCCAATGCCAAGTCTGGCAAGCGCGTTGCGTCCTTTGAAACGTATCCAGTTGATCAAATAACTTTTATCGCGGAAATATTCCGTTTGTACTTTTGCAAATTCAACTACTGCCGCCAAACTTGATTCCCTTTTTTCTGGATCGCGGGCGTCTTGCCGGGCTGCTGTTGGCAAAGTGTCATTTAGATTATAAAAATAAACAAATTGATCTACGCCCAGTTCTTTGGCTTCCGCCACCCGCCGGTCCATATATTCCAGGCTGTTGAAATTATCCCCGATGCTTGCCAGTGTCATATGCTGAAATTGCGGAAATCGTTTTTCCAATATATCCGAAAAGCGGTAGCCGTGGCCGGCCCCAACACCCATCGTGACGGAATCGCCGACATAGGCGACACGGGGACGCGGGTCGTTCAGATCAAATTCATCATCTGGATGTCCAAGTGAATTCCGCTTAATGATTCCGTAAGGATACTCAATCACCGCGTTTGTTGCGCTTACGCTGGTATAATAGGAGGGGTTGTAGCGAATCGAAAAACGCGCAATGCCCTCACCGGCCAGCAGCAAAACCATCAGGATGACAAGGTTAACTCCGATAATGCCTGGCAATTTATGCACACAATGTCTCCAATGGTCCTGAATATCCAGTTACGATATAGGAAAAGCCTTTAAGGTTTTGTGACCTGTCTGCAGCAGCCAACGCCTGTTTGCCTCGAGAATCAGGCAGGTAAGCCTGCCGGTTGCATGCGCCCCCGTATCAATGCCGATACGGTTGGTTTTAATTTCGACTTCGTTACAAACAGTATGGCCGTGCACGACAATAGCGCCGAAGTCCTTGTTGTAATTTAAAAAAGGCCCGCGAATCCAGACTAATTCCTGTTCCGATTGGCAGTCAAGCGGCACCCCGGGACGCACCCCTGCATGCGCAAAGAAATACCCGCCAGCCCTGTGGAAGGCCTTCAGCCCCTTTAGAAAGGCCAGTTCATGGGGCTGCATTGAATCAGAAAGCAGCCTGGCAGACTGCACCAGGTTCTCAGCCAGCCCAAATTCTGATGGCGCATGAATTCCATATTCACGCAAAACTGCATCCCCCCCGATATTCAACCATGCAGCGCCGCTGTAAGGGTCTTCGAGAAAGTCGAGCAGCATGGCCTCATGGTTGCCACGCAAATGCAGCTTTCCAAAACCTGGCGGGTCATTGCTCATGGCCAGCGCCATCACGCCCCGGCTGTCCGGGCCGCGATCAATATAGTCTCCAAGATAGATAAGCTTGTTGCGCGCCCATCCGCGTGACGCCGCATCATCGGCAATCATCGCATGCAATTGCCGTAACATATCGGCACGGCCATGCACATCACCAATAACATAGAAACGTTCGCCGGCTGGAACCGTAACTGTGGCGCTGCGGGTTTTGCCACCAAGCAGGTTTTTCAAACGGGCAAGATTTAACGGCATGGCTGAGCTTTATACACATTCCGGGGATAAATGCTATTGGAAGTCTTAACCCTCTGGCAATCATCATCTGCGACAATGGGTTGCACCATTTATTAACTTTGCGGTCTTTTATGTCTGCTACCCCATTATACACTTCCGGCGCAACTTCAGTGGCCGCTCCTGGCAGTCACGAGGGAGCGCTGCAGGATTATGCATCCAGGCTGGCGAACCACAGGCAGGGACGGCGCGCCGTTCATGTCCGTCTGTCGCAATTATCTCCCGCCAACCGCCAGGAGCACCATATACGCATCGTCATGAATACGTTTGAGCCGCTTCTGCGGAAGTTTAATGGCCAGATATTCCGATTATGGAATAATGATATCATTGTCGGCGTCAAGGGTGCGGGAATCGCGGACATTGATGATTATGTCATCAAGCTGCGTTTTTTATTTTCCGAAGACCCGTTATTGCTGCTTGAAGAACATTCAGAACAGCAGTTTTGCCGCTGGTACGATATAGAGACCGACCATCCGGATTTTGTGGTGCTGGCGCAGACCTTCAGCGCCGACGCCGCAAAACATCATCAGAAAGCAAGATCAGCCGCGCACGCCAGATCCGGTGCAAAGCAGAATCCGGGGTCACAGAATTTATCCCCACTCACACCGGTGCTGCTCGATCGTTTTGAGAAAGCGTTGCATGGCGCCGATCTTAGTCCGATGATCGAACGGCAAATGATTTTTGCCATTCCCGGACAGGGCAAGCCCAAACCCGTTTTGTGCGAACATTTCGTTTCTATCCAGGCCTTGCAGCAAAAAATTCTGCCCGGTGTTGATTGTCTGGGTGATCGCTGGCTATTTCAGCGCCTGTGCCAGAAGCTGGATTTACGCATGCTGGCGGCGCTGCCGGAAATTTCACAAAAAGCCACTGTGCCGATCACCATTAATATCAATATCAGCACGATTTTATCTCCCGAATTTCTGAAATTCGACGCTGCTATACGCAAGAGCACCCAGCAGACCATGGTCCTGGAAGTGCAGAGCATTGATCTGTTTGCCGATATGGGCGCCTTTATCTTTGCCCGTGATTTTGCGCATGAACGCGGATATGGGATGGCGCTGGATGGACTGAATCCGCTGACGTTCCCATTCATGGACCGCGCAAAGCTAAAACTGGATTTCGAAAAAATTATATGGAGTCCGGAAATTGCCAGAGACTTCAATCTGCAACGCAGGGAATCTTTTGAGCAGGCCATCAAACATGCCGGTCCCAGCCGTATCATTTTGTGCCGCTGCGACAGCCAGGACGCCATTGATTTTGGCCGTGAAGTTGGCATTAGCCTGTTCCAGGGACGCCATCCCGACCGGATGCTGGCGGAAAGCTAAAGAATCTGCAAATATGCCCTTATGAATCCTTCTGACACAAATGCCATGCGTGTGCGCGGGCTGACCAAGCGTTTCGACGCCGTGCTGGCTGTGGACGCCATTGATTTCGATGTCGCCAAAGGATCAATTACCGCACTGCTGGGGGGGAATGGCGCGGGTAAAACCACGACCATCGCGATGATTCTGGGGCTGGTGGAACCGACAGCAGGCACGATAGAAGTTCTGGGTACGCGCGTACCTGAACACTATCATCGCGTGTTGCCGCGCATGAACTTCGAAAGCCCGTATGTGGATTTACCGCATCGCCTGACGGTGGCGCAAAATCTGAATGTGTTCGCCATGCTCTACGGGGTCGCAGACCGGCGCGGACGCATTGCCGAACTGGCGGCGGATCTTGAGTTAAAAGATTTTCTGCACCGCCCGACGGGGCAATTATCCGCTGGACAAAAAACCCGCGTATCGCTGGCGAAATCCCTGATCAATGCGCCTGAGCTATTATTGCTGGATGAGCCAACCGCCTCGCTGGACCCGGACACTGCGGATTGGGTGCGCGGCTATCTGGAAAATTATTGCGCCACACGCGGGGCGACGATCCTGCTTGCCTCGCACAATATGGCGGAGGTGGAGCGCATGTGTGATGTGGTTCTGATGATGCGCACCGGACGCATCGTTGATTCCGGCGCCCCCGATGCGCTGATCAGCCGATATGGGCGCAGCACCATGGAAGAAGTTTTTCTGGATATTGCGCGCGGCACCGGCAAGGGCGCGGCGCTGGCAAACAGTCCCGCCTGAATAATCTATTCAGTAAACACCGGCTCAGTTCTCTGACTCAACCCAGGGGATGGCGGCGATTTCAATGCCTTCTTCACGTAACTCACTGACCTCCTGCGGTGTGGCGTCGCCATAAATATTGGCGGCTTCGCGTTCGCCATAATGAATTTTACGGGCTTCTTCAGGGAATTTTTCGCCAACATGATCGGCGTTCTGCTCCACATGCGCGCGCACCTGGCGAAGGAATTGACGCATTTGCGCCTGACCAAGCGCCATCTTGTCCGGCAGGCCGCCCCGGCGGCTATTGCCCTTGGCGCCAATATTGGGGGCCATGACGGCCTTGTCGATTTTTGCTGAACCGCATACCGGACAACTCAATTCACCTGCGCCAAGCTGCGCATCATAAGCGGTGCTATTGGCGAACCAGCCTTCAAATACATGCTCTTTGTCGCAAATGAGGTCGTAATGGATCATGCGTCTATAAATGGCATGTCACGCCAGAATGGGCAAGTGCTCAGGCGGCAGACCTCCCTGCAGATTTGTTATCCCGGATGCGCCATTGTTCAATGACACCGGTGGCCCTGTCCGGGGTCATGGTGTCAAAAAGTTGACAAACTGCCTGCAACCTTGCGGCGGGCACGGCCTTTCCGGTACGGGCGCGTTCCAGCAACAGGGTAATGGTTGCAAATTGTGAGCGATCCGCGCCAATGGCCCGGCACGCCACGGCCATACCCTGGCCCTCTCCCTCAAACGCCAGACTGGTAATTGTGCGTGAATCAAGCTGGCACAAAACCGCCAGCCCTTCCAGAAACAGATTGAGCCGCTTTTCTCGCAGAAAGCCAATCACCCGGTTAAGCGACAATTCTCCGGAAGCGTGCATTTTGGCAACCAGCATGCCCGCTTTATTGTTCACCGCCTGCTCGGAAACCGTAGGGGTGGGACGCTGCGCAGGACGCGCGTTATGCAAAGCGGCCTCAAGAATTTCAGGATCAATTTCATACTTACCCTGAATTTCAGTCCTTAGCGCCTCGGATACAAAGACGTACATTTTTTGCACCAGCGCCGGCGGCAAATCATCGCGGGCAATCAGCGGTTCCTGCAAGTTTTTTTGCCGCTTGCTTTCCAACACCAGATATTCCATCGCCGCTCCGGCAATTTCGGCGCTGCTGTTGCTTGCCAGGGCCAGCAGCACGTCAGGCTCATCCGACTGTACGAGCGCATTGCTGACAGCCGCCGTGATGCCGGACCGCATGGCGACGCATAGCCGGTGCTCGTGGGTTTTGTTCATCACAATTTCTATCAGATCACGTTCGTCCAGCAGGGGGCTTTGACTGATAATGGGCGTGGAAACAGAAATCTCATCCGCAGCAAGGGCCTGAACCAGCAGCTTCGGGGCGCGCGGGCTGGCTGCCAGTTGATGGGCGAGATTGGCCCGCATCTGGGTTTCAAATTCACGTGAAAGGTGAATTAAAATATGACCGGCAACTTCTTTTTCTTGCGGGTTAAGCGGTCGCGGCGCCTGCAGGCAAATATCGGTTATGCGCTGCGACAAAACCTGCCGCGCAGCTGGATCCGGATCACGCGCCAGTTCAATGAGATCATTTAGAGAAGACTGCTCCATCCGGTTGAATTTATCCCTGAGGCCTTACCATTGGGTAAATTTACCCTGAAATTCGTTAACTGGATCAGGGGTGATTCAGCGTGAAATCAACGTCATGGCTCAATGCAGGCACCTGGGCGCGCGCCTTGGCAACCTTTTCCGGGTCGATGTCTGCCAGAATGAACCCTACCTCCTCGCCCGCATCCGCCAGAACCTCGCCCCAGGGGGCTATAATCAGGCTGTGGCCGTAGGTCTTGCGGCCATCCCCGCTATGGGTGCCGGTTTGTGCCGGAGCCAGAATAAAACATCCCGTTTCTATGGCCCTGGCGCGCAATAAAATATGCCAGTGCGCCTCTCCCGTAGTTTTTGTGAATGCTGCCGGGATGGTTATAAAATCGGCCCCTGCCTTAGCCAGGGACCGGTATAAATGGGGGAACCGTAGATCATAACAAATGCTTAACCCTAACCGTCCCCAGGGCAGATCGTGCAGTACGGCGCATTGGCCGGGCACAAAGCTTTTCGATTCCCGGTAGCGTTCGCCATTGGGCAAATCCACATCGAACATATGGATTTTGTCATAGCTGGCGGCAATCTGTCCCTTTGGATCAAACAGAAAGCAGCGATTGGCGACCCTGGCGTCCGCCACCCGGATCGGAATGGAGCCAATCAGCAGCCACACCTGTAATTCTGCCGCCAGGGCGCGAAATGCGGCCACCGCCGGATCTTCGTCCTGGGCAAAGGTGCTGGCGCGAATGACATCCGCCTGTAAACGGGTAACGATGGAAGTCACTTCCGGGGTGGTGATAAAACGCGCACCCCGCGCCGCCGCCTGCCGCGCCAGCGCGGTAACCGCCGCAATATTTTCAGCAATCACTGCGCTGGAATTCAGCTGTAGACAGGCCGCCGTAAAAATCTCACCCATGCCCGTGATCCTTATCAATCAACCCGCCAGCATCGCATCGAGTTTGCCCGCCATATCCAGCGCATACAGCTCATCGCAGCCGCCCACATGCGTATCACCAATAAAAATTTGCGGCACGGTATATCCGCCCTGGGCGCGTTTGATCATTTCGGGCCGTGCGCCGGGGGTGGTGTCGACGTCAATCTCATCATATTCGGCCCCTTTGTGCTGTAACAGCGCCTTGGCGCGGTGGCAATAGGGGCAAAACATTGAGCTGTAAATGGTTACTTTAGGCATTCTGACCATGTCCATGAACTATCCTGAGCTACCTATATATAGACGCTAGCCGGACCGGACAACCCGCGCCAGACTTAACACATCGACACGCGCAACGCCTGCCTTGCGCAACGCCCTGGCGCAGGCCTGGGCAGTGGCCCCTGTCGTTAGCACATCATCAATCAACACGACCTTGCGCCCAGCCAACAGGGCTTCGCGGCCAGCATGCACAGCGATGGCCCCCCTCAAATTTCGCAGGCGCGCATCACGGCTGAGGCCGCCCATCGGCGGGGTGTGCCGGGTACGCACCAGCGCATCCACCGAAGCCATTTTCGCGCTATACCGGGCCAGCGCCAGGGCCAGCACGGCAGATTGATTATAGCGGCGGCGAAACAGCCTTTTCCGGTGCAGCGGAACAGGCACAATCAGATCGGCGTCATCCAGTAAATCCGCCCCCGCCCGCGCCATCCAGGCGGCAAAGGCCGGCGCACCCTCCATCCGGTCGCCATGCTTGAAAGCCAGGATCATCGCCCGGCTGGCGTCATCATACTGGAACACGGCCCGCGCCCGGTCATAATCAGGCGGCTCCGCCAGACAGGCGCCGCAGGATAGTTCTGCATCTTCCTCAGATCCAAAAGCAAATGGCAGGCCGCAGCATTGGCATAAAGGCTGTGTGATAAAATTGATGGCGCTCCAGGCGCCCGCACTCAGCTGCCCCTGACGGTCCACGACTTCACCGGTTGCCAGACAGCGCGGCGGCAACAGCGCATCCGCGAGCATCAGGCCAAGAGGCGCCATTTTTTGCCATCCGATCCGCATGATGCTTTTTTGCTTTCTGTTCGCGATTGCAGCCGATCCTGTTAGACCATAATAGTATGCCACATGACGCAAGCAAAATCCGCCAGCAACGCCCCCTTTGACCGTAGCCTGCTGCGCATGCGCCGCCAGCGGGCGGCGGGCAATCTGGCGCGCCATGATTTTCTGCTGCGTGAAGCGGGTACGCGCCTGTTGGAGAGGGTCGTGGACCAGCAACAGAAATTTCCACTGGCGTTAAATCTGGGCTGTCATCGCGGCGAACTGACGGATCTGATGGCGCAGCATCCGGGACATGGCATAGCGCAGATGATCCAGTGCGATACGGTCCCGGCGATGCTGCACACAGTAACCGGCCTGCGCGCCGCCGCCGACGAAGAAGCATTGCCCTTTGCAGCGCAGAGTTTTGATCTGGTGATGAGCATTCTCAGCCTGCATAATGTGAATGACCTGCCAGGCAGTCTTGTGCAAATCCGGCGCGCATTGCGGCCGGGCGGGATGTTTCTGGGCAGCATGTTCGGCGGGGAAACCCTGCACGAATTACGTCAGTGTCTGGCGCAGGCCGAGATTGCATGCGATGGTGGTCTTAGCCCGCGCATCGCCCCCATGGTGGATGTGCGCGATGCGGGCGCGTTGCTGCAACGCGCAGGCTTTACGCGCCCGGTCACAGATGTGGATACGATCACGGTCAGCTATGCCGATCCGTTGGCCCTGATGCGGGAATTACGCGGCATGGGAGAAAGCAATATTCTGCATGCCCGCCGGCGGCGTTTCCTGCGCCGTGAAACACTGGGCGCAGCCGTGAAACTATATCATGAAAATTTCAGCGATCCCGGCGGCCGGGTGCGGGCGACATTTCAGCTGGTCAATCTGACAGGCTGGAGCCCGGACGGCAATACTCAGGCAGTGCTTAAATCAGCGCGGCGATTAATCCAGCCATAGCTGAGAAAGCGGCTGATAACTGCCCCCCTAAAGCAAACACGGCGGTTGCGATAACCAGTGCAATGCCCGCAGAAATGAGCGCATACTCAATCGCCGTGGCGCCCGATGTCTCATCCACAAATTTTTTCAGCTCTCGCATTTGAGTCATCCTTTGCACGGAAAAGATTCACCTAATGTTACATGGGAAATAAATATAATCAGACAAGATTAATGATTATTTACTATTCAGCCAAAAACAGCTGTAACGGCCCGATAAGCGGCGCATCCGCAGCAGGCATCGCATAATCACGTAATTGTGCGGGCCGCGTCCAGGTCAGGTTCTGGCCTTCGTTCGGATGGCACGCGCCCTGCCAGTTACGGCACACATAAAGCGGCATCAACAAATGGAAATCGCCCTCTGCAGGCCCATAGCGATGTGAAGCAAAGCATAGCGGCGTCAGATCGTGCGACGCCACCGCAATACCCAGTTCTTCGCGCAGTTCCCGGATCAGGCAGTCTTCCGGCGTTTCGCCCGTCTCACACTTGCCGCCGGGAAATTCCCACAGCCCCGCCATTGTCTTGCCGGGCGGGCGCCGTGTCAGCAGCACTTTGTTTTCGCCATCGATCAGCGCACAGGCAATGACGAGAACAAGGCGTGTCACGCCGCCTGCCATTGATACCGCAACACCGTGCGCCGCCCGCCGCGTGAAGGGATGTCTTCTTCCCACCGCTCCTGATATGTAAATCCATATTTTATCAGTACACGAATTGATGCGGCATTGTCATCGAACACCACTGCGTCAATTCTACGGCTACACAGTGTTTCACGAGAATAATTTTGTATTACCTGTAACGCCTCGCTGGCATAGCCGCAGCCCCAATAATCTTGGCCAAGCCAGTAGCCAACCTCTATGGGTGCGACATCCGTCACCAGCCCGATCAGGCCAATCAGCGCTGCGTCGTGGCGGCGGATAATGGCAAAGACCAGTTCCTTGCCCGCATCATGTGCGCGCAGGGCCTGATCAACAAAGTTGCGCGCTTCAAGTTCGCCATAGGGAAAAGGCAGATTGGGGGTCTGTTTCGCCACTTCCCAATTATCCGCCAGCGGCTGGATCAGCGCCGCATCACCGGGGGACAGATGGCGCAGGATCAGCCGTGGGGTATGCGCAATCACATCTGATGGGGCATCCATTTTCAAGACCGGTAATCCGCATTGATGTCGATATAGCCATGGGTCAGATCGCAGGTCCAGACTGTGGCCGCCGCCTTGCCAACACCCACATCCACATCAATTGAAATTTCATCGCCCTTCATGTGCGCCGTTACCCTGCTTTCGGAATAGGCGGGATCGGCCATGCCATTGCGCGCTACCGGCAGGCCGCCAATACGCACCACCAGCGCGTCACGATTGGCAGCCTCGCCCGCTTTGCCTACGGCCATGACAATACGGCCCCAATTGGCGTCTTCGCCGGCAATGGCTGTTTTCACCAGCGGCGAATTGGCGATCGACATGGCGATGCGTTTTGCCGCGCGCGGGGAAGCCGCGCCGCCAACGCGAATCGAAATGAATTTGCGCGCCCCTTCGCCGTCACGCACCACCTGGCGCGCCAGATCGCCCATGACCGCATCCAGTTTCTGGCGAAAATCCCGCAGGCGCGGATCGCCAGCGCGGGTGAGCGGGCCATGCGCCGCCTTGCCGGTGGCGAACAGCATCGCGGTATCGCTGGTGGATGTGTCACTATCCACGCTGATCATATTGAAGCTGGCCTGCACCGCCTTGCGCAGCAGTGCATGCAGCACATCAGGCGGAATGGCGGCGTCCGTCGCCACATAGGCAAGCATGGTCGCCATATCCGGAGCGATCATGCCGGAACCTTTGGCAATGCCATTAATGCGCACCGTCACACCATCAATTGTCGCGGTGGCGGATGCCCCCTTGGCAAAGGTGTCGGTGGTGCGAATGGCCCCGGCCCCGGCCTGCCAGGCGTCCGGTTTCAGCTTTGCGGCAAGGCCGGGCAATAATCCGGTGATCTTGCCCGCATCCAGCAGCACCCCGATCACCCCGGTGGAACCGATCATCACCTGTCCTTTGGTGCAGCCAAGCTGTCCGGCGGCGGCACTGGCGCAGTCCTGCAAGGCCTGATCGCCCTTTTTTCCGGTAAAGGCGTTGGCGTTGCCTGCATTGACCAGCAGGGCGCGCGCCGTGCCCCAGCCCTGCTTCAGATGCTTGCGGCACCAGTCCACCGGGGCCGAGGGCGCCTTTGATGTCGTAAACATCCCCGCCACCGCCGTTCCCTTGTCAAACGCCATTAACAGCAGATCATCGCGCCCCTGATAGCGCATACCGCTGGCTGCAACCGCCAGGCGGACACCCGCGACGGGCGGCATATCAGGAAATTTTGGGGGGGCAAGTGGCGAACGGGGCAACCTGGCGGACATGGACCAACTCCTGCTAAAACCTGAACGGTATAGTAAGTCCTTATAAAAAAAGGCTCAATATAGAATTGCGGTATATTAGACGGGGATCGCTCCCGCCGCCCTTAACATTGACATGACAGGCGGCGAACCTTATGTCTCACCCCTGCCAGTCGACAGGCAAAAAGGATTTTTCAGGCAATGATGGGACTAAGCGCACTGGCGCACCGGATTTTTGGTTCGCCTTCCGACCGGAAGTTAAAAAAGCTGCATCCCATTGTGGCCGCGATCAACGCCCTGGAGCCGGAAGTGGCCACGCTCGATGATGAAGGGCTGCGCGCCCGCACGGTGCAATTCCGCGAACAGATTGCAAATGGCGCCAGCGAAGATGATCTGCTGCCAGCAGCCTTTGCGACGGTACGTGAGGCCGCCAAACGCGCCCTGGGCCAACGCCATTTCGATGTGCAGCTGATCGGCGGCCTGGTGCTGCATCAGGGCAAGATATCGGAAATGAAAACCGGCGAAGGCAAGACGCTGGTCGCAACCCTGGCCGCCTATCTGAACGCCCTGTCTGGCAAGGGCGTGCATGTGGTCACGGTGAATGATTATCTGGCCAGGCGCGATTCGCAATGGATGGGGCGCGTCTATCGTTTCCTGGGGCTGACGGTTGGGTGCGTGGTACCCGGCATCAGCGATCCCGACCGCCGCCAGGCCTATGCCGCCGACATTACCTACGCCACCAATAACGAACTGGGTTTCGATTATCTGCGCGATAATATGAAATACCGCCTGGAGGAAATGGTGCAGCGTGGCCACCATTTCGCCATCGTCGATGAAGTGGACAGCATCCTGATCGACGAGGCCCGTACGCCGCTGATTATTTCCGGCCCGCTGGATGATCAAAGCCAGCTCTATCAGGAAGCCGATCTGCTGATCCCGAAGCTTGGCCCGGAACATTATGATCTGGACGAAAAAGCCCGCTCGGTGACGATAACCGAGGCCGGCAATGACTATCTTGAGGAATTGCTGTTGCAGGCGGGGCTGATGGAAGCGGGCACGTCGTTGTATGACATCGAGAATGTGTCGCTGGTGCACCATGTCAATCAGGCGCTGCGCGCGCATATTCTGTTTCAGCGCGACCGCGACTACATCGTCAAGAACGGGAAGGTCATCATCATTGATGAATTTACCGGCCGCATGATGGAAGGACGGCGTTATTCCGACGGCCTGCATCAGGCGCTGGAGGCCAAGGAAAAGGTAAAGGTCGAAGCCGAAAACCAGACTTTGGCCTCGATCACTTTCCAGAATTATTTCCGTCTGTATAACAAGCTTTCCGGCATGACCGGCACGGCATCCACCGAAGCCAACGAGTTTGCGGATATTTACAATCTGGAAGTGATGGCCATTCCAACCCATGTTCCGGTATCGCGCCGGGATGAGGATGACGAAGTGTACCGTACTACGGCGGAAAAATTCGACGCCATCATCGAAGAAATCGCCCAGTGCAACGCCAGTGGCCAGCCAGTGCTTGTCGGCACCACCAGCATTGAAAAATCCGAACAGCTTGCGGCGCTGCTGAAAAAGAAAAAAATTCCGCATAATGTGCTGAACGCCCGCTATCACGAACAGGAAGCGCAGATTATCGCCCAGGCCGGCAAGGTGGGCGGCGTGACCATCGCCACCAATATGGCGGGACGCGGCACCGACATTCAGTTGGGCGGCAATCTCAGTATGCGGATTGAAGAAGAAACCGCCGATATTGCCAGCGAAGAAGAGCGGGTAAAAAAGATCAAGGCGATTGAGACGGAAATCGCCACAGCGAAGGAAAAAGTGCTGGCCGCCGGCGGGCTCTATGTCATCGGCACTGAACGTCACGAAAGCAGACGCATCGACAATCAGTTGCGCGGGCGGTCTGGCCGTCAGGGTGATCCCGGGCGTTCGAAATTTTTCCTGAGCCTGGAAGATGATCTGATGCGCATCTTTGGGTCTGAGCGCATGGACGGCATGCTGCAAAAATTGGGCCTGCAACAGGGCGAGGCGATCATACATCCGTGGATCAACCGCGCCGTGGCGAAAGCCCAGGAAAAAGTCGAGGCGCGCAATTTCGATATCCGCAAAAATCTTCTGAAATTTGATGATGTGATGAACGATCAGCGCAAGGTCGTGTTTGAGCAGCGCATAGATATGATGCGTACGGATGATTTATCCGGTGAAATTGCCGGTATGCGCCAGCAAACCATCGACGATCTGGTCGCCCAGTACATACCAGAAAAAGCCTATGCAGAACAATGGGATGTGGCCGGCCTGGCGGAAGCCTGTGAAAAATATCTGGGTATTGCCCTGCCTATTGCCGAATGGGCCGCCGAAGAAGGCATCGCCGACGAGGAAATCCGGGAGCGCATCCGCGATCATGCGGATCGTTTCATGGCCGGCCGCGCCGCCAATATCGGCCCTGAGCTGATGCGCCAGATCGAAAAATCCGTGCTGCTGCAAACCATCGATCAGCATTGGCGTGAACATTTGCTGCATCTGGAGCATCTGCGTCAGGCGGTGGGCCTGCGCGGCTATGCGCAGCGCGATCCGCTGCGCGAATATCAGTCGGAATCCTTTGAGCTGTTTGAAGCCATGCTGACAAAACTGCGCCAGGATGTGGGCATGCATCTGGCGCGCATTCAGGTGGCGCAACAGCCGCCCACGCCCACACTGCCTGCCATGCATGAAGAACATATTGATCCGTTTACAGGCGAAAACGAAGTGTCTGAAGACAATCCATTCGGAAAAGTCTCGCGCAATGCGCCGTGCCCGTGCGGATCGGGAAAAAAATTCAAACAGTGCCACGGGAAATTGGGCTAAATTTCGCAAGATCAAGATACAGAAAAGGGCTGCTCTGATGAGCAGCCCTTTTCTGTTGATGTGCAACCGTGAATTACGCCGCACGAATTTTATTCAGGAAATCATTGACTTCTTCGCGCAGGGTTTCACCCTGGCGCGCCAGTTCGCCAGCAGAACTCAGCACCTGGGATGCGGCTGCACCGGTTTCACCGACCACCTGGGAAACATGCGAAATGCCCGATGAAACTTCCTGTGCGTTTTCGACTGATTTGTCGATAGCGCCGATATAGGTTTCAATGTGTGCCCCAACCTAAACGCAGCACCCCTTACTCCACCCGGCGGCATTTTCGCCTTACGCTTCTCTTACGGGTTACGATCTTTCCCCTACGATAATTTTGCAGACGCTGCTTTATGGTTTGTCCGGCCCGAACGTAACCCTCCGCCTCTCCTCGGCAGTGCGTTTGCCATATTTCTAGCGGAATTTAATTGCCCACCAACCATGAAGGAAGCATGATCATGAATAATACTATCCTCATTGACGCCATGAACCGTATGCTTTCCCAGGAACCGCCTGCGCCATCCGTTACGCGACCCATGCCGCAGTGGTGACCGGACCCTATGCCGAGGCCGTCGCCACCCGCCTCAGGGAAATTTCCACTGACGAAGTGCTGCATGCCGAAAAACTGCGCGGACGCATCCTGGCGTTGGGCGGAACCCCGACGATGGCGGTTCGCGCCGATGACCTGAAACCCGCGACCACACTGGCCGATATTCTCAGCATCAACATTGCTGAGGAAATAGACGCCGTCAAAAGCTACACCGAAATTCTCAGTACGGTTCCGCCGGGCAACGTGATCCTGTTTCAGACCATGCAGGAAATCATTCGCGACGAACAAGAGCATCTTGAAGAACTGGAAGCCCTGCGCATTTCCGATTGAAGGCGCACGGTTCATGATCCTTCACGCACTGTTAGGACGTATGGAAATGACCACGGAAATTGCAGTCTGTCTGGCCATTGTCGTTACGGCCATCGTGCTGTTCGCCTGGGACCGCATCCCGGCTGACGCCGTTGCGCTTGGCGTACTTCTTGCCATCATTTCCACCAGGCTGCTGGATGCGGAACAAGCCTTTGCCGGCTTTGCCAGCGGCACGTTCATGATGATTTTGGGATTTCTCATCATGACCTCGGCCCTGGCGCATACCGGAATTGTCGATACCACCGGACGCGCTATCCTGAGCCGTGTGGGAAGCCGTCCGGCGGTGCTTCTGGCCGTCATCATGATCTCGGTGTCGGTGTTATCCGCCTTCATCAGCAACACCGCAGCGACCGCATTCTTTCTTCCAGTTGTTTTGGGGCTTGCGGCAAAGAATGGCACAAGCCCGTCAAAATATCTTCTGCCGCTGGCTTTCGCCTCAATCCTGACAAGTTCCGTGTCGTTGATCAGCACATCAACGAATATCGTTATCAGTGAGCTGATGATCCGCGCTGGACAGCCCGCAATGGGCATGTTCGAACTTTCCCCGGCAGGAATTCCCATTGCCATCGCCGGTTTGCTCTACATGCTGACTATCGGCATTCGCCTGATGCCGCGGCATGACCCTGATGCAGTAAAGATAGAGGATATCGGCAACCGGTTATACAAGGCGGACCTTCTGGTGCCTGCGGGGTCATCTCTCATCGGAAGGACAATCGCGGACTCGCCCGTTGCAACCGATTCCGGGTTCAAAATCGTCACGGTTCTGCGCACAGGCAAGACGCTTGATGCTCAAGATACCAACCTTGTGCTGGAAGCCAACGATGAAATCGTTGTTGAAGGGCTAAGACGGGACCTGTTGGAAATAAAGGACATACCGGGCATCGAGATCAAGGCGGATGCTTATCTGGCGGATACATCCATGCCAGCCGAAGATGTAGCGATTGTAGAGGGCGTATTGATGCCGGATTCTCCGCTCATTGGACAAAGCCTCAGAAGCGCTGAATTTAATGACCGCTATGGATTACAGGTACTGGGCATTAACCGGGCTGGTTACTCCGTGGCGCAGAAGCTCAGCCGTGTCAGGATGCGGCTTGGCGATGTGTTGCTGTTACAGGGATCGGCGGCGAACGTCCGGGCGCTTGAGCGCGGCAACCTGTTCAGCATCTTTGGCGGCGTCGATTCATCGCGTTTGAAAACATCACACGCTGGCGCCGCTATCGCCATCTTTGCCGCTGTGATACTTGTGTCTACATTCAACCTCGCGCCATTGCCCGTGGCGGCGATTGGCGGCGCGTTTCTGATGTTTCTGACCCGCTGCATTTCACCCGCAGAAGCCTATCGCAGAGTTGAGTGGAAAATTTTGGTCCTGATCGGATCCCTGTTATCGCTGGGTGCTGCAATGGCGACGACGGGAACCGGAAATTATCTTGCCGCGCAACTGATTGCGTTGATCGGAGACCAGCATCCGTTGGTGGTATTGTCCTGTTTTTTCTTTCTGACCGTTGCGCTGACCCAGCCCATGTCAAACCAGGCCGCTGCTATTGTCATCGTCCCCATTGCCCTTGAGACGGCAGCCCAACTCGGGTTAAACCCGCGCAGTTTCGCAATGATGATTGCGGTTGCGGCAAGCTGTTCTTATCTAACTCCACTTGAGCCATCCAGCCTGATGGTATACGGGCCAGGCAAGTATCGCTTCATGGACTTCCTCAAGGTCGGGTTTCCACTGACTTTCCTGATTTTTGGCATTGCCATTTTTCTGGTGCCGCTGTTCTGGCCTTTGGGAAAATAATTTGGGCCGTTAGACTTAATTCGCCGCTTATGCTTTTTTTATGTCATCCGTTATTTTCCCTACCGCATGTTTATGCTTAAAAATGTTCGTATGATGCCTGCTTGGGATTTTTTTGGGAAGGCTGCATGGATAATTCTGCGAACAAAGATATTGGCCAAATCGGCAGCTCAGATCACGAAAGTGGCGTCAGAACTGATCCGCGGCCCATGGGATTTGACATAACCTATGAACAACAGCTCAAGAACGAAATTGCCCTGGGCAGGTACAAAGAAGATCAGTTGCAGCAAGCCGTAAGGGCTGCACAGGAAGCAAACGCAACAAAAACGTTGTTCCTGTGCAATATAGCACATGAGTTACGCACCCCACTGAATGCCATTATTGGTTTCTCGGATATAATCGCGACGCAATTGTTTGGCCCAGTCGGTGAAGCAAAATATATTGAGTACGCGCAGGATATCCATGAATCTGCTACATATTTACTGCGCTTGATAAATGAGTTGCTCGATGTCTCACGAATAGAAGCCGGCGAATTTTCCATATCGGAGGACGATGTCGATTTAGCTGAGTGCATTACCGGCAGCTTGCTTATGCTGGAAGGACAGGCGTTAAAAAAACAAATTTGTTTGCTGCGCGATATTCCCTCTAATTTACCGGTTATGCGGGGTGATCAGACGCGGATACAGCAGATTTTTTCCAATCTTATTGGCAATGCCATCAAGTTCACCCCCCAGAATGGAACTGTACAGATAAGCGCTTCGCATTTGGGCGATGGTGCGCTGCGTGTATCCATCGCCGATACTGGCATTGGCATCTCAATGGATGATCTGAGCATGGTATTCGAGAATTTTAAGCAGGTAGCCAATTCACTTGCCCGCGCACATGAGGGGGCGGGGCTTGGTCTGCCACTGGCAAAACAGCTGACGGAGCGTCATGAGGGTACGCTGGAAATTGGCAGCGAGCCAGGGCGCGGGACGACGGTCTGGGTAACTTTCCCGCCTAGCCGCATTGTGAAAAGGTAGGATGGACCTGCCTGGATTTAGTGGAGAGCGAAACCTGGTTTAATACCAACGGCTACAGACGGTGTGGCCGTCTTTGTCTGAGCGGCCCGGCATATAGGTGAAATTGGCGGTGTGAAAAGGACTCACACCGGAACTTCCCTCAATACTAGCGCGTACCGCACTCAGGTTGAGGCACACCCTGCCCCCAGTCTGTCACCCCGGGCTTGTCCCGGGGTCCAGGGTTACAAGGGAAAAGCCTGTGTTTTTGTCCCTGGACCCCGGATCAAGTCCGGGGTGACACCGTGGGTGGGGTGACTCAAGCTAATTGCGGGCCGCTCTATTCTCTGGACTTCTCCCGAACGTGAAGCATTCATGCCGAGGAAAGGACAACAACCATGACAACAACCCTTCTAACCCAATCTCAACTCGGCGGACGGATTCTTTGCAGGCTCGAAGATATCGAGCCTGACACGCGCGGCATGTTAATGTGACGCTGGCGCGCGAGGGCGCGCGCCAGCGTTTTTTAGGTGGTTTTGTAATAAGCAATAGGCGATTGTGAACAGATAGCGCGTCCCAAGACGCCAGACGTTAAACTTCGATTCACCGCCGGCCCGGTCAGTCCAGTCGTTGGGGAGCACCTTGAAAGACGCGCCGCTCATCACCGCCTTGATGGACATTTCGACGGTCAGATTGAAATCTGCGGCGATCAGCGGCTGCATCGCTTCGATAACCGGCCGGCGATAGCCTTTGAAACCGTTGGTGAAATCGGTGTAAGAACTGCCGGTCAGCCGGCCAATCAACCGGTTGCCGATCCGGTTCAGGAGCCGCTTGACAGGCGGGTATCCCTGTACCTGGCCTTGTCCGGAAAACCGCATGCCGAAGGCGCAATCATAACCCTCTGCAAGCGCGCGGGCATAGGCTACGATGTCGCCCGGACTGTCGGAGCCATCCGCCATGGCGACAATTACGGCGTCCCCCTGGAAGCTGTTCAATCCCGCTTTTACGGCCATGCCGTAACCGCCTGGCCCTTTGTTCTTTATGGGGCGGACATTTGGAAAGGCTTCGTGAAGCGCCTGTAGTTTTTCCCAGGTTGCGTCCGTTGAACCATCGTCGACAATGCGGAGCTCATAGCGAAATCCGCTGTCATCCAAAGCCGGTATCAGTGCGGCGACGGTCGCTTCAATCACGGCCTCCTCGTTGTAGGCGGGGATAACAATCGAGATTTCGAACGGTCTGGCCGTCAACTCAGACATAACAGGATTTCGCAAACTCAACAGCGCGCCGCACTGCCGCCAGCGGGGTGCCGCTACGCCGCATTTCGACCGAACACCAGCCTTCGTAACCGGCGTTTCGCAGCGCCATTGCGAATCCCGCATGATCGACATGCGGATTTTCAAATGAACCAAGCTGAGGTTCAGATATATGAACATGCGCAAGAATATCGGCCGTTGCAGCCACCGCTTCGGCCAGATCGTCGCCGGCCAGCGCCGTGCATGCGGCGTCCAGGTGAAGGCGGACGCCCGGGCTGTCACAGCGGCGCACCAGTTCGGCGGCTTCCGGCCATCGCGTTATGAACCGGCATTCGTAAATTGGCGGGTTCGCCTCGATGCCAAGCCAGACGCCGCGCGCAGCGCAAAGCGCGCCAGCCTCGCGCAACACCGGCACCGCCAGGGTCATCGCGTCTTCTGGCGAAAGATCGCCGGGGTCTCGATTTCGCGGCGCCCCGAACACCAGGGTTCGCGCGCCCAGTCCAGCCGCAATGTCCGCGACGGTTTCAATATGCTCAAGAAGAGCCGCGCGCACGGCATGATCCCCAAAAAGCGTCAGGTTGGGGCGGTCAAAAAGAATTGCCTGAAGCGCCGGAACAACGAATCCTGCATTGCGGTACCGTTCGCCGATTTGACGGGCTGCGGCGGCTGTCGCACCATTCCAGTTCGGCCAAAGTTTCGTTGGCGCGATCTCCAGGCCTGAAACCTGCGCCTCAGAAAGGATTTCAAGAACCTGCGATTCTTCCGCCGTATCCCAGGCGATATTGGAAAAAGCGAGTTTCATTTGGCCATCTCCGCCCGTATGAAGGCGCCCAGCCGGTCAAGCACGGCGGCGCGATCTTCAATATAGCCGCCCCCGCCCCCGAACAACCTGTCATGACAGGTTCTGAAATCATAATGGGCCACGGGCGCCGCATCTGCGCCGATGGCCTTGCCCGGAAAAAATTTTTCGGCGATTGCCACGGTTGAGAGCGGTTCGGCAAAAAGATGGACAAGTTTCAGACCGGCCGCCAGCGCCGTCTCAATATCGGCCCACAACCGGGCCAGATCGTAATATTGAAAAGTGCTGGCGGGATTGATTTTATCAAGAAGGTTATCGTTCATGAGATCAAAGATGACGTTCTTGGCAAGGCCGGGCCCGAACAATCCGGGCAGCCGCACGATCAGAGTGTTGGGGAACCGTGCGCGAAAGAACTCTTCGATGTGAAGCCTGTTTTCTCCATACGGGTGCGATCTCATCGCACGGCAGTTAACGCTCTCGTCAATATCGCCATCCAGCGGCGGGATGACGTCGATGGTCGAAATCAGGACGGATTTGGCGGCTGAAACCTCCGTCAGGGGATCTAGCGCGGCGCGTATTTTCCGCAGGTCTTCATCCGGGTTTAGATTAGCCCACCATTTTTTTGACTGCGCGCCGCAGAAGACCAGAAGCTCGAATGATTGACCGGCGATCCCGGCGATATTTCTTGAGTTGTAGAGATGCTGGAACGGGTGTTGCGCCAGGAGGTTAGAGCCGACAAACCCGGTATGCCCCACGAGCGCGCTACCTGTCATGGCGATATCAGGCTCCTGATTTACTATCTTGGAACATAAAACCGGCGGCCCTGCCACCCGCTTCGATCACGTTCAAATCCGGGGCATAATCCATAATGTCGCTGTTGCTTTGGCGCGCGATATAGTAGAGCGGCCGGCGTTCAGTGCTGTCCAGAATTTGCTGCATATATTCCGACATCGCGGCAAGCATCAAACTCAGCAGGAAAAACAGTCCCGATATCTGCAATGAGATTGAGGCCCAACCGCGGGCGAGGTCATCAGCAAAAATCCAGTAGAGAACAATGTAGGTGCTGTAGATTACCGTAGTGGCGCTGATCGCAAGCGAAAACAGCGCGATAAACCGGAGCGGTTGCGGCGAAATCGCGAACATAAGATTTAGCGCTTCCGCTGTCGACTCGCGCCATCCCATTCGACGCCCGGCCGCAACGCCCCGGCTGTCGCGATCATAGATGATCGTCTTGTATCTATATCCCGAAAGCGCTGGCGCAACGTAAAGTATGCGGTGGCGGTCCGTCGCCTTCAGGATGAAGCTGAGTACAGAGCGGCTGACCAGCATCGTGCTGGACATCGCCGTAGGCAGGTTTATCCGGTTGTACTGCGCCAGGCCACCCAGGACACGGCTTCTGATGCGATTGTAAAATCCAATATTTTTAAGCCGGTCACGCGGCAGCGCGTAGACGATATCACTCCCCTCTAACGCTTCCTGCACAAGATCGATAATAATATCAGGCTGATCGCGATCGGGGTCCAATATGATGACGAAATCACCTATTGCATGATCGAGGCCCACAACCGTTGCAACCGAATGCCCATAGCTCTTGGGCAGGCAGTACAGTGTAAGATTTGGAAGATGCTTTTGCCTTTCCTCGACGATAGAGACGGTGTCGTCCATCGACGCATCATCGACGATGATTACTTCGTAATGGTCAAAATTATCCGCCAGAATTTTTACAAGTCCATTAAGATATGGACCGAGGAAACCGCCATAACCGCGAACCGCCAGTATAACGGTTGGAAACACTTCCCTGGATGGCCTCATCTTCACAGGTTCCCTTTGGGTAAAATATTGATCAGTTTTTCATACATAAATCGTCTATCCATGCGCGAGGGTAGCCGAAAACCGGGATTCGGGGAAGGTTGAAAAGGGCTTCTAGAGCAGCCCGCAATTAGCTTGAGTCACCCCACCCACGGTGTCACCCCGGACTTGATCCGGGGTCCAGGGACAAAAACACAGGCTTTCCCTTGTAACCCTGGACCCCGGGACAAGCCCGGGGT